>UQKD01000022.1 GCA_900541585.1 uncultured Alistipes sp.
GGGCGCGTGCGCCCCCGCGAATAGGCGCCCGTTTCGAACGTTAGACGGGACGAAGCAGGCGGAGGCATCTGTCGGAGAGTTTTTGGTACTTTTTGCGGCCAAAAAGTACAGAACCCTCCGCGGTACAGGGCGGTTATGCTACCATCCGCCGCCCAGCGCCTTGCAGAGCGTGACGTAGTTGATATACTGCTGCACGACGAGATTGACGTGCGCCATCTGCGACTGGTAGAGACTGCGTTCGGCGTCGATCACGTCGAGGTAGTCGGACAGTCCGCTGCGGTAGAGCGCGCGGGTCATCGTGGCGATGCGGTCGTTGGAGAGCACCAGTTCGCCCGTGCGCTCGGTCTGGCTGCGGTAGGTGGTGATGGCCACCAGCGCCTTTTCCACATCGGCGAACGCCGTCAGCACGGTCTGCTCGTAGGTCTTGGCCGACTGGGTGTAGGCCGCCATCGCGGCCCGCTCGGCGTTGCGCAGCTTCCCGAATCCGAAAATCGGCTCGGCTACGGAACCCAGGGCATCCCATGCCCAGGGGTTCGCCGCAGTTAAACCTTTGATTGAGCTGGATGCCACGCCTCCTTTGGCAGTCAGCGAGATGGACGGGAATCGCGCGCTTCGGGCCTGCCCGGCCTGCGCCGCCGCCTGCAACATGTTGAAATGCGCCTCGCGGATGTCGGGGCGGCGTTTGAGCAGTTCCGAGGGCAGCCCCACGGGAATGTCCGCGGGACGGTAGTCGGTCAGCAGTTGCAGCCCTGCTCCGGACAGCTGTGCCCGGGAGGGCGTCTCGCCCAGCAGAATTCCCATCGAGAGCCACGTCTGCTCCACGGCGCGGCAGTACTGCGGTATGTCTGCCTCGGCGGTGTAGACCAGGCTCCGGGCCTGCTCCAGCGCCACGCCGTCGGACATGCCGTAGCGGAACATCGAGTCGATCAGCGCGGCCGATTCGCGCCGCAGCCGGAGGGTCTGGCGGGCGATCGAGAGGTCGCGTTCATACTCCAGCAGGGTGAAGTAGGTCGTGGCGACCTCGGCGGCCAGCGAGAGCCTGACACCCGCCAAAGCCCATTCCGAGGCGGCGATTTCGGCTTTTGCGGCCCGTTTGGCGTTGCGCAGCGCCCCGAACAGCGACAGCTCCCACGAGAGAGTCGGCTCAACGGCATACGACTGCACGATCTTCGTCTCGGGCGTATATTCGCCCTCGGCGGTGGCTTCCGCGCCGATCTGCGGCAGGTATTGCGCCCTTACGGTCTTGAGGTTGGCCCGGGCCTGCTGGACGCGCGCGGCCGCCACGGCCACGTCGCGGTTGTTCTCCAGCGCCTGTTCGACCAGCGCATCGAGCGTCGTGTCGCAGAACAGTTCCCACCAGCGTTCGCCCACGCCCGTCGTGTCGGACGAGAAGCCCGCGCCGTAGACGTAACTTTCGGGCGCTGCGACCTGCGGCGGGTAGAATTTCGGGGTGCAGGCGGCCAGCAGCAGGGCGGCTATTATGATTTTCGTTTTCATTGTGCTTCCTCCGTTTTTTGGCGTTCGCGGCGCTGTTCGAAGCGGCCGATCTTCCCGACGAAATAGTAGAGCGCGGGGTAGACGAAGATGCCCAGCAGCGTGGCGAAGAGCATGCCGCCCACGAGGGCCACGCCCATGATGTTGCGGGCCGTGGCGTAGACGCCGCTGGCGAAGACGAGCGGCATGACGCCCAGGATGAAGGCGAAGGCGGTCATGATGATGGGCCTTACGCGCAGCTTGGCAGCCCCGATGGCGGCATCCATCAGCGACGCGCCCTGCTCGCGGAACAGCCGGTCGGCGTATTCGACGACCAGAATGGCGTTCTTGGCTGCCAGCCCGATCAGCATGACGAGCGAAATCTGCATGTAGATATCGTTGACGTACAGGCTGTTCATCAGGTGCGTGCCGCCGACGAACAGCACTGCGCCCAGCACCGCCACCGGAACGCTCATCAGGATCGCCAGCGGCAGTCCCCACGATTCGTAGAGGGCCGCCAGCGCGAGGAACACGAACACGAGGGCCAGCGCGTAGACCAGTCCTCCGGTCTTCGAGGCGTTGGCCTCCTGGTAGGAGGTTCCGCTCCACGCCGTGCCGATGTCGTCGGGCAGCACTTCGGCGGCCGTGGCGGTGATCTCCCGCATGACGGTCGTCGTCGAGGCCCGCGCCGCGGGGGTGACGGTGAGCGAGACGGAGCGGTAGAGGTTGAACTGCGAGACGTATTCCACGCCCACGGTGTCCGCGACCTCGACGAGCGACGCCACGGGAACGCTCTCGCCCGAGGCCGAAGTGACGTAGTAGCTGTCCAGCGACCGCCGGTCGAGGCGGTAGTCGGGTGCGGCCTGGATGTAGGTCTGGTAGAGTTTGCCGAAGCGTGTGAAATTGTTGATGTACGCGCCGCCCAGCAGGGTGGTCAGCTCGCCGTAGAGCGTCCCGAGGTCCACGCCGGCGGCCAGCGCCTGCTGCTTGTCGATACGCAGCCGCCGCTGGGGAACCCCGGCGTCGAACTGCGTGGTGACCGAGGCGATCGCGGGATTTTTGCGCAGCGAATCCATCAGCCGCCCGGCGTTTTCCATCAGGTAGGCCGTGCCGCGCCCTTCGAGGTCCTGCACCTCGACCGAGACGCCCGAGGTGACGCCCAGTCCGGGAATCGAAGGCGGGATGAAGGCGTAGCATTCGGCCCCCGGAACCGCGACGTAAAGCTCTCCGGTGAGCCGCTGGGCGATCTGCATGGCCGAGAGTCTGCGGTCGGAGTAGTCGACGAGTTTGACGAAGATGATGCCGCTCGACGTCGAGGCGATGCCGGCCATCATGTTGAATCCCGCGGCGAACGACGTCGAGGCGACCTCGGGAAGCGTGCGGATCACGGCGTCGGCGTCGGCCATCGCCTGTCGGGTCACTTGCAGCGACGAGGCTTCGGGCGTCGAGACCATCACCATCACGTAGCCCTGATCCTCCTCGGGGAGGAATCCCGCGGGCAGTTTGCGCCACACGACGAAGATCACCCCGAGGACCACGGCCACGAACACGCCCGTGCGGGCGACGTGGCGCATCAGCGTCGGCGTGAAGGCCGTGTAACGGTCCATCTGCCGTGCGAACCAGCGGTTGAAGGCGGCGAAAAATCCCTTTTGCGACGGCTCCCGGCGTCGCAGCAGCAGGGCGCAGAGCGCCGGGGAGAGCGTCAGGGCGTTGAAGGCCGAGATGACCACCGAAACGGCGATCGTCACCGAAAACTGCTGGAACAGCCGTCCCGTGATGCCGCCGGTGAACGACACGGGGATGAATACGGCCAGCAGCACGACCGTCGTGGCGACGATCGGCGAGGCCACGTTGCGCATGGCCTCCAGCGCCGCCTCGCGGGGTTTCATGCCCCGTTCGATATTGACCTGCGCGGCCTCGACGACGACGATGGCGTCGTCGACCACAAGGCCGATGGCCAGCACCAGTCCCAGCAGCGAGATGATGTTGATGGAAAATCCCAGCAGCGGGAACAGCGCGAAGGCGCCGACGAGCGACACGGGGATCGCCACCAGGGGAATGACCGTCGCGCGCCAGTCCTGGAGGAAGAGGAAGATGATGAAGATGACGAGTATGAGGGCGATGACGAGCGTGCGGAAGATGTCCTTCACGCCGGCGTCGATGCTCGTGGTGCTGTCGACGATCGTGGCGGCCTCGACGCCGTCCGGAAACCGCTGCGAAAGGCGTTCCATCGCGGCCTTGACCTTGCCGCCCACGGCCACGGCGTTGCTGCCCGGCTGCTGGTAAATGACGATCATGGCCGTCGGGTCGCTCTCGTAGGACGAGCTTACGCCGTAGGTCTGGCTGCCGAGCGACACCTCGGCGATGTCGCCCAGACGGATCTGTTCGCCCGAGGAGGTGGTCCGCACGACGATGTCGGCGAACTCCGCGGCGGTGGAGATCTGCGGCGGCATGGTCACCGTATAGGTGTAGGCCACGCCGTCGGGAGCCGGCTCGGCGCCGAACTGCCCGGCAGGGTAGATGCCGCCCTGCTTCTCGATGGCGGCCGTCACCTCGCCGACGGCGATGCCGTAGTATTTCAGCACGTCGGGCCGCAGCCACACCCGCATGGCGTATTCGCCCGCGCCCATGATCGAGACCTTGCCCACGCCGTCGATCTTCAGCAGCTCGTTCTGGAGATTGATGTAGGCGTAATTCGAGAGGAACTCCCCGTCGTAGCGGCCGTCGCTGTGCAGCGAGTAGACCATCAGGAATCCCGTCATGGTCTTGCGTGTCGTGACCCCCTGCCGGGTGACCGTCGCGGGGAGTTCGGCCGTGGCCGACGAGACGTTGTTCTGGGTGAAGATGGCGTCGAGGTCGGGGTCGGAGCCGATGTCGAAGGTGACCTGCAGGACCATCGAACCGTCGTTGGCCGAGGTGGCCTGCATGTAGAGCATGTCGCTGACGCCCATCACGGCCTGGGCCACGGGCGTCGCCACGGCGTTGTTGACCGTCTCGGCGTCGGCGCCGTCGTAGGTGGCCGACACCTCCACGACCGGAGGCGTGATGTCGGGGTACTGTTCGATGGGCAGCCCCATGATCGAGATCAGGCCGACGAGCACGATGACGATGGCCAGCGAAATGGCGAAAATCGGGCGCGAAACAAAGAATTTTTCCATAGGACTACCGTTTTTCGAGACGCTTGCCCGCCTGCTCCGCAGCGGCGGCCTGTTCGGTCCTCCGCGCAGTCGGGTTTTCGGGGATCACCTTTGCGCCGTCGTGCAGTTTCTGCTGCCCGGCGACCACGACCCGTTCGCCCCGGTCGAGTCCCTCGTCGATGCACCACATCGCGCCGTAGGTGTCGCCCGGGGTGACGCGGCGGTAGTGCACCGTGCTGTCGGCCTCCACGACCCACACCGACGCGATGTCCTGCGTCTGGCTCACGGCCTGCTGGGGCACGACGACGCGCGGCCGCACAGGGCCCACGCTGGCCTCCACGCGGGCGAACTGTCCGGGTTTCAGCGTCTCGTCGGGATTGGGGAACATCACCACCACGACGAGCGTCCCGGTGGTCGACGAGACATCCTTGCGCGTGTAGTCGTAGATTCCTCCGAGCGGGTATCGCGAGCCGTCGGCCAGCACGAGACGGATGTCCGACAGCAGCCCTTCGTTGTCGTAGATCGAAGTCCGGTCGCCCGCATAGCGCAGGTACTGCGACATCGGAATCGCCACGTCGACCGTCAGCGTGTCGATGTTCGACACGGTCGTCAGCACGCTGAACTGCGTGCCGGGACCCACGTAGTCGCCCACGTGCGCCGCCGTGTGCTCGATGATGCCGTCGATGGGCGAGCGCAGCTCGGTGTATCCCACGTTCATGCGGGCGTTGCGCAGCGACTGCTCCGCCGAGCGCACCGAGGCCTCGGCGGCCTTCCATTGGGCCGTGTACTGGTCCAGCTGCGACTGGCTGATGGCGTCGATGCGCGCCAGCGGCACGGCGCGGTCGTAGTTGTTGCGGGCCTCGAGGGCCTGCGCACGGGCCGATTCGAGTTCGGCTTCGGCCGCCAGCATCGAGGTCGACAGCTGGTCGGGGTCGATGGTGAACAGCAGCTGGCCGCGCCGTACGGGCATGCCGTTGCCGTATTGCTTCGACGAGAGGTAGCCGTTCACGCGCGGCTGGATCACGGCGTCGAAGTTGCTCGCGAGGTAACCGATGAAACTCATGCGGTTGGGTACGCTGTCGACGGCGGCTTCGGCCACCCCGACCCGCAGGGGAGGCGCCGCCTGTTTCGGCGTATGTTGCGCGCAGCCCGTGAGGAGCGCGGCGAAAAGACATGCGGCGGGAAAAAGTCTGTCCATAAGGGTATGTTTTACCCCGCAGGAAAGGCAAAAAACGTACCGTCAGCCCCTTGAAATAGGGTTTTTCCTGCAAAAAAAACTGTTTTTCCCGTTCCGAATGATGTTGTTTAGAATATTTTTATATCTTTGCGTTGATAACAAACCCAATTTAACAAATAAAACTATGAAAGAATTAGTAGAAAAGATCAACGCAGAGTTTGAGGTGTTTGCAGCCAACGCAGCTGCCCAGGTAGAGAAGAACAACAAGGCTGCCGGCACGCGCGCCCGCAAATCGGCTCTCGAAATTTCGAAGCTGATGAAGGAGTTCCGCAAGGTTTCCGTAGAAGCTGCGAAATAATTGAGTTCCGCACAACGATAAAGGCTGTCCTTCGGGGCAGCCTTTATCGTTTCCGGTTTTATAGGGCGTCTTCGCACTTGCTCTCACGCGGTACGAATGGGTGTTTTTATACTGCCCATCCGTGCCGCGTTTCGTTCAGGCGCGAATAGGCGTCTCTGAAATCGAAAACGGGGGATGTGCGGAAATAGCCGCCTGAAATCGGAACCTAAAGTTCGATTCCGTATCTCCGGAACACCTCCATGTCCTCGTGCCGCAGGCCCGTCTTGCGGAAGGGCACGGCTTCGTTGTGGTCGTTCAGGTAGCGGCGCGGAGCCGTGCGGTCGAAATCGGGGCTTACGAGCGAGACCTTCGTCGTGAGGAACCGTCCGCGGATCGAAGCCATGTCGGCCATCGTGTGAAACAGCGCGTGGGTCGTCGCGGGAGCCGTCTCGTTGGCCTCGGCGGCGGCGGCCTTTTCGGGGAAATGGGTCCGGTAATCCTCCGAGAACCAGGCCAGCGACGCCACGTAGAGCTGATAGGCCGTCGTCGTGGGCGAGGCGTGCAGGAAGCGTTCGCGGTCGTCGTCGATCAGGTCCTCGCCGTGGTCCGCGCAGTAGAGCAGGGCCGATGAAGTGCCTTTCAGCGACCGCAGGTAATCAATGGTCTGCGCGAGGAAATAATCCGTGTAACGGATCGAGTTGTCGTAGGCGTTGACGAGCATCGGACGGTGCTGCCGGGCGATCGCCACGTCGTTGTCGGGCTGGAAATGGGCGAACTCGCGCGGATAGCGCTGGTGGTAGCTGAAGTGCGAACCGTAGCAGTGGAGCACGAAAAGGAGTTTCTGCGACGTGCTTCTTTCGAGCGCCTTGCGCATCTCGTCGAGCAGCTGCGTGTCGTGGCGCGGCGAGCGGATGTAGATCACGTGCTTGGCGTCGTGGGCCAGGTGGTCGATCATCGCGCCCTGCGGCGACTGGTTGGAGATGAACCACGTGTCGAATCCCGCCTCGTTGAAGAGCGCCGGAAGGCCCTTGCGGCGGTACAGCTCCTCATGTTCGTCGGTGGCTACGGACGAAAGGATCAGCGGCACGCTCTTGTGGGTGGTGTTGCTCTGGGTCAGCACGTCACGGAAAACCACCAGGTCGCCGACCCTGGAAAGCAGGGGATTGGTCTCCCGCTCGTAGCCGTAGAGCTGCCAGTTCATCGCGCGCGCCGCTTCACCTATAATATATACGTAGACCTCGCGTCCCGGGGCTTCGGCCGTGCGTTCGGCCTCGTAGGTGAATCCCCCGGAGGTTTTGTGGAAGTTGTACGATTTGCGGAACTCCGAGCCGCTCAACCCGAGGTTATACATGATGTTGAGCGGGAAAATCTCGTCGCGCAGCACGTGCCGCTCCTCGCTGACGCGGTAGGCGGGCCACAGGGCCAGCAGGCCCACGGCGAAGAGCGCCGCACCGGTCAGGCCGATGTTCATGCGCGCCGTGCGCGTGATGTAGCGTTTGTGTCCGATCTCGCGGGCCGCGAGCCACAGCAGCGGCAGGTAGATGACGCAGACCAGGATCACCGACGGATAGATGTTGCCCAGCAGTTCGCCCGCCTCGCCAGGATTGGTCGTCAGCAGGTTGGTGAACATGTCCGTGGCGATGATCGAATTGCCGAACAGGTACAGCAGCACGATCTGGAAGGCGCAGAAGAAGATGAACGGAAAGGCCAGCCAGATCATCACGCCCGAGCGCCGCAGCGCCACGCTCCACATCATGTAGAATCCCAGCGGCATGAGGATCAGCGCCTCGACGGTCCACACCGAGTAGGGTTCCGTATTGGCCAGCACGCAGTTGGGGATGATCAGCGCCACGAAGAAGTAGACCGTCAGCAGCGTCGTGAAACGGCTGCGGGTCTTGACCACCCTCCGGCGGTTCGTCTTGTTCGTGTTATTCGGATCGGCACTCATAAAAACTATCTTAAAAAGCCTCGTTGATGTTCAGCAGGAATCCGCTCGTTTTCTTGCCGAATCCGTAGTCGAGGCGCACGTTCACCCGTTTTTTCAGTTCCCACCGGAAGCCTGCGCCGTAGTTGGGCAGCGTCTGCGACCAGTCGAATCGCGACAGCGAGGGAAAAACGTTGCCCGCGCCGCCCCATACCGCGCATCCGATCCGCCGCCAGATGCGCTGGCGCAGTTCGACCTGCACGGTGATCATATCGTTGTCCGTATAGCGGCCCTGGTAGTAGCCGCGCATCCGCTGGCCCCCGCCCATGCGGGCGAGCATCGGCCACGGAGTGCCGTCGGAATTGAATACCGCATACAGATCGGCGGCCAGGATACCGCCCTTCCAGACCTGCCGGTAGGCGTCGGCCGTGAAGGTCGAGCGCCACAGCGTCTTGCCGCAGTTGCCCAGCCCTTTGGGGAACAGCGTCTCCTGGAAACTCACGTAGATGCCCCGGAACGGATTGGGGATGAAGTCGCGCGAGTCGTATTCCAGAATTGCGCCGACGCCCGTGGCGGTGTATTTCAGCTTTTCCCCGCGCAGGTATTCCGGCTCGGAGAATTTCAGCCCCCGGGTATGCTCGAAACTCACCAGTCCCCCGATGTAGGCGTGGGGCAGGAACTCGTGCAGGTAACGCCCTTCGACCAGATAACGCTTTTCGGAGTAGGTGCTCTCGGGGTTGTGACGCCCGGCGTCGTAGCCGATGCCCCAGAAACTGCGGGGCGCCGAGGCGAACATCACCGTATAGTTTATGCGGCGTTTGTTGTGCGAGAAAATGTTGTTTCCCGTCACGCCCAGCGCATAGAACCCCGATACCGAGACGTTGCCGAAGATCGAGACGTCGGACGGCGCCGTGATCGAGTCCGTGCGGTCGAGGCGGTAGAGTCCCGCCGCCAGCAGGCCGATGCCGAAACTCGTATTCTTCGAGTAGCTGGGACCTCCGGCGAAGGTGAAGTCGATCTTCTTCTCGAAGGTCTTGTCGGTGGTCGACTCCCCGAAGTAATCAACGACGCGCCGCAGGAAGGGTTTCTTTTCGGGAGCCTGCGGCGGCAGCGGGGTGTAGGAGTAGCGGAGCGTGTCGCCGTCGGAGGAGCGGATAGCGGTCTCCTGGGCATGCGCCGTGAGGCGTATGCCCGCGCTTATGAGCAGCAGAACGGCGAGGCGGCGCAGCATCCGGGCCTATTTGTACTTCTCGATGGTTTCGTAGAAGGCCTCCTTGTCGGCGTCGGAGAGAACTCCCTTGCGCAGGAACACCAGTTCCCCTTCCTTCGATACGATCATCAGCACGAACTGGTTGTTGCAGTCGCCCAGCCCCCATGCCGTGCTTAAAATACGGTCCTGGTCGGCGAGCACCGTTGCGCCGTTCTTGGCCGTGCGCTTCTTGGCCATGTTGCGGGCCATGCCGTTGGGGACCATCGGGGCGTCCTTGAGGTTCATCACGCCGAAGCCGTAAATATTGTCGCTTTCGGCGCGGTGGTTCTGTTCCAGTTCGATGGTGAAATCCTCGTTCTGCTTGTGGCGGTCGGGGTCCACGTAGAATATCATCAGGTTCTTTTCGCCGAAATGGGGGAGTTTGGCCGGCTTGCCGTCCAGGTCGAGCACCTCGACGTTCTGCACTTTGCGGGGCAGTTCCTGCGCCTGAACGGTCGATGCGGTCAGCACGAAGGCGGCCAGCATCACGATCACTTTCATCTTCATTACGTTCTGATTTTGTTGGTTTCTAATGAAAACAAATCGCGACAAAGGTACAATATTTCTCCGAAGATGGAGGCTGCGGGGGTGCATATTATTGTTCGATTGGTCATTTTTTTCGGTCGGAGGGGGCCAGAGCCACGTCGAAGGCGTACAGTCCGCCGCCCGAAACGATCAGGAATACGTAGATTCCGAGCCACACGAATTCCGGTTCCCCGGCTCCGAATCCGCCCCAGGCGAACATCAGGAGGATGCCCAGCGACATGACGAGGGCCGACATCCGCACCCAGAGGCCCATGATGATCAGCACGGCCAGCAGCACCTCGGCGATCGTGACGATGACGAACACAGCCGGCGGATTGATGTAAAGCAACGATGGATATGAACTGATTATCTCGTTATAGTTCTGTATCTTGCCGATGTTGTGGAACAGCATCATGGCCCCCGTGAACAGCCGCAGGTAGAGTACCGCCCAGTCCATGCACCTGTATTGTTCGATCCAGTCTGAAATTCGTTTTCCCATGCCCCGGTTCCCTGCAATTCGCGTTCCGGAAATTCCGCTGTCCCCGGTGCCGTAACGACATTTTTCACAGGTCGGAAGGTTTTGCCGACCGGGCGCGGTTCAATTTTGCATCCATCCGACTTTTTACTACCTTTGGCGGCGTATTATAAAACAGGGCGATGATGCAGGATATGATAGACGGACGCTGCGGTTGGTGCGGAACCGACGGGCTGTATGTGAAATACCACGACGAGGAGTGGGGGAAACCGGTGGCCGACGACGGAAGGCTGTTCGAATTCCTCGTGCTGGAGAGCGCCCAGGCCGGGTTGAGCTGGATAACGATTCTCCGGAAGCGGGAGGGCTACCGCAAGGCCTTTTGCGGTTTCGACGCCGGAAAGGTGGCACGGATGACCGATGACGATGTCGAACGGCTGATGCACTTCGACGGCATCGTGAGAAACCGGCTGAAAATCAAAGCGGCCATCACGAACGCGCGGCTGTTCCTCGCCGTGCAGGAGGAGTTCGGCAGTTTTCGGAACTACACGCTGTCGTTCTTTCCCGACGGAAAGCCCATCACCAACCACTTCCGGTCCCTGAGCGAGATTCCGGTGTCGTCGCCCGAATCCGACGCCATGAGCCGGGACATGAAAAAACGGGGTTTCAAATTCTTCGGATCCACGATTTGTTACGCCCATTTGCAGGCCTCGGGATTTGTCAACGACCATCTGACGGGTTGCATTTGCCGGAACGGACAATGACGATACGCCATGAGCCGGCCCTTTTCCGGGGCATTGTTCCGGAAAGGCTCTGAATCTTTTAACTATATGAAAACGAGTATATTATTTGTCTGCCTCGGCAATATCTGCCGTTCTCCGGCCGCCGAGGGCATCATGCGCCGCCTCGTTGAAAAGCGGGGTCTGTCCGGAGCGTTCGAGATCGACTCCGCGGGAACCTACGGGGGACACCGCGGCGAATTGCCTGATCCGCGCATGCGCAGCGCGGCCTCGCGCCGCGGCTATGCGCTGACGCACCGTTCGCGTCAGGTCCGGGAGGAGGATTTCGACCGCTTCGACATGATCGTGGCGATGGACGACATGAACTACGAGTCGCTCGACCGGCTGGCCCCGTCGCGCGAGGCCGCGCGGAAGATTTTCCGCATGACGGAGTTCTGCCGCCGCCATCCCGACCGCACCTACGTGCCCGATCCCTACTACGAGGGACACGAGGGCTTCGAACTGGTGCTCGACATGCTGGAAGACGGCTGCGAGGGGATTCTGGAATATCTCTCCGAAAACGGCAAATGAAAGAGTAGCCCTTTGACGAGGGAGACCCGGAGGGATCGCCGGAACGGATGATGCCGCGGAACGCGACCCGGTGCGGAATCGGCAGGTTCAGCCCGGGATGAAATCCGTGCCTGTTGAACTCGCCGGTGTTACATCAGAAATCCAGCCCGAAACTGATGCTGTAGGTGTTGCGCAGCAGCGAGTGCTTCTTGGCGAAGAGGTAGGCGAAATCGAGCCGCAGGTGGAGGATGCGCAGTCCCGCGCCGACGGTCCAATAGCTCGGGTAGTAGTCGCGCCGTTCGCCGTAGTGGTAGCCGGTGCGCAGCTGCACGAGCTGCATCAGGTTGTATTCGGCGCCCAGCGACATCTGGAAACCGCGGACCGCGGAGGGCGAAAAATAGTAGCCCAGGTCGGTTCCGACAGTGATTTCGTGTGCATCGGTGAGGAACGTGTCGAGGGCCGCACCCACGGTGAAATCCATCGGCAGGGTGTATTCCGTATCGCGTAAATACCCGCCCAGGTTGCCCAGCTTGGCGCCTGCACGCAGTGTCGAATAGCTGCCGACGTTCTCCAGCGGCCGCTGCCATGCGGCGCTCAGATCCACGGCCAGCGCGTCGGCCGAGACGTCGGGGCGTTTGAGGTGCATGTAGCGGCCGACGATGCCGACGGCCCACTGGTCGCCGATGCGGCGCGCATAACCCAGGTCGACGGCCATGTCGTTGTTGCCGTGCCCGCGGAGGAACTGCCTCCAGCCGGCCTGCACGAGGTTGATGTTGTCGAACCGGCAGAATCCCGACACGGCATAATAGTCGAAGCTCCGCTGTCCGTAATAGGAGGAGGAGACCTGCGACGGCGTGTGCGAGAAGATGGCCGTCGCGGAGTTGTTGTAGATGGCGTGCGAGCCGGAAAGGGTGGTCATCATCACGCCGCCCATGCCCAGCGACTTGGCGTCGGGACTGGGAAGCGTCGCTTCCTGGGCGTATGTCTGGAGCGCGGCCAGCGCCGCGAGTAAGGTTATGAGTCGTTTCATTGTTGCAAATATAGTGAAAGTTGGGCGCAGAACCAAAGTCGGGTCTGTCGAAACGCGTTTTAAAGGTAACAAAAAAGATGCAAGTTGCGCATGGTAGGGTTCTTCTGATTGATACAAGTTTCCGATAGCGGGATTTACCTTCGCTTCGCTCGGTGACTGCGGCGGCGCAATAACAGCTAAAAAAAGAATCCCTCCGGGTGCAGGCATAAACAAAAGCGCCTGTCCGAATGAATTCGACAAGCGCTCTTGTTTATGCCGGATGCCTTGCGGCATCATTTTTTATCTGTCCGTATTGTTTCCTAACAGTTCATCGCTCCGCAGCAGTGGATGACCTGCCCGCTGACATACGACGAAAGGTCCGACGCGAGGAACAGCGCCACCTTGGCGACATCCTCCGGCGTTCCGCCGCGGCGCAGCGGAATCTGCTTGTACCAGCCCTCCTTCACCTCGTCGGGCAGTTTGTCGGTCATTTCGGTCATGATGAAGCCCGGGGCGATGGCATTGGCGCGGATGCCGCGCGGACCCATCTCCTTGGCGATGGATTTGGCAAGGCCGATCATGCCGGCCTTCGACGCCGAGTAGTTGCACTGGCCGGCGTTGCCGCTGACGCCCACCACCGACGACATGTTGATGATCGAGCCGCTTTTCTGGCGCGCCATGACCGGCACGACGGCGTGGATGAAGTTGAACGCCGACTTGAGGTTCACCGTCAGCACGGCGTCCCACTGGGCCTCGGACATGCGCATCATCAGGCCGTCCTTGGTGATTCCAGCGTTGTTCACGAGGATGTCGATACGGCCGAAATCCTTCATGATCCGGTCGATGACCGCGTGCGTCTCTTCGAAGTTGGCTGCGTTCGAGGCATAGCCCTTGGCCTTCACGCCCAGCGCGGCGATCTCGGCTTCGGTGGCCTTGCCGTTCTCGTCGATCGCAAGGTCGGTGAACGCCACGTTGGCGCCCTCTTTGGCGAATTCGAGTGCGATGGCCTTGCCGATGCCGCGTGCGGCGCCGGTCACAACGGCCACTTTTCCGTCCAGTAATTTCATAATTCTCTTATATTTTTAAGGCAATGTCTGCCAATTTTTATTCGCAAATATAGGAAAAATATCTTAATCGTCTGCCCGCAGAACGAATTTCGGCATTTTTGCTTATCTTTACCGACCGTAAACAGCATTCCAAAATCCTTTATAACGATATGAAAAGAGACTCCCAGATTTTCGATTTGATTGCCGCCGAGCGCAGCCGCCAGATGCATGGCATCGAGCTGATCGCTTCGGAGAACTTCGTCAGCGACCAGGTGATGGAAGCCATGGGTTCGGTTTTGACCAACAAATACGCCGAGGGCTATCCCGGAGCGCGTTACTACGGCGGCTGCGAGGTCGTGGACAAGGTCGAGACGCTGGCCATCGAGCGCATCTGCCGCCTCTACGGCGCGGAATACGCCAACGTTCAGCCCCACTCGGGCGCACAGGCCAACATGGCCGTTTTCTTCGCCTGCATGCAGCCGGGCGACACGTTCATGGGACTCGACCTGGCGCACGGAGGACACCTCTCGCACGGTTCGCCGGTCAACATGTCGGGTAAATATTTCAAGGCCGTGGGCTATCAGCTCGACGAGGCCACGGGCGTGATCGACTACGACGCCATGGAGCGCAAAGCCCTGGAGTGCAAGCCGAAACTGATCGTCGGCGGCGCGTCGGCCTACTCGCGCGAGTGGGACTACAAGCGCATGCGCGCGATCGCCGACAAGGTGGGCGCGCTGCTGATGGTGGACATGGCCCACACGGCCGGCCTGATCGCCGCGGGGCTGCTGGAGAATCCCGTGAAATACGCGCATATCGTCACCTCGACGACCCACAAGACCCTGCGCGGTCCGCGCGGCGGCATTATCCTGATGGGCAAGGACTTCGAGAACCCCTGGGGGCAGACCACGCCGAAGGGCGCCGTGAAGATGATGTCGCAGATCCTCAATTCGGCCGTCTTCCCGGGCATCCAGGGCGGCCCGCTGGAGCACGTCATCGCCGCCAAGGCCGTAGCTTTCGGCGAGGCGCTCGAACCCGCCTACAAGGAGTACCAGACGCAGGTGCAGAAGAACGCCGCGGCGATGGCCGCAGCGTTCGTGAAGCGCGGCTACAAGATCGTCTCGGGCGGCACGGACAACCACCTGATGCTCGTCGACCTGCGCACGAAGTTCCCCGAACTGACGGGCAAGCTGGCCGAAAAATGCCTCGTGGCCGCCGACATCACCACCAACAAGAACATGGTTCCGTTCGACAGCCGCTCGCCGTTCCAGACCTCGGGCCTGCGTTTCGGAACCCCGGCCATCACCACGCGCGGCCTGAAGGAGGACAAGATGGACTACATCGTCGGGCTGATCGACCGTGTGCTGCACGACCCGGAGAACGAGGCGAACATCGCCGCCGTGCGCAAGGACGTGAACGCCCTGATGGCCGATTATCCGCTTTTCGCGTGGTAATATGAAGGAGGTCATCGATTTCTTCCGCCGCCTGCATGACAACAACACCCGGGAGTGGTTCGACGCCAATCGCGCCGAATGGACCCGGGTGAAGGGTCGGTTCGCGGATTTCACCGGGCAGCTGATTGAGGGCATCGCGTCGTTCGATCCCACGGTGCGCGGGCTGCGTCCGCAGGACTGCACCTACCGCATCGCCCGTGACACGCGTTTCTCGCCCGACAAATCGCCCTACAAGACCTATATCGGGGCCTACATTGCGCCGAAGGGCAAGAAATCGGGCTTCGCGGGATACTATTTCCACATCGAGCCCTGCGCCGATTCGCTGGTGTGGTGCAACCTGCTTTCGGCGGGGGCCGTCTGCATCGAGCCGACGGTGCTGCGTTCGATCCGCGAGGAGGTGCTCGACAACGGCGCGCAGATCGAGGCGGCGATCCGCAAGGCCAGGGGCTTCCGCCTGTGCAGCAGCAACAAGCTCAAGCGGGTCCCGACGGGATTCCCGGCCGACAGCCCCTATGCCGAGATGCTGAAGCTAAAGGATTTCTACCTCGAACAGCCGATCACCGAGGAGTTCCTGCTCGCGCCCGGCCTGCTGGACCGCACCGTCGAACGGTTCCGCCTGACGCAGCCGTTCATCGCCATCCTGAACCGGGCGATCCAGTACGCCTACGAAGAGATGCAGTAGCATGAGACGTCTGTTTCTGATCGCTGCACTGTTCCTGTGGACGCCGGCCGGAGCGCAGAACGACGGCGCGACGCCGTGGAAGATCGAAAAAGAGACCTTCGTCTATGCCGTGCGGGATACTGACACGCTGCGGCTGGACCGTTACACGGCCCTCACGCCCGACAGCCGGACGAAACCCTGCCTGATGTTCCTTTTCGGCGGCGGCTTCATGACCGGCACGCGGGACAACCGGCGTTTCCGGCCCTTCTTCGACTACTACGCCCGCAAGGGGTTCGTCGTCGTGTCGATCGACTACCGGCTGGGGATGAAGCGGGCCAGACAGGCCGGCCTGCTCGACGAGGAGCATTTCACGCAGGCGCTGGACACGACGCTTTCGATGGCGACGGAGGACCTCTACGACGCCACGGCCTATATCTGCCGGGAGATGCCGGACGTCGATCCTTCGCGGATCGTGACGTGCGGGTCGAGCGCCGGGGCCATCACGGTGCTGATGGGCGAATACTGGCTCTGCAACGGGCATCCGCTGGCCGCCGGGAAGTTCACGCAGGACTTCAGCTACGCCGGGGTAATCGCCTTTGCGGGAGCCGTTTGCGACACGCAGGACAGCCTGCGCTGGAAGCGCGATCCCGCGCCGATGCTGCTTTTCCACGGCGACGCCGACCGCAACGTGCCCTACGGCACGATCGGTGTCGACGGGGTCTGGCTGTTCGGTTCGGAAAGCATTGCCGGCGACCTCGCGCGCCGCAGGGTTCCGCATGCGTTCTACTCCGTCGCCGAGACCAATCATTCGATGGCGTGGCGGCCGATGACCGAGAACCGCGGCGAGATCGACTCGTTCCTCGAAAAGCTGGTCTTCAAAGGCCAGCGGCTCGTGATCGACGCCCGCATTACGCCGCTCGATGCACCCGCTGTTCCGAAGGATTTCGGGATCTCCGACTACATCGACGCCAACTACGGGCATTAGGCGTCCGCCGCAGATGAAAAATCCGCAGCCTCCCTCGGGAAGCTGCGGATTTTCGTTTGCCGTGCGGCGCGGGATGTCACTCCACCGTCACCGACTTGGCGAGGTTGCGGGGCTGGTCGACGTCGCGGCCCTTGTAGACGGCGATGTAGTAGGCCAGCAGTTGCAGCGGGACCGATACCACGATGGGCATCAGGCACTCGGCGATCACCGGAACCTCGATCACGAAGTCGGCCGAGCGGCGCACCTGCTCGTCGCCGCGGGCGATGACAGCGATGATCTTGCCGCCCCGGGCCTTGATCTCCTCGATGTTCGACGCCGTTTTTTCGTAAGTGTGGTCCGGCGTGGCGATGGCCACGGTGGGCATCTCGGCGTCGATCAGCGCAATGGGCCCGTGCTTCATCTCGGCCGCGGGGTAGCCCTCGGCGTGGATGTACGAAATCTCCTTGAGTTTCAGCGCGCCTTCGAGCGCCGTGGGGTAGTTGTACCCGCGGCCGAGGTAGATGAAGTTGTGCGCGTAGGTGAATATCTTCGCCAGATCGGCGATCTGCGGGGCGACTTTCAGCACCTCTTCCATCGTCTCGGGCAGGTGCAGCAGCGCGGCCGAAACCTCGTTGTAATGCGCTTCCGTGACGGTTCCCTTCTCACGGCCCACGGCCAGCGCCAGCATGGCCATCACGGTCACCTGTCCGGTGAAAGCCTTCGTCGAGGCGACGCCGATCTCGGGGCCCACGTGAATATAGGCTCCCGAATCCGTGGCCCGGGCGATCGACGAGCCGACGACGTTGCAGATGCCGAAGACGAACGCCCCGGCCTTGCGGGCCAGTTCGACGGCGGCCAGCGTGTCGGCCGTCTCGCCCGACTGCGACACGGCCACGACGATGTCGTCCTCGCGGATGATGGGGTTGCGGTAGCGGAATTCCGAGGCGTACTCCACCTCGACGGGAATGCGGCAGATCGACTCCACGAGGTGCTCGCCGATCAGCGAGGCGTGCCACGACGTGCCGCACGCCACGAAGACGATGCGGCGGGCGTTCACGAACTTGTCGCGGTGGTCGATCACGCCCGAAAGTTTCACCTCGCACGTGTCGGGGTTGATGCGTCCGCGGATGCAGTCGACGATGGTCCGGGGCTGCTCGTATATCTCCTTGAGCATGAAATGGGGATAGCCTCCCTTTTCCAGCTGCGAGATCGAAAGCTGCAATTTCTTGATGTCGATCTTGGCGTCGTGATTGTCCAGCGTGACGATTTTCAGCGGGGCGTTGCGGTCGATCACGGCGATTTCGCCGTCGCCCACGTAGACGAAATCCTCGGTGTATTCGATGATCGACGCGGCGTCGGACGAGAGGAAGAACTCCCCGTCGCCCACGCCCACGACCATCGGGCTGCTCTGCCGCGCGGCGACGATCCGGTCGTGGTTGCCCTTCTCGACGACGGCGATGGCATAGGCGCCGATCACCTGCCGGAGGGCCTGCCGCACGGCTTCGGGCAGCGAGCAGCCGCTGGTCGCGCGGACGTATTCGATCAGATTCACCAGCACCTCGGAATCGGTGCTGCTGCGGAAGGTGTACCCGTTCTGTTCGAGTGCGTCCTTCAGCACGCGGTAGTTCTCGATGATGCCGTTGTGGATCAGGGCTATGTTCTCCGATTCGGAGTAGTGGGGATGGGCGTTGGCGTCGTTCGGAACCCCGTGCGTGGCCCAGCGGGTGTGGGCGATGCCGATGCTGCCGCCGAGATCCTTTCCGTCGAGGAAATGCTCCAGGTCGGAGACCTTGCCCTTGCATTTGAAGACGTTGAGACGCCCGTCCGGATTGACCAGCGCGACGCCCGCGCTGTCGTATCCCCTGTATTCGAGGCGGTGAAGCCCCTTTATCAGAATCGGGCACGCGTCGCGCCGCCCGACATATCCAACTATTCCGCACATGTTTTTTTCTGTTTTTTGTCCGGGTCAAAAATAAGAAAAAATTTTAATAAACACACATGTGTAAGGGCGGGAATTTACTCCCGCCCTTTTCCGGAATAGGCTGCAATGCCTGCAACCGTTTGATTCAGAATTGATTTATCGCACGTATTTCAGAATTTCCTTCACAATCGCGCCGTTGCCTGCGACGATCGAAATGCCGCGGTCGCGGCGCAGGTCGCAGACGACGCCTCCGGCCTCGGCGAGGATCAGTTCGGCGGCGCAGACGTCCCATTCGTGCAGCGCCAGTTCCCAGTAGCCGTCCAGCAGTCCGGCGGCAACGCAGCTGATGTCGTAGGCCGCGGAACCCAGCCGCCTGACATCCCGCACGTAGGGGATGATCCGGGCGACGTTGTCGCTGTTGTTGTCCGGATCGACGTCCTTGTCGTAGGGGAATCCCGTGGCGATGACCGAGGTGGCGAGCGTCTGTTTCTGTCCGACACGGAGACGTTCCGGCTCCCGCGAAGCGTATTGCAGAAATGCCCCGCCGCCCTTCGTTGCCGTGAACAGCTCGTTCAGATAGGGCGCGTAGACGACCCCCACGACGGTTTCTCCCCTGTGCCGGAGGGCTATCGAAACCGTGAACAGCGGAAGTCCCTGGCTGTAATTGGTCGTGCCGTCGAGCGGATCGACGACCCAGCGCCAGTCGCTCGCGGCGTTGCCCCGGCAGCCGCCCTCCTCGCCCAGAATGGCGTGGTCGGGGTAGCACTCCGTGATGCCCCTTGCGATATACTCCTCGCTCTCCCTGTCGGCGCGCGTCACCACGTCGCAGACGTTGGATTTGGTCCGGATCGACAGGTTGTCGCCCCGGAAGTAGGCGAGTTGTATCCCGCCTGCGGCCTTTGCCAGCTGCACGGCGAATTCCAGAAACTCGTCGTACATGCTATTCGGATTCAGCGAAATACTTGTAGAACAGCGGAATGGTCTCCACGCCCTTGTCGAACTGCTCCAGTCCGTAACTCTCGTTTGGCGAGTGGATGGCGTCCTCCGCCAGCCCGAAGCCGATCAGCAGCGACTTGATGCCCAGGATCGACTCGAAACCGCTGATGATCGGAATCGAACCGCCCGAATAGAACGGCAGCGGCTTCTTGCCGAAAGTCGCCTCGACGGCCTTTTCGGCGGCCTTGTAGGCCGGCATGTCGGTCGGTGCGACGTAAGGCATGCCGCCGTGGAGCGATTTCACCACGACCTTCACGCTCTTGGGCGCGATGGCGCGGAAATGCTTTTCGAACAGCTCCGAAATCTTGCGGTAGTCCTGATTCGGCACGAGGCGCATCGAGATCTTGGCCGAAGCCTTCGACGGAATGACCGTCTTGGTCCCCTCGCCCGTGTAGCCGCCCCAGATGCCGTTGACGTCGAGCGACGGGCGCACGCCGGTGCGTTCCAGCGTCGTGTAGCCCGCTTCGCCCTCCACGTCGCCGATATCGAGCGACCTCTTGTAATCTTCGAGGCTGAACGGCGCCTTGTTGAACGCCTCGCGCTCGGCGGGCGTCAGCTCCCGCACGTCGTCGTAGAAGCCGGGGATCGTCACGCGGCCGTTCCCGTCGACGAGTCCCGCCACCAGCCGCGCCAGCACGTTGGCCGGGTTGGCCACCGCGCCGCCGAACAGCCCCGAGTGCAGGTCCTTGTCCGGTCCCGTCACCTCGACCTCCATGTAGGCCAGTCCGCGCAGCCCGCAGGTGATCGACGGCGTCTGCATCGAGATCATCGACGTATCCGATACCAATATAATATCGGCCTTGAGCAGCTCCTTGTTCCGTTCGCAGAAGCCGTAGAGGCTCGGCGAACCGATCTCCTCCTCGCCTTCGAGCATGAATTTCACGTTGCAGGGCAGCGAATCGGTGGCGCACATCGCCTCGAACGCCTTGGCGTGCATCCACAGCTGGCCCTTGTCGTCGTCGGCGCCGCGGCCCCAGATACGCCCGTCCTTGATAACCGGCTCGAAAGGTTCCGTGCGCCACTCGTCGCGCGGGTCCACGGGCATCACGTCGTAGTGGCCGTAGACCAGCACCGTTTTGGCCTTGGGGTCGACGGTCTTCTCGGCGAAAACCACCGGATTGCCCTCCGTGGGCAGCACGTCGGCACGGTCCGCCCCGGCCTTCACGAGTGCCGCCGCGAGAAACTCGGCGCAGCGCTGCATGTCGGGTTTGTGCTCGGACTGCGCGCTGATCGAAGGGATGCGCAGCAGGTCGAACAACTCATTGATAAACCGCTCTTTATTCTCCTTTATATAAACCTTTGCTTTATCCATTTATTCGGTGGTTTTTTGCAGTACGTAATTGTCCGCCAGCGCGCCGGTGATCGGTTGTTTTTCGGCATCGAGGCGGCGCAGGCGGTTCTCCTCGACCTTGTAGTATTCGGGCTGCTCCCCGTCGGCGGGCGTCAGCGTCAGCAGGTTTTCCCGTACCGTATAGCCGCCCTTCTCGTCGAATTCCGAGTCGCGGCCGATGTATTTCAGGTGCTGTTCGTACGCGCCGCCGGGCTTGAGCCGGAGCGTCACCTCGATACCCGGGCAGTCGGCTGCGGGCAGCGTGCCCCTGTATGTACCCTGGTAATCGAGCGACGTTTCGGCCGTGTGCATGTCGGGCGCGGCAGCTGCGGCCTTCTGCGTATCCGCGGCCGCGGTTTTCCTCTGCGCGTTTCCGCCGCAGGAGACCAGCGCGAGGACCGCCGCAAGGATCAGAATTTTGTTTTTCATGGTCTTAAATGTTGCAGATTTCCTTGATTTCGGCGATGAACCGCTGCGCCAGCGCGTCGGCCTCGTCCATCGACTTGGCCTCGGTGTAGACGCGGATGATCGGCTCGGTGTTCGACTTGCGCAGGTGCACCCAGTTTTCCGCAAAGTCGATCTTCACGCCGTCTATATCGTTCACATTCTCATCGGCGTAACGCTCCTTCACCTCACGCAGCACTTTATCTACGTCGATGGCGGACGTCAGCTCGATTTTGTTCTTCGAGGCGTAGTACGAAGGGTAGGTGGCGCGCAGCTGCGTCATGGTCATGCCTTTCTTCGCCAGCCACGTCAAAAAGAGTGCCGTGCCCACCAGCGCGTCGCGGCCGTAGTGCAGTTCGGGATAGATCACTCCGCCGTTGCCTTCGCCGCCGATCACGGCGCCGACCTCCTTCATCTTCGTCACGACGTTGACTTCGCCGACCGCCGAAGCGTAATACCTGCCGCCGTGGCGCTCCGTGACGTCGCGCAGGGCGCGCGACGAGGAGAGGTTCGAAACCGTGTTGCCGGGCTTTTCGGAAAGGATGTAGTCCGCAACGGCCACCAGCGTGTACTCCTCGACGAATATCGAGCCGTCCTCCGAGACGAACGCCAGACGGTCGACATCGGGGTCGACGACGATGCCCAGGTCGGCTTTCTCGCGCACGATGACCTCCGAAATCTCCGTCAGGTTCTGCGGCAGCGGCTCGGGGTTGTGGGCGAATTCGCCCGTGGGCTCGCAGTTCAGCTCCACGACCTCGCAGCCCAGCTCGCGCAGCAGCTTCGGCATCACGATGCCGCCCACCGAGTTCACGGCGTCGACGACGACCTTGAAACGGCGCTTGCGCACGGCGGCAACGTCCACCAGCGGCAAATCCAGTACCTGACGGATGTGTACCTCGTTGAAATCCTCGCGCGACAGCACATGGCCGATGGCGTCGATGGCGGGGTAGTCGAAATCCTCCTCCTCGGACATGGCCAGCACCTGCTTGCCCTCGGCGTCGTTCAGAAATTCGCCGTCGGAGTTGAGCAGTTTCAGGGCGTTCCACTGGCGGGGGTTGTGCGAGGCGGTGATGATGATGCCGCCGTCGGCTTTCTTGGTGATAACGGCCATCTCGGTTCCCGGAGTGGTGCACAGCCCGACGTTGACGACATCGGCACCGCAGGCCAGCAGGGTCCCTTCCACAAGGTTCGAGACCATTTCACCCGAAATACGGGCGTCGCGTCCTACGACTATGGTAAGTTTTTTGCCCGGTGCACGGCGGGCGATCAGGCGCACGTAGGCCGTGGTGAATTTTACGACGTCGGGAGGCGTCAGGTTCTCGCCCGCGGGTCCGCCGATCGTGCCGCGGATGCCCGAAATGGATTTGATGAGTGTCATGTTTTATTCGGTTTTACGTATACTTATGTTTATGAAAAATTCGCTTCGATGTTTTGATATTCGAGGTAAATATATTACTTTTATGCCAATTATGGAAATTAAAAAACGACAATTATGAGAACCATCCCCGCTTCCGAATTGATTATCAACGACGACGGTTCGATTTTTCACCTGCACCTGCATCCCGGGCAGCTGGCCGACACGGTGATCCTCGTCGGTGATCCCGGCCGCGTGGCCCTCGTAGCCGGATTTTTCGACACGAAGGAGTGCGAAGTCGCGAACCGCGAGTTCAGGACCGTGACGGGCAGCTATAAAGGAAAACGCATGACGGTCCTCTCGACGGGCATCGGTATCGGCAACATCGACATCTGCGTCACGGAGCTGGATGCGCTGGCCAACGTCGATTTCGCCACGCGGCAGGAGAAGGCCGTGAAGAAGCGGCTCACGCTGGTTCGGCTGGGCACGTCGGGCGCCATTCAGCCCGACATCAAGGTCGGTGAATTCGTCTTCTCGCGCACTTCGTGCGGATTCGACGGCCTGTTGAGCTATTACAAGGGCCGCGACGCGGTCTGCGACCTGGCGCTCGAAGAGGCGTTCGTGAAGCACACGGGCTGGTACGAGAAGATGCCGCGCCCCTATTTCGTCGACGCCGACAAGACCCTGTTCGAGCATTTCAGCGACGTCACCCGCGAGGGCATCACCGTCGCCGCCCCGGGCTTCTACGCCCCGCAGGGCCGCTGGGTGCGCCTCGAACCGCACGATACGCACCTGAACGAGAAGATCGAATCGTTCGGCTACGAGGGACGCCGCATCACCAACTTCGAGATGGAGGGTTCGGCGCTGGCCGGACTGGCGGCCCTGATGGGCCACCGCGCCGCCACGATCTGCACGATCATCGCCCAGCGCATCGCGCAGGACGTCGACACCGACTACAAGCCGTTCGTGCGGAAGATGATCGAAACGGCCCTCGACAAACTGGCAATTTTAGAGTAAGAAACCATAAACAGACAAAAACAGAAACAACGTATGAAATTTTCCGTATCAAGCTCGGCCCTGCTTTCGCTTCTGGCTACCACCGGCAAGGTTATCAGCAATAAGAACACGCTGCCCATCCTGGACTACTTCCTCATGGAACTCAACGGCAACACGCTGCAAGTCACCACGTCGGACCTTGAGACGACGCTCGTCGGGCAGATCGGGGTGGACAGCGTCGAGAGCGAAGGTACGATCGCCGCACCGGCCAAACTGATGCTCGACTCGCTGAAGGAGTTCCCCGAACTGCCGCTGACCATCGAGGTCAACGACAAGAACTGGGAGATCAAGATCAGCTGGAAGAGCGGATCGCTCTCGATTCCCGGGGCCAGCGCCGTCAGCTATCCCGCCGTGCCGCAGCTGAACGCCGAGAAGAAGGAACTCCGCCTCGACGTCGACACGCTCGTGAACGGCATCAACAAGACGATTTTCGCCACGGCGGACGACGAACTGCGCCCCGTGATGAACGGCATCTATATCAACCTGGCACCCAACGCGCTGACGTTCGTGGGAACCGATGCGCACAAACTCGTGAAGTACGAGGCCGAGACCGAAAACGAGGTGACGGCGTCGTTTATCCTCCCGAAGAAACCCGCCAACCTGCTCAAGTCGGTGCTGCTGAAGGAGGACGACGCGATCGAAATGGCGTTCGATTCGAAGAACGCGCTGTTCAAGCTCAAGAGCCACACGCTCGTCTGCCGCCTGATCGAGGGCAACTACCCGAACTACAACGCCGTGATCCCGGCCAACAACCCCAACAAGGTATTGGTGGACCGCATCGAGCTGGTCAACGGCATCAAGCGCGTGGCCGTCTGCTCGAACCCCACGACGAACCTGATCCGCATGGACATCGCCGACAACCGGATCACCCTCACGGCACAGGACATCGACTTCTCGGTGTCGGCCAACGAGACGATCTCGTGCAGCTACGACGGGCAGCCCATTTCGATCGGTTTCAAGTCGACGTTCCTCGTCGAGATCCTCTCGAACATGGACACCCCGACGGTGGTGGTGGAACTGGCCGACTCGACCCGCGCCGGCGTCTTCAAACCCGTTTACGACGACAAGCAGTCGAGCGCGACGCTCATGCTGCTGATGCCGATGATGATCAACGCATAACGGCCGTCAGATGAAGTTAAACCTCAAACGCCCGATCATCTTCTTCGACCTCGAAACCACCGGCGTGGACACCGCCCGGGACCGCATCGTGGAGATCTCGATGGTCAAGGTCATGCCCGACGGCGAGGAGATCACCAAAACCCGGCGGCTCAACCCCGGGATGCACATTCCCGAGGAGGCGTCGGCCATCCACGGCATCACAGACGACGACGTGAAGGAGTGCCCGACGTTCGCGCAGGTCGCGCGGTCGCTCGAGCAGTTCATCCGCGGCTGCGACTTCGGCGGCTTCAACTCGAACCGTTTCGACCTGCCGGTGCTGGTCGAGGAGTTCCTGCGCGCCGGCGTGGACGTGGATTTCAAACGCCGCAAGTTCATCGACGTGCAGAACATCTTCCACAAGAAAGAGCAGCGCACGCTGGTCGCGGCCTACAAGTTCTACTGCGACAAGAACCTGGAGGACGCCCACTCGGCCGAGGCCGACACGAAAGCCACCTACGAGGTGCTGATGGCCCAGCTGGACCGTTACGACGACCTGGAGAACGACATCGACAAGCTGGCCGAATACTCGTGCCGCGCCGAGTCGGCCGACTACGCCGGGCGTATCCTCTACAACGAGAAGGGCGAGGAGGTCTTCGGGTTCGGCAAGTACAAGGGCCGTCCGGTGGCCGAGGTGTTCCGCGTCGAACCGAGCTACTACGCCTGGATGATGAACGGCGATTTCCCGCTCTACACCAAGAAGGTCATCACCGAAATCCGGATGCGCGATAAAATGAAATGACGATGAAACGACTCTGTGCCGCCGCTCTGATGATCGTCTGGGCTTTCTGCGCCGTTGCGGCGCAGAAGTCCGCAACGATCGTCTACATCAACGGTGCGAAATACTACATCCACACGGTGCAGGCGGGCGAGACGCTCTACGGGCTTTCGAAAACCTACGGGGTGGGCGAGAAGGTGATTCTCGAAAACAACCCCTCGATAGCCCGCGGCCTGAAAACCGCCGAGAACATCAAAATTCCGTTCGTGAGCGACGTGCCCGAGCCGAAGTCGGACAAGAAGCTGCGCAAGACCTTCGATTTCCACTTCGTGTCGAAGGGCGAGACGCTCTACGCCATTTCGCGGCAGTACGAGATTCCGGTGAAGACCCTTCTGGAGGACAATCCGAACCTCGACCCGCTGCACATGCGCCTCGGCGAACGCATCCTGATCCGCAAGAAGCAGATCGGCTCGGAGGACGAGGCCGGCACGAAGGAGCAGTGGGAGGAGTACCGGCAGTCGCTGAACAGCGTGGCCGAGGAGGGTACGGCCTACCACATCGTCCACCCGGGCGAGACGTTCTATTCGCTCTCGCGCCGCTTCGGGATCACCGAGGCGGAGTTCAGCGCGCTCAACGGCGGGCTGAAACCCGCGGACCTCAAGGCCGGGGCCATGGTCAAGATTCCCGCGCCCGAGGCCGGACAGGTCCCGGAGGGCGCCGACAGCCTCCAGCGGCAGGACAGCGTGCCCGAGGCCGGGCAGCAGGTCGTGCAGATCGACTTCCGGGCGCTCCGTGCCGGCGACCCGCTCGACGTGGCGCTGCTGCTGCCCATCGCCGTCGACGGCGAGGCCAACGGCAACTACCTGGAATTTTACCAGGGGTTCCTGCTGGGACTGGACAGCGTGAAGCTCAAATACGGGCGTTCGGTGAACGTGAACCTCTACAACACGGCCCGCGACACGGCGCGCATCCGCGGGATCGTCGAAAGCGATGCCTTCCGGAATGCCGACCTGATCGTCGGTCCCGTCTACGAGGAGGGGTTGTATCCGGTGATCCGTTTCGCCGAGGAGAAAAAGATCCCCGTGGTGTCGCCGCTGGCCAATATCGAGGGGATGAACAGCGACGTGCTGTTCCAGCTCGCGCCCGACCCTTCGCGCAAGTACGAGAAGGCGGGCGACCTGGTGAACGGAGACAAAAAGGTCACCCTGATCTACACCGAGTCCACCGACAAGGAGTTCGAGCGCGAGATGCTCGCACTGCTGGGCGATTCGGAGTACCGCCGCTATACCTATAAATACGAGCATCCCACGGCCCGCTCGGCCGACAGTCCGAGCGACCTCACGCCGCTGCTGGAGAATACGGACGACAACGTTTTCATCATCCTCTCCGACAACGAGGTGGACATCGACCGCATCCTCGCGGCCCTGGCCTCGGCCGATACGAGCCTCACGAGCCGCGGCCGCACGGCGCCCCGCTTCGTAGTGCTGGGCAACACCCGCTGGAACCGCTACAACACCGTCGACCGCGCGATGTTCTTCAAGGACCGCGTGATCTTCTTCTCGACCTACCACGCCAAGCGCGACTCGGAGACCGTGCGGGCGTTCGACGACGCTTACATCCGTTCGTTCGGCGCGCTGCCGACCCTCTTTTCCTACCGGGGCTACGACACGGCGATGATCTTCGCCCCGGCCATGTACGGCGACATCGAGTACGACCTCGAAGACCGCCGCTATACGCCGTTGCAGACGACTTATCGGTTCGGACAGAACGAAGGCCGCGAGAACCATGTCAACCGCGACTGGACGCGGGTCAACTACAACAGCGACTTCACCATAACCATCGAATGACAGAGCCATGGCAACTTTGACGAATACGATTCCCGAGAAAACCATCGAGCGATTGAGCGAGTACCGCCGCACGCTGCTCGCCAGCCACCGGCAGGGCATCACGCATATCTTTTCGCACGTGCTGGCCGGCATCCACGGCATCACGGCCGTGCAGGTGCGCCGCGACCTGATGCTGATCGGCTTTTCGAGCGACACGAAGAAGGGCTACGACGTGCAGGTGCTGATCGAGTACATCAGCCGCATTCTCGACAGCCCCTCGGCCATGAACATTGCCGTCCTGGGCATGGGCCACCTGGGCCAGGCCATCACCAAGTATTTCAACGGCAAGGGCCTCAAGCTGAAGATCACCGCGGCATTCGACGTCGACCCCGAAAAGGTCGGCAAAACCATCGACGGCATCCCGTGCTACCACATGGACTCCTTCGAGGAGGTGGTCGAGGACAAGGACATCTCGATCGTCATCGTCTCCTCGCCGACGAAGGTGGCCCCGAATCTCGTGCTGCCGATCATCAACGCCGGCATACGCGGCGTGCTGAACTTCACCTCCACGCCGCTGAACTTCCCGCAGGGGATCATCGTCGAGAATTACGACATCACCACGCTGCTCGAAAAGGTCGCCTACTTCGTCAAGGAGAGCGACGGGAGCAATTCGTAACCGTGTGCCGGGAGAGGGAGAGATGAGGGTTTTTCACGGTTTCGACGCACTTCCGCACTTCGTCCGCCCGGCGGTCACCGTCGGGTCGTATGACGGTGTGCACCTGGGCCACCGCGCCCTGATCGGGCGGCTGATCGCCGAGGCCCGCGCCAACGGCGGCGAGAGCGTCGTGCTGACCTTCGAGCCGCACCCGCGCATCACGCTGGGAAGGGCCGAAGGACTGCGTCTGCTGACGACGCTCGACGAGAAAACGGCCCTGCTGGAAGAACTGGGAGTGGATAACGTGATCGTCATTCCCTTCGACAGGGCGTTCAGCGCCTTGTCCGGGGAGGAGTTCGCGGACGATTACCTGATCGGACGGGTCGGCGCCGAAACGCTCGTCGCGGGCTACAACCACCGTTTCGGCCACGACCGGATCGACTGCGACACGCTCGCGGCGTCGGGACGGCTCCGCGTCGTGAAGGTGGAACCGTGCACCGTCGATGGACAGCGCGTCAGTTCGACGTTGATCCGCCGGTTGCTGGAGGAGGGAAAGACCGCGGAGGCCGCCCGCCTAACAGGCGCCGGCTTAAAAAACCGGTTTTAGGACAGCCGCCCGCTTAAGAAGCGGGATTTAGGTGCGATGGGAACTCTGATTGCTCTCACCCGGTTCCGCGCCCGCCCGCTTTAGAGGCGGGTTTTAGGGGCCACGGTGGCGCTGCTGATCCGAAGGAAAATAATCGGGGGGGGGTAATGGTCCAAAATGCTGTGTTGCCAAGTAACAGCACAAAGTCCCCTCCGAGGAGGGGATTTAGGGGAGGGTCAGATTTGTAAACGCGGCCAGCGGCCGCGATAACAGCTGCCGGGAGAGAGAACCGGAAAAACAAACTGTTGAATTAACGATAATAACCATGTTAAGCCACGATTGTCAGATAAGGGTGTGGTACAAGCACACCGACCAGATGGCCATCTGCCACCATTCGAATTACATCTGCTACTACGAAGCCGCCCGCAGCGAATTTCTGCGCGCGCTGGGCATGTCGTTCGCCGAGGTCGAACGGCGGGGCATCATGATGCCGATTCTCGAAGTGCAGTCGAAATACCGCAAGCCGGCCTATTTCGACGAACTGCTGACCGTGCGCATCCTCCTCCGGGAAATGCCCTCGACACGCATCAATTTCTTCTACGAAATCTACAACGAGCGGGGCGACCTGCTCAATACGGGCATGACCCAGCTGGGATTCATCCACAGCGATTCGCGCCGTCCGTGCCGCTGTCCGGAATGGTTCCTGGAACTGATCCGCAGCCGCTGGACCGAATAAGACCCCTGCCCCGGGTCCGATTCACGCCGCTCCGCCCTGCGAAGCGGTTTTTTCAGTGCCTTTTATTGCCCGGAAAGTCCCGCTGTCCGATTTTGGAAGCGGCCCTCCTTTTTCGTACCTTTGGCTTCGCCTTAAATAAGCGGCGCCTCGGCATAGTCAAATAAATTTGCCTCTGCGCCCGGCTTGTACTATCTTTGCGGCTCAATTTGCGATAACTTATGATTTCAATAGACGGCCTTACCGTAGAATTCAGCGGCACGACGCTTTTCAAAGACATCTCCTTCACGATCGGCGACAAGGACCGGATCGCCCTGATGGGCAAGAACGGAGCCGGGAAATCGACCCTGCTGAAGATCATCGCCGGGGTGCGCACCCCGACGCGCGGCCGCGTGACCGTGGGCGGGGGCGGCAAAGTGGGCTACCTGCCCCAGCACCTTCAGGTGGAGGACGGGCGCACGCTCGTCGAGGAGGCGTCGCGGGCATTCGAACACCTGTTCGAAATCGAGCGGCGGATCGCAGCGCTCAACGAGCAGCTCACGACCCGCACCGACTACGAGAGCGAGTCGTACATGCGGCTGATCGAGGAGGTCACGGCCATTTCCGAGAAATTCTACGCCGTGGACCTCTCCAATTACCAGGAAGACGTGGAGCGCATCCTGCTGGGACTGGGCTTCGAGCGGAGCGACTTCACGCGCCAGACCTCCGAATTTTCGGGCGGCTGGCGCATGCGCATCGAGCTGGCCAAGCTGCTGTTGCAGAAACCCGACCTGCTGCTGCTGGACGAGCCGACGAACCACCTCGACATCGAGTCGATCGAGTGGCTGGAGGATTTTCTGATGAACAACGCCAAGGCCTTCGTGGACCATATCACCACGCGCACCATCGAGATCACCCGCGGGCGTATCTACGACTACAAAGTCAACTACTCGCGCTACCTCTGCCTGCGGCGCGAACGGCGCGAGCAGCAGCAGGCGGCCTACGACAACCAGCAGAAGATGATCGCCGAGACCCGCGAGTTCATCGAGCGTTTCAAGGGGACCTATTCGAAGACCAACCAGGTGCAGTCGCGCGTGCGGATGCTCGAAAAACTGGAACTCGTCGAGGTGGACGAGGAGGACACCTCGGCACTGAACCTGCGCTTTCCGCCCGCTCCGCGTTCGGGTTCCTATCCGGTCATCACCTCCGAACTGGGCAAGGCGTACGGCGACCACCGGGTGTTCGGCGGCGTGTCGATCACCATCGGGCGCGGCGACAAGGTGGCTTTCGTGGGACGCAACGGCGAGGGCAAGTCGACGATGGTCAAGGCCATCATGGGGCAGATCGACTTCGAGGGTGAGATCCGGATCGGCCACAACGTCCGGATCGGCTACTTCGCGCAGAACGAGGCGTCGGGACTCGACGAGTCGATCACCGTCTTCAAGACCGTCGACGACATCGCCGTGGGCGACATCCGGACCCGTATCCGCGACATCCTGGGTGCCTTCATGTTCGGCAAGGAGGCCAGCGAGAAGCTCGTCAAGGTGCTCTCCGGCGGTGAGCGGACGCGCCTGGCGATGATCAAGCTGCTGCTCGAACCGGTCAACCTGCTGATCCTGGACGAGCCGACCAACCACCTCGACCTGAAGACCAAGGAGATTCTCAAAGAGGCGCTGATGGCTTTCGACGGCACGCTGATCGTCGTCTCCCACGACCGCGATTTCCTCGACGGACTGACCGATAAGATTTACGAATTCTCCCACGGCCGCGTCACCGAGCACCTCGACGGGGTCTACGGCTTCCTCCGGAAGAAGAAAATTGAAAATATCAGCGAAATCGAACGGCGCAAGGCGTAGGCGCCGCATCCGTGAAGTCCCGGCACTTCGGGATTCCGTGCCGCCCGTCCTTGACGAAGACAAAACGGCCGCCCCTCGCAGGGCGGCCGTTTCCGCTATTCGATGAGTTTTTTGAGCGTCTTTTTCAGTTTGTCGTGGTTGCGCAGGTCGTTGCGCAGTTTGCCGGTTCCGTCCCTGCCGACGAGCACATAGGAGGGGATGCCGTCGACCTTGAACTGTTCGCAGAGATATTTCCACTGCTCGTCGTTGAGCCGGTAATGCTTGCCCTGAATCTTACCGATCTGCTTCTTATAGGCGACCAGCGGCGAGGTTTCGTTGGCGATGTAAATCCACACGAGGTCGTCCGATTTCAGTTCTCCGCTTTTGAGCGGCTCGTTGTCTTTGATCGCCGCCTGGCAGGGTCCGCACCAGGTGTTCCAGAAATCGACCAGCACGACCTTGCCCTTGTAGGGTGCGACGATGGCGTCGAACAGCTTGTCGGGGGCCACGTCGGGCGTCTCTTCGATCTTCACCTTGCCTTCCAGCGCCGCCAGCTCCCCGCGCACCTTGGCCCGGATGGCTTCGCACGCCTCGGCGTAGAACGGATTCTTCAGCGAACGGAGCGCGGCGAGGTCAGCCTCCGTGAGAGCATCGTTTTCCGCTTTGGAGGGCAGAGAACTCACTTTGCGCAGATCGGCAAGCGGACTGGTAGCCTCGACGAGTTGCGCCCAATCGATATCGGGAGCAAGAGCTGCACGCTGATATTCGAAAATACGGACGCCCATCGGCAGTTTCGGGTTGTTGATATCGAAAAGCTTGCAGAGCATCGCCTGATTTTCGGATGTCAGTTTGGCAAATTCATAGTCGGGCTTCGCATTGCGGTCCCACATATTATGCTCCGACCGGTAATTGTGTTCCAAAAAGAAACGACTGTTGGCAAATGCGTTGAGTGTCTCCTGCTGGAGCGAAAGCAGAGACAGTTCTGTCATCATGCTGGACATGCCGCTGCGGGCGATACTGTCGGCTAATAATTTATATTTCGATGCCACCATCTGCACATATTCGTCCGCTGTCATCCGGTAATCCGCAAATTCGCCGGTATGGGTATCAAGAGCGATTGTTTTGGTCTCGCTCCCGTTGAAAAGCGTATTCAGCGCGCCGTACGTCCCTGTCGAGTACAACGGGGCACGTTTGGGCTGCTCGTTGTTCCGACGCTGGACGATGGCCTTGCCGGCTTCTTGCAAATCGGCATAAACGTCTATCGTCTCGCCGGGGGCGATCCAGAATTGCCCGAACACGATTCCGATTCTTGCAAGGAAAGCACTTGCCGTACCGTATTGCTCGAATTTGAAGGTCGCGACGCCATCGGAGGTTATTTCCGAATCATAGCTTTTTTGTCCGTTGAGCAATGAATTCACATAAAGTGAAATTTCCCGGAACATCCCTTCGCGGAATCCGAGCAGGTGGATGTTGACGGTCGTTTCGCCGACGGCGAGGATCGGGTCGGGAACCGGACCGTCCTTCGGAGCCTTGCGCAGCTCTTTGGGCAGGCCTTCGGGATATTCGGGATACTCCGTTTTGCCCGTCAGGTCCACGCCGTAGATCTTGAAACAGTCGTCGCAGTCCGACTCGATGAAGTCGAACGATTTCGTACCGCGGGGCAGGGGCGGGAACCGCAGCACGAACGACGCGCGGCCCGACTTCGGCATCCAGAACAGCGAGTCGGGCGTTATGCCTTCGGCCCCGGTGAGCATGAATTTCCGGGCGGGGATTTGCAGATAGCTGTCCGAAGAAATGACGATCCAGTTTTTGGGCCGGTAGTAGGCGTTCACGTGGAGCACGGTCGCCGTGTCGCTCAATTCGACTTTCACGATGTCGAGCGTCCGGGTGTTGGCCGTGGCGATCAGCGGGTTTTCCACGACCCGGTCGGCCGGGGTGCAGGACGGCAGCAACGCACCGAGCGCCGCTGCGATCAGGAACAGAAGGTTTCTCATGGCAGGTTGGTTGGGTTTGTAGTAACAAACAAATGTAGCCTTTTTTTGTTGTTTTTGCAACTATTTCTGCAAAAAGCGGTTGGGTGGCTCCAAACGGAAAAGGGGCCGCACTCCGAAAGTGCGGTCCCTTCTCTGCAAACCCTTCAAAAACTATTTTTCGATCAGCGAAATCGAACGCTGGATGAAGTCCGTCAGGTTCTTGCCCTTGAGCATGCCGTTGGTCAGCAGCGCCAGGTCGATGATCTGCTTGACGAGGCGGTTTTCGCCGCCGATCTCGCGCAGACGCTGGCTGCGCTCGTCACGCAGGGTGACGATCTTCTTCGACAGCTCCTCGCGCGTGGATTTCTCCTCGGGCGAAAGGTCCTCCTCCTTCTTGTCCTTCACGACCTCGTCGAAACGCTTCTCCTCGGCCACCGCGGCGTCGATCTTCTTGGTGATCGTCTTGAGTTTGTCGCCGTAGGACTTCTCCACGTCGGCGAGGATGTCGATGACGATGGGGTGGTTGGCGTTGACCGCGATGGTGAAGTTGTCGGGCATCTGTCCGTAGAACTGGCTCATGCCCCCGCCGCCCGTCTGGGCCATCTCCTTCATGCGTCGCATGAACTCGTTCTGCGTGATCACCACCGGAGCCTCGTCGGGCGACATGGCCTCGAACGAGATGTTGTAGTGAATCTTGTCGTCCTTGGGCATCTGGCTCTCGAAAACGGGCGTCAGCACCTCCTGCTGGCCCTCGGTGAGCGACATCTTGACGTTTTCCTCCTTCTGGATCAGCTTGTCGACCACGTCGCTGTCGACGCGCACGAAGCGCGACTCCTTGTTCTTCGACTCGTACCAGTTGACGTAGTGGCTGTCCAGCTGGCCGTCCATCACCAGCACGTCGTACCCCTTGCCTTTGGCCGCTTCGAGGAACGTGTGCTTCTCCACGGGATCGTCCACATAGAGGAACACCACCGTCTTGTTCTTGTCGGTCTGGTTCTCCTTCACCTTCTCGACGTACTCTTTGGGGGTGAAATACTTACCTTCGATATTCTTCCAGAGCATGATCCCGGCGGCCTTCTCGGCGAACTTCTCGTCGGTGAGAATGCCGTACTGGATGAAGATCTTCAGGTCGTCCCACTTCGCCTCGTAGTCCGAGCGCATGGTCGAGAACAACTCCTGCAGGCGGTCTGCGACCTTGCGGGTGATGTAGCTCGAAATCTTCTTCACGTTGGCGTCGCTCTGCAGGTAGCTGCGCGAGACGTTGAGCGGGATGTCCGGCGAGTCGATCACGCCGTGCAGCAGCGTCAGGTACTCCGGCACGATGCCCTCGACCTGGTCCGTCACGTAGACCTGGTTCGAATAGAGCTGGATCTTGTTCTTCTGGATCTCGAAGTTGTTGTGGATTTTCGGGAAGTAGAGAATGCCCGTCAGGTGGAACGGATAGTCGATGTTCAGGTGGATCGAGAACAGCGGTTCGTCGCTCATCGGGTAGAGTTCGTGGTAGAACTCCTTGTACTGCTCTTCGGTGATGTCGGCGGGCTTGCGGGTCCACAGCGGCTCGACGTTGTTGATGACGTTGTCCTTGTCGGTATCGACGTACTTGCCGTCCTTCCACTCCTTGACCTTGCCGAAGGCGATGGGCACGGGCAGGAAGCGGCAGTACTTCTTCAGCAGGGCCTCGACCTTGGCATCCTCGGCGTATTCGAGCGAATCCTCCGAGAGGTGCAGCACGATGGTCGTGCCGCGGTCGCGGGCCTCGTCGGTCTCCTCCATCTCGAACTCGGGCGACCCGGTGCAGCTCCAGTGCACGGTCTTGGCGCCCTCGCGGAAGGACCGGGTGAATATCTCGACCTTGTCGGCGACCATGAACGAGGAGTAGAATCCCAGTCCGAAGTGCCCGATGATGGCCTGGTTCTTATACTTTTCCATGAACTCCTCGGCGCCCGAGAAGGCGATCTGGTTGATGTATTTGTCGACCTCCTCGGCCGTCATGCCCACGCCGCGGTCGGTCACGGTGAGCGTTTTCTTGTCCTTGTCGGCGGCGACGCGGATCGTCAGGTCGCCCAGATCGCCCTTGGCCTCGCCGATCGACGAGAGGGTTTTCAGCTTCTGGGTGGCGTCCACGGCGTTCGAAATCAGCTCGCGCAGGAAAATTTCATGGTCCGAGTAGAGGAATTTCTTGATGACGGGGAAAATGTTCTCCGTCGTAACTCCGATTTTTCCGTTTTTCATAATTGCTATCGTTGTTGTTTCATTTGATTTCCTGCCCTTCACTTCAACAAACGGTGTGCCAGTACTTTTTTTCTGCCATTCTGTCAGCCGGACCTGCCAAAACAGGACGTTCCGTTGTATAACAGCGTGCTTTTTTATACCTTTGGGGTCGTAACGACCCTTTTACTGGTCGGGAGGTTTACGGAACCGCATGGATCGGGGGTTGGAATCGCCCGGCTTTTTCGTACCTTTATATAATTAAAACCTGTGCAAATGGATTTTCTGAAACTGGCGAAGAAGCGGTACGCCTGCCGCAAATACCTCCCCAGGCAAGTGGAGCCGGAGAAACTGGACCTGGTCCTCGAAGCGGGCCGCGTAGCCCCCACGGGCGCCAACCGCCAGCCCCAGCGGCTGGTGGTCGTGCAGTCGAAGGAGGGCATGGAACGCCTTGCACGGTGCACGCGCGATTTCGGCGCCCCGACGGCTGTCATCGTCTGCGCCGACACCTCCGAGGCGTGGACCCGCAAGTACGACGACAAGCATATTTCGGACATCGACGCTACGATCGTCACCGACCACATGATGCTGGCCGCCGCGTCGCTGGGCCTCGACACGCTGTGGATCTGCATGTTCAAACCCGAAGCCGTGCGCGAGGAGTTCGCCCTGCCGGCGAACGTCGAACCCGTGAACATCCTGCTCGTCGGCTACGGCGACGGCATTCCGGCCGATCCCGAACGTCACGACACGCTGCGCAAGCCGCTCTCCGCGACGGTCTTCCACGAGACATTCTGAAACAGAAAGGGGATCGGTAACCGATCCCCTTTCCTGTCGCCCCTGCGGCATCTATTTCGCGTAGAGCCGGAAGGTCATGCGCCACGATTCGCCGGGGTAGATCGAGCGGAACCCTTCGGCCGCGGGATCGGCGGCGTTGGGGGCGTTCGTGGTCCACGTCTGCGGCTCGGGACAGCAGTAGGGCACTTGTCCGCCGTTGTTCCACAGCGTCCAGTAGGTCGTCTGCTCGTCGGCCTCGTAGAAGGTCCTCACACCCGTGCGCAGGTTCTCGACCAGCGCGCCGCGGAACGGTTTGCCGTCCACGTCGATCTCGCGCAGCGTGAAGCCCGCCTCGATCGGCTCGCACCCGGTGACCCGGAGTCCTTCGCGGCGCAATTTGGAAAATTGCGCCGACAGCGGCAGTCTGCGTCCCGTCGGGAGGTTGCGTCCGTCGAGTTCGACCTCTTCCCCGACGGCGAGGCGCATCACGTAGTCGGCGTCGGTCCCGCCCGCGAAGGGAATCGTCAGCGGGGTGTGGAACCCCACGCCCAAGGGCATGCGCGCCTTGCTGCGGTTGGAGAACATCACCTCCTGCTCCAACCCTTCGGCCGTGAGCCAGTAGGTGATCTTGCACTTGAACTCGTGCGGGAAATCGCGGTAAACGGCGTCGTTCCCCGCATTGGCGTAGTAACGGCACTCGATCATCACCTCCTCGTCCGTCTCGCGTGCCTTCGACACCATGAACGCCTCGCTCTTGAGGACGCCGTGGTGGTAGTTCCGCTCCTTCTCGATGGTGATGGGGTACCGGTATGTGCGGCCTTCGAACGTGTAGCGGCCGTCGGCGATGCGGTTGGGCGGGAACAGGATCGGAAGCCCGAAGACCTGCGGGCGGCTCCGGAACGTCCCAATCTCCCCGGATCCGGGCGTGCGCAGGATCTCCGCGCCCAGCCGGGTGTTGGCCAGCCGCACGAGGTTGGCCCCCATCTCGGGAATCAGAACTGCGGTATAGTCCCCCTTGGAAAACTCCACGCCTTTCAGACCGTGGAAGTCGATGGTGCGCAGCATCAGAGAAGTTTCTCGATTTTGGCCTTCAGGGCGTCCTTCGGGCATGCGCCGACCTGCTTGTCGACCAGTTCGCCGCCCTTGAGGAAAATGATCGTCGGGATGTTCCGCACGCCGTACTTCATCGTGATGTCGTCGTTCTCCTCGACGTCGCACTTGCCGATGACCACTTTACCGTCGTATTCGGCGGCCAGCTCGTCCACGATAGGCGACATCGTGCGGCAGGGACCGCACCACTCGGCCCAGAAGTCGATGACTACCGGCTGGTCGCCTGCGACCAGCGCTTCGAAATTGTCTTTGTTGATTGCCAATGCCATTGTTCTGTTGTTTTTATGGATTATTGATGAATGTCGGTTACGCGATTGAGTAGTGGATGCTGTTGTCATCCAAATATCCGACCAGGGATTGCGTGAGGCTCACCTTGTGGCTCTTCGAGAAGAGGCGCAGCGAGACCTGCGCTCCGCGGTCGTAGACGTTCAGGCGCAGCAGCGTGTCGCCCTTCGACTCCTTGACCTTCTCCGTCAGATCGCGGATGAGCGCTTCGGTCACCTCCTCGATCGGCAGCTGCACGATCATCTCCTTGATCGTGTCGCGCATCTCCTGCAACTGGACCATCGAAATGATCTTGAATTCCAGCTCCTTGTCGTTGTAGGGCTTGGCCTGCACGCGGCCCCGGACGAAGAGGAAATAGTCCGGGAAAAGGTATTTGCGGAAGTTCTCGTAGTCCTTGCCGAAAAGGGCGAACTCGTGGCCTCCGTTGTAGTCTTCGAGCTTGAACTTGCCCCACGGCTTGCCGGTCTTGGTCATCAGGTTCTGCACGCCGACGACCATGCCCGCCACGGCGATCTCCTGCCCCTTGAGGGGGTCGAGGTTCTCCAGCTCCGAAAGCTGGGTCTTGCACATGTGGTCGATGATGATTTTGTAGTCGTCGAGCGGGTGCGCCGAGAGGTAAAGGCCCACCATTTCGCGCTCCTTCGTGAGTTTTTCCAACTGGCTCCAGTCGGCGCAGGCCGGAAGCACCGGGCGCTGGATGTCCACGTGCTCACCGCCGCCGAACAGGCTTTGCTGGGCGTTGTTCTGCTCGGTCTGGAACCGCTGCCCGTAGCGCATCAGCTGCTCGATGAAGGTGATGCCGTTCGAATCGCGCAGGTCGACGCCGAAGAACTTGCAGCGGGCGAAATCCGAGATCGAGTCGAAAGCCCCGGCGTAAGCGAGGTTTTCGAGGCATTTGCGGTTGACGAGCGAGTAGTTCACGCGCTCGATGAAGTCGTATATGTCCTTGAAAGGCCCGTTGGCCTTGCGTTCGGCGATGATGCTCTCCACGGCCGCCGCACCGACGCCCTTCACGGCGGCGAGGCCGAAGCGCACGTCCCCGGCGGCATTGGACGAGAAGGTCCGCATCGACTCGTTGATGTCGGGTCCCATGACGCTGATGCCCATGCGCTTGCACTCGTTCATGTAGAGCGTCAGCTGCTCGATGTTCGTGAGGTTTCGGCTCAGCACGGCGGCCATGTACTCCGAAGGGTAGTTGGCCTTGAGGTAGGCCGTCTGGTAGGCCACCCACGAGTAGCACGTGGCGTGCGACTTGTTGAAGGCGTAGGAGGCGAATTTTTCCCAGTCGCCCCAGATCTTTTCGAGCACCTTCGGGTCGTGGCCGTTCTTCCTGCCGCCCTCGATGAATTTGGGTTTCAGGTGGTCCAGCTTGTCCTTGAGCTTCTTGCCCATGGCCTTGCGCAGCGTATCCGACTCGCCGCGGGTGAAGTTGGCCAGCAGGCGCGACAGCAACATGACCTGCTCCTGGTAGACCGTGATGCCGTAAGTGTCCTTGAGGTACTTCTCCATCACGGGGATGTCGTACTCGATGGGACTGCGGCCGTGCTTGCGGGCGATGAAGTCCGGGATGTAGTCCATCGGGCCGGGCCGGTAGAGGGCGTTCATCGCGATCAGGTCCTCGAAGGTCGAGGGTTGCAGTTCGCGCAGGTACTTCTGCATGCCCGCGGACTCGAACTGGAACGTCCCGACGGTGCGGCCCTCGCCGTAGAGACGGTAGGTCGCGGGGTCGTTGATGATCGTGAAGTCGTCGATGTCGATCGAGATGCCCTTGGTCAGGCGGACGTTCTCCACGGCGTCCTTGATGATCGAAAGGGTCTTCAGCCCCAGGAAGTCCATCTTGATCAGTCCCGTGTCCTCGATCACCGAACCTTCGTACTGCGTGACGAGCATCTTCTCGCCGGTCTCCTTGTCGTCGGCCGTCGAGACGGGAACCCAGTCGGTGATGTCGTCGCGGCAGATGATCGTGCCACAGGCGTGCACGCCCGTGTTGCGGACGTTGCCTTCGAGCATCTTTGCATAGCGGATCGTGTCACGCAGGATCGGGTTGTCCGACTGTTCGGCGGCTTTCAGTTCGGGGACGTAGTCGATGGCGTTCTGCAGGTTGAGCTTCTTGTCGGGAATCTTGTCGGGAACCAGCTTGCACAGGCGGTCCGACTCCGAGAGCATCAGCTTCTGCACGCGCGCCACGTCCTTGATGGCCAGCTTGGTGGCCATCGTGCCGTAGGTGATGATGTGGGCCACCTTCTCCTTGCCGTATTTCTGTGTCACCCAGTTCAGGACCCTTCCGCGGCCGTCGTCGTCGAAGTCGACGTCGATATCGGGGAGCGAGATACGGTCGGGGTTCAGGAAACGCTCGAACAGCAGGTCGTAGGCGATGGGGTCGATCTGCGTGATGCCGAGGCAGTAGGCCACGGCCGATCCGGCGGCCGATCCGCGGCCCGGACCCACCGACACGTCCAGCTCCTCGCGCGCGGCGCGTATGAAGTCCTGCACGATCAGGAAGTAGCCCGGGAAACCCATCGTCTTCATGATGTGCAGCTCGAATTTCAGCCGTTCCTCCTGCTCCTCGGTCAGCTGCTCGCCGTAGCGCCTGTGCGCGCCGTCCATCGTCAGCTTGGCCAGGTAGTCGGCCTCGAACTTGATGCGGTAGAGTTTGTCGTAACCTCCCAGTTTCTGAATCTTTTTGAGTCCCTCCTCCTCCGACATCACCACATTGCCGTTCTCGTCGCGCGTGAATTCGTCGAAAAGGTCCTTTTCCGTGAGCCGGGCGCGGTATTCGGCCTCGGTTCCGAACTCCTCGGGAATCTCGAAGTTAGGCATGATCGGCGCATGGTCGATCGAATAGCACTCGACCTGGTTGCAGATGTCGACGGTCGCCGACATCGCCTCGGGGTCGGTCTGGCCGAAGATCGCAGCCATCTCGGCCGTCGTCTTGAGCCACTCCTGCTTGGAGTAGAGCATGCGCTTGGGATCGTCGAGGTCCTTGCCCGTCGAGAGGCAGATCAGCCGGTCGTGCGCCTCGGCGTTGTCCTCGTCCACGAAATGCACGTCGTTGGTGCAGACCATTCTGACGTTGTGCTTCGCCGCCAGCTGGCGCAGGTGCTTGTTCACGTGCAGCTGCATGGGGTAGGCCTCGTGGTTGGCCCGCTCGACGGTGGCCTTGTGGAGCTGCAATTCGAGGTAATAGTCGTCGCCGAAGACCTTCTTGTGCCATCGGATCGACTCCTCGGCCTTTTCGAGGTCGTTGGCCGTGATGGCGCGCGGCACTTCGCCCGCCAGACAGGCCGAACAGCAGATCAGCCCCTCGTGGTATTTTTCGATCTCCGCACGGTCCGTTCGCGGACGCATGTAGAAACCTTCGGTCCACGCCTTCGAGACGATCTTGATGAGGTTGTGGTATCCCTTGAGGTTCTTGGCCAGCAGGATCAGGTGGTAGCCGCTCTGGTCGGGCTTGCCCTCCTTGTCGTGGAGCCGGCGGCGCGCCACGTAGACCTCGCAGCCGATGATGGGCTTGAAGGCCAGCTTGCGGCGGCACTCCTCCAGTTGTTTTTCGCATTTGGCGATCTCCGAGGCGGGATCGGCACAGGTCTCCGTGCCGTCGCGCAGGGCGGCGATGCGGGCCTCCGCCTCGGCGGCCTTGTCCTTGCATTTGCCCTTGACTTTCTGGACGTAGTTGTAGAACTCCTTGATACCGAACATGTCGCCGTGGTCCGTCACGGCGATGCCGGGCTGGCCGTCGGCCATGGCTTTGTCCACGAGCCGCTGGATGCTGGCCTGTCCGTCGAGGATCGAATATTGCGTATGTACGTGAAGGTGTACGAATTGGGGCATTGCGTCAAAATTTTGCTACGACAAAGATAATATAAATCGGGAGGATAATCAAATGCCGGACGACTTGTTTTGCCGGGGTGGGTTCCTTCCCCGGCTCCGGACGAAGATAACGGTTTTTATTGAAGAATTCATGGCAGGGCTATTGCATTTTACCGACAAAATGCTTAACTTTAAATACCGAACCAAAAACCGAAGAATTATGCAAGACGACACGTTGGTTGTACTGGCGGAGTACAACACCATCACAGAGGCCGAAATCGCCAAGTCGATGCTCGACAGCGCCGGTATCTGGTCGACGATCCGCAACGAATACATGTCGGCCATCTATCCGATAGGGACCATGCCCGCCCAGATTGTCGTCCGCGAAGAGGACTACGAAAAGGCGAAGGCGATGCTCCGCCACCGATAAAAGGACCCTGTGAAAAAGCTCCGCTGCACGGCGGAGCTTTTCGTTCAGTTGTTGTGGTAGTTGACCCGGTAGTCGTAGGCCGTCCGCTGGGGCACGCCGCGCACCTTGCGGGGCGTCCATTTGCCCTTGCTGCTGCGGATGGCGCGGAGCACCTCTTTGGTCAGCCGTTCGTCGGGCGACTGCACGACCTCGCCGATGGTGATGCGCCCGTCCGGCTCGATGTAGAACCGCACGTGCACCAGTCCCTCCACGCCCTTCTCCGTGAAACGCCCGTCGTAGCGGACGCGCATCTTGGCCCAATTATGAAAATTTTCGCCGGGGATTTCCCCCATAAACAGCAGCGGATCGGCGTCCTGCGCCCTCCGGATCTTCTCGACCGGGATGCGGATCGTCATCCGCGAGGTGTAGGAGACCATACTTCCGTCGGCCAGCGTCGCGGGACTCCACGTTCCGCCCAGACGGGCATAGGCCTCCTCCATCGCCCGGCGGGTGGCCGCCGTCGCCGGAGCGAACTCCGCATGGTCGCGGCCCTCCTGCGTATTGTCCATGTAACGCCACTCCGCGACGTTTCCCGTCTTGTCGATCTGCAGGGCGATGCCCACGACCGGGGAGATCGAGTCGGCCGGAATCTGCCGTTCGACGGCGATTTTTTCGACCGTGGCGGCCATGCGCGTCATGAAGACCTTGATCACCGCACCGTTGAATGCGGGAGGCGTCACCTCCGACTGCGCGAAGAGCGATCCCATTCCGGCAAGCAGAATGGCCGATATTGACAAGAAACAGTTTTTCATGGTATTATAAGATTTACCTGAAGGTTTGCTTTAAGCGTTCCAGATGCGCCACGAGGCTTCGGCCTGCTCCACGAACATCGTCCGCCCGTTCAGGATATGCGCCCCGCGCTGGCGGCCGTAGTCGAGAAACTGCGTCAGCGGCGGGTTGTACACCAGATCGAGCAGGTAGTGGTCCGGCGTCACATAGCCGTAGGGGATGCGCGGCGCGGCGTCGACGTTGGGGTAGGTCCCCACGGGCGATGCATTGACGATCAGGCGGCTGGCTTCCACAACCTCGCAAGGGAGGTTGTCGTAGGTGTAGTTGCCTTTCGCCGCTTCGCGCGACACCAGCGCGAAGGGGATGTCGCGTTCTGCAAGGGCGTACTGCACGGCCTGCGAAGCGCCTCCCGTGCCGAGCACGAGGGCCTGTTCGGGCTGGTCCGCACCCAGCAGTTCGTCCAGCGCGGCCCGGAGGCCGATGACATCGGTGTTGTAGCCTGCGAGATGTCCGTCCGCCGTGCGGCGGATGCAGTTGACGGCCCCGATGGCCTCGGCCTCGGGAGACACCGAATCCAGGAAGGCCATTACGTCGCGCTTGTAGGGAATCGTGACGTTCAGCCCGCAAAGATCCGGGAGACGCTCCAGCAAGCCGGGCAGCTCTCCGATCGATCCGAGTTCGTAAAGCGAGTATTCACAGTCGTTTACCCCCTCCTTATTAAACTTTTCCGTGAAGTAGGCGGCCGACGCCGAATGCCCCAGCGGGCGGCCGATCAGTCCGAAGCGTCGCATGGGTTACTTCTCCTCTTTTTTGACGATGAGGCGCGCCAGCAGTTCGATGCCGTAGATGGCCAGAAACCCCACGGCGCAGAGTGCGACGGCTTCGAGGAGCTGCGACGGCTGGCCGGTGAGCTGCTCGAAGGCCCCGGGGGCGACGTTGTGCTGGACGAGCGGCTGCTCGGCGCCGTGGCTGTCGAGGTAGGTCTCGACGGTCTCCTTCCACGGCCAGACCTTGTTGAGCGAGCCGACCATGAAGCCCATCAGCACCGAGACCGTGACGTCGTGCCAGTGTTTGAGCAGCCACGACAGCAGGTGCGAGAAGGAGATGATGCCCGCCGCGGCTCCGACGACGAAGATCACGATGACGGGAATGTTCAGGTCGCCGACGGCCTGCATGATGTACTGGTATTTGCCCAACAGCAGCAGGATGAAGGCTCCGGAGATGCCGGGCAGAATCATGGCGCAGATGGCGATGGCACCCGAAAGCATCACGAACCACCAGTCGTTGGGGGTTTCGGCGGGCGTGGCGACGGTGATCCACCAGGCCGCGGCGGCCCCGACGACGAACGCCAGGACGGTCCGCCAGTCCCAGCGTCCGATCTGCCGGGCGACGAGCAGCGCCGAGGCGACGATCAGCCCGAAGAAGAACGACCAGATGGCGATGGGGTGGTAGGTCAGCAGATAGGTCATCAGCCGTGCCAGCGAGAAGATCGCTATGGCGATGCCCAGCAGCACGGGCAGCAGGAAGTTGCCGTTGATATGGCGCCAGAACTCGCCGAGGCGGAGTTTCAGCAGCAGTTTGAGCGCCGTGGCGTTGACGCTGCGGATCGAGTCGAGCAGTTCTTCGTAGATACCCGAAATGAAAGCGATCGTACCGCCCGAGACGCCGGGAACGACGTCGGCCATACCCATGGCGCACCCTTTGAGCGCAAGTACGATGTACCGGGAAAAATTCATGGTCTGTTTGCGTTTTTTGGTTTTAAGCGTAAAGATACGAATAAGCCGAATACAAAAGCAAACTTGTTTGCGATTTTGTCAGGGCGGAGTATCTTCTGCGGCGTCAAAGATAGGGGATAAAAAGCGAAAGCCCGCGCTGCAAAAATTAAGTTTTCATCAATTTTTCGGAAACCTGCCGTTTTTTCGCACCCGCCTGCGTTCTCCGCGGAGGGATTTCCCGCGGTCGGCACCGTTCCTTTCGGAATGCCGCGCTGCACAGGGTGCACATTCGCCCCGGACGGCTTTGCCGGACGTTTTCCCGTTCCCGGCGGCAGGCGGTTCCGGGAAGATTCCCGTACGAAAAAGCGCCTGCCGCTTCCCGGAGGCGCTCCTTTCGAAATGGCTCTCCGGGCAGAACACGCATTCGCCCCGGACAACCGCTGCCGGACGTTCTCCCGTTCCCGGGAGCTGCTACCGGAATCCCGGGCGCATTTTGCTTCGGAACCGGCCCGGCAGCCGGTTCCGAAGCGGTTTCGGGACTGACCGGAGGCTATTCCACCGGCTCGGGGCACGCCTTGCTGCGGCGGATGAACTCGACGACCTCGTTCAGCCCGTCGGCGAATTTCGAAAAATCCTCCTTGTAGAGGAATATCTTGTGGCGGTCGTAACTCGACGTGCCGTCGGGAGCCGTGATTTTGCGGCTCTCGGTAATGGTCAGGAAATAGTCGTCGCCGCGCGTGGCCCGGACATCGAAGAAATAGGTTCGCCGGCCCGCTTTTACGGCCTTGGAAAGAATCTGGTCTCCGTAATCCTCGCCTTCGCGACGGAAATGGGTTGGGGGTAACATGGGTTTCGTTTTTGGGTTGGTTTCAACTTTTCAGTGCGCGCTCGTACTTACGAATATACGCAGAAAAAAGCGAATTTCCAAAAACTTGCAGGGCTATTTTTACGGTTCCAGAACCGGCTGGCCCGACTTGTCCCAGTCTTCGAGAATCGCCACGGCCCGGGCGTAGGCGGGGCTTGCGGCGGGGTTGATGACCTGGAAATAGGCTCCCGTGCCGAACAGCCGCTGCGCCGCGAGGGCTTTGAGCTGCATGCGCATCAGGGGTTCGGAGACGGCGAATCCTTCGGCGTCGAACTTCACGCCGCGCGTCTCTCCGAGCGCCGTGAGCCTTTCGAGAACCTCGTCCGAGGGGGTATACCCGGCGTCGAAGGCCTCGAACGAAGCGTAGCGGCGCGAAAGGCTGTCGCGCGAGCCGTCGAGCCAGTCGCCCACGAAATCGGCCACGATGCCGCGGCGGATCAGTTCGCCGTAGTAGTTCGAGAAGCCCGCCGTATCGGCCTCGACGAGGATGTCGGGGCGGATGCCTCCGCCGCCGTAGACCGTGCGCCCGGTGCGGAGCGTGCGGTAGGCCGGGGCCGCCGCGTCGAGCGAGTCGCGCGCGGCATCGTCATAACGGCGCAGGTGGTCGAGGTAGTACTCGCGGCGCTTTCCCTTCTCGTAGGGACGCTGGATAACGCGGCCCGAAGGGGTGTGGTAGCGGGCCACGGTGATGCGCACGGCCGAACCGTCGGGCAGTCCGATCTGCCGCTGCACGAGTCCCTTGCCGAAGCTCGGACGGCCTACGACCACGCCGCGGTCCCAGTCCTGCACGGCCCCTGCGACGATCTCCGAGGCCGAGGCCGACGATTCGTCGATCAGCACCACGAGACGCCCCTTGAGGTCCTCGCCGTTCGTCTGGGCGCGGAACGACGACGCCGGAACGGCACGTCCCTCGGTCGAGACGATCACCGCACCGCGCGGCAGGAAGAACCCCGCCATTCCGATCGCCTGCTCCAGCAGGCCGCCGCCGTTGCCCCGCAGGTCGAGGATCAGCCCCTCGGGCCGTCCCAGCTTGCGGTAGGCCTCGGTGAATTCCTCCATCGTGGTGCGGCCGAAGCGGTTGACCTTGATGTAGCCGATGCCGTCGCCGGCCAGGTAGGAGGCATCGACGGTGTTCAGGGGAATTTTGTCGCGGACAATCACGAAACGGAGTCGTCCGGGCGTGCCGTGGCGCACGACGTCGATCCCGACTTTCGTGCCGGTCTTGCCCCGCAGGTATTTGGGAACGTCCGTGCGGCTCATCCCCACGGCGTCGAGCGTATCGATACGCACGATGCGGTCGTTGGCCCTGACGCCGACCCGCTCGGCGGGTCCTCCGGCGATGGTGTTCACCACGATCACCGTGTCGCGCAAGACGTTGAACTCCACGCCGATGCCGCTGAATTCCCCGTCGAAACTCTCCTGCACGCCCTTCATCTCCTCCGAGCCGATGTAGGCCGAATGGGGGTCCAGCTCTTCGAGCATGCCCGTGATGGCGCCCTCGACGACGGGTTTCATCTCCACCTCGTCGACGTAAAGCCCCGAAAGGTAGCGGAAAACCTGCGCGAGTTTCTGGAACTGGCGCGCATCGTCCTCGGTCTGCGCCGCGAGGGGCAGGACGGAGAGGACAGCGAGTATGACGAACAATCGGCGCATGGCGTAACAATCTTTAAATAAACAGTTTCAATCCGGCAGCGTGCCGGTTTTCGTATCGCCCGGCGGCAAGACGGCGGGGTCGCGGGGCGAGCGGAAAAGTCCCGTCAGCAGACAGCCTCGGCCAATTCGGCGAACGCCACCTGCCTCTGTTCGCCCGTGCGCATGTCCTTGACGGTTGCGGCCCCGGTCTCCAGCTCCTGCGACCCCACGATCACCACGCAGGGGATGCCGCGGCGGTTGGCGTATTCCATCTGTTTCTTCATCTTCCCTGCCTCGGGGTAGATTTCGGCGGCGATGTCGCGTCCGCGCAGCTGCCGCAGCAGCGGCAGCACGGCGGCCTCCTCCTCGGCCCCGAGGTTCACGAACAGCACGCGGGTCGAGCTGTTGACCTCCTCGGGAAAGAGCGAAAGTCCCGTCATCACGTCGTAGATGCGGTCCGCGCCGAACGAAATGCCCACGCCCGACATATTGGGCATGCCGAAGATGCCCGTCAGGTCGTCGTAACGCCCGCCGCCGCAGATCGAACCGATGGCGAAATCGAGCGCCTTGACCTCGAAGATCGCTCCCGTGTAGTAGTTCAAACCGCGTGCCAGCGAGAGGTCCAGCTCCACCTCGAGGCCGATGCCCAGCCGGTCGACATAGCCGAAGACGGTCTCCATCTCCGCGATGCCCTTCATGCCCGTTTCCGAGGCCGAAAGCACCTCTTTCAGCCGATTGATCTTCTGCGCATTGCCGCCGCTCAATTCAAGTATCGGTTGAAGCTTGTCGACAGCCTCCTGCCCCAAGCCGCGCTCCATCAGTTCGGCCTTCACGTTGTCCAGTCCGATCTTTTCCAGCTTGTCGATGGCGACGGTGATGTCCATCATCTTGTCGGCGTGGCCGATGGCCTCGGCGATGCCGAACAGGATCTTGCGGTTGTTCATCTTCAGCGCCACGCGGATGCCCAGGGCCTTGAAGACCCGCTCGACGATCTCGACCAGTTCGACCTCGCACAGCAGCGAGCGCGTGCCGATCACGTCGACGTCGCACTGGTAGAATTCGCGGTAACGGCCCTTTTGCGGTCGGTCGGCGCGCCATACGGGCTGAATCTGGTAGCGCTTGAAGGGGAACGTCAGTTCGCCCTGGTGCTGCACGACGTAGCGCGCGAAGGGAACCGTCAGGTCGTAACGCAGTCCCTTTTCGCAGATTTTCGAGGCATTGCGCACCTCCTCGTCCGAAAGTCCCGCGGCGTAGTCGCCCGAATTGAGAATCTTGAACAGGAGTTTGTCGCCCTCGTCGCCGTATTTGCCCAGCAGGGTCGAGAGGTTCTCCATCGAGGGGGTTTCCAGCGGCGCGAATCCGTAGGAGCGGAACACCCGGCGGATCGTGTCGAAAATATACTGGCGGCGCATCATCTCCGCGGGGGAGAAGTCGCGCGTGCCCTTGGGAATCGAAGGTTTCTGTGCCATATTTGACTGTTTTTTACCGTCCGGCTCCTGTCTCGGAAGTCCCCGCCGAGGCGGGGGAGGGCTTGCATACACGACCGGAGGCCGTGACTGCGCCCGTCGGAATTGCGGGACGGCGATATTCGTTAATCGGTTTCGGGTTATGCCATCAGTTTCTTATAACGCACGCGGTGGGGCTGCGTGTCGCCGCCCTGCGCCTTCTTCCAGGCCTCGTATTCCGAGTAGGAGCCTTCGTAGAAGACCACCTTCGAGTCGCCCTCGAACGAGAGGATGTGCGTGGCGATACGGTCGAGGAACCAGCGGTCGTGGGAGATCACCACGGCGCATCCGGCGAAGTTTTCCAGACCCTCCTCCAGGGCGCGCAGCGTGTTGACGTCGATGTCGTTGGTCGGCTCGTCCAGCAGCAGCACGTTGCCCTCCTCCTTCAGCGCGAGGGCCAGGTGCAGGCGGTTGCGCTCGCCGCCCGAGAGCATGCCGCACTTCTTCTCCTGGTCGGCGCCCGAGAAGTTGAAACGGGCGACGTAGGCACGGGCATTGACCTGCCGGTTGCCCAGCGTCATCAGGTCCAGACCGCCCGAGATCACCTCGAAGACCGTCTTTTCGGGATCGATCGACTTGTGCTGCTGGTCCACGTAGGCCAGCTTCACCGTGGGTCCCACGCGGAACGAGCCGCTGGTGGGTTCCTCGAGTCCCATGATCATCCGGAAAAGGGTGGTCTTGCCCGTACCGTTCGCACCGATCACGCCCACGATGCCCGCAGGGGGCAGCGAGAACTCCAGCCCCTCGTACAGCACGCGGTCGCCGAAGGCTTTCGAGACCTCGTGCGCCTCGATCACCACGTCGCCCAGACGCGGGCCGTTGGGGATGAAGATTTCCAACTTCTCTTCCTTCTGCTTCGCGTCCTCGTTCATCATCCTGTCGTAGGCCGACAGACGGGCCTTCGACTTGGCGTGACGGCCCGAGGGCGACATGCGCACCCACTCCAGCTCGCGTTCGAGGGTCTTGCGGCGCTTCGACTCCTGCTTCTCCTCCATGGCCATGCGCGTGGTCTTCTGGTCGAGCCAGCCCGAGTAGTTGCCCTTCCACGGAATGCCCTCGCCGCGGTCGAGTTCGAGAATCCACCCGGCGACGTTGTCCAGAAAATAACGGTCGTGGGTCACGGCGATCACCGTGCCCTTGTATTGCTGCAAATGCTGCTCCAGCCAGTCGATCGACTCGGCGTCGAGGTGGTTCGTAGGCTCGTCGAGCAGCAGCACGTCGGGCTGCTGCAACAGCAGGCGGCACAGAGCCACGCGGCGGCGCTCGCCGCCCGAGAGGTGCTTCACCGGTTCGTCGGGGTCGGGACACCGCAGGGCGTCCATCGCTCTCTCCAGCACGCTGTCCAGTTCCCAGCCGTTGCACTGGTCGATCTTCTCGTACAGCTCTCCCTGGCGCTCGATCAGCCCGGCCATCGTGTCGTCGTCCATCGGTTCGCACAGCTTTTCGTTGATCTGCTCGTACTCCTTCAACAGCGCCACGGTCGTCGCGCAGCCCTCCTCGACGATCTCGCGGACCGTCTTCGCGTCGTCGAGCCTGGGTTCCTGTTCGAGGTAACCCACCGTGTAACCCGGCGAGAAGACCACTTCGCCGTCGAAATTCTTGTCGATTCCGGCGATGATCTTCATCAGGGTCGACTTACCCGAGCCGTTCAGGCCGATGATGCCGATCTTGGCGCCGTAGAAAAACGAGAGGTAGATGTTGTTGAGCACCCGTTTCTGGTTGGTGAAGGTCTTGCTTACGCCGACCATCGAAAAGATGATTTTTTCGTCTGCCATATCTTGTGTTTGAATTGTCCGAAAAAAGGATTCTTGCAAAGATACGGAGAAAATCCGGAATTTTAAGTCTCCGGGGTCCGAATATTTGCACCTCCGCACATGCCGCGGAAATAAAAAAGCCCCGTCTCTTCGGAGACGGGGCTCGTATGCGGGCCGCAAGGCGGACTAATAGTTCTCCTTCTTCGGCTCGAAATAGGCCTGCGGGTGCTTGCATGCGGGGCACAGCAGCGGAGCCTGCTCGGCCTCGATGACGAAGCCGCAGTTGCGGCACTGCCACCAGATCTTGCCGTCGCGCTTGAAGAAGTTGCCGTCCGTAAGGCGGCTCAACAGCTTCAGGTAGCGCTTTTCGTGCTCGGCCTCCACCGTCGAGATCATCTTGAACGCCGTGGCGATCTCCGTGAATCCCTCCTCCTCGGCCACCTTGCCGAATTCGCGGTACAGCACGTCCCACTCCTCGTTCTCGCCCTTGGCGGCAGCCAGCAGGTTCTCGGCCGTCGTGCCGATGGGTCCGGTGGGGTAGCTGGCCGTGATCTCCACGTCGCCGCCCTCGAGGAACTTGAAGAAACGCTCGGCGTGCTCCTTCTCCTGCTCTGCGGTCTCGGCGAAAACGCCTGCGATCTGTTCGTAACCCTCCTTCTTGGCCTTGCTGGCGAAGAATACGTAGCGGCTGCGGGCCTGGCTCTCGCCGGCGAATGCCTTCAGCAGGTTCTGTTCGGTACGCGTACCTTTGATGCTCTTTTCCATAATGTCGTATTGTTTAATGTGTGCTTTCTTGCTGTTACAAAGATAACAATTTCCGGAAACAATCTCCAAAAAATCCCCATCGTTTCTTTCTATGGGACTATTCGGTTTACCTATAGGCCGTTTCCCGCCAGCGCGTCGAGGTCGGCGCGGAAAATCCCGTAGGCCGCGGGCAGCGCCATCGTGTCGGCGGCCTCGGGCGTCAGGATGCGGTAGCCCGGCAGGCCGACCCACACGGGCGTCGTTTCGAGCCGGTAGGTCATCCGCCCCTCGGGATGCCGGACGGCCTCCACCGTGGCCACCAGCCCGCCGTCGGTGTAACGGCGGCGCTGGCCCGAGACGAGGTTGCCCAGCGAGTAGAGCACCACGTGCGACGAATCGGCCACCCAGGGCTGAATCACGTGCGGATGGCTCCCGACCACCACATCGGTTCCGTGACGGCGCAAAAATGCGGCCAAACTCCGCTGCGCGGCGTTCTCGCGCCGCTGGTATTCGTCGCCCCAATGGACGCACGCGACGATGAAATCGACCCCCGAGGCGCGTGCCGCCGCCAGATCAGCGGCCATGCGCACCGTGTCGATCAGGTTCACCACCGTGCCCTCGGGAACGGGCATGCCGTTGGTCCCGTAGGTGTAATTGACGATCGCCAGCCGTATGCCGCAATGCGTGAGGTAAAGCGGGTTATTCTTCTTGTAATCAGCGCTGTCCGCAAACACGCCCGTGTGGCGTATCCCGCAGCGGTCCAGCTCTTCGACACTCGTGCGGATGCCTTCGGCGCCGTTGTCGCAGCAATGGTTGTTGGCCAGCACGGCGACATCCACGCCTGCGTCGCGCAGGGCGTCGGCCAGCGCCGCGGGCGACCGGAAAAGCGGGTAACCCGTATAGCGGCTGCGGCGCGTGAGAGTGGTTTCGAGGTTCACCACGGCCAGGTCGGCGGCCCTGATACGGGGCGCGAGCGCCCGGAAAACGGGTTCGTAGTCGAACCCGTCGCCGCGGCGCACGGCGTTGACCTGCGGCATGTGCTGCATCACGTCGCCGCCGAAAAACAACCGCATCCGCCGGGGCGGCGGCACGGGTCCCGGTCCCGACCAGCCGGCAGGCAGCGGGGGCGTGACGGGCGCAGGGCCTCCCGCGGGCGTGCAGCACACGGCGGCGAAGGTCAGCGCCGTCAGCAGGCATATCCGGCGTACGCGCATGCTATTTCCGCTTGGGGTTTTTCGGGAACCAGCCTTTGGCCACGCGCTCGCGCTGTTCGAACAGCTCGCCGATCGACCACAGCGACGAGGCGCCCCACACGGCCAGCAAGGTCGACCAGAGGATGTGTCGCACGGCGATCGAGCCGGCGACGGCGGCGATTCCCATCACGAGGAACAGCCACCAGATTTTCACCCCGAAATAGTATTCGCCCTTGGTGACCATCGGGTGAAAGATGCCGATGATCAGGAAGGTGGCGATGCCGATGACGATTCCGGTAAGGTTGTATTGCGCTAAAAATTCCATCGTTGCTATCTGTTAAGATCAGGATTCGGAGGATTGAGGCTCGCGGTCGGAGGAGCGTTGGTAGGCCCGCAGGCCGAAGTCGGGAAGGACGGCGAACAGGTGGTCGAAAACAGCCCCCTGCACGGCCTCGTAGGCCACCCAGTCGGTCTCCCGGGTGAAGCAGTAGACCTCGACCGGGATGCCTTCCGGGGTGGGCTGGAGCATCCGGACCATCTGCATCAGGTCGGGGTGGATGCCCGGATGGCCCTTCAGGTAACGTGCGGCGTACTCCCGCAGGGCATAGAGGTTGACGACGGGTTCCGCGGCCGCCGCCCCGGCCAGTCCTTTTTCGCGGAGCGCGGCCAGCTCCCCGGCCGTGCAGTTGCGCACCGAACTGGCGTCGATCAGCAGCGACCGCTTGATGCGCCGTCCTCCGCTGTCCCACATGCCGCGCCAGTTCTGGAACGAGTCGCTGACCAGCGCATAGGGCGGGATGGTGGTGATGGTCTTGTCGAAGTTCTGCACCTTGACCGTCGTCAGCGTCACCTCCGTCACATAGCCGTCGGCGCCGTACTTGGCCATCGTGATCCAGTCTCCGGGACGCAGCATGTCGTTGGCCGAGAGCTGCACGCCGGCGACCAGTCCCAGGATGCTGTCCCTGAAAATCAGCATGATGATGGCCGCCGAAGCGCCCAGTCCCGCGAGTACGGCCGTGGCGTCCTGCCCGATGAGGATGCTGACGACGAGGATCGCCCCGATGCAGACCGCCAGCAGCTTGATCATCTGGTAAACGCCTTTCAGCGGACGGTTGCGTAGCGTTTCGTGACGGCTGGAGATGTCGTAGAGCGTATCGAGGAACGCCGAGACGAGTTGCAGGGCGGCGACGATCAGGTAGATCAGACAGGCCTTGTGCAGCACGTTCAGCAGAACGGGCGCATCGTAGAACGCCACCCGGAGCAGGACATACCAGATCAGGGGCGGGATCAGGCGCGCCGCGCGGTGCATCACCTTGTCGCTGAAAAGGTGGTCGTCCCACGCGGCTTTCGTCCGGGCGCTGATTTTTTGCAGGAGCGGAACGACCAGACGCCGGAACAGGACCGCCGCCGCATAGGCGACGACGAGTATGCCCAGGATGATGATTGCCTTGACTGCCAGGTTGATATACGTTTCGCTCCATCCGGCTTCGGCCAGCCAGCGGGCTATCGCGTGGTTCGTTTCTCCCATACGTTGTCGATTGGTCCGATGACAAAGATACGAAAAAGTCGGACCGTTGCAAAACCGAACCGCATGCGATTCGGCAAAACCTCCCGACCTCCTGAAAGTGTCGTTACGACACCAAAGATACGAAAAAGTCGGACCGTTGCAAAACCGAACCGTATGCGATTCGGCAAAACCTCCCGACCTCCTGAAAGCGTCGTCACGACACCGGAGATGCGCTGCCGCCGGGGAGCGGAGAAAAAACCGGGGGCGGGGCCTAATCGCTGCGGTTGAGCTTATTTTAGATTGGTCGGGCATTCCGCGCCGCCGCCCCCGGAAGGTAAAAAAGGACCGGCGGTTACATACTCCATGAAGAATCAGAAAGCAGTGACGCAACGTTCAGCCGCCGGTCCGTATGGCCGGGCCGGCGCTTTCGAAAAAGAAAGGCGCAGGCCCCAAGATACCCATACTCACGTGAAGGTCTGCAACAACCCATGCCGAATACAGATACAAGGAACCCACGCCCGTAACGCGCAGTTTCGATAATAAGCAAGTCAGAACCTCTCGTTGCGGGCCGTGGGCCGACAACTCGCGGAGCATCCTTGCACCTTCGCCTCGACATTTGAAAGTTGCAGTTTTCACGTGAAGCAAAGCAAACAATCCGCACGCAGGCGAATCGTCAAGACAAAGGTAGCAAAAAAAACGTTCCGTGCAACAGTCGGGCCATTTATTTTGGCGGAACGGCTTCGTTTGCGGAAGCCGGCGGCAAAAGGCCGAATTGCGGTTTTCGCCCGCCCGGTTAAGAAGCGGGTTTTAGGCGCAGTCTGCGACTGCTGGGTTTCTTTGTACTTTTGATGTCAAAAGTACCAAAACCATCCGCATGTCGCTTTCGCGGGAACGTCGCTCGGCTGCGCTAAAACGGGCGCCTTCGCGGGTTTGCGAGCAAACCGGCCCCGTTTTTAACGCTCCGCCTTCGCGCCGTTCTTTTTCCGCTGCAAGCGATAATGCGGC
>UQKD01000023.1 GCA_900541585.1 uncultured Alistipes sp.
CCGCGAATAGGCGCCCGTTTCGAACGTTAGACGGGACGAAGCAGGCGAAGGCATCCGCCGGAGAGTTTTTGGTACTTTTTGCGGCCAAAAAGTACATAATCCTCTGCGGGCGAAGACCGCGGTTGACCGCCGACCAAAAAGCGGCAAAGAAAAGCTGTCACAGACTGCGTTTGTTACCTTTTGCCACCAAAAGGTAGCTATACCCCGCCGGCGGGTGACAAAAGGGCGTACAACAACCCGATGTCTGGCATTCTTTCTGCCATCGGGCTGACAATTTGGCAGGGATTGCCGATCGGCACGACCTTTGTTCGATTCGAGGGCGTAACCGGCGGCCGGAGTCGGAAAAGGTCCGGACCGGCGGATACGAAACCGAAAAATAAACAATTAAAACATATTACTATTATGGCAAAGATTATCGGTATTGATTTAGGAACCACGAACTCCTGCGTGGCAGTGATGGAGGGCAACGAGCCTGTTGTGATCCCCAACTCCGAAGGACACCGCACGACCCCTTCGGTCGTGGCATTCACGGCTGACGGCGAGCGTAAGGTCGGCGACCCCGCGAAGCGTCAGGCGATCACCAACCCCAAGCGCACGGTCTTCTCGATCAAGCGTTTCATGGGCGAGACCTACGACAAGGTTTCGGCCGACATCGCACGCGCTCCCTATGCCATCGTCAAGGGCGACAACAACACTCCGCGTGTGGACATCGACGGACGCCAGTACACCCCGCAGGAGATTTCGGCCATCATCCTGCAGAAGATGAAGAAGACGGCCGAGGATTACCTGGGCCAGGAGGTCACGGAGGCCGTGATCACGGTTCCGGCCTACTTCTCCGACTCGCAGCGTCAGGCTACGAAGGAGGCGGGTGAGATCGCCGGTCTGAAGGTCCGCCGTATCATCAACGAGCCGACGGCCGCCGCATTGGCCTACGGTCTCGACAAGAAGTCCAGCGACCAGAAGATCGCCGTGTACGACCTCGGTGGCGGAACGTTCGATATTTCGATCCTCGAACTGGGCGACGGCGTCTTCGAAGTGAAGTCTACGAACGGCGATACGCACCTGGGCGGCGATGACTTCGACCACGTGCTGATCGACTACATGGCCGAGTCGTTCAAGGCCGAGCACCAGATCGACCTGCGTCAGGACCCGATGGCCCTGCAGCGTCTGAAGGAGGCCGCCGAGAAGGCGAAGATCGAACTGTCGTCCTCGACCACCACGGAGATCAATCTGCCGTATATCATGCCCGTCAACGGCATTCCGCAGCACCTCGTGATGACGCTCACGCGCGCCAAGTTCGAGCAGCTGTGCGACCACCTGATCCGCAAGACCATCGAGCCTTGCAAGCTGGCGCTTCGTGACGCAGGTCTGGACGCCTCGCAGATCAACGAGGTGATTCTCGTGGGCGGTTCGACGCGTATTCCCGCGATCCAGAAGATCGTCGAGGAGTTCTTCGGCAAGACCCCGAACCGTTCGGTCAATCCCGACGAGGTCGTGGCCATCGGCGCCGCCATTCAGGGCGGTGTGCTCACGGGCGAGGTGAAGGACGTGCTGCTGCTCGACGTTACGCCGCTGTCGCTGGGCATCGAGACCCTGGGCGGCGTGATGACGAAGCTCATCGACGCCAACACGACGATCCCGACGCGCAAGTCGGAGACCTTCTCGACGGCTGCCGACAACCAGCCTTCGGTGGAGATCAACGTCTGCCAGGGCGAGCGTCCGCTGGCCCGCGACAACAAGTCGATCGGCCGCTTCCATCTCGACGGCATTCCCGCCGCACCGCGCGGCGTGCCGCAGATTGAGGTCACGTTCGACATCGACGCCAACGGCATCCTGAACGTCTCGGCCAAGGACAAGGGCACGGGCAAGGAGCAGAAGATCCGCATCGAGGCCTCCTCGGGTCTTACCGAGCAGGAGATCCAGCGCATGCGCGACGAGGCCAAGGCCAACGAAGAGAAGGATAAGGCCGAGAAGGAGCGCATCGACAAGATCAACGCCGCCGACTCGAACATCTTCACCACCGAGAAGCAGCTCAAGGAGTACGGCGAGAAACTTCCCGCCGACAAGAAGGCAGCCATCGAGGGCGCTCTCGGCAAGTTGAAGGAGGCGCACAAGAACGCCGACGTGGCCGCCATCGACACGGCGATGGCCGAACTTAACGCCGCATGGCAGGCCGCTTCGCAGGACATCTACGCGCAGCAACAGGCACAGCAGGGCGCACAGCCCGGGGCCGATACCGGCCAGCAGTCGCAGTCGAACGCCGGCGGCCAGCAGGGCGGCGGCAGCGACGGGCAGCCCGAGGACGTGGAGTTCGAAGAGGTGAAATAACACCTCCGGGGAGAACCCCCGCCGATCATAACGCGAAGAGCGCGGTTCCTTCGGGGACCGCGCTCTTTATTTTGCCCGGAAGACAAATTTTGCTATCTTGCCGCCAAAATTCGATTCCGATGGCTTGGTTGTATCTGATTCTGGCGGGTCTTTTCGAGATGGGGTGGCCGCTGGGCTTCAAACTGGCGGACCTTTACCCGCGTTACCACTTCCTTTTCCTGGTCCTTGCGGTCGTGTCGATGGGCGTGAGCGGCTGGCTGCTCTACGTGGCCCAGAAGACGATCCCGATGGGCACGGCCTACATGATCTGGACCGGCATCGGGGGCATGGGAACCGTGATCCTCGGCATCGCCTTCTTCCACGACGCCGTGACCTTCTGGCGGATGTTTTTCCTGTCGCTGGTCTTCGTCGGCATCGTCGGTCTGAAGATGGCGCATTAAGCTCCGTGCTGCCGCGCCCGGGGGGGCTTTCTCTGTGCTTTTTGCGGCCAAAAAGCACGGCCTTTTTCAACCCTTTTCCGCCCGCCACATACCGTAGAGGATCAGCGCCGCCCCGGCCAGCGCCGCGAGGGTGATCCGTTCGCCGATGCAGAGCGCCGCCGCGACGATCGTCACCAGCGGGTTGAAATAGATGTAGTTGGTCGTCCTGACGGCTCCCAGGCGGTGCATCGCGGCGTTCCAGAGCACGTAGCAGAGCATCGAGGCCACGACGCCCAGAAAGAGCAGGTTGCCCCATACGACGGGCCGCGACAGCACCTCCCAGCTCACGTCGAAGGGCCGGAACGCAAAGACCGGGAGGATCGTCACGAGTCCGTAGAAAAAGACTTTCCGGGTGATGAAGATGGCGGGGTAACGGCCTCCGATGCGTTTGATCGCCAGCGAGTAAACCATCCATAGCAGCGCCGCCGAGAGCGCCAGCAGGTCGCCCCGCGGCGAGAGACGGAGCACGAAGTGCCCGTTCAGCACCACGAGCACCATGCCTGCGAATGCCAGCGCCGAGCCTGCGATCTGCCGCCGCGACATCCGCTCGCTGCCATACAGCAGGCTCAGCAGCACGGCGGTCCATACGGGCGCCGTGCAGACGATCAGCGAAACGTTCGAGGCCGGGGCGTACTCCAGGGCCACGTTCTCGGTGAGGAAATAGAGCGATCCTCCGCTCAGCCCCGCGGCCGCCAGCAGCAGTTCGTCGCGTAGCCCCGCGGCCCACATGCGCCCGCGTGCGAAGGGCAGGATGCAGACGTATGCCATTGCGAACCGGAGCAGGAAAATTTCCGCCGGAGTCAGCGAGTTGGCGATCAGGACCTTCGTCGAAACGAACGTCGCACCCCATACGGTCACCGTGAACAGCGCCGCGAGGTGGTATTTGTATTCCGTGTATTTCAGCATGCGGTTCCAAAAATACGGATTTTTTACCGTTCGGTGCTGTTTTTTCTTTTGTCCGGGCCGAAAAAAGGGGGATTGCCTGTGTGGCCGGGGCCTCTTCCGGACGCCCCGATGCGGCGCGGAAGGGAGCCGTATGGCGTGAATTGACAGATAAATGGCATTTTCCTCCCTTCCGGGCCGCATTATTTAATTCTTTTTTTCTATCTTTGCGTGCTATTGTGCGTAATGACAATAATTACAACAAATAATAACAACTATTTTTCACTCAAATGCAAAGTAAAGGTTTTATTAAACTCATTGCGGTCCTGCTGGCTCTCGCGTGTGTTTATCAGCTCTCGTTTACGTTCAAGACGCGAGGCGTAGAGAAGAAGGCGGCCGCGTACGCCGCGCAGTTCCCCCTCGACCAGCAGGGCGAGGCCGAACAGCATTACCTCGATTCGGTGCAGAACCTGCCGGTTTACAACCTGGGCTTCCGCAAGTTCACCTACAAGGAGTGCAAGGAGAAGGAGCTGAACCTGGGTCTGGACCTCAAGGGCGGTATGAACGTCATGCTGGAGGTGCAGGTCGAAGATGTCGTGAAGGCTTTGGCCGGCGACAGCCAGAACGACCCGGCCTTCATCGAGGCGATCGGCGTGGCCAACGAGGCGATGAAGCAAGGCTCTTCGACCGACTATATTTCCGACTTCGTGAAGGCTTATTCGCGTCTTTCGAACGGCCGCCCCATCGCCGAGATTTTCGTAAGCCCCGACCGCAAGGACATCACGCTCGAAAGTTCGGACGCCGACGTGGAGAAGATCCTCAAGAAGGAGACCGAGGCAGCCATCGGCGCGTCGTTCAACGTACTGCGCAGCCGTATCGACCACTTCGGCGTTACGCAGCCCAACATCCTGCGCCTCCCGAACTCGCACCGCATTCTGGTCGAGCTTCCAGGCGTGAAGGAGCCGCAGCGCGTCCGCGACCTGCTGCAGGGAACCGCTTCGCTGGAGTTCTGGACCACCTACGACGCCAATGAGGTTTTCCCCGCGCTTTCCGCCGCCGATAAGCTCATCAAGGCCGAACTGGCGCAGGCTCCTGCCGCCGGGGCGCCCGAGACCGCAGCCGCCGAGGCTGCCGTTGCCGCCGGGACTCCTGCCGGCGAGGCCGAGGGCCTGATCGCCGAAGTCGGTGCCGCCGATTCGACCGCCAAGGCCGAGACCGCCGTTCAGGAAGGTAACTTCGACCACTCGCAGAACCCGCTCTTTGCAGTTCTCAATCCCCGCTTCGCAGGCGGCGCCGCCATCGGAGCCGCTTATAAGGCCGACATGGCCGCCGTCAACGAGTACCTCGCCCAGCCGGCCGTCCGCGAGCTGTTCCCCGCCGACATCCTGTTCAAGTGGGGCGTCAAGGGCGACGACAAGATCGACGGTCGTTTCTACCTCTACGCCATCAAGGTCTCGACGCCCGACGGCAAGGCCCCGCTCGACGGTTCGGTCGTTACGGAAGCCACCGAGCAGTACGCCCAGCGCGGCGCTACGGCCGAGGTCTCGATGACCATGAACGCCGAAGGTACGCAGGAGTGGTCGCGTATGACGGGCGAGAACATCGGCAAGTGCATCGCCATCGTTCTCGACGGCTATGTCTATTCGGCTCCCCGCGTCAATTCGAAGATCGACAAGGGTCAGTCGCAGATCACCGGCGACTTCACCATCCAGGAGGCCAAGGACCTGGCCAACGTGCTCAACTCGGGTAAGGTTCCCGCGCCCGCCAAGATCATCCAGGATACGGTCGTAGGTCCTTCGCTGGGCCAGGAGTCGATCAACGCCGGTATGATCTCGTTCGTGATCGCCTTCATCCTCGTGCTGCTCTACATGGGCCTGTTCTATAAGACGGCGGGCTGGATGTCCGACGTCGCGCTGCTCACGAACGTCTTCCTGCTGATGGGCGTTCTGGTGTCGTTCGGCGCCGTGCTGACCCTTCCGGGTATCGCGGGTATCGTGCTGACGATGGGTATGGCCGTCGATGCGAACGTGATCATCTACGAACGTATCAAGGAGGAGCTTCGCGGCGGCAAGGGACTTTCGCTGGCCATCAAGGACGGTTTCTCGAAGGCCTACTCGGCCATCATCGACGGTAACCTGACGACCATCATCACGGGTATCGTGCTCTTCATTTTCGGTAACGGTCCGGTTCAGGGCTTCGCCACGACGCTGATCATCGGTATCATCACCTCGTTCTTCTGCGCCATCTTCATCACGCGCCTCTTGATCGAGTGGATCGTCGGCAAATGGGGCAACATCTCCTTCTCGCGCCGCTGGTCGGAGAATTTCCTCAATAACACGCGCGTCGACTTCATCGCCAAGCGCAAACTGGCTTACGGCATCGCCGTTTCGCTGATGGTTCTGTCGTGCGTTTCGTTCTTCGCCCGCGGTCTGAACCTCGGCGCCGAGTTCACCGGCGGCCGTGCCTATGTGATCCGCTTCGACAAGGCCGTTTCGGCCGAAGAGGTTCGTCAGAATGTGGAGAAGGCTTTCTCTCAGTTCGCCGATGCCGACGCTTCGTCGATCAGTTCCGAGGTGAAGCAGTACGGCAAGGAGAACCAGATGCGCATCGTGACGCAGTATCGTTACGACGATACGTCGGACGAGGCTACCTCGGAGGTCGAGCAGATCATCTACGACGCTCTGAAACCGCTCTATTCGTATGACATCACCTTCGAGCAGTTCCGCAATACGCAGACCGACGCCAACGGTATCCTGACGGCCGACAAGATCGGTCCCTCGATCGCCAAGGACATGACGTGGAACGCCATCTATTCGGTGCTCTTCTCGCTCATCGCCATCGGTCTCTACATTACGTTCCGCTTCAAGCGCTGGCAGTGGGCTACGGGTGCCACGGCGGCCCTGGCCTTCAACGCCCTGCTGATCATCGGTATCTTCTCGATGTTCTACGGGCTGCTGCCCTTCAACCTCGAGGTCAACCAGGCGTTCATCGCCGCGATCCTGACGATCATCGGCTACGCCATCAACGACACGGTGGTCGTCTTCGACCGAATCCGCGAGTACCTGGGTCTCTACCCGAAGCGCAACCTGAAGGAGAACGTGAATAACGCCATCAACTCGACGCTGTCGCGTACGATCAACACCTCGGGTACGACGCTCGTGACGCTGCTGGCCATCTTCTTCTTCGGCGGCGAGACGATCCGCGGCTTCATCTTCGCGCTGATCATCGGTGTGGTCGTAGGCACGGCCGCCACGATCTTCCTCGCGACGCCGATCGCTTACGACCTGATGGCGAAGCGTGCCAAGATCGACGGGGAGAAGTAGTGGATACGCTCCCGATCCGACAAAAACGGACCGCACCGGAAGGCGCGGTCCGTTTTTTCAAATAAATTTGGCATTGCGCCCGGCTTGCACTATCTTTGTCATATATTATAGGTTCCCATGATGGAAAATTGGTTGAAATGGATGCACCGCTACGTGTCGCCGGTCTTTCTGGCGCTGCTCGTCGCGTCGTTCATCCTCTGGTATATCGCGAAATTGAGCTATACGTACACCACCGAGCAGACCGTGAAGGTGAGTGTCGACGGACAGCCTTTCGAGGTCACCTGCGTGGTCGAGGGTGTCGGTACGAACCTTTTCGGCTACCGGGTCTACATGAACAAGACGCTGCGCATTCCGCTCGCGGAGCTCAAGACGAAGCGTTCGCACGAGGAGGGGCACGAGGGTAAACTCGTCATCGACCCCCAGTCGCTGCAAAACGCCCTCGCGCCGCGGTTCAGCGACATCAAGATCATTTCTGTCGGGGACATCCCGGAAATCGACGTCCCCCGTAACCCATGATGAAGGTCGGAATCACAGGCGGTATCGGCAGCGGCAAAAGCACTGTTTGCCGTCTTTTCGCCCGTTTGGGTGTCGCGGTCTACGACTCCGACGCCGGGGCCAAACGGCTGATGACGGAGGATGCGGAGCTGCGCAGGCGCATCACGGACCGTTTCGGGGCCGACGCCTATGCGGACGGGACCTTGAACCGTGCCTATCTTGCCGGGCGGGTCTTCTCCGAGGCGCAGGCCCTCGCCGACCTGAACGCCATCGTCCATCCGGCCGTCCGGGCCGATTTCGCGGCTTGGGCCCGGCGGCAGGAGGGCGGCTATGTGATTCTCGAAAGCGCCCTTCTTTTTGATGCGGGGTTCGACGCCTGCGTCGACCGCACGGTTGCCGTCCTCGCCCCCGAGGAGCTGCGCGTCGAACGCACCTGCCGCCGCGACGGGCGCACGCCCGGGGAGGTCCGCCTCCGCATCGCCGCCCAGACGGACGACGATACGTTGAGCGCGAAGGCCGACTATACCCTTGTCAACATCCTCGAATCCGACCTCGAACCCGCCGTTGCGGAGTTGCACCGAATTTTCAGCCATGAAGCCCATGACCGTTGACTTTTCCTCGCCGCAGGTGATGGCGATTCTCAATGTCACCCCCGATTCTTTCTATGCCGGCAGCCGCACGCCGGAGGCCGAAGCCGTCGAGCGCCGCGTCCGCGAAGCCGTGGCCGAAGGGGCGCAGCTGATCGACGTCGGGGGCTACTCCTCGCGTCCCGGGGCCGGCGAAGTTTCGGCCGACGAGGAGTGGCGGCGCGTCCGGCTGGGCGTCGGGACCGTGCGCCGGCTGGCGCACGGCATGGTTGTCTCGGTCGACACGTTCCGCAGCGAAGTCGCGGCGAAGGCCGTCGAAACGTTCGGTCCGCTCGTCGTCAACGACATTTCGGCCGGGGAACTCGACCCTGCGATGCTCTCCGTCGTTGCGGATTGCGGCGTGCCCTACGTCGCCATGCACATGAAGGGCGATCCGAAAACCATGCAGTCGCAGACCGACTACCGGCGCGACATCACGACCGAAGTCGTGGACTATTTCCGCCGCCGCACCGAAGCGATGCTCGCCGCGGGCATCCGGCGTGAAAACATCATCCTCGACCCCGGCTTCGGCTTCGCCAAGACCATGGAGCAGAATTACGAATTGCTTGCGGGCCTGCACTGCCTCTGTGCGCTGGGCTACCCGGTGCTGGCGGGTCTTTCGCGCAAGTCGATGATTTATAAGGTTCTCGACGCCACTCCCGCCGAATCGCTCGCCGGAACCGTCGCGCTGGGCTGGGAGTGCCTGCGTCAGGGTGCGGCGATCCTCCGTGTCCACGACGTGCGGGAGGCCGCCGACACGGTGCGGATTTTCAAGGCATACGAACATAACAGCAGATAGTTATGGCAAACGAACATCAGGCGGCGGGTGCCGCTGACAAGGCGGGCGGCAAACCCGCGCACCGTTCCCGGCATCGGTCGGGGCGTTCGGGCCGTCCTGCGGCAGGCGCACCTGTCGCAAAATCCGGATTGCGCTGGACCTGGCGGGACTATGCGCTGCAACTTTCGGTGGTTGTCATCGGCATCGTGGTTACTTTTGCCGGCAGCGGCCTGATCGAACGCTGGCAGCGAGCGCGGCAGGTCCGCACAACCATGCTGTTGGTTTATGAAGAGTTGAAAACCAATCTCGGCCTGCGTGACAACTGCTGCGAGAAACTGCGTTTCGATCAGGACGGGATGCTGATGTTCGACCATTACGGACGGAATGTAGACCTCATACCGACAGATTCGCTCGATCGTTACGTGTCGTTGTTGGGTACGATGCGCGGCGTCGATATTCAGAACGATGCTTTCGAAGTGCTGAAAAGTTCGGGCGCGATTCAATTTGTCGGAGATAAGGAGTTGCTGATGAAGGTGCTGGGCTGTTATCGGCAACTGGCCACTTTCAAAGCCCGTGTCGATTCGTACAATCAGAGTAAGATAAATGCGATAAACCATTTTTCCGCCGGCGGCCTCCTTGCCGATTTTCACATGGAATCGCGTAAACTGTGGCGGGCGTTGCTCCACGATCCGGTATGTAACAGTTTTATCGGTATGTCGGCCTACTATGTCGGCTATCCGGACTATCTTCGGAGCGACATCGCCGGCGTTGAAAAAACCATCGCCGCCATAAACGATAAATACCGTTTCGAATGATCAGGGTTACCGACATACACAAGAGCTTCGGCACGCTGGAGGTGCTGAAAGGCGTTTCGCTCGACGTGGCGCAGGGCGAGGTGGTCTCCATCGTGGGGGCCAGCGGCGCGGGTAAGACCACACTTTTGCAGATCATCGGCACGCTGTCGCGTCCCGACTGCGGCCGCGTGGAGATCGACGGCCGCGATGTCTCGGGCCTGGGCGATCGGGCCTTGTCGCAGTTCCGCAACGAGCGCATCGGCTTCGTTTTCCAGTTCCATCACCTTTTGGCGGAGTTCTCGGCCTTCGAGAACGTCTGCATTCCGGGGCTGATCGGCCGTCGTCCGCGCGCCGGGGTCGAACGCCGTGCTGCCGAACTGCTCGGCATGATGGGCCTCGCGGCGCGCCGCGGCCACAAGCCCGGACAGCTTTCGGGCGGCGAGCAGCAGCGCGTGGCCATTGCCCGTGCGCTGGTCAATTCTCCCGCCGTGCTGCTGGCGGACGAACCCTCGGGCAACCTCGACTCGCACAACCGCGACGAGATCCACCGCCTGTTCTTCGACCTGCGCGAACGGCTCGGCCAGACCGTCGTGATCGTCACCCACGACGAAAACCTCGCCGCAATGGCCGACCGCAAGATCACCATGTCCGATGGAACGATTCTCTGACGACAGCCTGCGGGAGCTTCTGGAAGCGCTCCACGACAAATACAACAGCCCCGATTTCATCGCCGACGATCCGATCTCGGTTCCGCACCGCTACACGGACCGCACCGACCGCGAGATCGCGGGATTTTTCTCCGCCACCATCGCCTGGGGCAACCGCAAGGCCATTGTCCGTAGCGGGCACCGCATGATGCACTTCATGGACGACGCTCCGGCGGATTTCGTGCGCAACGCCTCGGAGCGCGAACTGGCGCTGCTCTCCTCCTACGTCCACCGCACGTTCAACGGCGCGGACCTGCGCGATTTCGTGCTGGCCCTGCGGCGCATCGGGGAGCGCCACGGGGGCATCGGGAATTTCTTCGAGGAGCGCTATGAGGCCACGCAGAGCATGCCCGCCGTGCTGGCCGATTTCCGGCGGGAGTTCTTCGCCGGGGAGCACGCTCCGCGCTGTGAGAAGCACCTCTCGTCGATCGAGAAGGGCGCGGCCTGCAAGCGGCTGTGCATGTACCTGCGGTGGATGGTGCGCCGCGACGACCGGGGCGTCGATTTCGGCCTGTGGCGGCGTATTCCGATGTCGGCCCTCTACCTGCCGCTGGATGTCCATGTCGGCGACATGGCGCGTGCGCTGGGATTGCTCGGCCGCCGCCAGAACGACTGGCGGGCCGTCGAGGAGTTGACGGACGCTCTGCGCGCGTTCGATGCGGAGGATCCCGCGCGGTACGATTTCTCGCTGTTCGGAGCCGGCATGGACGGCTATTTGAATGAACAATGAATAATACTCATAAATCCCGCTTCTTAAGCGGGTTTCGGTTTAAACAATTTGCAATAGCCCAGGACCGCTGTCCGATGAAGGTCGGGACCGACGGCGTCCTGCTGGGCGCATGGGCCGCGGTGCGGCCGCAGGACCGGCGGATGCTCGACATCGGCACGGGTACGGGGCTGATCGCCCTGATGCTGGCCCAGCGTGCTCCGGGGGCACACGTCACGGGGGTCGACATCGACGACATCGCGCAGGCCCGCGAGAACGCCGCCGCTTCGCCCTGGAGCGGCAGGGTAGCGTTCGCGCAATGCCCCGTGCAGGAGTTCGAAACCCCGGAGCCGTTCGATCTGATCGTCTCCAACCCGCCGTTTTTCGTCGATTCGCTCACCTGCCCCGACCAAGGGCGCACCGCGGCCCGCCATGCCGTGCACCTGCCGTTCGACGACCTGCGCGACGCCGTCCTCCGCCTGCTGGCTCCCGGGGGCCGCTTCGCCGTAATCCTCCCCACGGCCGAAGCGGAGCGTTTCCTCACGATCTGCGCCGGACGGCTGGCCCTCGCGCGCCGGACCGACGTGCGCACCACGCCGCGCCATCCGGCCAAACGGGCGCTGATGGAGTTCGTCCGTGCCGACCGTCCCGCCGCCATGCCCGAGGTCTCGGAACTCGTCGTCGGCACGGGCGAACACGAATGCTACACCCCCGAATACCGCGCCCTGACCTGTGATTTTTACCTGAAATTTTGACGTCACACGAAAATAAGCTACATTTGTGAAACCGCAATAAAATTTTTCGGACTATGAAATTCAGACTTTTGGCTTTAGCCATGCTGCTCGCGGGCGGCGTCTCGGCCCAGAACCCATACATCGCCCTTCAGGGCGCGAACGAAACCTCCGGCGGCCTCACCGTCGCCCAGCCCCGCACGATCCTCGCCGTTGATGTCACCGTCGAGCACGACGTGACGTTGAGCGGTCCCTATGCGCGTTATGCGCAGAAATTCCTCGGGGTGCGCGCTCCGCTCACCGACAAGACGACGTGGAGCATCACCGGGGCGCAGATCGCCCTGCTCGACGGCGACACCTACCTCAAAGCCGCGGCTCCGGCTCCGGCATCGGCCCGCCTGCTGTCGCACACCGCCTCCGAAAACGAGTTCGCGCGCCTGCAGCCGGACAAGACCGACATGACGACGCCCGCGCTGGAGGACGCCGCGCGCGCCGCCGCCGCGCAAATCTTCTCGCTGCGCCGCCACCGCATCGAGCTGGTCACGGGCGAAGCGGGGGAGAATGTCTTCGGCGAAGGCCTGAAAGCCGCGCTGGAGGAGATCGACCGCATGGAGCAGAGCTACCTGGAGTTGTTCCTCGGCAAGCGGATCGTCTCGACCGAGACCCGCCGCTACGTGGTCTATCCGCAGGCCGACAAGAAACAATATATCGTCTGCCGCTTCAGCCCGGCGGCGGGACTGCTTCCCGACACGGATCTTTCGGGCGACATCGTGCTGTTGCAGATCGAACCTTCGGGCGCCGCGAAGAGCGACCTCGAGGCCGGTCCGAAGGAGACGCAGGTCGTGGCGTGCCGCGTGGCCGATCCTTCGACCTGCATCGTCGTCTCGGGCGGCCGCGAGTATGCCCGCGCCGTGCTTCCGGTCTTCGAATTCGGCCGTACGATCAACGTCGCCCTGCCGCGCCGCAAATAACCTTCCGATGGATTTCACCTCCCGCATGGCGGCGCTGCTCGGGGCATTCCGCCGCGAGCGCAACGGCGCCGTTGCCGATTCGATGCGCTTCTACGGCGCCCCCTGCGGCCTGAACTACGGCGTGAGCCTGCCGACGCTCCGCACGCTGGCGCGCGCCGAGACCACCGACCACGATTTCGCCAAATACCTCTGGCGGCAGGATGTCCGCTGCCTGCGCCTTGCCGCGCTGCACATCGCCGATCCGGCGCGCCTTACGCCCGGGGAGTTCGCCTTCTGGGGCGACGGGCTTCTCAATTCCGAAATCGCTGCGGAGGCCGCCTTCGCGCTGTTGAGCCGCATCGGGGCGTTCCCCGAGCTGTTCGCGGCGTGGATTGCGCCCGATGCCGGGTGGCTGCGGCAGTATGCGGCCCTGATGGCTGCGGCCCGCGTTCCGCACCCTGCTCCGGAATGGTGCGAACCTGCGGCCGACGCCGTGCACCGGGCCGCCGCGGCCTGTATCCCGGAAGCGCACCTGCTGGCCCGTGGCGCCGTGGCGCTGTTCACGGCCCTCGGGACGCAAAACGAAGAGAACCGGCGTGCGGTTCTCCGCGCGGCCGGTTCTCTGGGGCAGCTCCCTGCCGAAGACTACGTCCACGAGGAGCTGGCCTGGCGACTGGAGGTTTAGGATTGCATCACCTGTTCGCGCTTTTCGAGTTCGTTCAGCACGTTGATCAGGTGCTCGTACCCCACGCGGCCGCTTTCGCGCCACAATACCTCCCCGCGGCAGAAAAACATCAGCGTCGGGACCGACATGATGTTGTAACGCCGTACGATTTCACGCATCGAGGGGTCGTCGATGTCCGCTTTGTAAACGTCGACCCGGCCGTTCATCCGCTCCCGGAACTTGTCGATGGCCGGCATCATCATCCGGCACGGTCCGCACCAGGTGGCGAAGAAGTCCACGAACGTCAGCGCGTCCCGCCAAATGATCTTGTCAAAGTCTGTCATAGTCCTATTTTGTGATCAGTTTATTTCCACCCATGATATTCCCGCATAGTTTTTGTCCGCAAGTTCCTTTTCGACGTAGCTGATCGTGCGCCGCAGACCTTCGACGAGCGGCGTGCGGGGCGCCCAGTCCAGTTCGCGCCGTGTCGCCGAGATGTCGGGCGTGCGGCGTCGTATGTCGTCGATGCGCGCTTCGGTGTGGACGATGTGCGAGCGGCTGCCCGTCAGGGCGATGATTTTTTCGGCCAGCGCGCGGATCGTCACCTCGTGGCTGCTGCCGAAGTTGGCCGTGCGCGTCGTCTCCGCCGGCGGAGCCTCCATCAGCCGCACCAGTCCGTCCACCACGTCCTCCACCCAGCAGAAGGTCCGCAGCTGCTCGCCGCTGCCGTTGATCGGAATGTCGCGGTTCTGCAGCGCCGCCACGATCATTTTCATCACCACGCGCTGGTCCATCAGGTCGGCGCCGCTGCCGTAGGTGTTGAAGATGCGCGCGATGCGTGCGTCGACCCCGAATTCGTACTGGTAGGCGCGGTGCAGGGCCTCGCCGGCCCGTTTGCCTTCGGAGAGGATGCGGTGCGTCGCGTAGCCGTCTGCTGCTTCGACCGAGGTGTCGCGGTATCCCGTGCCGTAGATGTCTCCGGCGGATGCGTAGAGGATGCGGGCGTGCTCCGAACGGGCCGTGTCGAGGGCGTTTATCGATCCCAGCATGCTGACCTTGAGCGTCTCGACGGGCAGCGCCTTGTTGTAGCGCACGCGCGAGGGCGCCGTGAGGTTGTAAATCTCGTCGCAGCGGATGCCGAAAGCGTTGACGATGTTGTGGCGGACGTACCGGAATTCCGGGTGCGGCGGCATGTCGCGCAGCAGCGGCGAGCTGGCGGCATCGCGTACGTCCACGCAGAAGACTTCGTGCCCGTCGTTCAACAGACGCAGACACAGGTGGGAGCCGATGAATCCCACGCCGCCCAGTACGACTATTCTTTTTTGCATTTTCTTTCCTTTTTACGGAAAGGGAAGCAATTTTTATTCCACAAAAAGAGCAATCCGGCAGGGAACGCCTCATTGCCGCTCGCCTGCCGGAATCGGATGCCGTCGTTCGGGGTTCCGCGGCCGTTATTCGATGAACAGGGCTTTCGGGAGTTGGTCGACGCTGTTTATCGGGACGACCTCGATGCCTTTGGGGCGTTTGCCGCCTTTGGCCAGGTATCCCGACACGATGATGCGCCTGAATCCCAGCCTTGCGGCCTCGCTGATGCGCTGTTCGGTGCGGGGTGCGGGGCGCACTTCGCCCGACAGGCCGATCTCGCCGGCGCAGCAGACCCCCTCGGCCACGGGACGGTCGTAGTAGGACGAGATCACCGACGCCACGACCGCGAGGTCCAGCCCCGGGTCCGCGACCTTGAATCCGCCTGCGAAATTCAGGAAAACGTCCTTCTGGAACATCTTCATCCCCACGCGTTTTTCCAGCACGGCCAGCAGCATGTTCATGCGCCGGGCGTCGTATCCGGTCGTCGAACGCTGGGGCGTGCCGTACGCCGCGCCGCTCACCAGCGCCTGCACCTCGATCAGGTAGGGCCTCACGCCGTCGGCCGACGCCCCCACGGCGATGCCGCTCAACGGCTCCTCGTAGTGTGTCAGCAGGATTTCCGACGGGTTGTCGACCCCCCGCAGCCCGGCGTCGAGCATCTCGAAAACCCCGATTTCGAACGTCGCACCGAAACGGTTCTTGATGCCCCGCAGGATGCGGTAGATGTTGTTGCTGTCGCCTTCGAACTGCAACACCACGTCGACGATGTGTTCGAGTATCTTGGGACCTGCTATCGAACCGTCTTTGGTGATGTGGCCGATGATGAAGATGGACGTTCCGGTCGATTTGGCGTATTTCAGAAGCGTCGCCGCACATTCGCGGATCTGCGACACGCTCCCCGCCGACGAGTCCAGGAGGTCGGTGTAAATCGTCTGTATCGAGTCGATCACCACCAGGTCGGGGCGGTGCTCGGCGATCTGCGCCACGATGTTTTCCAGCAGCGTTTCGGGATAAATCAGACACTCGTCGTTGCCGATGCCGATGCGTGCTGCGCGCATCTTGATCTGCTCGGCCGACTCCTCGCCCGAGACGTAGAGGGTTTTCAGCCCGTTCGCCGCCAGTGCGATTTGCAGCGAGAGGGTCGATTTGCCGATTCCCGGCTCTCCGCCCACCAGGATCAGCGACCCCGGGACCATCCCGCCGCCCAATACGCGGTTGACTTCGGCGTTCCCCAGGTCGAGCCGGACGTGCTCGCTTTCGCGGATGTCCCTCACGCGCTGGGGCTTCGTCGCGGGCAGGGGACCCGCCACGGCCGCCGGAACCGAACCGCTCTCGCGGGCGATGATCTCTTCGGCGAACGTGTTCCATTCGCCGCACGAAGGGCAGCGCCCCAGCCATTTCGGGGCTTCGAAGCCGCAGTTTTTGCAGAAAAATGCCTTTTTGACCTTTGCCATACTCCTCCTATCTTGCGTTTGCCGAGGTGTACTCCCGGCGCACGGCCCTCGTGATTCCGGCCTCGGGGTAGAGGGCCTTGTACTCTTCGGTCAGGTCGACCGTCAGGAGGGTCTTGGAACTGCCGTCCTCATCGTTGTAGGCCGCGACGGTGCAGGTGTACTCCATCGCCGGTTTCGGACAGTAGACGAGGATGTCGGTCGCGCCCGGGTCCTTGAAGAAGACGCCCCGTACCCGGTCCGCTTCCGCCGCCTGCCTGATCCAGAGACGCCCGCCGTTGTATTTGGTGAATTCCAGCACATAGCTTCCGCCCGCCTTCACGGGGGCCGCCGCCTCGATCTCCGCCTTGATCCGTTCGGCCACGGGGTCCGTTTCGTTTTCCCCGGCCTTCGTCTCCGGTTGCGTGGGGTCGGTGGGGTCCGGTTCTGGGGTCGGGAGGGTAATTTCGGCCTCGACGCGCACGACGGGATAGACCGCCGTGTAATAGGCGTCGGAATCGTCTCCGCAGGCGGCTGCCGCCAGCAGCAACAGGCAGGCCGTGCCGTATTTCAGTTGTTTCATCATAATCCGGAATCTTCGTCGATCAGTATTACCAGCACCCGTTTGTCGGGCCAGCATCGCAGCATTTCCATCCGGGTATTGCAGATGCGGTCCTGCGAGTTGCAGTCCGAGCAGACGCCCGTTTCGGCACAGGGCGTGCGGAACCCGGGGTGTCGCGCGACGTTCTGCGGTGCGGCGATCCGGCGGATGCGCTCCTCGGCCTCGTCGCGGTCGGCCACGATCTTGTTGCGTCCCGCCACGATGATCACCTTCCGGGGGCCGAATGCCACCGGTGCGATGCGGTTGCCCACCTTGTCCAGCCAATGCAGCGTCCCCTCTTCCGTCACGGCGTTCACGCCCGTGATGAACAGGTCCGACAAGAGCGCGCGGCGGCGGGTTTCCAATCGCTCGTCGTAGGTCATCGAGGGGTCGAATCCGTCGAGCAGCGTCAGCTGCCCGTTGCTCCGCAGCCACTCGACGATGCCCGTTCCGCGCATCGTCACGGAGTCGCCGAACGACACGAGTTGCGGGTTTTCGGCTTCGACGACAGCCTTCATCAGGGCGAAGGCCGCTTCGGCGTCTTTCACCGTCTCGGCTTCGAAATGGTGTCGCCGCAGTGCCGCGGCGCAGGCTTCCAGTTTTTCCGCAGTTCGGTTTGCCATGGGGAACGGTTGTCTACGATTTGTATAACGTCACACAAAGGTAAACTATTTTCCGGTTCCTGCAAAATCCTCCGCCTGCGCTTCCGCCCGTGAAAAAGGGAGGCGCGGACTGTTCCGTGCCTCCCTTTCGTTTGCCGCCGGGGCATTACAGCGTGCGGCGCATCCTGCCCGCCTCGTCTATTTCGAATTCGCCCCAGGGGAAGGCTTCCGTCAGGTTCAGCATCTGCATCACGAGGTAAACCGTGACGGCTGTGCCTGCCAGCAGGAGCACTGTGGCGACGATCCGCTGGCGGCGTCTTTTTCGCCGTGCTTTTTCGCGGATCTCCGCGATCGCCCGTTCCACAACGGCCGGGTCCGTCGCTGGCCGCGTGGTCGGATGGTCGTCCCGCTCGCTTGCGAGCAGGTCGAGCATCTTCTCCTTCTTGCCGCGGGGTTTTGCCTCGCGCCGGTTGGCGGCGAGACGCTGGATCATGTCCTGAACGTGCCCCATCAGCATCATGGCGTACTGTTCGCTATTTGATGAAGAACCGGTAAATGTCGTTGCCGTTGGCGTACAGCAGCAGGAACAGAATGATGATCAGTCCGACGTACTGCGCCCCTTCGAGCACCTTGTCGCTCACCTTACGTCCCGAGACCATCTCCCAGAAGGTGAAGATCGCATGCCCGCCGTCGAGTCCCGGGATCGGCAGAATGTTCATCACCGCGAGGATGATCGACAGGAAGGCGGTCTTCATCCAAAAGTCCTGCCAGTCCCACGTGGAGGGGAAGATGCTGCCGATGGAGATGAATCCGCCCAGCTCCTCGTACATCTTGGTTTTGGGCTGTACGATCATCTTCAGCTGGTCCCAGTAGGAGGAGATCACCTTGCCCGTCCGGTGAATGCCTGCCGGAATCGCCTCCAGGAAGGTGTATTTCTGCGTGCGGAGCGTGAGTCCCTGCCGGATGACGCCGAGCGTGCCGTTCTCCGAAACGGGTACTTTGAATTCAAAGAGCATATCCCCTTCCCGCAGGACCGTCAGCAGCACCGAATCCCCGGCGTGCGCCTTCAGGTATTGCCCGTAGCCCGTAAAGTCGAGTCCCGAAACGTTGTCGATGCCCACGATCTCGTCGCCCTTCTGCAACTGTGCCGCGGTCGGGGCCACGACGCTGTCGATCAGAAAGGGGATGCGGGGCAAGAGGAAATCCTCGTATCCCTTCTGCTGGCGCATGGCGATCAGCTCGTCGAGCGGGAGGATCAGTTCCACCTGCCGTCCGTTGCGCTCGACCACGACGCTGCGGTCCCCCTCGGTGATGATCAGCGAGTTGACGACCTTGTTGATGTCGTCCACCTCCTCGCCGTCGATCGTCACGAAACGGTCTCCGTCGTGGAATCCGAGTTTGTGTCCGGCCTCGTTGAAATTGTAGCCCCACTTGGCGTCGGCGTTCGAGAAATAGGTGTCGCCCCACGTGTAACAGATGCCGATGTAGACGGCCACGGCCAGCACGACGTTCATCACCACGCCGGCGATCATCACCAGGAAACGCTGCCAGGCGGGTTTGGCGCGGAACTCGTCCTGCTTGACGGGCTGTTTCATCTGTTCCGTGTCCATCGATTCGTCGATCATGCCGGCGATCTTGACATAGCCTCCCAGCGGCAGCCATCCCAGACCGTACTCGGTGTTTCCGCGTTTGAATTTGAACAGCGAGAACCACGGGTCGAAGAAGATGTAGAATTTCTCGACGCGGATTTTGAACACCCGCGCCATGATGAAGTGGCCCATCTCGTGAATGCCTATGAGAATGGTGAAACAGAGGAAGAACTGAATGATTTTTACGATAATGTCCATGTCGGAATGAGTTTACAGTTTCAGAAATTCCGCCGCCAGCGCGCGGGCTTCGGCGTTCGCTTCGGCGTAATTGGCCAGGGTGGGCGAGGGGACGAACGCGGCGTGCTCCAGCGCGTAGCGGATGGCGCGCACGATGTCGAGCCATGCGCACTTGCGGCCGAGGAAGGCCGCCACGGCCACCTCGTTGGCCCCGTTCATCGTGCAGGCCGCCGTGCCGCCGCGGCGCAGGCAGTCGTAGGCGATGTCGAGCGCGGGGTATTTCGCGCGGTCTACCTCGGCGAAGGTCAGCTGCGGATGGTTCAGGAAGTTGAACCGCTCGCCGGGACGGTACGCCCGGTCGGGGTACAGCAGCGCGAAGCTGATCGGCAGGCGCATGTCGGGCGTTCCCATCTGGGCCTTGATCGCGCCGTCCTCGAATTCGACCATCGAATGAATGATCGACTGCGGGTGGAGCAGCACCGAAATCCGCTCGGCCGGGGTCCCGAACAGCCAGTGGGCCTCGATCACCTCGAACCCTTTGTTCACGAGCGTCGACGAGTCGATCGTGATCTTCGCGCCCATGTCCCACTGGGGGTGTCGCAGGGCCTGCTCGACGGTGACGCCGGCCAGTTCTTCGGCCCGGAGGTCGCGGAACGCGCCGCCGCTGCACGTGACGATCAGCCTTCTGACCGGGGCGCGCTCGCCCACGAGGCACTGGAAGATGGCCGAATGCTCCGAGTCGATCGGAATCACCGGGGCTTTCCGCTTCCGGGCCAGCGGCATTACGCAGGCGCCGCCCACCACGAGCGACTCTTTGTTGGCCAGCGCGAGTTTCTTGCCCGCCTCGATGGCCGCCACCGTGGGAGCGAGTCCCGCGTAGCCCACCAGGGCGTTCACCACCACGTCCGTGCCGCTTCCGGCCGCGACCTGCGCCACGGCTTCCTCTCCGGCATACACTTTGGTGTCGGTTCCCGCGAGGGCGTCGCGCAGCTGCGCGTAATATCGTTTGTCGGCGATCACCGCCGCGTCGGCGTCGAATTCCCGGGCCTGCCGGGCCAGCCGTTCCCAGTTGCGGTTGGCCGTGAGGACGCGGACCTCGAAGCGGCCGGGGTTTTCGCGGGCGATGTCGAGCGTCTGCACGCCGATCGAGCCGGTCGAACCCAGTATTGCGAGTCTTTGTTTCATGCGTTTGTCAGAAGACGATGTACCCCTCGGGGTCCACGGGTTTGCCGTTGTTCCAGAGTTCGAATTCGAAGAGCCGGACCTCTCCGTCCTGCACTTCGGCGTTGTAGCCGATCAGTTCGCCCGAACGGATGGTCTGGCCGGTCGTGACGAGCGACTGCGAGAGGTTCTTGTAGACCGAGATCAGGTTCCCGGCGTGTTGCAGGACCACGATGTAGCCCGTCTCCGGGGTCCAGAGGCTCTGGACCACCGTACCGTTGTCGATGGCCGTGATGCGGTCGGCGGCGGTCGCGGCGATCTTCACGCCGAAATTTCCCTGGCGGATGTCGAATTTTCCGGTTATGATCCCCTCGACGGGCGTCGCCAGCTCGATGGCCTCGCGCACCTTGCGCCGCGAGCCGCCCTGCCCGGCGATGGCGTATTCGCCGTCGCCCTCCATCTGGGCCCGCAGAAGCGAGTCTTCGTGCGAGGGCATCACCAGCACCTTGCTGATGCGCGACGAGTCCGACGAGGCGAGCACGCGCGCCACGGGGGTGCGTCCCTCCATGATCAGGGCTATGTTCTCGTTGTAGGTCAGCATGTCGTTCATCATGCGTTCCATCGAGTCGAGGCGGATGATGTTCTGCACGAGGCTTTCGCGCGAACGGTCGGCTTCGGTGCGGTATCCGGGCAGAAATTCCAGCACGGGGGAGTAGGCCACCAGCGACAGCGTGAGGATGAAGAGCATCAGCACGAACGCCACCAGTCCCGCGAGGATACTCGCCGGCGAGAGGTGCATGTGCCACTCTTCGGTGTTGTCCGTAGCGTTGAGCATGTTGAACCGGCGTTTGCGGAACAGGCCGCGCCACCATGCCCGTATGGTTTTCAGAAATTTCATCTCTATCGGGAACGATTTCTCTTTGTTAACTCTACAAAGATAGGCAAATTTGCATAAATCCTTTGCGGGGCGCGCTTAATTTTTTACCTTTGCGGATGTTTTGAACCAATGTCATAAACAGATAAAATAACATGGTAAAACCCACATTACTGGTACTCGCCGCGGGCATGGGCTCCCGCTACGGGTCGCTCAAACAGATGGACGGCGTCGGTCCCAACAACGAGGCTATCATCGATTACTCGGTCTACGACGCCATCCGTGCCGGTTTCGGCAAGGTCGTCTTCGTCATCCGCCACTCCTTCGAGAAGGAGTTCCGCGAGGTCTTCTCGGCCGACCGCTTCGGCGGGCGCATCGCCGTGGATTTCGTTTTCCAGGAACTCGACTACCTGCCCGAAGGGCTTGCCGTTCCCGAAGGCCGTGTCAAGCCGTGGGGCACGAACCACGCCGTGATGATGGCTGCCGATGCGGTTCACGAACCCTTCGCCGTGATCAACGCCGACGACTTCTACGGCGCCGAGGCCTACAAGACCATCGGGGACTACCTGACGCAGCTCGGCGACAGCCGCAACAGCTACTGCATGGTGGCCTATGACCTGAACAAGACCCTTTCGGAGAACGGAACCGTTTCGCGCGGCGTCTGCGGCGTCGATTCGAAAGGCGACCTCACGTCGATGGTCGAGCGGACGCAGATCGAGCGGATGCCCGACGGCCGGATCGTCTTCCACGACAACGGCGCCGACGAGCCTCTCGCCGAGGACACCCCCGTTTCGATGAACCTCTTCGGCTTCACGCCCGACTTCTTCACCTACTCGAAGGAGTACTTCAAAGTCTGGTTCGAGGCCAACAAGGACAATGTCAAGTCGGAGTTCTACATTCCGACGATGGTCAACAAGCTGATCGGCGACGGTACGGCTACGCTCCGCGTGCTGCGTTCGGCCGCCCAGTGGCACGGCGTCACCTACAAGGAGGACAAACCCGCGCTGATGGCCGCCATCGAGAAGATGATTGCCGAGGGTAAATATCCCCGCAATCTCTGGGCGTAGTTTTCGATTCTCACGGGCATCTTCTGCCCTGCCTTGTTCGGCCCGGACGGGAAATACTTCTGTATGTCCCGTCCGGGCCGAACTGCGTTATGGCAAAATCTGCTCCGCGATAATCACAAACCGTTTCCGATTTATAAGCGGCAATTTCCGCACATCCCTCGAAAACGGGGCGAATGGGGACATACTTCGGTACTACCCATCCGCCCCGTTTTTCACGATGCCCGAAACTTGCCGGCCATCGACCTCCTCTACTTGTCACCTGCTCCCGCCCTTGCTTCTGTCGTCTCTGCCTGTTACTTGTTCCTGCCATCTGCTCTGGCAGCCGCCTGCCTGTCGCCTGCTGCTTTCCTGCCGCCTGCCTGCTCCTGCCACAACAAAAAAGCGAGACCCTGCGGTCTCGCTTTTTTGTTGTCCGGCCGGTCTTCGTTCGGAACCCCGGCCTTTCTGAATATCAGTCCAGAAACCCTTCCCGGACGAGTTGTTCGCGGATCTTGGCCCAGTCGGCCACAGGACGTTTCTCTCCGTCGACGAACCGCAGCGGGCATCCCAGGTTGCAGTCGTCGATGTAGAGGTCCGCATGAATCTTCGGTGACGAGGTCCAGCGCTTCTGCGACGGGTTTTCGTTCACGGCGTAGAGCGGAATGCCCCGAACGCGGAACCATTCCACTGCGCGGTCCAGCAGTTTTCCGTGCCGCATCGAGTAGAGAATCAGCCGGCATCCGTTGTCCGTCAGTTCTTTCAGCACGGGCACGGCTCCCGCATCCTCCCCGATTTCGGGATAGGCGTGGGTGACCACCGTGCCGTCGAAATCGAGGGCTATTACGGCATCGTGAATCGCCATCTCCTATCGCTTTATCTTACGTCCCAGCGACCGGAAGAAGTGCTTGATGCGCTTGCGGTAGCTTACTTCCTTGTACTCGTCTCCATACCCGTAGCCGTACCCATATCCGTAACCGTAGCCATATCCGTAACCGTATCCGTGACGGCGCGAGCGGGTTCCGTTCAGGACGATGCACATGTTGTGGAGTTTCTTCTCGCGGTAGAGGCGTTCGATGTCGGGCAGCTGACGCCTGTCGAGCACGCCTTCGCGCACGATGTAGATGCAGAGGTCCGAAAGCCGGTCGGTGATGACTGCGTCGGCCACCGACATGGCGGGCGTGCTGTCGAGGAATACGAAGTCGTACGTGTCGCGCATTTCGGCGATCAGTTTGTCGAGTTTTTCCGAGAGCAGCATCTCCGTGGGGTTGGGCGGCTGAATGCCGGCGTAGATCACGTCGAGGTTCTGGTGGAATCCGGTGTTCTTGATCATGCTCTTCGGGTCGGTGATCGTTCCTGCGAGGTATCCCGTGATGCCGGTCTTGCTGTTTCCGTGTCCCAGCAGGGTCGACAGCGCGTGGCGGCGCAGGTCGAGGTCGATGAGCAGCACGCGTTTGCCGGCCATGGCGAGCGTCATCGCCAGGTTCGTCGCCACGAAGGTCTTGCCCGCGTGGGGGTCCGACGAGGTGAAGAGGATGGTGCGCACGTCGGTTCCGGCCGATACGCCCATGAAGGACATGTTCGAGCGCAGGATGCGGAATGCTTCCGACAGGGCGTCGCGGCCCGTTTCGCGCACCACGATTCCGGTCTTGCCGTCACCCTCGTAGTAGGGGATGTCGCCCAGGAACGGGGCGTTGATGTTGTCCTCGATGTCCTTGCGTCCGCGGATGGTCGTGTCGAGCATGCCGATCAGGTAGAGCAGGCCGAAGGGAATGGCCAGACCCACGATCAGGGCGATGCCCAGAATCATCATCGGTCGGGGCGATACGGGAGCGTTGCTGCCGTAGGCGTAGTCGATCGATCGCGAGTTGCTCTCGGCCACGGCGTAGTTGAGCTGGTTCTCCTCCTGTTTGTTCAGCAGGTAGAGGAACAGTTCTTCCTTGATTTTCTGCTGACGCGTGATGCCCAGGATGACCTTCTCCTGCGAAGGCATGGTCGAGATGCGGAGGTTGGCCTGCGTCTCCTCCTTGCGCATGGCGTCGCGCTGGATTTCGAGCGTCGAGATATTGGAGTCGAGCGACGAGATGATCGAACGCCGCACGGCGGCCAGCAGGTTGTCCAGGTCCTGGATGACAGGGCTGCGGTCCGAACTGTTCTCCAGCAGTTTCTCGCGGCGCAGGATCGCCGAGTTGTAGTCTTCGATCTGCTTGGCGATGGCCGTGTTGGTTCCCGCGGCCGCCATCGCCGGAATCAGCTCCCCGACGTTTTTCGGGTCGTTCAGGTAGGTGCGGATGTACTCCGCCACGTTGATCTGGTTTTCGAGCGAAAGACCTTCCGTCTTGTAGCGCGAACTTTCCGACACGCTGCGCGCGGCCTCCGAGGTGATGTCCACCATCCGGTTATCCTTCTTGATGTCCTCGATGTTGCGGTCCACGTCGCCCAGCTCGCGTCCGATAACGTCCAGACGGGCCTTGATGAACTTGCCCGTGGCGACCGACACGCGGCGCTTGTCCTCGATGGCGTCTTCGTTGTAGGCTTCGATCAGCGTGTTGATCACGTCCTCGGCGCGCCGGGGCACGGTGTTGTTCATCGAAATGGTCACCACCGAGGCCTGCTTGTTGGCCACGTCGCTTTTCACGGCGGCGCGGTAGGCGTTGGTGGTCCCTCCCAGCGAACTTTTGCTCACGCGGATCGGTACCCCGATGTAGTCGGGGGCCATGTAGAGCGACTTCTGCACCACGACCTGCCCCACGGGGGTCGGGATCGTGTCTCCGTAAGCCGCCGTGATGACGCTGCGGCTCTCGTGCTTGGTGACGAACTGGTCTTCGAACCCGCTCAGCCGGATTTTGTCGTCGTCGAGCGGCGTGATCTCCATGGCGAGCGACTGGTTGTCGTTGTCGTTGATGAATTTCACGTCGATCGGGGCCTGGCCGTAGAGGTCGCGCCGGCGGAGCCGTTCGCTCACCGAGTAGTTGACCGTCAGGTTGAGCTGCTTGACCACGTTGGTCATCAGGCGCCGCGACTGGAGGATGAAAACCTCGTTGTCGACGTTGCGGCGGTTCTGGAATCCCGCCAGGTCGCTGAACGCCGTCAGGTCGACGTCGCCGCCCTTGCGGCTGTCCTTAACCATGATGGTCGCCGTGCGGCTGTAAATCTTCGGGGTGCTGGCCAGGTAGTAGTAGGCCGCGCAGAGGCAGAATACGGCCGAAAGCACGAACCAGTACCAGTTTGCGATCACCATGCGGATGATGTCGTGCAGGGTGATGGTCCCTGTGAGTTCTTCGTTGTTGGCCTGCGTCTGGGAATTGATATGCTGTTCTGTCATGGATACTTGCTATTTGGTGAGGGTTACGATGAGTGTCGCCACCGAAATCGCGGTTCCCACCAGCGAGAGGTAAAAGCTGCGGTTCTGGCTGATTTCGCCCGTCTGCGCCTTGTACTTGTTGGGTTTCACGTATACCACGTCGTTCTGCTGGAGGTAGAAAACCGGGGAGTTGAAGATGTCGGTCGACGTGAGGTCGAGGTATTCGATCGTGCGCACGCCGTCCGTTTCGCGCGTCACGGCCACTTCCGAGCGCACGCCGTACACGGTCATGTCGCCGGCCATCGCCAGCGCGTCGAATATCGAGACCTTGTCGCGCGTGATGTCGTAGAATCCGGGACGGGCCACCTCGCCGATCACCGAAATCTTCATGTCGGCGAACTGCACGTTGACCGTGGGGTCGTTGATGTATCCGCCCTCGATGATTTTTTCGGCGATGGCCTGGGCCAGTTCGCTGCGGGTCTTGCCCTTGCATTCGATCTTGCCGATCACGGGCATGTCGAGCATCCCTTCCTCGTCGACGGTGCGCATCTGGAGCGCCTGCGAGCTTGCTGCGCTGGAGACGTTGGCTCCCGTGAGCGAGTTGTAGGAGGTTGCCGAGTTGAACGGCACTGCCAGTTCGGGGTCCTTGCTGTTGACGACGATCGTCAGCCGGTCGAGCGGCTTGATGCGGATCTGTCCGTTTTCGGCGATTTGTTCGGGCGTGAAGGGCTGGGCGTCCTGCAAATACCAGACGCGTTTCTGTGCGGAGCACGAAACGAGCAGAATGCCGAGGACCGCTGTCCCGATGAGAAGGCAGAGTTGCTTCATGTTTTAGTAAGGCGTTGATTTAATACGTGCGCAAAGATATAAATTAATTCTGAAAAACAGTCCCTTTCCGAAGGTGATATTTTACAAGTATGTAGGTAATACGTTGCCGGATACGCATTTTTTTCGAAAAAAATCGTATCTTTGGTATCCGAAAATCAAAAAATGATAGACTGCTGCATATTCGATTTGGACGGAGTTATCGTCGATACGGCCCGCTACCACTATCTGGCGTGGGCCGCGCTTGCGCGTGAACTGGGCTTCGTGTTCACCCCTGAAGCGGGCGAAGCCACCAAGGGGGTGAGCCGCATGGCGTCGCTGGAGATCGTCCTGCGCGCCGGGGGGCTTGAGGATCGCTTTTCCGCCGCTGAAAAGGAGCGCCTCGCCGCCGAAAAGAATGCGCGTTACCTGCGCTTCGTTTCGCAAATGACTCCCGCCGAGGTGCTTCCGGGTGTGGCGGCGTTTTTGCACGACGTGCGCAGCCGCGGCGTGCGGGCGGTGCTCGGCTCGGCGTCGAAGAACGCAGGGACGATCCTCGACCGGTGCGGCCTCCGGCCGCTGTTCGACGCCGTGGTCGACGGCAACGAGGTCGCTCGGGCCAAACCCGATCCCGAGGTCTTCCTGAAGGGGGCCGCCGCCGTGGGGGCCTCGCCGTCCGTGTGCGTGGTCTTCGAGGACGCCGCCGCGGGCATCGAGGCCGCTTCGCGTGCGGGCATGCGTTCGGTGGGCGTCGGGGGCGGTGCGTCGCTTTCGGCCGCCACGATGCGGCTGGAAACCTTCGAGGGATTTACGTTTGAAAAATTGGCAATGAAGATCGACCGGGGCTGACTTTCCGGCCCGTGCGGCAGGCCGCTCTCGGGGGAGGGGTTCAGGGCGGGGCCGATTGCAGACCCGGCGCGGCGCCGCCGAGGGTTGCGGCCGGATACGGTGAAACAAGCGATAAAGAACAATGTGTAAATTATGAACGACTACATAAAAACCGACCCCTGGCGCCTCGTCGAGGATCGCTTCGATCCTTCGCGGGCGCTCGCTTCCGAATCGCTCTTCGCGCTGGGCAACGGCGTGATGGGCGGCCGGGCCAATTTCGAGGAGCGCTATTCCGGCCCTTCGCTTCCGGGCAACTATATCGGCGGGATCTACTATCCCGACAAGACCCGCGTGGGATGGTGGAAGAACGGCTACCCGGAGTATTTCGCCAAGGTCCCGAACGCCGCGTTCTGGATCGGGGTCGACGTCGCGGTCGACGGCGAGCCGCTCGACCTGGCGACCGTCGCGGAGGTGAAGAGCTTTTACCGCGAGACGGACATGCGCCGTTCGGTGCTGACGCGCCGCATGCGGGTCGTGCTGAAAAACGGCGTCGAGGTGGCCGTCGAGGCGGTGCGTTTCCTCTCGCTGGCGCGCCGCGAACTGGGCGTCGTGAAATACGCCGTCACGCCGCTCAACCGGGCGGCCCGGATCACCTTTTCGCCCCATATCGACGCCGGCGTGCGCAATGCCGACGCCAACTACGACGAAAAGTTCTGGGAGGAGGTCTCGACCGGGGCCGACGCCACACAGAGCCGTACCAAAAAGAGCGGGTTCGAGGCGGCCTGGGCGCAGGCCGTCGAACTGGACGGCGCCGAGTGGCATTGCGAAACCCGTCCCGAAAAGGTCCGGGCCACCGCTGCGGTCAGCCGGGAAAAGGGCTGCGCCGCCACTTTATATAAATATGCGGGCATCTGCTCGTCGCTCAACCACGCCCCGGCGGACCTTACCGCCGCTGCGCGCGCCGTCGCGGCTTCGGGTCGGGAGGCGGGCTTCGAAGCCCTGCTCGAAGAACAGACGGCCGCCTGGGCCGCCCGCTGGCACGGCTGCGACGTCGTCGTCGGGGGCGATCCCGCGGCCCAGCAGGGCATCCGCTTCTGCATCTTCATGTTGCTGCAAACCTATACCGGGGTGGACACCCGTCTGAATATCGGTCCGAAGGGCTTCACGGGCGAGAAATACGGCGGCGTGACCTACTGGGACACCGAGGCCTACTGCCTGCCGTTCTACCTGGCCACCGCCGGGCAGGCCGTGGCCCGCGAACTGCTGGTCTACCGCTACAACCAGCTCGACAAAGCCATTGAAAACGCCGCGAAACTGGGTTTCCGCGACGGTGCGGCGCTCTACCCGATGGTCACCGTCAACGGCGAGGAGTGCCACAACGAGTGGGAGATCACCTTCGAGGAGATCCACCGCAACGGCGCCGTCGCCTACGCGATTTTCAACTACATCCGCTATACCGGCGACACGGCGTATCTTGCCGACTGCGGACTGGAGGTGCTGTTGTCCGTGGCGCGCTTCTGGGCGCAGCGCATCACGTGGTCCGCGGCCCGTCGGAAGTACGTCATGCTGGGCGTCACGGGTCCCAACGAGTACGAGAACAACGTCGACAACAACTGGTATACCTCCTACATCGCCTGCTGGTCGATGCGTTACGCCGCCGAGGCGGCCCGTTGGGTGCGTGAAAACCGCCCTGCCGACTACGCGCGCATCTGCGCGAAGCGCCGTTTCGACGAGGCGGCCGAGACGAAGCGGTGGCTCGAAATCGCCGACGGCATGTACTTCGGCGAGGACCGCGAACTGGGCATCTTCCTCCAGCAGGACGGCTATCTGGACAAGGAGCAGATCCTTGCCGGCGACCTCGACCCTGCGGAGCGGCCCATCAACCAGCGATGGTCGTGGGACCGCATCCTGCGCTCGTGCCTGATCAAGCAGGCCGATGTGCTGCAGGGGCTTTATTTCTTCGGGGACGATTTCGACCTCGACACCGTCCGCCGCAATTTCCGCTTCTACGAGGCGCGCACGGTCCACGAATCGTCGCTTTCGCCCTGCGTCCACGCCATCCTCGCCGCACGCATCGGCGATCTGGACAAGGCCTACGAACTCTACCTGCGCACGGCGCGCCTGGACCTCGACGACTACAACCGCGAGGTCCGCGAGGGCTGCCACGTCACTTCGATGGCGGGTTCGTGGCTCTCGGTGGTCGAGGGTTTCGGGGGCATGCGCGTCCGCGACGGCATGCTGTCGTTCGACCCGCAGCTGCCCGCCGCGTGGGAGTCCCTCTCGTTCAAAGTCAATTTCCGGGACCGGGTGCTGGCCGTGAGCGTTACGCGCGAGGCGGTTGAGGTCGCCTGCGAGGGCGAGCCGATCGAGATCGAAATCCGCGGGGTCCGCCGCCTCGTCGGCCCGATTAATGATTGAATTGTGAATTATGAATTGTGAATCGACCGGCCTTCATCCCGAATGGAGCTATCAGGCCGTCCTGTATGAAATGAACGTGCGCCAGCTCACGCCCGAAGGCACGCTGCGCGCCGCAGCCGCAAAACTGCCTTTCCTCAAAGACCTCGGCGTCGACGCCGTGTGGCTCATGCCGGTCTATCCGATCGGCGAGGCCGAGCGCAAAGGCTCGCTCGGCTCCTACTATTCGATCCGCGACTACTGCGCCGTGAATCCCGAACTGGGCACGATGGCCGATTTCGACGCCTTCGTCACCGAGGCCCACCGCCTCGGCATGAAGGTCCTGCTCGACTGGGTGGCCAACCACACGGCGCGCGACGCGCGGTGGATCGCCGAAGAGCACGCTTCGTGGTACGAGCGCGACGCTTCGGGGCAGCCGGCCGTACCGTGGGACTGGTCCGACACTGCCAAGCTCAACTACGCCAACCGCGACGTGTGGCGGGCCGAGGCCGAGGCCATGGAGTTCTGGCTCACGCGGCACGCCGTCGACGGCTTCCGCTGCGACATGGCGATGCTGGTTCCCATCGGTTTCTGGAACGAGACCTCGCTGCGCCTGCGGCGCGTGAAGCCCGACCTGTTCATGCTGGCCGAGGCCGAGGAGCGGAATCTTTTCGAGGAGGGTGCTTTCGACGCCTGCTACGCCTGGCGGATGCACCACCTGATGAACGACGTGGCCCAGCAGCGGACCCGCGTCACGGCCCTGCGCGACTATATCTACGCCGACCGCGACGACTATCCCGACTCGGCCATGCGCCTCACGTTCACGTCGAACCACGACGAGAATTCGTGGAGCGGCTCCGAATTCACCCGGCTGGGCGATGCGCGTGAGATCATGGCGGTCTTCACGTTCGTCGTGCCGCGCGGTCTGCCGCTGATCTACACCGGGCAGGAGATCGGCTACGACCATTCGTTCGCCTTTTTCGACCGCGACCCGATCCCGGCCTACGGCGCCAACACCTTCACGGAGTTCTACCGCCGGCTCACGGCCCTGCGCCACGACAACCCGGCTCTGGCGTCGGGGGAGCGGGGCGGCGCGGTGAGCGAGATCCGCAACAACGCCGAGGACTGCCTGATGACGCTGGTCCGCGAGACGGCGGGCAACCGGGTCGTGGCGGTGATGAACCTCTCGCCCTACGCCATCCATGCCGACTATTATACGGGCATCTACGCCGGGATGTACACCGACGCCATGACGGGTGAGCCTTACGAACTCCGCGGCCGCGTCGAGGAGGACATGGCCCCGTGGAGCTACCGGATACTGACACGCTGAATGAAGAAACGAACCAATCGAACCATGCGAAAAACATTTTGTCTGCTGGCGGCTTTGCTGCTGGCGGCGGGGCCTGCGGGAGCCTCGGGCGACGGGGCCGGAAAGCACCGGGAGTGCGCGGCCGGAATGAACCTCGTGCAGAATCAGTGGTCTGGCAAACGGGTCGCCTTTCTCGGCGATTCGATCACGGACGAGCGCCATGTCGGCACGACGAAAAACTACTGGCAGTATCTGGCCGAGATGCTGGGCATCGTGCCTTTCGTCTATGGAATCAACGGACACCAGTGGTCCGACGTGCTGGGGCAGGCCGAGCGGCTCTGCGCCGAGCGGGGCGACGCCGTCGATGCCGTCGTCGTCCTTGCCGGGACCAACGACTTCAACGCCGGCGTGCCGCTGGGCGAGTGGTACGAGGTCCGGGAGTCGGAGTGCCCGATGCCGGGTTCCGGCGTGGGGTCGCGGATGCGCCGCACGCCTTCGGCGGACCCCGGGACCCTCTGCGGACGAATCAACGCCGTGCTGGCCTTTCTCAAAGAGCACTATCCGACCAAGCAGGTCATCCTGCTCACACCGCTCCACCGCGGTTATGCGCGTTTCAGCGACCGGAACGTCCAGCCCGACGAATCGTTCCCCAACCGGCTGGGGCTGTATGCCGATGCCTATGTCGCGAAGATCCGCGAGGCCGGCAGCGTCTGGGCGGTTCCGGTGATCGATCTTAACAGCATCAGCGGCCTTTATCCCCTTGCCGATTCCCACGTCCGTTACTTCAGCGACGGGCAGACCGACCGGTTGCATCCCAACGCTGCGGGGCATGAGCGTATGGCCAGGGCCCTGGCCTGTCAGTTGCTGGCGTTCCCGGCCTGCTTCGATTGACTGCGCCGGAAAAAGCCTTGAATCCGTCGGCGAATCTTGCCGGGCGGAACAGGTTTGCGAAATTTTTTCTATCTTTGCCGGAACCAAAGCAGTACAGCGCATGTTTTTCGTCGTAAAATATTTTCCGGATAAGGACCGTCAGCCGGTCCTCGCCGCGCTGCGCCGCAACTCCCCCCCCCGAAAATAACTGATATACACTGTGTCGGTCCTGCCGCCGACGCCCCGCGGATGATTCGTTTCGTCCGCGCGCATAGTCGTGTCATGTCTTCACGCACCCTTTTTACTAATCCAATAAATTCTTTATGCAAATGAAAACACTGTTTTCTTTTTTGAGAGCGCTCCGGACGGGAGCTTTCTATCTTATGGTTGCGGCATCTGTCTGTGCCGCGGGACTTGTTTCGTGCGACGACGACGATGACGACGGCAAGATCGACGGCGGCGCGCCCTTCACGGGGGCATGGGTCATGACCCACATCGAGATCACGGACGAGGAGGGGACCGACGGCGGCGACACCGCGGGCCTGGGAACCGTGCGTCTGACGCTGAACGACGACAATACGTTCGTCTACGAGGTGAATATCCCGGGAGACGGGGAGGAGGAGCCGGAGAGCTACACCGAGCGCGGCACATGGGCCTGGGCGAATCCGCTGCTGATGTTGAACTACGGCGACTATCGGAGTCAATTGAAGGTCCTTACTTGGACTGACAACAAGCTCGTCACCGAACAGTCCGAGGACGGCGAGACGGAACGGCGTACGTGGAAAAAGCAATAGCCCGCTGCCATGAAAAAGTTCTTTGTCTCTTTTCTTCTGGCCGTTTTTGCGACCGGAGCGTATGCCCAGGAGAACCAGTCGCGGCTGGACTCCCTGCAACAGGTCGTGAGCGCGCTTTCGTCGCGTGTGGAAGACACGCAGAAGGCCGAACTGAACCGTGCCGTCTGGAAGGACCGCGCCAAGTATTTCAACCTCGGCTATGTCAAACAGACGCTCGCCGACCGGACCTACGGCGGGGAACTCAAGAGTGATTTCGGAGCCTCGTTGAGCTGGGGCAAGACCTACTACCTGCACCGGAAACCGCTTTTCGGCATGCTGAAATTCGGCCTCGACTGGTCGTGGATGGACATCAACTACGCTAAATTCTCGCTCGACGCATTCGACGGGGAGACGGGCGAACCGCTTTCGTCCGACGTGCACCAGGCCGAGATCGGCATGCAGTTCGGCCCGTCGCTGACGGTCAACCCCGTGCACCGCCTCAAGGTCGGCGGCTATTTCCGCGTTACGCCCTCCTATTCGCTCCTTTACATGGACGAGACCGTGCACCACCACTACGTGACCTTCTGCAATGCCGGCTGCACCCTGGCCTGGAAGGTCGTTTCGGTGGGTGTCGAGTGGCGCTGGGGCACGGCCAGCTACGACGGGCTGAAATTCGACGAGGATGCCTTCGACGAGGATTATGCCGAGGGCGGCGACGCTCCGTCGGCTGGTGACGTGATGGATCAGATGAAGGTTCCCGACCGCAAGTTCAAAACCAGTTCCGTACGTTTCTACTTCGGGTTCCGGTTCTGACGTCCGGTTCCGGACCGGAAGCGTTGCGGCGGCGACACCTCGCGGTGCGCCGCCGTTTTTGCGCACCTGCGGCCCGTTGTGGCGGAAAACGCTCCGGGAGGTGTGCGGAATCCCGGTTTTTTGTCTATCTTTGGCGCAGTAACGATGCTTTCGGAAAGTTGGAACGTTTTGTCGAATCACATGCGGTTCGGTTTTGCGGCGGCCCGACTTTTTGCTATCTTTGTTCCGAGGTTATGAGAAAAATAACGATCCTTTGCCTGCTGCTCGCCTGCGCATTGCCCGTCTTTGCGGGCACGTACCGTCCGGAGCAGATTCCCAACGTCCAGCGAATGGACGGGAGCCGTTACGTCTCCGATCCCGACGGTATCCTGTCGCCTGCCGCCGTGGCGCATATCGACTCCGTCTGCGCTTCGCTGCGTGAGCGGCGACTCGCGCAGGTCGCCGTGGTCGCCGTCGACGACATCGCGGGCGGCGATCCGTTCTCGTTCGCCGTCGATCTGTTCCGCAGCTGGGGCGTGGGCAGCGCCAAAAGCGACAACGGCCTGGGCATCCTGCTGGTGAAGGACCTGCGGGAAATCCGCTTCGTCACGGGCGGAGGTCTCGAAGGCATCCTTCCCGACGCACTCTGCAAACGCATCCAGCTCACCTACATGCTTCCCGCCTTCCGCGAGGGGGATTACAGCGCGGGCATGGTCGCCGGAGTCGGGGCAGCGGCCACGATTCTCGAAGGGGGCGAGGTCGACCTGAGCGGCGATGCCGACGAGGAGCTTCCGGCGTGGATGATCTTTTTGATCGTCGTGGGATTCGTCGTCGTTCCGCTGGGCGTGGTGCTGGTGAACTACTATTTTTCCCGCCGTTGCCCGAGGTGCCATAAGCTGACGCTGAAACAGCAGTCGCAGCAGGTGTTGAGCGTCACGCGAAGCTACCGGTTGGTCGAATATACGTATGTCTGCTCGAACTGCGGCGCCGTGGTGAAACGGCAGGCCAAGAACCTTCGCGACGACAATTTCGGCGGCGGGGCCGGGGGTGGCACGATCATCGGCGGCGGCTTCGGACGCGGCATGGGCGGCGGCGTAGGCGGCGGTGGCTTTGGGGGAGGTTCCTTCGGCGGCGGCGGAGCGGGTTCGCGCTGGTAACGGGAGCAATGAATAATGAATAATGAACGATTAACAATTTGCGGATATGAAAAAATGGATTTGGATCGGCGTTGTTGCCGTGGTGGTGATCTTCTTTTATGCGACTTACAACGGTTTCGTCAACAAGGAGGAGGGGCTTAAAAGCGCCTGGTCCAACGTCGAAACACAGTATCAGCGCCGTGCGGACCTGATTCCCAACCTGGTCAGCACCGTGAAGGGCTATGCGGCCCACGAGACGCAGACCTTGAACGAGGTTACCGAGGCGCGTGCCCGGGCCACGTCGATCAACCTTTCGGCCGACGACCTGACGCCCGAGCGCCTTCAGCAGTTCCAGCAGGCGCAGGCGCAGGTGCGCTCCGCGCTGGGCCGCCTGATCGCCGTGTCGGAGAGTTATCCCGACCTGAAGGCGAACCGGAATTTCCTCGAATTGCAGGCCCAGCTGGAGGGGACCGAGAACCGTATCGCCGTCGCCCGCAAGGACTTCAACGCCGTGGCGCAGCGGTACAACGTCTCGGTGCGCCGCTTCCCGGCCAACCTCGTCGCGCGGATGTTCGGTTTCGGGCCGAAGCCCTATTTCGAGTCGGCCGAAGGGACCGAAGCCGCTCCGCAGGTTACCTTCTAAATGGCCTCGGAACGTTCCCGCGGTTATGTGCTGGGAGCCATAGCCGCGGCCAGTTACGGACTGAATCCGCTCTTTGCGCTGCCGCTTTACGGCGCGGGCCTGGGAGCGGATTCCGTGCTGTTCTACCGTTATGTGCTGGCGGTGGTGATGCTGGGTGCGCTGATGCTTTTCCGGCGGCAGTCGTTCGCCCTGCGGCGGCGTGACGTCCTGCCGCTCGCGGCGATGGGCGTGCTCTTCTCCGTCTCGTCGCTGCTGCTTTTCGAGAGCTACAACCTTATGGATGCCGGCATCGCCTCGACGATCCTGTTCGTCTATCCGGTGATGGTCGCCGTCATCATGGCCGTGGGCTTCCGCGAACGGGTCACCGCTGCCACGGTTGTCTCGATCGCGCTGGCGTGCGGGGGCATCTCGCTGCTCTACAAAGGGGGCGACGGCGCGACGCTCAACCTTGCGGGCGTCGTGCTGGTCTTCCTTTCGGCTCTTTCCTATGCGGTCTATATCGTGGCCATCAACCGCTCGTCGCTCAAGGATCTCCCGACCGAGAAACTCACCTTTTACTGCCTGGTTTTCGGCTCGCTGGTCTATGTCGTTCGGCTGCGCGGCTGTGCCGATCTGCAAGCCATCCCTTCGCCCCTGATGTGGGTCAACGCCGTTGCGCTGGCGCTTTTCCCGACGATCGTTTCGCTGGTTACGATGGCCGGGGCCATCCGCCGCATCGGCTCCACGCCCACGGCGATCCTCGGGGCGCTGGAACCCGTCACGGCGCTGTTTTTCGGCGTCGCGGTCTTCGGCGAGCGGTTCACGCTGCGCATCGGGGTCGGCGTTTCGCTGATCCTCGTCGCCGTGACGCTCATCATCGCCGGCAAGTCGATCCGCATTCCCACCTCCGTCACGCACCTGGCCCGATGGATGGCCCGTCCGCGCCTGCCTCGCTTGGCCGTGCGCTGGGCGCGCCGCCTGCCGCTTCCCCGCATCCGCCGCAACGGCTGACCTACATTCCCTTTTTGATTCCGGCGCGGATCAGCCCGGCGTTGACCGGCAGCGCCGCGAGGAATCCGCAGGCCATCGCGATCTGCATCATGAACCAGAACTGGAACGAGGTGCGGGGCAGCGTTGCGCCGCCGTTGAGGGCGAAGATCACCACGGCCATCCAGCCGTACATCCCCGCCTGCCAGGCCGTCAACGACAGTATGTCGGCCTTTGCGGCCCGCCGCACGATCTCGCCGCGGGGCGTTTTCGGCTCCATGCCGCGGATCGCCGCATACTGGAACCCGATGCCGAAAACGAGAGCGAGGATATAGTCGAAGACCCACGACCCGGCGATCATACTGCCGCCGATGGCCACCGGGACGAAGAAGAGGAACCATTCGCCCACGAGGTCGGCCAGCGTGCACCCGGCTCCGCAGTGGAGCGTCGAGAGCACCGCCGACTGCCACCGGGGCCGCGCCGGCATCGCCATCTGCTCCATCCGCATCCCGTGCATGTCCATCCCCGGCATGTCCATCCCGCCGGCCCCTGCATTGCCGCCATTTTTCCCGCCGGACGCCGTCCCTTCCGTGCGCCTCTCCTTTTCATCGAGCGAGCAGCGTTTCACACGTCCGAAGGCGTAGTAGGCCCACAGCCCGAAGAAACCGGCCCAGAGGCCCGTCAGTATCCATACGCTGTTCATGATGCGCATCGGTTGGCGGCATGTGCGCAGGTCGGCGGCGATGACGGCCGCCGAGGCGATGCCTCCGACGACGAAGATTTCGGCGATATACGGAAATTGCTGCATGAGGAAAGGTTTTTCCCCGATGCAGCAATTTATGTACCGTTCGGACTGCGGATGTCCGGGGATGTTACAGACGGCTCTTTTCGTCGGCCGACCCCGCCTCGACGGCTTTGCGCTTGAAGGCCTTCCCCGACTTGAAGTTGTAGGTCAGCCCGATGCGGAACGAGCGGTTGCTCCAGGTCTGCCGGGCCTTCATCGTGCGGACGAACCCGTCGCCGTGCGCTCCGATCTCCTGTCCCTGGTCCAGGAGGTTCTGCACCGAGAACGAGGCGGTGAACCTGTCGCCGAAACGTTTCTTCACACCCGCCTGCAAACGGTGGTCGGGTTCGACCCAGCAGTTGCCCAGGTCGAGCCGGCTCTGGTAGCGGTAGGAGAGGTCGATGTAGAATTTCGCCGGGAGGGTGAAGGTGGTCGAGAGGTTGACGAATCCCCAGTTGAAGAACTCCTCGGCGCCGTGCTGTTCGACGCGCTGTCCGCGGCGCATGTAGGTCACGTTGGCGTTCAGCTGCCACCATTTTGCGGGTTGGAACGGCAGGTTGACCGAGGCGTAACAGTTCTTCGTGGCGTCGTAATTGACCCATGCCAGTTGCAGCAGGTCGGGATTCTCCGGGTCGGCCTGCATCGTCTGCTGAATCTCGTCGCCGACGAGCTGTACGCCTGCCGTGAGGGTGTATTTGTGGGCCGCCACCAGCGTCAGGCTCACGTCTTGCGTGAACGAGGGGTCGAGCGACGGGTTTCCGGTCTGGTAGGTGTAGTCCGAAATCTGCATCCGCTGGGGGCTGAGGCACCAGAACCGCGGCCGTTCGATGGTCCGGGCGTACTGGGCGATCAGCGACCATCCTTTCTCCTTCGAAAGGGCGAAGGAGACGTTGGCGTTGGGAAAGAGCGAGAAATAGTCCTGCCCGACGTCTTTTCCCGTTGTGTGGGTGTACTCGCCGCGCAGTCCCGCCACGAGGCTCCAGCGTCCGAGCTGCGCCGAGGCGATGGCGTAGGCCGCCGCGATGTTCTCCGTGTAGTTGATCGTGAAACTCTGTTTGTCGTTGCGCACCCACGCGTCGCCCTTGAGATACTCGTAGAGCGCGTCGTTGTGCATGTCGTTGTAGGTGTACTTGGCGCCTGCCTTCAGCGACCAGCGGGGCGAGAACTTCTTTTCGAGGGCCAGCGTCGCCGTGGCGACGTTGTAGACGCTCGCGGCGTTGTCGCGGTAGGTGGAGTCCGCCGCCGATCCCGGGGCCGTTATGCGGCTGAAATTGTCGTTTCCGGCGTCGGTCTCGCGGCGGGTGTAGTCAAGGAGCAGTTTGAGCGTCGAGCCGAGCGTGTCGATCTTGCGGATGTAGTTGAACGTCGCCGAGTAGTTGTTGCGGACGTTGAGGTTGTCGAAATGGCTGTCGGTGTGTGTCAGCGTTCCGCCGTCGCGGAAATCGGTGTAGGTGTTGTTCGGCTCTCCGTTGCGGTTGCGCCAGTATTCCGCCTCCGCGCCGACGCTGTTTTTGTCGTCGATCTCGACCACCGCTCCGGCGCTGGCCCCGAAACTGCGGTTGCGGCCCTTCATCTCCGAATGGGCGTTGAGCGCCTTGTCTGCGGTGTTGTAGAGGGTCTGCTCGTCGGTGGTCGTCCTGTCCTTTCCGAAAGACCCCCATGCCGAGGCGTAGAAGTCCGCGCGGCCCGAATGTACGTTGATGTTGGCCGACGGATCGTATCGGTGAATGATTGTGCCCTGCGAGGTGTTGAACGACACCGAGCCGTCGACGCCGTTCTCGCGGCGTTTTTTGAGCGTGATGCGGATGATGCCTCCCGCCGAGTCGGCGTCGTAGTCGGCGCCCGTGGTGGGCACGACCTCGATTTTCTGAATCTCCTCGGCTCGGAGCGACCGCAGGTAGGTCAGCAGCTGTTCCGGCTCCATGCGCAGCTCGCGGTCGTTGACGTAGACCTTCGAGCCGCTCTTGCCGTTGATCGAAATCTTCTCCCCGTCGATCCATACGCCGGGGGCGCGTTCCAGCAGCTCGATGCCGTCTTTGCCGATGGCCGCCGGGGCGTTCGCCACGTCGACCACGAACCGGTCGGCTTCGCGCCGCACCAGCCGGGCCTTTACCTCCACGCTCTGGATGCCGGTCGCCGAGGCGTGCATCACGAAATCGCCCAGGTGGCTCTCCTGCTCCACGCGCACCGGCTTCTTCACGGGGTCGAATCCGAGATACTGAATCCAGAGCGTGTATTCGCCGGGGGCGGCTTTCAGCACGAAGCGCCCTTCGGCGTCGGTTGCCATGCCGGCCACCTGCTCGGTTCCTTTCAGCAGGACGACCGTTGCGTATTCGACGGCTTTTCCCTGTTCGTCCACCACGCGGCCCGTCGAGGGGCAGAGGTGTGCCGCAAAGAGCTGGGTTGCGGTTGTCGCGAGCGTTACGATAAGGAGGATCAGTCTTTTCATAATATTCTGTTTTGCATTTTATTTGTTAGCGCAAAGATATGTAATAATATTTGTACTGTGCAAAGCATAGTACTAAAAATTTCAGAAAATTTTCGATACTTATGTATATGGATGTCCGCAGCTGTTGCGGGGGTGTTCTCCGGGTGTAAAGATACCCCCCCCGGCTGCGGACCAAATTTTTACGTGACTTTTTTTCGCGGCCCCGCTTTTTCGCCTCCAGGAAACGGATGCCGTGAACATTTTGTTGAAAATTCGCCGACTGGCGGGGTAGGAATCCCGGGAAATAATTCCTAAATTTGCAGATTGAATTAATATGGCTAATTGTCCCCGGACGCCGGATATGCAATAAACGATGACGGTATGTTAAGTGCTTTATACTACCTTTTTTTGGTGCTTCTGTGCACGCTCTTTATGATTCTGTCGGCCCTTGCGCTGGTCGTCTGCTATCCCTTCGACCGGGGGCGCCGGACGGTGCACGAGCTGTCGCGCATCCTGGTGCGGATTTTCTTCTTCATCCCGCCCTTCTGGCGGCAGCGGGTCATCGGCCGCGAACTGATCGACCGGAAGAGGCGCTACGTCATCGTCGTCAACCACAACACGGTGATCGACATCCCGGCGCTTTACTACATTCCGCTCAATTTCCGCTGGGTATCGAAGCGCGAGGTCTTCCGAACGCCCTTTTTCGGACAGTACCTCCTGCTTCACGGCGACATCTGCATCAACCGCGGCCACGCCGCCGCCGCGCTGGAACAGCTGGTCCGCGACGGGAAAAAGTGGATTTCGCGCGGGGCTTCGGTGGCGGTTTTCCCCGAGGGCACGCGCTCGAAAGACGGTGAGATCCACCGCTTCAAGGCCGGAGCCTTCACGCTGGCCAAGGAGGCCGGCGTGGACATCCTTCCCGTGGTGCTGGACGGAACCAAGACGCTGATCAAAAAGAACCTGGCATTCAACTGGGGCAACCGGATCACCGTCCGCGTGCTGCCTCCCGTCCCGGCCGCGGAGGTCGCCGCTCTGGAGACGCACCTCCTGATGCAGACGGTTCGCGACCGCATGTGCGGGGCGCTCGCCGAAATCCGGAAACAGCAATAGATTATGGCAGATTTACTCAATACCAACTCGAACGCAACCAATTACGGCGACGACGCCATCGTGACCCTCTCTCCGAGGGAGCACATCCGCCTGCGCCCCGGCATGTACGTCGGCGTGGTGGGCGACGGTTCGCAGCCCGACGAGGCGCTCTACGTGCTGATCAAGGAGGTCGTGGACAACTCGATCGACGAATTTATCATGGGTGCGGGCCGGCAGATCGACATCACGCTGGCCGACAACGTGGTCACGGTGCGCGACTACGGCCGCGGCATCCCCCTCAAGTCGCTCGCGGCGGCCGTCGGGCAGATGAACACGGGCGGCAAGTACGGGGGCGACGCCTTCAAGAAGACCGTGGGTCTGAACGGTGTGGGCGTCAAGGCCGTGAACATGCTTTCCGAAGAGTTTACGGCCCGCTCGGTGCGCGACGGCGAAGCCCGTACGGTGACCTTCGCCAAGGGACTCGAAGTGAGCGACCGGTGGGAGAGCGGGGTCAGCGAGAAGAACGGCACGTTCATCTCGTACCGCGTCGACAAGGAGATTTTCGGCCAGTACGCCTACAACCTCGAATACGTCGAGCAGAAAATCCGCAATTACAGCTACCTGAACCTGGGCTTGACGCTCAATTTCAACGGCAAGAGCTACGTTTCGAAAAACGGCCTGCTGGACCTCGTGAACGACAACATGACCGAGGACCCGCTCTACCCGCCGATCCACCTCACGGGGGAGGACATCGAGGTGGTGATCACCCACGGCACGGGCTACGGCGAGAGCTACGACTCGTTCGTCAACGGCCAGCACACCACGCAGGGCGGCACGCACCAGACGGCCCTGCGCGCCGCCGTCGCCAAGACGGTCAAGGAGTTCTACCACAAGGACTACGACCCCTCGGACATCCGCACGTCGATCATCGCGGCCATTTCGATCAAGGTCACCGATCCGATCTTCGAGAACCAGATGAAGACCAAGTACGGTTCGAAGGAGGTCGAGCCGGGGGTTTCGGTCAACAACTTCGTGGCCGACTTCCTCACCAAGCACCTCGACGACTACCTGCATAAGCACGCCGAGACGGCGCAGATTCTCCAGAAGAAGATCGTCGAGAACGAGAAGGAGCGCAAGGCGATCTCGGGCATCCAGAAGAAGGCCCGCGAGACGGCCAAGAAGGTGAGCCTGAACAACAAGAAGCTGCGCGACTGCAAGATCCACCGCACGGACCGCAACGAGCTGGCCGAGCAGTCGATGATCTTCATCACGGAGGGTAACTCGGCGTCGGGCTCGATCACCAAGAGCCGCGACGTGCGAACGCAGGCGGTCTTCTCGCTGCGCGGCAAGCCGCTCAACTGCTACGGGCTGACGAAGAAGGTGGTCTACGAGAACGAGGAGTTCAACCTCCTTCAGGCGGCGCTGAACATCGAGGAGGACATGGACAACCTGCGCTACAACAAGGTCGTCATCGCCACCGATGCCGATGTCGACGGCATGCACATCCGCCTCTTGATGATGACCTTCTTCCTGCAGTTCTTCCCCGAGGTGATCCGCCAGGGGCATCTGTTCGTGCTGCAAACCCCGCTGTTCCGCGTGCGCAACAAGAAGGAGACGCTCTACTGCTACTCCGAGGAGGAGCGGCTGAAGGCCGTCGCCCGGTGCGGCGCGAACGCCGAGATCACGCGCTTCAAAGGTCTGGGCGAGATTTCGCCCGACGAGTTCAAGGAGTTCATCGGCGAGAACATGCGTCTGGACAAGGTCCGCATCACGAAGGACGACCCGATCCACGACCTGCTGGAGTTCTACATGGGTAAGAACACCTACGAACGGCAGGGCTTCATCATCGACAACCTGCGCATCGAGGAGGACATCGTCGAGCAGGACCTGAAAATCAGCTAACGGAATATGGCAGAGAACAAAGATAAAGACGAACTGATCCCGGGCGAAGCGTTCAGCGAGGACGCCTCGGCCCCCGAAACCGCGGACGATGCGGCGGACGACACGCCTGTGGCCGAGACTCCGGCCAAGGCGGGCAAGTTCGACCGCCTGACGCAGGAGGAGGGGGGCGTCCGCAAGCTCACGGGCATGTACAAGAACTGGTTCCTGGACTACGCCTCGTACGTGATCCTCGAACGTGCCGTGCCGCATGTCGAGGACGGACTGAAACCCGTCCAGCGGCGCATCCTCCATGCGATGAAGGTCGTCGACGACGGCCGTTACAACAAGGTCGCCAACCTCGTGGGCCAGACCATGCAGTACCACCCGCACGGCGACGCGTCGATCAAGGACGCGCTGGTGCAGCTGGGGCAGAAGGACCTCTTGATCGACTGCCAGGGCAACTGGGGCAATATCCTCACGGGCGACGAGGCCGCCGCGGGCCGTTATATCGAGGCGCGCCTTTCGAAATTCGCCCTCGACGTGGTCTTCAACAAGAAGACGACGGAGTGGATGCTGTCGTACGACGGCCGCAAGGAGGAGCCTGTGACGCTTCCCATCAAGTTCCCGCTGCTGCTGGCACAGGGTTCGGACGGCATCGCCGTGGGTCTGGCTTCGAAAATCCTGCCCCACAACTTCGTGGAGCTGATCAACGCCGCCATTGCGCACCTCCAGGGGCGTGATTTCCAGCTTTACCCCGACTTCCCGACGGGCGGCATGGCCGACGTGAGCCGCTATAACGACGGTCTTCGCGGCGGTGCGGTGAAGGTGCGGGCGAAGATTTCGAAGATCGACAAACGGACGCTTGCCATCACCGAGATTCCCTATACCACGACCACCGAGTCGATCAAGGATTCGATCATCAAGGCCAACGACAAGGGCAAGATCAAGATCAAAAAGGTCGACGACAATACGGCCGACCGGGTCGAAATCGTCATTCAGGTCTCGCCCGACGAATCTTCGGACAAGACCATCGACGCGCTCTACGCCTTCACCGACTGCGAGGTGTCGATCGCCCCGAACTCGTGCGTCATCTGGGACGAGAAGCCGCACTTCCTCGGGGTTTCGGAGATCCTGCGCCGCTCGGCCGAGCACACCAAGTCGCTGCTGGGCCTGGAGCTGAAAATCCGGCTGGGCGAGTTGAGCGAGGCGTGGCACGCCGCGTCGCTCGAACGCATCTTCATCGAGAACAAACTCTACCAGCTGATCGAGGGCTGCAAGAGCCGCGAGGAGGCTTATGCCGCCGTCGATAAGGGGCTGGAACCCTTCAAGAAACGGCTGCGACGTGAAGTAACGCTTGAAGACGTGCAGAAGCTCACCGAGTTGAAATTTATCCGAATTTCGCGTTACGACAGCGAGAAGGCCGACAACGAGATCAGGCAGATCGAGGAGGACATCAAGTCGACGCAGTACAACCTGGACCACCTCACCGAATATGCCGTGGCCTGGTACGAGCGCATCCGCGACAAGTACGGCAAGGGCAAGGAGCGCCGCACCGAGCTGCGTGAGTTCGACTCGATCGAGGCTACGAAGGTGGCCGTCACGAACGCCAAACTGTACGTGGACCGGGCCGAGGGGTTCTTCGGCATCGGCAAGTCGATGAAGGATGCGGAATTCGTCTGCGACTGCTCGGACATCGACGACGTGATCGTCTTCACGAAAGACGGACGTTACGTGATCACCAAGGTTTCGGACAAGGCTTTCTTCGACAGGAATATCTATTACATCGGGGTCTTCAAGCGCAACGACGACCGCACGATCTACAATGTCCTCTACCGCGACGGGAAGAACGGCGCGATCATGATGAAGCGTTGCGCCATCAAGGGCATCACGCGCGACAAGGAGTACGACATCACCAAGGGAACCGCGAAGAGCGAGATACTCTATATGTCTGTCAATCCGAACGGTGAGGCCGAGGTGCTGAAGGTTTACTTCAAGCCCCGTCCGCGCCTGAAGAAGGTGATCGTGGACCTCGATTTCTCGACCCTCGCCATCAAGGGCCGCCAGAGCCAGGGCAACCTGTTCTCGCGCTACGGTATCCACAAGATCGTGCTGAAGGAGCGCGGAACCTCGACGCTCGGGGGGCAGAACATCTGGTTCGACGAAGATGTCCGCCGGCTGAACGCTGACGGGCGCGGCAAGCTGCTCGGCGAGTTCAAGGGCGACGACCGCCTGATCGTCTGGACCTCGAAGAACCAGTACTATATCACCAACTACGACCTGGGCCAGCACTTCCCCGACGAAACCGTCCGCGTGGCGCGTTACGAGCCGGACCGGGTTTACAGCCTGTGTTATTACGACCGCGACCAGCGGTACTACTACATGAAGCGTTTCACGGCCGAAATGTCGGATAAGATGCAGGATTTCCTCGACGCCGACGCCGATTTCGTCTGCGTGACGGACCGCGCCGGGGCCAAACTGGAGATCACCTACAAAGGGGCGCACGCCACGCGGCCTGCGGATGTGATCGACGTCGACGAGTTCGTGGGCGTCAAGAGCCACCGCGCCAAGGGCAAACGCCTGACGACCTACGACGTGGACCGGCTGCGGATGATCGAACCCGAACTGCCGCCCGAGCCGGAACCGTCGGATGATGAGGGGCTTGAAGGCGGTCAGCTGACGGGCGCTTTAGCTGACGTAGCGCAAGGCGCTGTGACAGAGACGGAAAATTCCGGAAAATCCGCCCCGAAGAAGCCGTCCGCCGCGCAACCCGCCCCGGAGAAGGCTCCGGCCGGCCAGCCCCGCACGGGCACGGCGGCGGGGGGCGTGGAGTTCGAGGTGGAGCGTCCGAAGGGCGATGCCGGCGAGATGATCGACCCCGAGCAGCTGAACCTGTTTTAACGAACTGTTTGCGATGAAACCTCTCTTTCTGGTCGGATATATGGGCTGCGGCAAGAGCACCCTCGGACGCAAGCTGGCGCGGCGTCTGGGCGTCGATTTCATTGACACCGATGCGCTGGTCGAGGAGCGCGAAGGCGCCTCCGTGGCCGACGTCTTCCGTTACGAGGGCGAGGAGCGTTTCCGCGAGGCGGAGCGCCGGGTCCTCGACGAGGTGATCGCAGCAGCGCCCTTCGCCGTGGTCTCCACGGGGGGCGGGCTGCCCACGTGGCGCGACAACATGCCGTGCATGAACGCCGCTGGGCATACGGTCTACCTGCGCCGCTCGCCGGAGCAGATCGCCTGCCGGTTAAGCCCCTACGGACGCCGCAAGCGGCCCCGACTGCAAGGTCTCGACGACGAACAGCTGGTGGCCTTCATGCGCAGCGACATGTCGGTCCGCGAACCGTTCTACGCACAGGCTTCGCTCGTCGTCGACTGCGACCCGATGTCCGACGAGGAGCTGATAGAATATATTCTGGGACGACTGACGGCCCGAAATTGAGGAAATTCCGGGCGCATGCGATAAGCCCCTCCCGAGGGATGGGCTTGGGGTGGGGTCAGACTTGTATGCGCGGCTGAAGGCCGCGGGTGAGGCATCCGAAAAAACAAAAACCGTGAATGGATTTTCAAATAACGCTCCTATCGGAGTTTACGACTCGGGGCTGGGCGGACTGACCGTCTGGCGCGAGATCCGGCGCGCGCTGCCCGGCGAATCGCTCGCCTACCTCGGTGACGGCGCCAACTGCCCCTATGGCTCGCGGCCCCGCGAAGAGGTGCAGGCGCTGGCCGATGCCGCCGTCGCGCGGCTCGTGGAACTGGGCTGCAAGATGGTCGTCGTGGCCTGCAACACCGCCACGGCGGCGGCCATCGACTTCCTGCGCGAAAAATATGCCGGCGTGCCCATCGTGGGCATGGAGCCGGCCGTGAAACCGGCCTGCCTGGCGACCCGCAGCGGGGTGGTGGGGGTGCTGGCCACCGAGCGGAGCCTCGACGGGGATCTGTTCCGCCGCACGGCCGCCCGGTACGGCAGCGGCATCGAGGTCCTGACCTACCCGGGCACGGGCTTCGTGGAGCTGGTCGAGGGTGACCGGGAGGATACGCCCGAGGCCGAAGCCACGGTGCGCGCCGCCGTGGAGCCGATGCTGGCGCGGGGCGCCGACCAGATCGTGCTGGGGTGCACGCACTATCCCTTCCTGACGCCGGTGATGGAACGCATCGTCGGCGGGCGGGGCGTTGCGATCGTCGACCCGTCGCCCGCCGTCGCCCGCCGTGTCGGCCAGCTGCTCGACCGCGACGGCCTGCGCGCCTCGGCGGATAACCGCCCCGTGTTCACGTTCCACACCTTCGCCGGCGAAGCCTACCGCCTCCGCCTCGAACGGAAGGCGCAGCAGTCTTTGTGAAAGCCCTTTCCCTGAACGAAAAGCCCGGACTCCGACAAGCGGAGCCCGGGCCTGTATTTCGTTTTCCGGGCGTCAGCCCATGATGTAGACGGCCTTTTTGCCCAGCAGCCTGTACATCAGGGCCGTGAATCCCCAGGCCACGAGGAAGATGCACACCGACATCAGCGGAACCTGCAGCGGAATGGGCAGCGACGAGGGGCCGATCAGCAGGAAGAACGGACCTACGAGGAAATAGTGGACGATGTAGATGCCGAACCCGCATTTGGTGATGTTGGCCAGCAGCCGGGCGACCCGCTCGCTGTTTATCCGCACCTTCTGGAACAGCAGGAACACCGCGGCGGTCATGATCGCCACGTTCGGGCTGCAGAAGGTGAAGAACAGTTCCATGTCCGCCTCGGTCGACATCGCGTCGGCGGCCGCTGCGGCGAACCCGGAGTAGGTGACCCAATACCCCGCGCCGAACAGCACGGCGCTGATCGCGAGGGTTTTCGGAAAACTCCAGCCGTTGCCTTTTTTCAGGTAGTGGCCCAGGACGAGGTAGCCGTTGAATCCGGCGAAGTAGTAGAACATCCCGAAGGCGTTCCAGGTGCTTTCGCCGAAGAGGTAGCCGACGCCGAACCACGGGGCGACGTACGCTGTGGCGTAGGGAATGAAGAGCGATGCGAACCAGATGCCCAGGTAGACGCGCTTTTCCTTCGCGGCCGCCTTTTCGATCCACGCCGAGAAGAACGGCATGTAGAGGTAAAGTCCGATCAGCAGGTACATGTACCACATGTGGTTCTCCTTGAAGCTGAACTGGAAGGGGATCATCGCCACGTCCCGGAGCGAGTCGCCCAGCGCCTGCGATTCGCTTCCTTGGGTGTAGCAGAAGAAGTCGCCGATGATGCTCTTGTCCAGTCCCAGGACGCCCGTGAACCACGGGAAGAGGTTGTAGAGCACCGACCAGATCACGACGGGAAAGAGGATGCGGAAGATGCGTTTTTTGTAGAACGCGCCCAGCGGCTGGCCGACGGGCAGCAGCAGCAGTCCGGTCATCATCGCGAACAGCGGCACGGAGGGGCGGAACAGCGATCCGTAGATGGCGGCCCAGCGGGTGTACTCGGGGATGTCCCGCATCGTGGGTGAGATGTAGAAGGGATCGATGCAGTGCACGCCGATCACCATGAGGATCGCCGCGAGCCGGACGACGTCCAGCCAGACGATGTGTTTTTTGGTTTCTGTCTTGAGTTCCATTTCAGTTCGGGTTTCGTGATTGCCGGCTCTCCGTCGTCCGTTTCGGTGCGGAAGCCGTGTGCAAAGGTAATGGATTCCCTCTTTCCCGGAGGCCAATTTTCGGTCAAAATCGTGACCGGCGGCCAAGAAAGTTCGCTGCGGTCCCGGAATTGTCGGAAAAAATTAGTACCTTCGCTCGATAATATCGACATTCGGGAAATGGCATCTAAAAATACATCCACCAACAGCCGGCAGGCCGTTCAGCGCTCCAACAGCGACAGCGCGCGCTGGATCGCCGGACTGTTGCTGCTGTTCATCGGTCTGTTCGCCGCCGCCGCGGTGTTCTTCTCGTTTTTCAGCTGGGCCGCCGACCAGAGCGGGCTGCAAAAATCGGTCGAGGAACGGGTGACGCTCGGCATCGAGCCGGAAAACCTCTGCGGCTGGGCCGGAGCGCGGCTGGGCCGCCTGCTGGTCGACAATTCGTTCGGCCTGTTCGGCCTGCTGATTCCCGTGATGATCGTGCTGGTCGGCGTGCGGATCATCCGCCAGCGGCCGCTGCTCATGAACCATTCGATCCTATCGCTGTTCCTGATCATGATTCTGGGGTCGCTGACGCTGGGATTCGCCTTCGCCGGCCGCTGGAGCCTCTGCTGCTCGACGGGGTGGGGCGGCGCTTTCGGCATCGCCTCTTCGGCCCTGCTGCGCACGCACATCGGGGCTTTCGGGACGCTGATCCTGCTTGTCGGCGGCTGGATACTGACAGGGGTTTTCATCAACCGCAACTTCATCAACAAAGTCAACGAGGCGGGTAACGTCGTGGTCGACAAGAGCGGGAAAGTCGTCGAGATACTCAAACACAAAGTCGTGCCGCATGTCCGTGCGGCCGGGGAGGACGAGGCCGCGGAACCTGCCGCGGAACCGGCTCCGAAACCCGGCCCGAAGGCGGCTGCGCCGCAGTCCGCGGCGCAGAAGGCGGCGGAACCCGCGGTGCAGAAGGCCGCTCCGATCCATGTGGAACGCCCGGCGGAGGCCGTTGCGGCCCGGAAATCCGCGGCGGAAGACGACGAAAATCCCTTCCTCGAACTGACGCCCGACGGAAAACCCGTCGCCGGGGAAACCGCCGCGGAGCAGACGCCCCCTCCCGCCGAGGACGGGGAGTTCATCGAGGTGGACCTTTCGCGCCCCGAGGGCCGCGTGGTGATCGGCCGCAGCGGGCTGGTCGAGCTGGAACGCCCTGCGGTGCGCGACGCCGTGTCCGCGGAACCCGCCCCGAACCCTGCCCCGGAGGAGATTCCGGACGGGGAGGCCGCGCCGTCCGATTCCGATGCGCCCTTTACCGAGATCATCGTGCGTGACGACGCGCCCGCCGCGGAACCGGAGGGTGTCGTGGTGACGGTCGAGGCCAACGAGGCGAAGCTCCTCGACGAAAAGGCGATCCCCACCGAGAGCTACGACCCGCTGAAGGACCTGGTGAACTACCGCAAGCCGCCCGTGACGCTGCTGGAGGACTACATTTCCGATTCGGAGGTCTCGGACGAGGAGATTTTCGAGAACAAGACCAAGATCGAGGAGACGCTCAGGAACTTCGGCATTCCCATCCAGCGCATCAAGGCCACGGTGGGTCCCACGGTGACGCTCTACGAGATCGTGCAGGCCCAGGGTATCAAGATTTCGAAGGTGCAGGGCCTCGAAAACGACATAGCCCAGAGCCTCAAGGCGCTGGGTATCCGCATCATCGCGCCGATTCCGGGCAAGGGAACCATCGGCATCGAGGTCCCCAACCGCGACAAGCAGGTGGTGTCGATGTATTCGGCCGTGCGTTCGCTGCGTTTCCAGGAGTCGAAGGCCGAACTTCCGGTGGTGATCGGGCGCACGATCCAGAACGAAAATTACGTCTTCGACCTGGCCAAGATGCCGCACCTGCTGGTCGCCGGCGCCACGGGACAGGGCAAGTCCGTGGGGCTGAACGCCATCATCACCTCGCTGCTGTACCGCAAACACCCCGCGCAGCTGAAGTTCGTGATGATCGACCCCAAGATGGTCGAGTTCTCGCTCTACGCCAAGATCGAACGGCATTTCCTGGCCAAGATGGAGTCGGAGGACGACGCGATCATCACCGACCCCAAGAAGGCGGTCTATACGCTCAACTCGCTCTGTACGGAGATGGACAACCGTCTGGAGCTGTGTAAGAAGGCCGGGGCGCGCAACATCGCCGAGTACAACGAGAAATTCACCGCGCGACGGCTGAATCCGATGAACGGTCACCGCTACCTCCCGTATATCGTGGTGGTGGTCGACGAGTTCGCCGACCTGATCATGACGGCCCGCGAGGTCGAAGGGCCGGTCATGCGCCTCGCACAGAAGGCCCGCGCCATCGGTATCCACCTGATCATCGCCACGCAGCGTCCCGACGTGAAGGTCATCACGGGCGGCATCAAGGCCA
>UQKD01000024.1 GCA_900541585.1 uncultured Alistipes sp.
CGGCGCCCATGCCGGCGACGTCGCCCACGTTGTCGCCCACGTTGTCGGCGATGGTCGCCGGATTGCGCGGGTCGTCCTCGGGGATGCCCGCCTCGACCTTGCCCACCAGGTCGGCGCCCACGTCGGCCGCCTTGGTGTAGATGCCGCCGCCGACACGCGCGAACAAAGCCTGCGTCGAGGCGCCCATGCCGAAGGTCAGCATCGTCGTGGTGATGACCACGAGTTTCTGCGGTCCGGCGACTTCGACGAAGCGGTTCAGAATGACGTACCAGAACGAAATGTCGAGCAGGCCGAGACCCACGACCACCAGTCCCATCACCGCACCGCTGCGGAAGGCGACCTTCAGGCCGCGGTCCAGCGACTGCCGCGCGGCGTTGGCCGTACGGGCCGAGGCGTAGGTCGCGGTCTTCATGCCGAAATAGCCCGCAAGCCCCGAGAAGAAGCCGCCCGTGATGAAGGCGAAGGGAACCCAGCCGTTCTGCACCCCGGCGCCGTAGGCCAGGTAGGCGAAAAACAGCGCCAGCACCGCGAAGACGATGCCGACGACCTTGTACTGCTGGCGCAGGTAGGCCATGGCGCCCTTGCGCACGTGCGCGGCAATCTCGCGCATGCGCGGCGTACCTTCGTCCTCGCGCTTCATCAGGCGGTAAAACGCCCAGGCGAAGGCCAGGGCGACGACGGACGCGGCAGGTACGATCCAGAAAATCGAAGGAATGTTCATATCATAAATAGAGTTAGTTGGTTGCAATCGGGTAAGAATGAAAACAAATATAAGAAAATATCCCGGCCGTTGTTACGGCCGGGAGGTTAAAATTGCCGGAACGGCGTTATTTTACGCTTTCCGGCACACACGGCTCCGTCAGGACCGGGCCGCGATCCCGTTCAGCCCGATCAGCTGCACGCGCTGTTCCAAATCGCCGACCTCGGGCCGCGTGTGCCGCTGGGTGAACGAGCGGTAGTTGTAGACCGTGCGGATCGAACAGTGCAGCAGCGCGGCGATGGTCGCCGTGTCGGTGATGCCCAGGCGAATCAGCGCGTAGATGCGCAGCACGGTGGTCAGCTCGCCGTCGTGGCGCCCCTCGGTGCGGGCCTCGTCGGCAAGCAGGCCGTTCATCTCGTCGATGAACGAGGGGAAAAGCCCGAGGAAAGTCTCGTCGAATAGCGCGTAAAACTCCTTCAGTTCGTCGTTGCGGACGTTGCTGCGGGCGTATTCGCGGCGGAGTTCCGCGATCCGGTCGTCACGCAGCATCTTGTTGACATACTGATACGTAGCCGAAAGTTTGTTGATGTATTCCGAGATCGTCTGGAGAAAGCCCCCGATGTAGACCTCCTTGATCCGGTTGGCATCGGCGATCCGGAGGTTCTGCGCACTCAAACGGTCGTTCGTCTCGCGCAGGCTCCGGGCCAGGCCGTTGAGTTTGTCGTTCGACTCGCGGAGGGTCTGCTGCACGGCGCAGAGCTTCCGGTTGCGGGAGAGCACGTAAAGCCCCGCGGCGGCGGCCGAGACGAAAAAGAGCAGGATGACGACGATCAGCACGACGTACATCGTGTGCAGGCGGGCGTTGCGCTCGCTGTAAGCCGCCTCGATCTGCGGCAGGATGGCCATGTCGCGCCACGAACGGCTCGGAGAGTTGAAGAAACGCGTGTCGCGGATCGCCACGCGAATATAGTCCATCGCCCGCTCGACGTCGCCCCGGTTGAAAAGTTCCTCGGAGACCGCGCACAGCGATCCGTGGTCACGCACGGCGGACTGGATGTCGGCCATGGCCGAACGTATGAACCATGCGAGCTCCTCGTCGGAACGCCCCGCCTTCCCTTCGAGCAGCGCCTTGTGGTTGGCGGCCTTGGCGTAGGCGTGGGAATCGGGAGGGACCGAGGCCAGCAGACTGTCGCAGAGGATCGAAGCCTCGGACCAGTCCTCGCGGACGATGGCGTCCATATACCCGTAGTACAGGCTCGTGAAGCGGTCCTCGCTGATTCTCGCCGCGCTGAGCGCATAATAATGTTCGCGCCGGCGGAAGAGGTCGCGGCGTTCGCCCGGCTCGGTCAGCGCGTAGAGTTCGCGGTTCATGCGATGCCGGGCGACATAATAGGATTGCAGCGTCCGGCGGCTGACACGCACCGTATCGCGGATGCCGCTCAAGATCTCCTCGGCCTCGTAAAAACGCCCGCCCAGGCTGTAACAGAGCGCAATCCCGGAGCGGGCACGCATGATCAGGTCGTTGTCGCCGGTCTCCTCGGCCAGCGCGAGGCTCCGCCGCAGGTAGAGAAGCGCGAAATCGCTCTGGTAGGAGTTGTAATCTTCGGCGAGCCGCTCGGTCAGATCGAAGCGCTCACGCAGCGAAAGCCCGCCGCGGACCAGAGCGCGCTTGAGCGAGTCGATGCGGGATTCGCGCCGGGCCGTGTACTCGCCGCCGCGGGCGATCACCCGGTCGAGACTGCGGAACAACTCCTGCAGATCGGACTTTTCACCCGGGGAAACCGGAGACGCGGACAGCACGGAGAACAAGGCTGCGGCGAGAAGGAGGATTTTCATTTCAGGTTTCGATTTATTGCAAACATAGCGCTTTAATAACAAAAAAGCAAATCGGAAGAAAGGGTTTGCGTATTACAAATGTATTAAAAAGTAAAATCTTAAAGTTTCAGCATTTACATAACGCACGGGGATCGAAAAACATAAAATTCTGACAATAAGCGAAATAATGTTTACAAGCATTTACATTTTCGAGGAAGACTCTTTTCGGATATTTATTAAGGGTTACCTTTGTAATGAAAATATTTTCAATATCCGCCCGAAATTTAACCAAAAATTTTCAAACCTTTTCAGACCAATTAACCTAAATGCTATGAGAACAACTCTATCTCAAAAAATCCCGAAGAGAAGCGTCACCTCGCTGATCGCGGTACTGCTGCTGACCGGCACGGTATCTCTGGGCACAGCCTGCGACGACGACAAGGACTACTCCCGCAGGGAACACATCGAGTGGTCGAACTCGCCGGAATTCGAAGAAGCGCTGACGGGAACCCTGCACATCCCCGTCAGAGCGTCGAAAGAGCAGGAATCCGCACCGTTCAAAAGGTCCATCTATATCAGAAGCAATGTGGCTTATCAGGCCGGATTCGAAGGCGAAAAGGAAGAGTCCGGAGAACTGCCGGCCGGGGAGTGGCTCAGCGTCGACGAAATCAGACGCGGCGTCAGACCCGGCATCGACGAACTGGTCCTGCTGATCACCCCGCACACGGGAGCCTATGTAGAACGGAAAGGGTGCATCTCGCTGCACACCGACGTCGAATTCCTCAATGAATTCATCGCCGTCGTACAGGGATTCCCGAAATACACCAAAGAGTACGAGGGCAACTTCGACTGGCTGAAGTACGGTTCGGCGGAGCCTCTGGAGACCCGGGGCGAAACGCCGATCGACAGCTGGACCGCCGACCAGAAGAAAATGGGGCTGGAATCGACGCCCGCACAGGAGGGCGGCACGGCCTACTGCTACGGCAAAAACGGCTACGTCAAACTCGGCGACGAGGACGGACACGGGGCCAACCTGCTGACCCCGTACGATCCGGCCATCCGGAACGACACGGCCGCCATGGTCCGTTTCAACGCCATCGCCTATGCGGCGGCCGACGGCACGAAAGACAACGACGAACTGACCGTGCGGATCACGGGAGGCGGACAGTTCGCCGACGGAACCACCGAGAAAACCGTCCGCGTGGGACACCTCGACCCCACGGCCGAGGAGCTTCCGACGGCCATGTGGGAAAACTCACAGCAGGAGTTCATCATCTTCTCCCACCCCAAAAATCCCTTTACGAGCAACACGCGCGTGGAACTGATGGCCGGCAAATACGAGATGGAGAGCGGCAACACCCGCATTTTCATCGACAACCTCTACGTGCTGCGCCTGAAATGGTACGATTTCGAAGACCTGTTCGGAAAACTCCCCTGGGAACAGAATATCCCGCGACACTAAAAAAACAAACTACGACATACGATGAAAAGATTCTACACCAAGCGCTTCAGCCTGATCTGCGCCTTCGCCGCCTCGGCCCTATTGCTCGGGGGGGGTGCAGCGAGGATGAGACAGAGCCGGTCATCGGCTCGAAAGGCGTCAGCAGCGAAGTCTTCGTCTCCAGCGACGCAGGCACACGCACCATCAAGGTAGAGACCACCGGGCCGTGGCAGGCGCGTCTCACGCCCGACACCAAACTCTGGGTCTCGGTCGACGGCGCCGACAGCGGCGAAACGGGCGGCTCGTTCACCCTCAATTACCGGACCAACAATTCGCTTCCCCGCAAGGGAACCATTCTCGTCTCATCGGCCCGGCAGCAGGTCATCGACACGATTTACCTGATGCAGTACGGCACGGCGCCGGTCCTGGCGTTTCTGTCAGAGGGAAAAAAGTACTCGTCGGTGGAAAAAATCGACTCGATTGCGATAGACACCAACATCCCGCTGTCCAAAAAAATCTACTGGACGGTCGCTTACGACGAGAATTCCGCCGCCGAACCGTGGGCCGACAGCGTCAGCTACGCCCAGGATTACAAATATTTCCGATTCCGGATCGCCGACAACAAGAATTTCGAATCCCGCGCGGTACGGTTCTGCCTGTGGTTCCGGGATGACTGGGGTGAAGATCACGCAACCTATTTCACAGCCTACCAGGGTATCCCGGGCGGTACGCCGGAGACCCGCGAGGTGACCTTCGAGGAGCTGCGCGGACTGATCGCGGATGCGGAGGGCGAGATCACCCTCGATCAGGACATCGCCGTAAGCGGCGTGGTCGTCAGCGACCGGACCTCGCCCAACATGGCCGGAAGCCCCATGCTCAAGGCCGCGGCAAGACCCGATCTGGGCATCAACGACCGCACGGCCTACATGCAGAACGCCGACGCCTCGCTGGGCCTCGCCCTGGTCACGACCGACGCCCAGCAGAACAACCTGCAACGATATGACAAACTCAAACTCTGGTGCAAGGGCCTCACGCTGACCAAGCGGAGCAACCCCGAACGCTATACGCTGAGCGGCGTGACGCAGGACCACATCGTCACCAAAGAGTCCGGAACGGCCGAAGAACTGCCCGCGAAGCGCCGCTTCATCGACCAGCTGACCGACGCCGACCTCTATACCCAGGTGACGCTCAAACGCTGCCAGATGGCCGTGCGCACCGGACGCTTCATCCCCGTGCACATCAACTACACCAACAGTTTCAACAGCTACTACCCCGCGGCCGTACTCGACCGTCACGGCGACATGATCTACCTGATGACCAACCACGGCTGCGACTGGCGTTTCAAGGAGATGCCCGACGGCGAAGGAACGATCACCGGCATCATCGTACACGAGCCTTACACCTTCTTCGAACGGGGCGGCGACATCGGCCGTTACCAGATCCGCAACGTGACGCGCGAGGACATCGCGCTGGACGAGTCGGCCGACAACGCCTTCTCGGCCGTGGCCGTGGAGTGGAGTCCCGACGGCAGCAAGGACCCCCGCGCCTACGCATTCCCGCAGTATCCGCATCCGGCGACCGACAGCGGTCAGGCGCATTGCGTGGCCGCGACGACGGGTTCGGGACTCTCGTTCATGAGCACCTACGCCTGGCTGGCCGTCGGCAGCGCCTACCGGGCCGCCGAAAACGGGCTGACCATCAACAACGCTTCGTGGGGCCACAAGCAGCTGTGGGACACGGCGAAGAACACGGGAAACTCCCTGCTGTTCGAGTTCTCGACGCAGGGCGTCAGCTCCACGCAGTGCTCGTTCGTCTTCACCTGCCGCTACCACTCGGCACAGGGCGGGCTGCGCTACTGGACGGCGGAATATTCGCTCGACGGCGACAACTGGAAGAAGCTCACCGATTTCACGGTTCCCGACAACGGCAACTGGGGCAACATGCAGCTCGAACAGCTTTCGGGCGACAAGAGCGTGTGGATGCAGGTTCCCACCGAGATTCTGGGACAGAGCGTGGCATGGATCCGCCTGCGCCCCGTGCAGAACAAGATCGGCACGGCGACGACCTACGACACCGCGACCATCGCATCCAACGGGCAGGTGGCCAACGCGTTCACCGTCTCCTACGCAGCCCTGCGCTACAACAAATAAACCAGCCAACGACATGAAAACACACAACATCATAGATTTTCTGCGCCGGATGGCGTTCGGCGGTGCGCTGCTGGCCGCAGCAGTCCTGCTGCCCGCCTGCGACGACGACCCGGCCGTCCCGGACGAAGAACTGACGACCGATCCCGGAACGAGCGTACAGCCCGAGACCCTGCGCTTCATCAACTACAACATCCTGGAGGGCATGAAGCTCGACAAAGGCCAGAACTTCGACAACTTCGTGGAGTGGGTGAAGGAGAAGGACCCCGACTTCATGGCACTCTGCGAGTGCAACAAATTCACCGAAAAGTCGCTCACGGCCCTCGCCAACCGCTACGGGCACTCCTACGCCGTACTCTGCAAGGAGACCGGATATCCGGTGGGACTGACATCGAAATACCCCATCGAGTTGCGCAACCGCCTGCTCGAAGATGTTCCCCTCTGGCACGGAGCCATCCACGCCCGCATCAAGGACATCAACGTCGTGGTGCTGCACCTCTATCCGTTCGGAACCTATCCCAACGGGCAGGGCGCAGCCGGAACGGGCGACGCCTACCGCGACCGGGAGATCAACTGCATCCTCGACAGCACCATCCGCCGCTATCCGGTGGAACCGCTGTGGCTGATGTCGGGCGACTTCAACTCCTACTCGCCCAAGGACGCCGACGCGATGCCCGCCGGGACATACTACGAAACCCACTCGACAGTGCTCCGGAGCGGCTATTTCGACGCGCTGCGCGACCGCCACAGCCAGTTCTTCCGCAGCGTGCCCACGCTCTACAACCTCGAGAACGGCGGCGCGCCCCGGCGGATCGACTTTATCTACGCCTCGCAGGGCATGATGCGCGAAATAACCGACTCACGCATCATCTACGACGAATTTACGGCCAACTATTCGGACCACTACCCTGTCATGATCGAATTCCGTCACTACCCCTCGGGGAAATAAGCACAGGAGTCGCACCTAAAAAACAATTCGCATGAAACGATATATCATATTACTGATCCTGCTGGTTTCGGGAGCGCTGACGGCAGCGCCTGCCCTCGCGCAGAAAAGCGGAACCAAACACACCGTAACGGGCAAGGTTACGGACCAGAGCGGCGAGCCGCTGATCGGCGCGACCGTGCTGGTGACGGGCACGACGACCGGCGCCAGCACCAACGCCGCGGGCGATTATTCGATCCAGGTTCCCGAAGGCGCCTCGCTGACGTTCCAGTACATCGGCTATGAACCCAAAACCGAAAAGGTCGGCGCACGCACGAAGGTCGACGTGAAACTCGACCAGAGCAAGCAGACCATCGACGAAGTGGTCGTGATCGGCTACGGCACGGTGAAAAAATCCGACCTGACGGGTTCGGTGGCCAACGTCAAGATGAGCGACATCAAGGACATCCCGGTGGTTTCGGTCGACCAGGCCCTCCAGGGCCGCATCGCCGGCGCCGACATCATGGCCACGACCGGAGAGCCGGGCGCCACGACCTCGATCCGAATCCGCGGCACGCGCTCGATCTCGGCATCGAACGAACCGCTGATCATCGTCGACGGCGTCATCGACGGCATTCACGACCTGAACGACATCAACTCCGCGGACATCGAGTCGATCTCGGTGCTGAAGGACGCCTCGTCGACGGCCATCTACGGCGCACGCGGCTCGAACGGCGTGATCGTGATCACGACCAAGAAGGGCCGCGGCGTGGACGGACGTCCCAGCATCACCTTCAAGACCGATCTGGGATTCTCGCAGCTCCCGCGCCAGCTCGACATCATGAACGCCACGGAGTTCGCCCGCTACCGCAACGACTACGCCTATTTCTTCTCGAGCGCCGACGGCAACGACAAGATCGAGCCTGACTCGCCGATCTCGAAATACCCCTTCCCCAACCCCGAGGCCAAAGGCGCCGGCACGAACTGGATCGACACCATCACGCGCACGGCGCTCTACCAGAATTACGACCTTTCGATTTCGGGAGCCTCCGCGAAAAGCTCCTACTACGCCTCGGCCGGATTCAACGAAACGCAGGGAATCATCGACAACAGCGGGCTGAAACGTTACTCCGCACGCCTGAAGGTCGACCACGAGTTCGCCAAATGGCTCAAGGCCGGACTGAACCTGAGCTACACCTACCGCGACCAGGACGAAAACCTGGCCACCATCGGCGGAACCAACTGGTGGAACGCCGCCGTGTTCCTCAGCCCGTTCCTCACCCCCACATCCGACATGAACGACCTGTGGTATTCGGGACAGAAATTCAACAACCCGCGCCTCATGCTCGACCACTGTTTCAAGAACGCCCGGCGCATTTCGCTCAACAACAGCGGATTCGTCGAGGTAACACCCGTCAAGGGACTGAAGCTGCGCAGCCAGTTCACCTACTACTCCTACCAGCGCCACGGACGCTACTACGAGCCGGGTTACCTGCCCGCCAAAAAAGAGAACGAAGGCGGTTACGCCAAACGTGACGAGTACGACGACACGAGTTTCTCCAGCGAGAATACGGTCTACTACGAATTACGCCCCAAGAGCGGCCACAACTTCGACGTGCTGGGCGGATACACCGCACAGGTCAAGTACGACAACAACCTGAGCATCACCGGACGCGGCTACACGCTCGACGAACTCACCTGGAACAACATGGCCGCGGTTCCCGACAAGCAGAACACCTCGATCAGCACCAACCACACGGACTGGACCAAGATGTCGGTGTTCGGGCGTCTGAACTACAACTACAAGGAGCGTTACTACATCACGTTCACGGCCCGTTACGACGGCGCCTCGAACTTCGCCGCCAACAAGAAATGGGGATTCTTCCCCTCGGCGGCCCTCCGCTGGAACGTCGCCAACGAAAAGTTCCTGCAAAAAGCCAAGTGGATCGACGAACTGGCCCTGCGCGCCAGCCTCGGACGCACCGGTAACGACGCCATCTCGGCCTACCGTTCGCTGGCGGCCGTCGGCAACTCGACGAGCGGCTACCTGATGGGAGGCACGCAGCAGCTGGCGGTCTACCCGTCGCGCCTGGCGTCGCCCGACCTGACGTGGGAAACCTCCGACCAGTATACCCTCGGAGCCGACATCTCGCTGTTCGGCGGGCGGCTCAACGTCACGGCCGACACCTACCTGATCAAGACCCGCGACCTGCTGCTGACCGTACAGGTAGCCTCGCAAACGGGTTACACCAACTACTTCGCCAACGCCGGACGCACCACCAACAAAGGTTGGGAACTCACCGTCGAAAGCCGCAACATCGTCCGTCCGAAGTTCCAGTGGTCGACGACCCTCACCCTGTCGCGCAACAAGCAGATGGTGGACGACATCGCCTCGGAAGACTTCGTGACAGCCTACTCGTCGCCGTCGTCGTCGGGAACCACCTACATGATGTACGGCTACAAGAAGGGCTACACGCTCAACGCCCTCTGGGGATTCCGCTACGGCGGCGTATGGCACAACGAAGGGGAGGTGGAACGCAACAAGATCACCAAGGCCTACGCCTCGGCCAGCGGAAACACCTTCAAGCCCGGATACGCCCGCTACCAGGACATCAACCACGACGGAGCGCTGAACAGCGACGACCTGGTGTACCTCGGATCGGCCGACCCGGACCTCTACGGCGGTATCCAGAACACGTTCAACATCCACAATTTCACATTGAGCTTCTTCTTCAACTACTCGATCGGCGGCAAGATCTACAACGTCGCCGAACTCTGGATGGGCAACGGTTCGCCCTATACCAACCAATACAAGTACATGCAGAACTCCTGGCATCCGGTCCGCAACCCGAATTCGAACCTGCCCATGGCCGGCAGCTACGACGCCCTGCCCAGCGACCGGCTGGTGCACGACGCGAGCTACCTGCGGCTGAAGAACATCTCCGCGAGCTACACCTTCGACATGCGCAAGGCCACCAAGAACCGCCTGCGCGACATCCGCGTAAGCGTCAGCGGCGAGAACCTCTACCTGTGGAAGAAATACAACGGATTCGATCCGGACGTTTCGACATCGAGTTCCAATTCGGCCCTGCGGCGCGTCGACATCGGCGCTTACCCCAAGCCCCGGACCATCATTTTCAGCCTCCAGATCAGATACTAACACCGCCAAGACCATGAAATCATACAGTTTCCTGAAAAAATACCTGCTGGCAGCGACGGCAACCGCCGCCCTGCTGTTCAGCGCGTGCGACCTAGACGAACACCCCACGTCGTTCGTAGGACCCAAGGAGTACTACAAGACCCGGGCGCAGTGCCTGGCGGGCCTCAATGCCTGCTACATCCCGATCAACAGCATCTACGACTACTGCTTCCTGATCATGACCGAAGGCGTCACCGACCTGATGTACATCGCCTCGGGAACCAAGGACGCCCAGCTCGACATATCCCCCGCGAAGCCGCTCAACGGACAGAAGATATGGACCCAGTGCTACAAGGGCGTCATGTACTGCAACTCGACCATCGCCGCCATCGAACGTTCGCCCCTGAACGACATCAAGGAGGCTTCGGAAGCCGACAAGCTGCCGCTGCTGGCCGAAGGCGTGGTGATCCGCTCGTTCTACTACTGGCTGCTGACCTGCATCTTCGGCGACGTGCCCTTCTACACCAAGGAGGTCGCCGACCAGCAGGTGATGCAGGAGATCGCCCACATGGGCCGCATGCCGGCGAAGGAGACCCGCGACTACCTGATCGACGAATTGCAGCGTTACGTGCCCTCGATGGACCAGGTGCGCTCGTCGGAGGTAGCCGACAACCGCATGGGCGCCGCGATGGGCTGGATGATGATTGCCAAACTCGCGCAGTGGAACCACCGCTGGGACGACGCCCTCGAGGCGCTCGGCGAGCTGGAGAAAATCTACGGCGACCTGCAGCAGTATCCGCTCGACGACATCATGTTCCGCAACAAGAACACCCCGGAGTCGATCTTCGAGGTGCAGCGCACCTACACACCCGGCGGACTGGCCGTCACGACCAACGTGGCCGCCATCACCACCCCGTACCACAACGGCAAGGGCATCTACGACGGCGTGGAGATTCCCGAAATGGGCACCGGCATGACCACCTGGACCTCGATGCGCCCCAACAGCTACTTCTGCGACGGTCTCCAGACCAAAAAGAGCAGCGACAAGCGCAAAACCCTGAACATGGCGTGGGAATACGACGGCAAGCCCTTCTCGGGCGTGGGAACCCGTCCGTGGCTCGGCCCGAAGTTCTGGTGCCCGGGGATGCAGAACACCGCCGACTTCTCCAACCAGAAGGTATTCCGCTACGCCGACGCCATCCTGATGATGGCGGAGTGCTACGCCGAGACGGAGAATCCCGACGAGGCCGTCCGCTACCTGAACATGGTCCGGGAACGCGCCGGAACCACCGCCTATGTCTTCAAGAACAACGATGCACTGCTGGAGGAGATTCAGAGAGAGCGCGGACGCGAACTGCTGGGCGAATTCCAGCGCAAGTTCGATCTGGTACGCTGGGGAATCTGGTATCAGATGACCTACGAATACACCAACTACCCGACGCTCAAGGACAACATGCTCCCCTGTCACGAATACTACCCGATCCCCGACAAGGAGGTCGTCTATTCGGGCGGCGCGCTCGACAACAAGGCCTATAACGAATACGGCATGTAAGGCCTACGGAACGAATAAAAAAGCACAACGATGAAAAATAACCTTACAGACAGCATCTACAAAGCGTGGCGCACGGGCATCCTGCCCCTCGTCACGGCGCTGCTCCTGCTGACCGGATGCGAAATGGATTCGGACATGGACCTGCCGCTGAACGTGGATTCCAACAAATACACGCTGACTTCGGACGCCGGGTCCACCCAGGTGCGGATCTATTCCACCGGCGAATGGTCGGTCCGTCTGTCGGAAGACGTGGAATGGGCCTCCATCAACCGCCTGAACGGCTCGGGAAACACCCCCGTCCTGTTCAAATACGGCGCAAACTTCGGCGTGCCGCGCGCCGTGGACATCATCTTCACCCGCGGCGGACTCGAACAGGCGGTACGCATGACGCAGGAGGGCGAAGACCCCATCCTGTCGTTGGAAGAGAGCCGCATCGAGATTTTCAGCAACCCCTGGGACCTCCGCATCGGGCTTGACAACAACCTCCGGGAGGATTACAAACAGATCCAGGACACCATCGTCTATTCGGTGATTCCCGACGAGGACGACGACGAAACGCCCGAGCCGGACGAGGAGTGGATCGAAAACCTGACCGTCGGGACCGACGCCGTCACGTTCAGCACCCTGAAGAACAACTCGCCGCGCAAGCGCCAGGCCGCGATCACGCTGACCTACACCGACGCCAAAGAGAAGAAACACGCCGTCACGCTGACCGTCACGCAGGCGACCGAAGAGGCCAGCATGACCTTCACGCCCGACCGCGCCAAGACCACGCGCAAGGCCACGACCATCAAGGCCGAGCTGAAGCAGAACCTCGGCAGCCTGCTCGGCAAGGTGGTCTGCACGCCGGTCTACGAAGGCGCGTCGGCCGACTGGATCGAGAACATCACGCTCGAAGACAAAGTGCTGTCGTTCGACGTGAAGGAGAACGATTCGGAAGGCCCGCGCCGCGCGTCGATCGTCTTCTCGCTGCCGGGAACGGCCGGAGAGCTCACGCCCGCAGCGCCGTTCGTCGTCGAACAGACCTACGAAGCCGACTACCGCACGCTGATCAAGGGCGAGAGCGGACAGGTGGTGATCAACAATCCCGAAGCCTGGTTCGAGGGCATCGTGATCAGCGACAAGGACAACGCCAACGTGGAGACGACGCCCAACTCGGCGCCCAACGCCACCGACTACACGGTGAACGCCAAGACGGCCTACGTGCAGATGCTCGACGGCAGCTACGGATACCGCGTGCAGTTCAACTCGGGGGCCGACAACACGCTGGAACGCTACTCGCAGGTGAAGATTTCGCTCAACGGCGTGACCCTCACCAAGGAGGCCGATCCCGAACGCTACACGCTCAGCGGACTGACGGCCGGGAACATCGTCAGCCAGACGCCCGGCACGGCCAGCGACCTCATCCGCAAGGAGAAGTCGATCGGCCAGCTCACCGACGAGGACATCCACACCTACGTCTCGCTCCGGGAGGTGGAATTCGCCCTGCCCGACGGCAGCTACACCAATGTCAACGAGGGCTACTTCGGAACGTCGAACTTCGTCAGCTGCGTACCCCGCACACTCTACGACAAGAACGGCGGCACGATCTCGATGCTGGTCAACAACAAGACTCCGTGGCGGCGCGACGGCAGCGGCATGCCCAAGGGCAAAGGCACGCTGAGCGGCATCATCGTCCACGACCTCCAGCCCCGCTACGGCTACACCAACGAGGGGTACATCGGCCGTTACTCGGTCCGCGTACTCGAAAAGGAGGAGATCGACCTCGCCGCTTCGGAGTCGGGTTCCAACCGCCGGACGCTCGTGGAGTGGAACTGGAACGACGCCGCGATCAAGACCAACACCGACGGAACGATCGCCCCGGATAAGGGCAGCGGATCGCTCTGGTGCACCGATCCGGGAGCTACCAATGCGCTGGACAACGAGTACAACGGACTCACGACGGGCGCCGGACTGAACGGCAAGAACGCCCTGAAATTCGAGAATACCTACTGGTGGAACTTCGCCGAGAACACGGGCTACGCCGTGGCGCTGAAATTCTCGACCGAAGGCGCCGGTGAGAACCTCTCGCTCAACTTCACCAACTCGCAGGGCAACGCCGGCGGCACGAGCATCTACGGCCCCGTATACTGGCAGGTAGAGTACTCGACCGACGGGGTGAACTTCACCGTGCTGCCCGAATCGGGATTCTGCGCCCGTCCGTTCGTCTTCTGGGCGTCGACGATGACCTACTGCGCGACGCCCGGTTACGCCGACCGCGTGTTCATCCTGCCGGACGCCCTGCGCAACCAGCCGGAAGTCACGCTGCTGATCAAAGCACGCAGCACGCAGTGCATCGCCTCGAACACCGCCACGGTGGACCAGGGAGACACGGGCACGATCACGTCCGACATGGCGACCAACAAGCGCTCGCCGATGCGTTTCGGAACCATAGCCGTAAAGAGTAACAAATAAACCGCCCCGGCGGGGAGGGCGCGTCCCTCCCCCGCCGATGCGGCAAAACCTAATTTCGAACACAATGAAACAGATAAAATCACTCTACCGAAGGCTGCTGCTCCCGCTGCTGGGCGGACTGGCGCTCACGGCCTGCGAAAAGGACAACGGCGAAGAGACCCGCGTCTCCGAGTTCGGACCTTACGAAAAAGAGATCGTAGCTCCCTGGAAAGGCGGCACGAGGAACATTCCGGTCCTCTCCAACCAACCCTACGACATCGAACTGATCAATCCCGACAACGGATGGCTCACGCTCGACACCGAGGGCCGCGGAACGCATTTCACGGGCGACGACTATTTCAAAGTCCATGCCACGACCAACGACGGCTTCCCCCGCATGGAGGGCATCCGCCTCTGGACCCACAACCGCGCGGACACCGTATACATCAAACAGGAGGGCTTCATCACTCCGAAACTGGACTTCTCGACCCGCAGCATCATGGTGCTCGGCGACGGCGGACAGGCGACGGCGCAGCTCTCCACGAACCTCGAACTGGAGGACCTCCGGCAGTCGATCGTCTACACGAGCGCCGACGAGGGCGGATGGATTTCGGACCTCGACATCAGCAACGGGTTCCTGATTCTCCAGACCGACCCCAACGCCGATCCCGAAGCCCTGCGCAACGCCCGCATCACCCTCAGCTACCGCGACGGGTGGAACCGGACCATCTCCTCGACGGTCTACCTCACGCAGGCCAACGCCAAGAACGAATTCGGGCACGAAATCTCGTTCGGCGAGGTGCGCGACATGGTGGGCATCGTGAACAAGGACGTCTACATCGAGGGACGCATCATCAGCGACATCGGCAACGGCAACAACGGCGAGAACACGATGACGGGACAGACCTCGATCGACTACACCGAGACCTACCGCACGGCCTACATCCAGAGCCTCGACGGTTCGCAAGGCTTCATGATCAAGACCGTGACCGAAGACGACAACATCTTCGAACGTTACAGCAAGGTCCGCATCCTGCTCAAGGGCGTCACGGTCGAAGCCGAGTCGAACCCCGAACGTTATATTCTCAAGAAAGTCACCTCGGCGATGGTCATGTCCTCGGTTTCGGGTTCGGCGGCCGACATTCCGCAGAAGGTGAAGCACTACAACGAACTGACCGACATGGACGTATACACCTGGGTCACGCTGGCCGACTGCGAACTTCCCGTACGCAAAGGCAGCCTGACGCCGATCAACGAAGGCTACGCCCGCAACACCGGAGCCAACCGCGAAACGAAATACCCGATGCTGGTGCGCGACCGGAACGGCGACAGTTTCTATATGCTGACCAACACCACCTGCAAATACCGCCGCGACGGCAGCATGCTGCCCTACGGTTCGGGGAACATCTCGGGCGTACTGGTTCACGAGACCCACGACCGCTTCGTCTGGATGGGATCGAAGGACATGGGCGACATCGGCCGCTACCAGATCCGCCACCTCACCCGCGAGGACATCGCGCTGGAGAAGGATTTCGAGAACAGTTTCTCGGCCCTCCTGACCGAATACCGCTACGGCAAGCTCGAAAGCCACATCTTCCGCCCCACGACCGGCGACAACGGCTACCTGACCTTCACCCGTCCCGACGAGAAATCGGGCGACGCAGGCTGGGGCGTGAGCGACCCGAGCTACCTCGGCCCCATCGGCAACAAGGACAACCTCGACAAGGAGGGTCCCACGGCGGGCATCCACACGGGCAACATCAACGGCAACGGCGTCGTCGAGAACGGCAAGCAGATGTGCACCGACAAGGGAACCAACTCCGACGGCAAAGGAAACCTGTCGAGCGCGGAATTCTCGGCCTGGACCAACAAGTGCCAGTGGTGGAACACCGAAACCGACCGCAGCGAAGCGTGGCTGCTCCACTTCTCGACGCAGGGCATCTCGACCAACGTACTCTCGCTGCAGGCGGCCGTTCAGAACCGCGTCATCGGAGGTCCCCGCTACATCAGGGTCGACTGGTCGGAGCACGGCGACAACAACCGCGACGACTGGAACCCGATCACCGAATTCCAGGTTCCCGACATCGTGAACTGGAACTACACCCTGTACTGGCAGTGCGCCGGCTACAAGTACGTCAACGTGCCCCTGCCGCTCGAACTGCTCGGCAAGGACGACGTCTGCATCCGCTTCTCGGCCGCGAACAAGAAAGCCGGCGGCAAGGAAGACGGCGAGTTCGACGACCAGACCATCACCACGGGAGAGATCGCCTTCTCCTACATCGGCGTACGTTACAACAAATAACCCTGTCCGGAAGCACCCCGCCTGCAAACGTTTTACAGGCGGGGCTTCCCTAACCGCTCAACCAGAACCAAAACCGTGAAATACCTTCTATTCCTGATTCTCGCCGTCCGGGCCGCCTGTCTGCCTGGATTCGCCGCCTGCGACGGACGGGTCCGCATCGTACCCCGCCCCGCCGAGGTCGAAGAACTGCCGGGATCGTTCCGGCTGACGCCCCGAACGCCCGTCGTCATCACGGACGAACAGCTGCGCACGCCCGCAGAGATTTTCGCACGCGCCGTCGGCAAACTCACCGGAACCGCACCCGCCGTCACCACCGCGCCCGTAAAACACGCCGTGACGCTGCAACTGCAACCGGGCTACGAAGCCGAAGAGTACCTGCTGGAAGTCGGCAGGCGGCATATAACGGTCACGGCATCGACGCCCCAGGCGGTGCTGCACGGGCTTCGGAGCCTTCAGCAGCTGGTCGCCGGGGGAGAGATTCCCGCCTGCATCGTCCGCGACAAGCCCACGTTCGCCTACCGCGGAGCGATGCTCGACGTCTGCCGCCACTTCTTCCCGACAGAGGACGTAAAGACCTACATCGACATCCTCTCGCTGCACAAGATCAACAAATTCCACTGGCATCTGACCGACGACCAGGGCTGGCGGATCGAGATCAAAAAATACCCGCTCCTCACCCAGATCGGGTCCCGGCGCGCGGAAACGCTCATCGGACGCTACGACAAGAGGAAGGAGGGCGTTTACGACGGCAAGCCTTACGGCGGGTTCTACACGCAGGAGGAGATCCGCGAGATCGTCCGCTACGCCGCAGAACGCCATATCGAGGTGATTCCCGAGATCGAGATGCCCGGGCACGGGCTGGCGGCGCTGACCGCCTATCCGTGGCTCGGCTGCACGGGAGGTCCCTATGCCGTATGGACCCACTGGGGCATCAGCGACGACGTTTACTGCGCGGGCAAGGAGACGACGTTCGGATTCATCGAGGACGTGCTCACGGAGGTGCTCGCGCTGTTCCCCTCGAAACTCATCCACATCGGCGGCGACGAGTGCCCCAAAGGACGCTGGAAGGCGTGCCCCCTCTGCCAGCGGCGCATCCGCGAGGAGGGACTCAAGGACGAATACCAGTTGCAGAGCTACTTCATCCACCGCATCGAACGCTGGATGCACGCCCACGGCCGGGAGATCATCGGCTGGGACGAAATCCTCCAGGGCGGCATTTCGAAAACCGCGAACATCATGTCGTGGAACGGCTGCGACCCGGGGATCAAGGCCGCGCAGCAGGGAAACCCGGTCATCATGGCGCCGAAATGGTATTGCTACTTCGATTACAGCCAGACCTCCGACCCGGAGCGTTACGAACCGCTGGGCAGCACCCGCTACGTCTCGGTGCGGCAGGCCTACCGTCTCGACCCCTGCGACCGGCTCACGCCGCCCGACCAGCGGCGGATCAAGGGCGTGCAGTGCAACCTCTGGACGGAGTACATCGCGGACATCCGCCACGCACAGCACATGGTCCTGCCGCGCATGGCGGCTCTCGCCGAGACGGGCTGGGCCAACGACCGCAAGGATTACAACGATTTCGTGCGCCGGATTCCGGCGCTGGTCGCCGTCTACAAGGCCGAAGGCTACAACTACGCCCCCTATCTGTTCGAGGGCATCGAATAGGTCCGGGAAGCGCACTCGCACGGCACCCCGCAGGTCGCAGGACTTGCGGGGTGCTTTCGTGTGCGGGGGCGGAATCCGCAAAGGTCTCGGCAACATCCCGGGCTGTTCCGTCTCCGGAAAGACACGCCCCCGCCGTCGGCAGGAACGGCTACTTTCCCGATACGTAAAACCACCGGCCTGTATCGAACTCGGCTTCGACCTTCCGGTTTTCCCACCGGACGGAAAATACGAACAAATAGTCCCGGCGCCCTCCGTCGGTCTCGATCGGCAGCAACACTTTCAGTTGCGTAAGTTTATCCTTATCCCGCAGAAGATTCTTAAATACCCACCGTTCGAGGTAGGAACTGTAATAAACCCGGCTCTTAACGGCAATCGACTCCGAAATGCCGGAACCTTTCAGGACCACCGAAGGAACCTGCGCATCATTCTTGTAGAACAATTTCACACCCCGGTGAAAGACCCCCTCGCTGATATTCGAGACTCCGTCCACAAGAAGGGCCTCATCCCAGATGATTTTGAGGTTGGAGTCGCCTTCATTGGTCAGGAAAAAATCAATATGCGTAGGTTCGAACGTGAAAACAATGCGGATCATGGAATCCTGATACCGGGGCGTTGTAAACCCCTCCTCATTCTCGGGATTGCCGATAATGCCCTGCGGGGCATCCCCGACCTCAACGGACTCCAGGCGAACCCGGTAGTAATCTATTTTAGTCCCTTTCGATTTGGCCTGCGGAAACGAAGGGAGCAACAGCAGCAAGGTGACGAACGACAAAAGGAGTCTCATAGCATAAATATCTGGGTTATTTCGAATTTACGGTTTTATTTCATATTTGCCAAATTTCAAAGCGCCAAAAGCCGCATCCGGCTCCGATTCCGTCGATATTCGCCATAAACTGCACCGTCTCCGCCTATTTTTCAGCACGGTCCGTCTCCGGCCGCAACGGCCGCGCTCCGCGACTTCGGCCGGCACTCGGCAATGATCCGCCAATCCTCCGAAGAAAGCGTTTCGGCGTCAGAGCGATGCTGATGTGATTTTTTGATTTTAGAGGAACAGGGACACAGCCGGTTTTTCGTCAGAAGGTGTCGGATTCGGGGCATCGTGAAAAATCCCCGGATGAGTAGTACCTCAAGTACTATCCATTTGTATTCCGAGAGGCGAAAAATAGTGTAAATGTTAAGTTTTCAACGAGTTAATATTTGCAAAAGTTTTCTCTTTTTGGGAAGAACCGGCATAAAAAGGTAATTCCAGACGAGGTTACGGTTTCCAGATCGTTACCTCGTCTGTTTTGCTGTATCTTACATAAGATATTCATTTGCAGTTTCTTGCATCGCGTTTCATCTTGACAAACGACTCTGAAGAAATTAGTTTTTAACCCCTAAATTTCCTCGGAGCATGCGCAGCACATTCAAGGTTCTGTTCTACCTTAAAAAGGACAAACATAAACCTCAGCCGGTAGTTCCTGTCATGGGCCGTATTACCGTCAACGGTACTATCTCCCAGTTCAGCGCCAAACTCAACGTACCTCCCCATCTGTGGGAAGTGAAGGACGGAAGAGCCAAGGGCAAAAGCTTTAAAGCCGACCGTATCAACCGCCATCTGGATAATATCCGTATCCAGATAGGTAAACACTATCAGTCTATCTGCGACCATGACGGATATGTTTCCGCCGATAAGGTGAAGAATGCCTGTCTGGGTTTCGGCAGAAAGTATAAACTGTTACTGGAGTTATGCGATGAATTCTGTAAGGATTACAAGACCCGTGTAGACGTCGACCGTACCATCCACACTCCTTACTTCGTTATCAAACCCTAAGACGTGATTTGAGTCTCTTCGTCTGCCGGAACTATAAAGTCAGGGATATTCCCCTTGCGGAACCGGACCAGTCTTTTGCAGAAAAGTTTACCGCCTATCTGAAGCATGTCAGAGGCCTTGCCGACACGACGGTCAGCGTTGAGATCAAATCGCTGAAGCATATCGTCAAGAAAGCGTTTAACGACGGGCAAACAGACAAGAATCCGTTCGCCTATTACTATTATGTTGCCGAACAGCCGGAGATCGAATACCTCACCGAATCGGACACGGGATATGTTTCTGTTCTGCTGTTTCACGGGGTTGTCGTATGCCGATCTGGCGAAACTGAATTATGAGGAGTTGAAACAAACTCCGGACGGAGAATGGTGGATTGGCAGTATCCGTCAGAAGACGAAAGTCGCGTTCACGGTAAAACTTCTTCCGGTCGCAAAGGCAATCCTTGAAAAGTACCGTATTCCGACAAACCGGTTCAACAGACTTTTTCCCGGAAATCCGGATAGGGTCTTCCCGGTCGCTTCCTTGAAATCCTCGGACGCCAGTCTGAAACATATTGCCCGACAATGCGGAATTACCAAGAATCTGAAATTTCACTGCGCGAGACATACCTTTGCCACGACGGTCACGCTAATGAACGGTATTCCGCTGGAAACGGTATCAAAAATGCTGGGGCACAAATACACGACCACGACTCATATCTATGCCAAGGTGACTAACCAAATGATAGGTAATGCGATAAGCCGAATAGAGGACCAAATTGGCGAACAGTTCCAATTTCCGACTCAGAAAAAAGAAGCGGTCGGATAAATTCCATACGGAAACTGAACCCTGACATTTTCCGCCGGCAGGGAATTAAACGCCGGAGATGAAAATCCGCAAGGCCATGCGAATCGCCCGAGGGCGAGCCTTGCGGATTTCCGTCCCCGGCGTTTTGCTGGACGCGACCTTTCTGATTGCAGACGGCCATGTTTACAGGGGTGATGTTCATGATACAGCATTTAAAAGGTTCAACAACTCGCGTTTGGGGATAGCCATTCTGCCAGATTTTGCATTTTTGCTGCATTCAGAAATGCATTCTTTCAGGAATTCAGAGTTTATGAATATCCTTTATTCCGAAAAAGGGAAAGAGCAATTTTAACAACGAATTTCGGCCCGGGACAATCGCCATCGCGCCGACACGATAGCCTTTTAGGATGATTCAAGTTCATGGCTCACAAACGCTTCCTTTTATTTCTGCCGCAATATAAACAGGATAACGCTTCGGTTTCGATGTCCGCTCACGACCGCACCAGTCCGCACCGAGGGCTTGTTCCAGCGCCCGACGGTCGTAATATTGCACCGGGAACAGCCCCGGCCTCAGGACCCGTCAAGGAGGACTTCCGAAACTTTCGGCAGCAATTCTTCGGCGCGGATTCTTGTTGTCGCCAGACAACAGCGAGCTGTACCTTTGTCCGACAAAGGTACTCGCTCTGCGAGGCTGGGCCACTCCCAAGTCGCGACCCTTTTTTAAACTATATATGGATACCGACCGAGAACTGACAGACATAACCGACAGGAAGCCCCGAACACCAAGTTATAAATACTCGTTCCGCCTCAATGAAGAGCAGAATATCCGCTTCAAGGAGTTGCTTTGCAAAGCCGACTGGAGCATAACCGCAGCCGTTTTATTGTCAAACGGATCTTCGTCGAGGAGTTCGTAGTCGTCAGACGCGATCCCTCGAAGACGCAGTTTGTCGTGCGGCTGAATGACTTTTATTTCCAATTTCAGCGCATAGGTGCGAATTATAATCAGGTCGTAAAGGTCATCAATGCCCACTTTTCCAACGTCGCTATCCCGCATCAGATCGCTCTGTTGGAGCAGCGGACCCGCGAGCTGAAGGCTTTAAGTATCGAGATTCTGAACTTCGCAAAACAGGCGAAGGAGTGGTTGCGAATATAAGGTCGGACTCCTCGCCCGGAGGGGCTCTGTATTACAACAAGGAGAAAGTAGATAAGGATGAAGCCGAGATCCTCTATTGGCAGAAGATGCTGGAACCATACGATAAACGCGGACGCCTCGATATCGATGCCTGTATGGAGAGTTTCCGGCCGTACCTCGAAGCTAACAGAAGGACGACCAATACGGTTTTCCTTGTTTCGCTGAACCCTTCACCCGAAGACAAGCTGACCGACGAACAACTCCGGGAGGTTGCACGCGAATATATGGAACGCATGGGCTACGGCAACCAACCCTATATCGCTTTCAAACATAAGGACATCTCGCGCGAACATCTCCACATTGTATCGTTGCGCGTCGATGAGAACGGACATAAAATCAGCGATTCATACGACCTTTCCTGTCCGGCGGTTTTGTAGCCAGAACTACAAACAAGCAGATCGAATTAGATTGATTTGTAACAAGGCTTATCGCATCTGTAACAATCGTTATCGAAAGGTTGTACACAACAGACTATTTTTGTTATGCCAAATAAATCAACTAATCTGATATGAAGAACAAGTTACTACTATTCGGGTATGTCTTTGCTGCCTCGTTCGGGGCATTCGTAGTCGGGCTTAATCTGGGCGGAATTTCAGGGGCGCTCGAATTCATTACCGCCGAGTTCGGCCTTTCGGCCATGGCCATGGGACTCGTGACAAGTGCCATTATGATCGGCTGCCTGATAGGTGCATTGCTGGGAGGGCGCTACAGTGATAAATACGGTCGTAAAAACATGATGATCATATCCGCCGTCGCATTGATATTGTCGGCCGTCGGATGTGCTCTGGCGAGTAATGTCGCATGGCTGATTGCAGCCCGTTTCCTGGGCGGCTGCGGTATGGGAGTTCTCTCGGCCGTAATACCTATTTATATATCCGAAATATCCCCGGCCAAATGGCGCGGAACGTTCGTCTCGTTTTACCAGTTATTCATCGTTATCGGGATTCTTGCTGCTTATTGTGCCGACTTCGGGATGATTTCGTGGGCAAATAACTGGCGTTGGATGCTCGGATTGCCGTTGTTGTTTGCTGCGGGCAATCTGCTGATGCTGTTGTTTCTGCCCGAAAGTCCGCGTTGGCTGATTAGACAGGGGGAATACGAGGTTGCCCGGAGAGCCATTGCCCGCATGGGAATTTCTGCCGAAGATGCGGCAGTTATGCTTGAAACACCGCAACCTTCGCAGAAGGGCGGCCCCAAATTATCTGAATTATTCCGTGGGTCGACGGCATATATCGTACTGTTAGGCTCGTTGCTCGCCGTATTCCAGCAAATCACCGGAATCAACGTCATTATCAATTATGCCCCTGAAATATTGCGGCAGACCGGCATTGGTGGAGATACGGCGCTCATGCAGGCCATCTATGTCGGAATAGTGAACTTTTTGTTCACGATTGTCGCCGTATGGTTGGTGGATCGTCTGGGACGCAAGAAACTGCTTTTGTGGGGATGTGCCGGACTGGTCGTATCGCTGGCGTATCTGACCTATGCCTTTGCTCAGCCGCAACCCGACAGTATCGGTATTCTGATTGCCCTGCTTGTTTACATCGCTTTCTTTGCAGTGTCGCTTTCCCCGCTTATGTTTGTCGTTACAGCCGAAATATATCCATCGGCGATCCGGGGTACGGCCATGGCGCTTTCGACGGGGATCAGCTGGGCTTGCGCATTCCTGGTCGTGCAGTTCTTCCCCGTTATGCTGGAGAGTTTCGGTGCAGCAATCGTTTTTGCCGGATTCGGAATCCTTTGTCTTGCTGCATGGCTGTTTATCTACATCTGGATTCCTGAGACCAAAGGGCATTCGCTCGAAGAGATTGAAAAACAACTGCTAAAAAAAGAATAAGATGCATTCCAAACCCCTTGTCATCGGTATCGGTGAATTTCTGTGGGACGTTTTGCCGACAGGACGAAAAGCCGGAGGAGCTCCCGTAAATTTTGCTTATCATGCCTCGCAGAATGGTGTCGAAGGCTGGGCTGTCAGCGCTGTCGGCAATGACGATGCCGGACGCGATCTGCTGGCAGTTACCGCCAGTTACGGTATCCGCACACTCGTTGCCACGGTGGATAAGCCGACCGGCACTGTCGACGTGTCGCTCTGCAACGGTCAACCTACCTACACGATCCACGAACATGTTGCCTGGGACTATATTCCGCTTACGGAAAAGATGCTGTCCCTGGCTTGCGGCGCCGGTGCCATCTGTTTCGGCACGCTGGCACAGCGCGGCGAGGTTTCGCACCGGACTACCTGCGCCATGGTCGAAGCCGTACCGGCCGAAGCCTATCGTATATACGATATCAACCTGCGTCAGCATTTCTATTCGCAGGAGTTGATCGACCGATCGCTCCGGATGGCGAACGTATTGAAAATAAATGATGACGAGCTCGTCCGACTACAGGAACTGTTCGCTCTTCCGGGGGATACGGACGCTGCGTGCCGCCAATTGGCGGAGCAATATGCACTTCGCATGATCGTACTTACCGGTGGGGATCGGTTCAGTTCCATTTACACCCATGACCATATATCTACACTGCCGACTCCCCGGGTGGAGGTCGTCGATACGGTAGGTGCGGGCGACGCATTTTCCGGAACCCTGATCGGAGCCCTGCTTACTGGCAAGACGATCGCGGAAGCACATCGGACAGCCGTCGAGACTGCAGCCTATGTCTGTACCTGCGCTGGCGCGTGGCCTCCGCCCCGTAAATAACCGAACCTAAACCCAAGTTTACCATGAAACAACTCGTTACAATCTTAATGGCGCTCTGCATCATAAGTTGCGGAACGCACAACAGCTCCCCGGACACTGCATCCCCGATAACGACGGCATCGCTGTTGGATGAAATGGTTTCATACGACGTAGTGACCGGTTATCCTGCTGTGAATTACCGTGCGGCGCAAGTCAGCAGTTACGACCGCCGTACCGTCAGTCCCCACGAACCCGGTTGGTTCGCCAATGACGACGGTGCCGGATTCGAACGGCTCGATACGGTTCGCGGCCGTGTCGAAAAGGTACTCTTCGATGAAAAAGGACCCGGAGCCATAACACGTATCTGGATGACGACGTCCGATAAACGCGGAACTCTGCGCTTCTATTTCGACGAATCGGATACACCAGAAATCGAGATCCCGGCTTATGACATGGCACGCTTTCCGGCAACTGTCGGTACGGCCCTTTCGCTGACACATACGCATTATGAAGATGAACTTTCCAAAACCGGTGGCAACACCTTCTTTCTGCCCTTGCCCTATGCCCGATCCTGCCGTATCACGCTTGAAGAACCCGATTACACGGTCAAAATACCCCGTTACTATCATATCGGATACAGAACCTATGACAACGGAACGAATGTTCGGACCTTCTCGTTGAAAGAGGTGCGCAAACTCACGGATAAGATCGCCGCGGTAAATCGCAAACTGCTCTCCCCCGAAATGTATGCTGATGGAACGGAATGTACCCGGACAGTCACCCCGACGTCGAACGGTACCACGTCACTGCACTTGCCTGACGGAAGTAAAGCGATCCGGTCGCTGGCCATAACGCTTTCGGAATTCGATCCGGCGGATCTTACCGAAATTATGCAGCAGACCTGGTTACGTATCGATTTCGACGGTACACGCTGTGTGTGGTGTCCTTTGGACTGTTTCTTCGGAGTTGGTACCGGTGCGCCGGCTTCGTCGGGCTGGTATGTTTCATCCGACGGCAAAGGTTCCTTTACGAGCCGCTGGGTGATGCCTTATGCGGAACATGCGGACCTGCGTCTCGAAAAAAAGAGCGATATCCCCTTTACAGCCGTAATCACGTGCTATGTCGATGATTTCGACCGTACAGCGCAGACACTCTATTTCCATGCAACTTACCACGATGAAACGGGTATTCCGGTCAACAATGATTATAACTCGCCGGACAATCTCGACTGGAATTTTACGACCATAACCGGTCACGGGGTCTATTGCGGCGATGTGCTGTCGCTTTATAACCACTGTCCGGACTGGTACGGCGAGGGCGACGAAAAGATCTGGGTCGACAACGATACGTTCCCTTCGTTCATGGGTACCGGGACGGAGGATTATTACAACTGTTCATGGGCGCCTGTGGTGCCGTTCGCAACGCCGTTCGGCGGCGCTCCCCGTGCCGATGAAACATCGTCACACGGTTACAACACTTTTGTCCGCACCCGGAATCTGGATGTAATACCATTCGGGCAGCGGTTGCAGTTCGACCTGGAAATGCTGAGCTGGAATCCCGGCACGGTCGATTACCGTGCAGCCGCTTTCTGGTACGGGACAGCGTTGTCTGAAGCAACAGAGAAAAACTAACCTAAATACCACCAATTATGAAACAACTCTATTTCATGTTATGCGCAGTTCTGATGTTGCTGGCCGGTATGCCGGTTTCGGCACAAAAGAGTTACGGCATTTCCGGTAAAGTAACCGATCAGGCGGGAAACGGAATTGTCGGGGCATCGGTCGTCGTCAAGGGAACTACGACCGGCACTTCGACCGGCAGCGACGGCAGTTACTCGCTGAACATAAAAGACAGGAATGCAACGCTTGTGTGTTCCTTCATCGGCATGAAAAGTGCTGAAACCGGCATCAATGGTCGGACGGAAGTGAATTTCACACTTGAAGCCGATGCCATCGGACTCGAAGAAGTGGTTGCAATCGGTTACGGTACGATCCGTAAAGAAGAGATTACCAGTTCGATTACTCGAGTGTCGTCCGATGAATTTCTGCAGGGAAGCGTCAGTAATCCGCTCCAGTTGCTTCAGGGAAAAGTCGCCGGTTTGGGTATTTCCAAAACATCAGGCAACCCCAGCGGTGAGTTGAGTATCATGCTGCGCGGTATCTCTACGTTGGCTGCGTCTTCGGCACCGCTCATCGTGATCGACGGTGTGGCCGGCGGATCCCTCAATGCCATTTCACCGGAAGACATCGAATCCATCGATGTTCTGAAGGATGGTTCGGCTGCGGCTATCTACGGTACACGCGGAACGAACGGTGTGATTATCATCAACACCAAGCGTCCGCAGTCGGGACGTGTCACGTTGGAATATAAAGGATATGTTACCATCGATCAGATGTTCGACGAGACTTCCGATTATCCGAATGCCACGGAACTTCGCAGTTTGAAATCCCGGCTCGCAAAAGAGGATTCACGCTTCGACCTGATTAACGATTTCAAGGGTGATACGGATTGGGTCAAGGAGATTACCCGTACACCCGTCAGCCAGACGCATTACGTCTCGTTGCAAGGCGGAAACGCCCGGACGAATTACCTCGCTTCGGTGACCTACAACGACAAACAGGGAATCTACAAGGGCTCTTTCGACGAGTCGTTGACTGCTAAGCTCAGCATCAATCACGCCATGTTCGACGATCGGCTCAAAATAGCACTGAATGTCAGTAATAAGATCGTAACGCAGGGTATCGTTCCGGAGGATCTCTATATGCAGGCGCTCAGCCGGAACCCGACCATCCCGGTCTACAATGCCGACGGTTCCTATTACGAAAACAGCAACGGGGCCAATCCGGCCGGTTTGCTGAAAGAGCAGAGCACCGAAAACAAGTACGACCAGTTGATGATGTCGGGTCGTATCTCGGTCAAGCCGATCAAGGATCTGACGATCAGTGCTACGGGTATTTACATGGGCGATTTCAATGATTACGCCTACAGCACGACCCGGAAGCATTATTCATCGACGATGGGCAGCACACGGGGACAGGCGCGACTTTCGGGGGGCCACGGCGAGGACAAGACACTTGAATTACAGGCCGATTATTCGCGTAAATTCGGTTTTCATACGTTGCAGGCGACCGTCGGATACAGTTACAACGATTATATTCATCAGTCTTCCGAGATGTATGCTTATGATTTCCCGATCGATGGATTCGGCGCCTGGAATATCGGTTCGGCGAATTCGACGCTCGATGGTCTTTCGAAATTAACCAGTTATAAGTACCGGGTCAAACTGATCGGTTTCTATGGTCGTGTGAACTATAATTTCGACAACAAATATCTTTTTATGGCGAGCCTGCGTCATGAGGGAAGCGATAAGTTCGGAAAGAACAACCGTTGGGGTACTTTCCCGGCTGTAAGTGCCGGCTGGCGGATCACACAGGAAAAGTTCATGCGGGATGTACACTGGGTTTCCGATCTCAAATTACGTGTCGGATATGGTATTACCGGTACCGCACCCTCGTCTGCTTACCAATACATTCCGCTGTACAACTTCAGCACCGCATACATGGGGTACGACGGCGGCAAGTGGGTGAATGGTATCGTGCCGACGAACAATGCGAACGACGATCTGAAATGGGAACGCAAAAAGGAACTCAACGTCGGACTCGACTTTGCTCTGTTCGGCAGCAGGTTCCGGGGTAGTATCGATTTTTACAATCGCCGTACCGATGACCTGTTATACACTTATACGGTACCGACCCCTCCCAATATCACGAATTCGATTTTGGCCAACGTGGGTTCGATGCGCAACCAGGGTGTCGAGGTGATGCTTTCCGGAGACTTGATTTCCCGCAAAGATATGGCGTTGTCGCTCAGCGGGAATTTCTCGTACAATAAGAACAAGCTGATCTCACTTTCCAATGACAGGTATACGATGGAATACCTGACGCTCGGATCGACCGGAGAACCCATGCAGACTTACACGCACCGGCTCGAAGATGGCTGGGCTGTCGGTAATTTCTACGGATGGCGTGTCGACGGACTGAAGAACAGCACGACATGGAATGTTGTCGGAGCCGAGAATTCGGACCCCAGTGAAGACAACAAGGCTATTATCGGTAACGGTATGCCCAAAATGTTCGCCGCCCTGCAGGCTAACTATCGCTGGAAGGGACTTGATGTGTCGGTGTCCTTCCGCGGAGCCTTCGGCTTCGATATTCTGAACGCCTACCGGATGAAGTATGAAACACTCGCCTGGCTGTCGAGTTTCAATGTGCCGAAATCGGCTTATCAGAAGGTCGGCGAATATTATAACTTCGCACCGTCGATCTATTCGGACCGCTATATCGAGTCGGGAGATTATGTCAAACTCGATAACCTGACGATCGGTTACACGTTCGATCTCTCGCAGCGCAATAAAGTGATACGCAGCATCCGGGTCTTCTGCACCGGCATGAACCTGCTGACGATCAGTGGCTATTCCGGGCTGGACCCCGAAGTGGCGATCGTCGGTCTCACACCCGGCGTAGACCCGATCAACAAATATCCCAATCTGCGCTCGTACATCGTCGGGGCATCGTTCAACTTCTAAAGATCAAAACCATGAAACGAAAAATAATACGTCTGTCCGGAGCATGCGCACTCCTGCTGGCTTCATGCACGAATCTCGATCCGGATATTTACAGCGATATGACCATTGACAAGATCCTGGATGACAGTGAACAGAGTTCGGCCTACCTGCTGACGCCCATGTACGGGCAGATGCGCTGGTTCAACGAGGACCGCAGCATCTGGGATCTGACCGAGCTCGGAACCGATGCCTGGGTCATTCCCACCAATTCGGACGGAGGCTGGTATGACGGCGGGATCTGGCTGCGGCTGAACAATCACGAATGGAAATCGACCGATCCCCATTTCAGTACGTGTTGGAGCCACTTGTGGTACGGTATCACGACCTGCTGCAACCGGGTGCTGCATCAGTTCGAAGAGGCCGGACTGGAGCTCGACGAGCAAACGCTGGCTGAAATTCGTGCCGTGCGTGCATTCTATTATTATTACCTGCTGTCTCTTTTCGGGAATGTGCCGATCATGGAGACCTACGACGTGCCGAAAGATTATATGCCCACGACGCGCGACCGGAAAGAGGTGTATGACTTCGTCGTGCGGGAACTGCGCGAGAGCATGGACAAACTGCCCGAAGAACAGCGGTACAGTCGTTTTAACAAGTGGGCAGCCAAGCATCTGCTGGCAAAGGTGTATCTGAATGCCGAATCGTGGCTCGGCAGTGAATATGCCGCCAAGCGCGACAGTACGCTCATCCTTTGCAACGAGATAATCGGGTCTACGAAATACCAGCTCGACGACAGCTTTTCCAATATTTTCAGTCTGCAAAGCGAAACGTCGCCCGAAATTATTTTTGCAGTACCGTATGACGAAACGACGGGATCGCCGATTTTTCACTGCATCTATGCCAAAACCCAGCACTGGGCCTGCAAGCCGATCTACAACGCGGGTTCGGGCGGTTACAATGGATTGCGTGCCGTGCCTTCATACGTGAACGAGACGTTCGATGCCACGGATCCCGATAACTACAACGACAAACGTTATAAGCAGAGCTACTGCATGGGGCAGCAATACGACTATCTCACCAAGCAGCCGCTCTATTTTACCGACGGTGTGACCCCCTTTAATTATGTCAATGAAATCGCGTCAATCGATGCAGCACGTGAATTCGACGGCTACCGCTTCGGAAAGTACGAGATCAAGATCGGCCAGAAGTGGGAGACCGATCAGGATTGGGTCGTATTCCGTTTGGGAGAGACCCTGATGATGAAGGCCGAATGTCTGCTTCGCGGCGGGGATGCACAGGGGGCTGCCGACATCGTGAACGAGGTGCGTAAACGCAGTTTCGATCCGTCCCTGCCCCAATCCGTGCGTGAGCTGACGGCCGAGCAGTTGTCCGCCCCGACCGTTGTTGACGGCATATCCGTGCCTTACGGCGAATTCCTGAAAGAGCTCGGACGCGAGTTCACGGGCGAAGGAATGCGGCGCGAGCAGCTGATCCGGTGGAATCTCTATGTAAACGGAAGCTGGACATTCCACACGCCCAAGCAGAAGAAATATCTCGAATTGTATCCGATACCCTCTTCCGAACTGCTTTCCAACATTAACCTTCGTCAAAATGATGGATATTCTTATTAAAACAGACAGGCGGTCCGTATCCGGGATCAGAAGCATGTTGCTCCTGATTGCCGTCATATTCCTGCTGCCGGGCTGCTCGTCAGCATCCGATACGGAGATTCCCGATCCGGAGCCGCCGGGACCGGAACCTGTTGAAACAGGGACGCTGCTACCGGAAAACATAACGCTCGTGGCACGTGTTACCGGACGTTCGGAAAGCGGAGAAATGATTCCCAATCCCAACCGAACGGACGCCCGGTTCAATATCGGACGTACCGACTACAGCAATATGTGGGATGCCGGCAACGGGACGGTCATGTGTGTGTTCGGCGATAATTTCGATTACGGAGGCGGTAATTGGAAATCGAATGCCATCGCCCTCTCTTCGGACAGCGATCTGACGGACGGACTCTATTATTCGGGGATGTTGATGGACGGTAATGCCGTAAAGGAGATTATTGTCTCCCGGGCCAAAACCGGGCAGTATCCCGATGGTTCGGAATACGAGGTGACCTGCATCCCTACGGGTGGCATTGCGGTCGGCGCCCGTCAATACCTGAACTACATGAGCATCCATGACTGGACTCCTACGGGTGATAACGATTATTGGTCGGTGAATTACAGTGAAATCGTTTATTCGGATAATTATGGGGCTGCATGGACCCGTTCGGGTGTCAAATGGAATGCGGACAGCAACTTCACGCAGATCGCCTACCTGAAGGAGAACGGGCTGGTATATATGTACGGCACGCATTCGGGACGTTATGGTAATGTCTATCTGGCGCGAGTCAGCGAAACGAAGCTCCTCGACAAGTCGGCCTACGAATATTGGAATGGTGCCGGCTGGAAGCGCAGCGAGCAGGCGGCAGTACCCGTTGCCCGCGGCACGGCTTCTGAAATGACCGTCGCCTACAACAGCCGTTACAAGCGCTATATGATGATGTACCTGTCGGTCAACCAGCGGGCTATCGTTTACCGCGACGCCCCGTCGCCGGAAGGAGACTGGTCCGGTGAGAAAATCATTATGTATGAGGATGGCAACGCGCTTTATGCTCCTTATATCCATCCCTGGTTCAACGAAAAAGACGAATTGTGGTTCGTCATCTCGCATGCCGTACCTACATGGAACGTTTTCCTGATGCGCGCTGACCTCAATTGGGACGAAGCAGGCGTCAACCTGCTCTCGGAAGGCGGATTCGAAGAGCATCCGACCCAGGCGTTGAGCTACAAAACGAGGTGGGACGTGAATACGGCGGCCCTCACCTCGCGTGATGCGCACAGCGGTAAGATCGCCTGCCGTTTTTCAAACACGAACTCCGGCGAATGGCAGGATGTATGCACTCAGACGGTCTCCTTACAGCAGAATGCTGATTACACCATTGAGTGTTGGGTGAAATCCGAAGAGATGCTGCCTGAAGGCGCCTATGTCGGCGTTCGTCTGCCCGACGGAACGATCCACGACGTGACGGGTACGGCTCAGGCCGGTGAATGGACACGCTTCGGCTGTGAATTCAATGCCGGATCGGCTGCAAACGCCGAAGCTTTCGTCGGTGTCTGGGGCGCTCCCGGTATGACATTTATCGTGGACGATATTTGCCTGAAACCAATAAAAACAGAATAACCGACACTAAAAAACCAACAACAATGAAAAACCGTTATTTCACAATTTCATTTTTACTTTTTGCAGCATTTGCCGCAGGTTGTGCTGACGACAAAAAGGAGGGTGGCAACGACATCAAGCTCAATCCCGAACCGACACAACTTTCGAACATAACCCTGATGAAAGCCACGTTCGCGGCGGACGAATTCAATATGATTTCCGAACCCGGGTTCGAACTTTTCCCCGATGAAGCGATCGACTACCATTCGCTCTGGTATTTCGAAGGGGCATCTAAAGACCCGTCGCTGGTGTCGAAACACACGCAGGCGCACAGCGGACAGGTCGCTCTGAAACTTGAGAATCCGAACGACGGCAGTTGGTGCGATGCCTGCTTGCAGTCGATTGCACTCAAGAAAGGCAAAGATTATACGTTCTCCTGCTTCGGACAGGCTTCATGGGCCGGAATGAACGCCTTTACGGGCGTTCGGCTGGAAGGTGGACCTATTTACGATGGACAGGCCGGCGATTGGAATCCCGACGTATGGACCGAATTTACCAAGGAGTTCAATTCCGGCGATTATACGCAGGGCAATGTCTTCTGCGGGGCATGGGGATACCCCGGAGTATGGGTCGCACTGGACGATTTCAGACTCGCTCCGACCGGCACCACCCAGACCTCGACCAAATTGGACGCCTGCCTGGCGACGGGAACCGTCTCGAACGCTTCGTTTACAGATATTTCGTTTGCGGATAAAGCCGTCATCTGGGCCGGACCGAACAATACGGTTTCCATGGCGCTGGCCGATGTTTCGGCCGGAGGCAAGCATTATGCAAACGCATTCGCATTGTCGAACGACATGAATCCCGATGATGGATTCTATATCGCCCAGGTTTCGCCCGGCAGCGACGGTATCGTTCCCATTCTCGAACCGTCGGGAGACGGTGAAACCGCCTGTGTTCCGACGGCCGGTGTGACCGTCAACGGCAAACAGTATATTCATTATTATTCGTTCAAGTCGCTCGATCCCGAAGACAGCGACGCATGGACGGCAAACTTTTCCGGGTTGTTGTCATCGGCAGACGGCGGTAAAAGCTGGACCCGCGAGATACGCGGGCGTTGGAGCGGAGCAGGACATTTCGTACAGGCGGCATTCTATTTGAGCGACAAGTATCTTTACATGTTCGGTTCGGACGCAGGCCGTTCCACGCCCAAGATATACGTCGCGCGTATCAAAAGCGACGGTGATATTGCAACAGCGGCCAACTGGACCTATTGGGACGGTACCGACTGGGTGGCGGGAGATCCTGAATCGGCGGCGGCGATCACCTATGGCAATGCATCCGAAATGTGCGTAACTTATAATGCGACTCACAAACGCTATATCATGGTTTACCGTTCGGAGACGACGGGCGGTCTGGTCTACCGCGACGCCGGTTTGCCCGAAGGCGACTGGTCGGGCGAAAAACTACTGGTGCTCGACAATGCAAACCAGGGCGGCTGGTTCTCGCCGTCAGTTTATCCCTATTCGTCGGGCGACAATATGTACTTTATCGTTTCGCAACTGTAATCATCTGATATCCAACGGAACCTGGCCGTGTCATACACGGCCGGGTATCCGTTTTTAAGACCGACTTTATGTACAAGACTATTTTGCCGCTGATAAGCTGTATCTTGTTCGCCTGCTCGCCGCATGGCGGAGAGAACCTGCTCGCTGACGGCGGGTTCGAAGAATCTGTGAAGACATGGAATATCGGTAAGTCCGAATTGTCATCCGAAGCGCATGCGGGAAAGTTCGCCTGCGCCCTGTATGTCGAAACACCCCGCTATACACCCGTCTGGTCCGACATCTGTACACAGAGTATAAAGGTGCTACCCGGAAAAGAATATCGGCTTTCCGCATTCGCCCGCATGTCCCTGTCCCCATTGACGAACGGCGTGTATATCGGCGTGCGTCGATCCGACGGCAGTGTTTTGAAAGACAGATTGTTCCTGCTGTCCGGCAGGAACTGGACCCGGATGGCGCTGGATTTCGATTCCGATGAAGAACAGGAGCTCACTGTTTTCTGCGGCGTCTGGGCAGATCAGAATTCAACCTATTTTGTCGATGATTTCAGCCTGAATATGATAAAATAATCATAAATTCGCGTATCATGTCGCATCGTCCGATCCGTCTGTTTCTGCTGCTTGCCATATGTATAGTGACGAGCGGCTGCCGTCATGAATCGGTCTCGGAATCCAAACGTCACTATGTGATCGGATTCTCCCAATGCACCAATGACTTGTGGCGGCAAATCATGATGATCCAGATGCAGGCCGAAGCGGCCAAATATCCGGAATTGAGCATTGTGGTCAGCAACGCGCATAACAATACGCAGCTGCAGATCGATCAGATCCGTGAATTCATCAATGCGAAGGTAGATCTGCTCATTATCTCGCCGAACGAATCGGAGCCGGTAACACCGATCGCTGTCGAAGCTTTCGATATGGGAATTCCGACAATCATCTGGGACCGCAAAATACATTCGGACCATTATACAACCTGCATCAGTGCGGATAATTACGATATCGGTCGGGACGTGGGACGTTACATTAACACCATATTGTCCGAAGGATCTACAATTCTCGAAATTACCGGACTGATGAGCTCCTCACCCGCCGTGGAACGGCATAAGGGATTCCTCGCCGAAGCAAGTGAAAGCTATTCGGTACATACGATTTCCGGCGACTGGAAACCCGATGTGGCAAAAGAACGCGTGGCGGCGATGGGGCACTATGACGATATCGATCTGGTTTTTGCGCATAACGACGATATGGCACTTGCTGCCTACAATGTGATCAATGCGACCGATTCACTTTGTGCACAGCGGATAAAATTTATCGGAATAGATGCGCTGGTCGGGGTAGATGCCGTCCTTGACGGTCGATTGCAGGCTTCGTTCCTCTATCCTACAGGCGGAGACAAGGTCATGTCGATCGCCCGTCGGATTCTGCTCGGCAAACGAGTCGAAAAGAGTTATCGGTTGCAATCGGCGCTCGTCGATTCTCACAATGCCTACACGCTCAAAGCGCAGCAGGAACAGATAGTCAGTTATCAGGAACAGATCAACAAACAGAAAGCGACGCTCGAACAGTACGATCGAAGTGTCGACGGCCTGAAATATTCATTGTGGGCCGTTGTAATCATCGCTCTTATCGCGGGGAGTATGGGTATTTATGCCTTTCGGCTAAACGTACGTCTCCGGCGTCGCAACGAAATGCTGACCGCAAAAAATGCGGAAATCGAAATCGCTACCAGGGAATTGATGGATAAGCATGCACAGATAGAGAATGTAACGGCTCATAAATTGCAGTTTTTTACAAATATCACCCACGAAATCCGTACGCCGCTGACACTTATCCTCAATCCGCTCGACAGTATCGTCAAACGGGAAAAAGACCCCGAAATTCAACGTAATATCTGGACGATCCAGCGTAACGCACGCCATCTGCTGAATGTCGTGAATCAGATTCTCGATTTCCGGAAGATCGAAAATAATAAAATGATGCTTACGCTGAAACAAGTGGATATCGTACAATTTACGCAAGAGATACTCAACTATTTCGAAACCTATGCCGAAACGGAAAAGATCGTCTATAAATTCCGTACGGACACGCCGCATCAGCAGTTGTGGATCGATACCGATAAAATCGAACAGGTGTTGCTCAACCTGCTTTCCAATGCTTTCAAATATTCGCCCAAATACGGTACGATCCTGGTGTCGGTGACAGACAACGGTCCGAGCGTGCTGATCGAAGTCGAGGATAACGGGAAAGGTATAGACAAAGAGAGCCTTCCCCGGATTTTCGATCGTTTCTATGCGCTCAAAAACACATCGAATTACAGTACGGGGATCGGATTGCACCTGACTCGGGAATATGTCGAGCTGCATCATGGACGCATAACAGTGGATAGTCTTCCGGGAGCCTATACCGTTTTCCGGGTCGAATTGTTCAAGGGGAAATCACACTTCGGAGAGAATGCCGCTTTTGATGAAACTCTTCCGACAAATTACCTTGCGGACGAGGCGATCGACGACAATAAGATCGATGCGCTGTTAGCCAAAAAATACGACGAAACAATCGTCATTGCCGAGGATGATCCTGAAATACTCGCCTATCTTAAGGATGAACTTTCAACAAACTTCCGCATTATTGCCGTCAATAACGGTTATGATGCCGTTAAAGCCGTGATGGACAATGAAGTATCGCTCATTCTGAGCGACGTGCTGATGCCTGCACTCAATGGATTCCAGTTGTGCAGTAACATAAAATCGAATATAGCGACCTGTCATATTCCGATCGTGCTGCTTACGGCTCTTTCAGATGACAACCAACGGATTTACGGAATTGCAGAAGGGGCCGACGAATATATTCACAAGCCGTTCAATATGCAGTATGTTCGGCTGAAGATTATTCGGAACATTGAGGAACGTAAGCGCCTTGCCAGTACGTTTGCTAAAAAATTCGGCCATCTGACGAGACATGAAACCGCAAATCTCCCTTGTGTGGATGATGTGTTCCGGGATAAGCTCTTCAATTTGATTGAGGCGCAGTATAGCGACAGCAATTTCAAAATCGAACTGATGAGCGATATGTTAGGAATGTCGAGAATATTGCTTTACCGGAAAATCACAAGTATTTTTGGAATGTCCCCATCCGATTTATTACGCAATTTCCGGTTACAAAAGGCGATTCAGCTGTTAACAGATCAACGACGCAATGTAAGCGAGGTCGCATATATCGTAGGATTTTCTTCCCCTGCCTATTTTGCAAAATGCTTCAAAAGCGTTTACAATATGACGCCGACAGAATATATGCATCAAACGCGAGAATAGATTGTGTTTTAGAAACCTATTTTAACAAGCTGTGACTTGGACTATGAAACCCTTGGGTTAGAACTTATATCTAGATATTCAAAATGTCGATTGTTAGATAGAAATATGAATACGACTTGTTGTATAATCAAGTTGGGAAGATGACGTTTTCGATATGGTTATTAGTAAATCAATTCGGGTATTTTACAATAGGACTTGGAGGAATAGTACCTATTGGGATTTTTCTGTATGTTTTCGTATCTTCGTTGTGGTTATTTGAAACAAAGAAATTCAGTGCAATCGACTGAAAAGAAACCGTTGTCTTCTCGTTACCTGTCATCTATATAAAAGATGTAATGACCCGATAAATCGGGTCATTACATCTTTTTAATCCCGCTCCTGTCAAGGTTTCCGCAAGCGTGTAGGCTAGAACCGTAGTGTTTCGACCTTAGAAAACCATAACAAAGCCCGCCGTTGCCTCGCCTCCTTTCCGAAATACGAATATTAAGTAAAATATATGCTTTTCAAGGAGTTGAAGCGGGGCCTTATCGAAAAATTCGTCGTCTATCCTTCCAGTGTCCGCAATATGCTTCCGGGCGGTATCGTCACTCCGGTCAAGAAACTGAAACTGATGGTCTTCGTTCTCTGTGCCTTTACGGGTTTGAGCCATGCAGACATTATGAAGCTCACCCACGCGGATATCCATACGGACGATAACGGGAATCGCGCCGTCCAATAAGCGATGCTGTTTCGATTCAGAATGATATTTTACGACAGGTGGCTTATGACGACGCTTCGGTTACGACTTCGTGGACGATCGACCTGCATTATTCCGATTTGAAGAATAGGCGTTTTATCCCGAATGATGCGTTCAAGGCGGTGTGCAATCAAGAGGAAATAAAGCTCTATCCAATTTCCTATAGATGCTTTTCTTCACGTAATGTCCCGAACCTCTTCATGACCGACCGGAATATCAGCGTGACACATGTTGCTTTGAAGACCGTGCGCGTGATGCGGACGACAGCGACGATGGGCGAAGCCGTCGGAATGGCCACCGCCATGTGCCGTCGGTATGAGACGCTGCCGCGTGCGGTTAGCACCACCTGTTTGCCGGAACCGAAATCGCTGGTGGAGAAAGGCTGCGGACATCGGGGCCTTCCCAATAATCAGCAGTTCAACATCGGGTGCCGAAAAAATCATTAAAGCTGACCTGATCAATGAACAGAAACCCGCTTTTGGCATTAGTTGCAGCTTTGGCGATCTTGTCGGCCCGTAACCGTATGGGAGGGAGGGGCAGAGGAACTCGAAGGCGCATGGAACTATTCTACAGGCATTGGATAGACGACAACATCTCCAAGAAGGGCATCACCAGAGACCTCGAAGCGATGGCCAAGGCCGGCATCGATGAGACTTTCACCGGCAATGTCACCGATACGCGCCTAAATTTCGTAAGCCCGGGTGAGCAGGACCGTAAAATGGTCAACCGCGGGCAGGTATGTGACGCTCGGCGGGAGTGCGCGGAGCATGCTGTTCGGGAGGCCGAGCGATCGGGTGCCAAAATCAGGATGTTCAACTGTCCCGGCTGGAGCCCGTCGGACGGCCCTTGGGTGAAACCCGAACAGGCTATGCGCTGCCTCGCATCGACTGAATTGCGGGTCAGCGGGTCCTGCAAACTCCGAAAGCGACTCGAAGCGCCTGCCGGGTATTTTCAACAGGCTGCCGTCCATGCCCTTCCGGCTCCGGAGAGCGATTCGAACCGAGCAATGGGCAGACAATGCTCCGGGAGGGCACCAATAGCCGTTCCGAAGCTCCCTGCCGCGCAAAAAATAGCAACTTATGGGGATTGCAGGTTATGTTAGGCGGCCTTAAATTTGCAAAATAATTAAAATCTGCATAGATTTGCCGACAAACAAAGCTATCCAAACGATGATACGTGCCTTCCTCCTCTTGAGCACACTGCTCCTCTTTGCCGTATATGACGTCCACGCCCAGAAAAGCAATACGCCCTTTTACTCCATTTCGGGACAGGTGGTGAATGCCGAAACGGGAGAACCCGTAGCGCTGGCCTCGTTCGTGGTCAACAATACGATCGGCGTAGTGACCGACCAGAAGGGCGCATTCAAACTCAACAAACTCAAAGGCGGCCCCATCACCTATAATGTCTCGTTCCTCGGATACAGCCCCGTCGAGCGGAAACTGGTCCTCTCGGCAGACATCAAGGACCTCCGAATCGCCCTCACGCCGCTGAGCCTCGGACTGGAAGAGGTCGTGGTGACGGCGCAGCCCACCGGCGCCGGCTCCACGTCGAAGATCGGCGAAGAGGCCATCCGCCACATCCAGCCCATGAGCATCGGCGACATGTTCCAGTTGCTCCCGGGCAACCTGTCGGTCAACCCCAACCTGAACGGCGTGGGCCAGGCCGCCATCCGCGAAATCGGCTCCAACGCCAACAATGCCTTGGGCGCCGCGGTGATCGTCGACGGAGCTCCGCTCTCGAACGACGGCAACCTGCAGGCCCTCTCCCCGTCGCTCGCGGGAAGCGCCTCGAACCAGTCGCAAAACGGCATGAGCGACCAGACGACGGCCGGAAAAGGCGTCGATCTACGCTCGGTATCGCCCGACAACGTGGAATCGATGGAGGTGATCCGCGGCATCCCGTCGGTCGAATACGGCAACCTGACCTCGGGGGTCGTCATCGTGAAGACCAAAACGGGCTCGACGCCCTGGGAGGCCAAATTCAAGGCCGACCCCTATTCGAAAATGGTGTACGCCGGCAAGGGATTCACGCTCAAAAACGGCAGCGCGATCAATGCTGGCATCGACTGGACGCAGTCGTTCGGCGACACGCGCAAGCGTTACCTGGGCTACGACCGCATCTCTGCGACGCTGGGTTATTCGAGGAGTTTCGACGTGGCGGGACGCCCCATGCTCCTGCGCCTCAACGGCTCGTTCTACTCGAACGTCAACAACAGCAAAACCGACCCGCAGATGCAGGTCACGAGCAGCACCTTCGAAAACAAAAACATCGGCGCACGTCTGAACGCCGAGGGCAGCTGGAAGATCAACGGAGCCGCCCTCACGGCGCTCGAATACGGCTTCATGGTATCGCAGGCCTACCAGAGTGACCGGCTGCACGAATATGTGGCTTCTGCCAGCGGCGTGATCTCCAACACGCTGAAACCAGGCGCCTATGAAGGTATCTTTCTTCCGTCGTCGTACTATTCGGACTATGAAATAGAGGGCAAGCCGTTCAGCGTTTACCTGCAAGTAAAGGCCAACAAGATTATCCAACTCGGAGGAGGGGGGGGGGAATTTTACCAATCTCCGGGCCGGAGCAGATTGGCGGTATGACGCCAATTACGGCAGAGGGCTTCTTTACGACATAAACAAGCCGCCGCAAAGTATTTCGAGCCAAACCTTGCGTCCCCGGTCGTTCCGGGATATTCCGGCGCTGAACAATCTCTCCTTCTTTTTCGAAGACAGGCTCAATCTCAAAATCGGGGGAACGTCGCTCGCCCTGCAGGCCGGTGTGCGCCTGACGAACATGTTCCTCGATCCGCAGGCCGGGCAGAACGACATCTTCGTCGCCGAGCCGCGTGTCAACCTCAACTATTCGCTGTACGAAGGGCCCAAGGCGGCCGTCGCCGTCACGGGCGGCTGGGGACTTTCCTACAAGATGCCCACGCTGCTCTACCTCTATCCGGACAACGCCTATTTCGACCGCGTCAGTCTGGCGAAGATTTCCAATGCCGATCCGACGAGTTCATTGGCCGTTCTGACGACCGATGTCCTGACTGACCTGGCAAATCCCGATTTCAAACCCGCCCGCAGCCGCAAATACGAGGCCGGACTCTCGTTCCGTCTGGGACGCGTGCGCGGTATGGTGACCTATTTCCGCGAGAAGCACACCGACGAATTCGGGTTCTCGACGACGCCTCACTACATGCACTACGAGACCTACGACGTACCGACGGAGGCCACTGATCTTCGATTCGCCGACGGCAAGGTGACCTACACCGACGCATCGGGCAGCACCGTCGATGCCAAAACGAAAAAGGAGGACTACATCGCCACCTACTACCGGCCCACCAACAAATCGCACACCGAAAAACAGGGTGTCGAATACAGTTTCGACCTCGGAAGCTGGCGCGCCCTGTGCACTTCGCTGATCATCGACGGAGCGTGGTTTCACATCAGGCGGACTGACGAACAGGAATATTATTCGAAGATCAGCGAGAATTACGATTACATCCGCCTCATGCCGGCCGGAAGCGGCACGCTGCAAAACCGCGTGAACACCAATTTCCGCTTCATCACCCACATCCCGCAGCTGAAACTGGTCTTCTCGACGACCATGCAGGTCGTCTGGTACGAAAGCCAGCAGAACATCTGGCAGGACGGCAGCGGCAACGACCGCTTCAGCCTCTCCGATGACGGAAAGTTCATGCAGGTCATGCCCGTCGGATTCTACGACAAGCAGGGCAACTACACCCCCTGGCAGCAGGGATTCGGGGACCGTCCGGAATATTCCCAGATGGTCAACAAATCCCTCGCAGTCGCCTATGACCGGGAAACGTTCCGTCCGTGGGTGATGTTCAACTTCCGCCTGACGAAGGAGATCGGGCGTGTCGCCGAACTCTCGTTCACGGCCAACAACTTCACGCGCACCTCCCGCTGGCACTACTACGACACCCGAACGGGTTACAAGCAGATTTACCCCGACATGTATTTCGGCGCCGAGCTGAAACTGCGTATCGGCAGCAGATAACTCGAAAAATCACCATTTGTATCATAAAAATCAAGAAACGATGAAAAGGACGAACTCATTAGCAAAGGCCGGACTGCTCTTCGCAGCGGGCGCCTCCCTCCTGTTCGCAAGTTGCGACAACGGCAAGGACGACGACGGAGGCGACAACGGATCGAAAAAACTCCAACTGACGGTCAACCTGACGGCTCCCACGGGGTATGAAGCGGCACAGCTCCCGGCCATGACCGTGACGGCCACGAATTCCGACAAGGAACTGACCTATACCGAAACCACCGCCGCCGGGGTGGCCTCCGTCACCTTCGAGGTGTCGTCGGGCCAGTACCAGATTATGGCTACCGGCAAGTACTCTCCTACGGTCACATTCACGGGTTCGGTCGCAGCCGACGTTTTCGGGGACAAAGCCGCTACGGTGTCACTGTCCGAAGTCTACGAATCCCCGTTGGTATTCAAGGAGATATACTCGACATCCAACTCGAACTACACGCTCACCGACACCTATTTCGAGATCGTCAACAACTCGAACGAGGTGCAGTATCTCGACGGACTGATCGTCGCAACGATTAATCCGCCCTATCCGGCGAACGTCAACCCGTGGGAATCGGTATATCCCCTCTATCCGGTCTATGGCGTTGCGGCGGCATTCCCCGGCACGGGCAAGGAACATCCCTTGCAGCCCGGCAAAAGCGTGGTCATAGCCAATGATGCCAAAGACTGGACAAGCAACGGGGGCACCGACCTCTCCGGTGCCGATTGGGAAGTCTATATCCAGAACGTTACGATCCCCTCTGCGGATGTAAATTATGACGCTCCGGACCTCACGATACTTTTCAATGAAAATACTCAGCGAAACCTCAATCCGGGATACTCGAAAGGCTGTTTCCTGCTTGCCAAATTGCCCGACGGGATAACCCCCGAAGCATACGTCAGCAACTCGGACAACTTCATGATAGAGCCCAATTCCACGAAGACCCAGCGAAATCTGATGATCCCCAGCGACTATCTGCTGGACGCCGTGGAAATCTGGGATGCCACGGAATCGCAACAGCTCCATCTGCTGCTGTCCAAGGACGATTCGGGACAGGCCGCCGTAACCGGATTCGCAGGCAAGAGCATCCGCCGCAAGGTGACCAAAGTCGAGAACGGCCGCGCCTACTATCAGGACACCAACAACTCGACGAACGATTTCCTGACGGGCCAGCCGCTCACCCCCGGCGTACATCCCACGAAGGCGGACTAAGACCGGCGCCCGATTCCGAGATCCCGACCGAAACGGTGCCGTCGAAAAGCGCCGTTTCGGTCTTACGACACCTCACCTAACGCATTTCTTACGATGAAAAGATACCCGGGTACCGCATTGTGCGCATTGCTACTTTTCGGCGGCGGAACGCTTCGTGCCCAGCACAAGGCGCAGCTTCCCGTCTACCAGGAAATAGAGCGCTCCGGAAACCTCTATTCCCGGAGCCACAACCCCTCGGCGCTGTGGTTCTCACCCGTCGGGAACCTGCTTGACTTCCATGCGGATTACGACATCCGCCGGGGCGACCTGCACGATGTGGACGAATCCTCGAAAATCAATGCCTTCGGAGTCGGAATCTCCGGACAGCAGCGGTTCAACAAGGTGATCTGCTCCGGCAGCATCGCCTACAACGACGGCAAAGAGTATGCCCGGCGCTGGAACTCGACGCTTCAGATCGCTGACGACAATCCTTTCATCCTCGGCGATTCAATCCCGTCGGATTTCAACATCCAGCGCTTCAACCTGTGCGGGACAGTGGCCTACAAACCGCTGGAACGGCTGATTCTCGCCTTGAGACTCGACTACGACACTGGCAGTTCGGCCGACCAGACCGACCCGCGGCCCAAGACCGACGGCATGCACTTCGTCCTCACGCCCGGCGTCCAGTACCTGATGGGCGGCGGATTCTCACTGGGGCTTTCGGGCGGATTCGACTTGATGAGCGAGTCGATCTCGCACGAGGTCATCGACCCGCGCGAATCCTACGTCTATTTCCGTTTCAACGGGCTGGGCGACTACAGCACGATCTCGTCCGGCACGTCGCTCTCCTATCCGCGCAACTATACCGGCACGGAGTATATCGGAGCCCTGCAATTCGCCTGGACCAGCGACCAGGGCGTCGCCAACCTGCTCGAAGCGACCTATGCGTCGAGTACGCAGGAGGCCCGTGACGGAGGCGCCGCCTTCACGTTCCTCGGCGGCGACTATTCGCGCACGAGTTTCGGCGTCAGCGACCGCCTGCGGTTCGGCAACTCCCGGCGCACGCATAACGTCATCGTCGGATGGGACCACAAGCGCGTGGAGGGTATCTGGTATGAACAGACCGCCTACATCGACCCCGACAAGAACAATCAGGTCTCGTACAAGGTGCAGGCTTCGGGGCTGAAAAACAAGGAGACCGTCTCGGTCTTCCGGGCCGACTACCGTTTCGACAAGCTCCGCGACGGGCTTCCGACCTTCGCGCTGCATGCCGCAGGGCGGTATGAGGATTCGGAAACGATCCACTACGAGGGCGACGGATACAACCGCAGCTACACCCGTATCGCCGGATCGGTCGAGGCATCGAAATTCTTCTCGTTCGGCCGCAACCGGATCACGGCGACGCTCGGCGTGCGGGGAGCCGCTCCGATCACCTCCTCACAGCATGTGCAGGAGCGCATCAAGCAAGCCTACACCGACCCGGCATTCGAATACATCACCGCGACCTGGATCGGCGGCAACGCGGCAGTACGCTACCGCCGCCTCTTCGGGAAACTGTGGGCCGGACTCTATGCCGAGGCTTCGCTGAAACGCTACATCGGCGAGAAAAACTACACCGACCTGCTCGAAGGCACCGACAGCCGCAGGTTCACGTTCGGCGCCGAAATTCTTTTCTGACACACAAAACAGCCTATCCATATATGCAGACATTCAAGAAAATACTCCTCGCGGCAACAGTGGCGACAATCGCTTCCGCACAACTTTTCGCAGCCTCGCCCCGCCGCGGCTTCGCCGTGGTGATCGACGCCCGAAGCTACGAGGAAGCCCGCCGGCAGGTCGATGACTATGCCGCCGAAATCGGGAAAAGCGGTCTGGAGGTGCACTTTGTCATCGACCGCACAGGCCAGCCCGATTCGCTCCGGCAAGTGCTCCGGCAGCTCTGGGGTCAGCCGAAAGCCCCGATCGAGGGCGCCGTGCTCATCGGCGACATCCCGGTAGTGATGGTGCGCGACGCCCAGCACCTCACGAGCGCATTCAAAATGGACCAGGCGGCGTTCGACCGCTGGGAGTCGTCGGTCCCCTCCGACCGGTTCTACGACGATTTCAGCCTCGAATTCGCCCCGCTGGGACGCGACAGCCTCCATCCCGGATGTTTCTACTATTCGCTGACCGCCGAGTCGGCCCAGCGGACCCGTCCCGACATCTATTCGGGACGCATCCGCCCCACCGATTGCAGCGGGACCTCGCGTTATGAGAAGCTGCGCAGCTATCTGGAAAAGGTCGTGGAGGCAAAACGCAACCCCGAACCGGTCGATCAGATTCTCTTTTTCAGCGGCAACGGCTTCATCTCGGAGTCGATGGTGGCCCGCATTGACGAGAAAGCGACGCTGTTCGAACACTTCCCGTGGCTCGAACGGCAGCGCAGCGGCATCAGCTACATCGACCACAAGCGCGACGCGCACATCAAGCCGCGGCTGATGAACGAGATGCAGCGCCGCGACCTCGACTTCGCCGTCCTGCACCACCACGGCGACTGGGACACGGAATATCTGAACAACCTGCCGATGACCAACGACACCAAGCAGCAGATCATGCAGATCAAAATGTACCTGCGGGAGTCGATGCGTCACGCCATCTCGCACGATATCCCGGCCGACAGCGCCCGGGCGCGCATCACACGTCGCTACGGAGAGTTTCCCGACGCATGGTTCGCAGGCGCCGACGATCCGAAGACCCGGGCCGCGGATTCCCTCTACCTCTGGGATCTGGACCTCTACCTCTCGGATTTCGGCCGTTACAAGCCCGAATGCCGCGTCGTGTCGCTCGACGCCTGCTTCAACGGCTCGTTCCACCGCGACAGCAGCATCGCCAACGCCTACATCTTCAGCCCGGGGCGCACCGTCGCCGTGCTGGCCAACTCGGTGAACGTGTTGCAGGACAAATGGGTGGACCGCTATGTGGGCCTCACGGGACTGGGCATGAGCGTCGGCAACCTGGCCAAATACGCCCCCTACCTGGAACAGCACCTGATCGGAGACCCGACTTTCCGTTTCGCATCGGCCGACAAGCGGATCGACGTGGATGAACTGCTCCGGCAGGACAGCCCCGCAACGTGGAAACGGCTCCTCGCGGATAGCCGCTACCCTGCCCTGCAGGCGCTGGCCGTCGAAAAGCTCTTCCGCCGCGGTGCCCTTTCGTCGGCGGACCTGCTGCGCACCTTCCGCGAAAGCGACAGCCACCAGCTGCGCATGCAGGCGTTCGTCAACCTCACGGAGTGCCGCGACGACAACTTCATCGAGGCCATTGCACTCGGCATGTCCGACAACTACGAAATGGTCGAGCGCTTCGCCGCCAACATGCTCGCCAAGAGCGGCGACGAACGCCTCATTCCGGCGATGATCGCCTCCTCGATCCGCAACAACACCTCCGAGCGCGTGGAGTTCTCGCTCAAACAGGCGATGCCGATGTTCGACGGGGAAAAACTGATCGCCGAATTCGAACGGCAGTTCCCCGAGACCAATTACATCGACTCCGAAACGGTTTACAGGCTGATCCGCCACTCCATCGAAGTCAATGCAAAGCGCTGGACCGCAACGATGAAGTCGGTCATGGACCCCGAACGGACGAAAAAGGGCCGTATGCAGGATATCCGTGCGATGCGCAACTACCACGTGCATTTCATGGTCCCCGAACTACTGGATTACATGCGCCGAAGCGGCGACCCGGAGGTTCAGCAGGCCATGCTGGAGGCTTTCGGCTGGTTCACGCTTTCGGCGCGCCGCGACGAAATCGCCCGAACGGCCTTCGACATGAGCCGCGACGAATCGCTCGTCCCTGCGGTGCGCAGCGAAGCGCTGAAAACCTATAACCGCCTGAAATGATGAAACGAATCCTATTCCTGCTTCTGTTCGCAGCGACAGGGTTTCCGGCGACGGCGCAGCCCACCCGGACCTACGAGGTTCCGAAGCTGACCGACGAAGTGCGGGCCATCCGTGCGGCTGCCGCCGCGTGGACGCCGTCGAAACCCCTCGAAGGCTCCCTGCCCGCGAGCGTGGACAACTCGAAGCTCAAATACTTCCCGAAAATATTCGATCAGAAAGGCGGCTCCTGCGCCCAGTCGTCGGGCATCCGCTACCTGTTCACCTACGAGATGAACCGCCTGCTGGACCGCGACGCCCAAGCCTCGGACGCCAATACATTCAGCTATTTCTACACCTGGAATTTCCTGAACGACGGCATCGACCAGGGCGGATTCGCCGAGCAGGGGCTCAACATCGCCCGGCAGCAGGGGGCCATGTCGCTGGCCGACTTCCCCGACCCCTCGAGCTACTTCATGTTCAAGTGGGCGAGCGGCTACGACAGGTACACCCGGGCGATGCAGAACCGCGTAAAGGAAATCATCTCGTTCGAGGTGACCTCGCAGGAGGGTGTCGACCTCGCCCGCCGCTACCTTTACGATGCCGGCGACGGCAGCGCCTACGGCGGCATCCTCTCCTACTCGGCGCTGGCTACCGGATGGTCCTTCGACTCGAATTATTCGGGGCCGTCGGAAACGGGCTACACCTACATGCTGACGAAGCTCGCCACGGACGGAGCCCACGCCATGACCATCGTCGGATACGACGACACGGTGGAGTTCGTCAAGGACGGCCAAACCCACAAGGGAGCCTTCATTGTCGTGAACTCCTACGGAACATGGTGGGGCGATGAAGGCCGCTACTACCTGCCCTATTACTTCTTTTTGCAGGACCGCCCGTCGCAGACCCTGAGCCACGACGTCACGGGATGCAGCTGCACGGTGCACTCCCCGCAGGTGGTATTCCGCGTAAAAGTGACCTACGACTCGCGCAACGACCTCGCCTTCACGATGGGCGTGGCCGACAAACCCTACGCCACGACGCCGACCGTCACGCTCAAATCGGCCATCGCGGCCAATCAGGGCGGCGACCACCCCATGCAGGGGCAGTACAGCGACGACAACAGCATCGAACTCGCGTTCGACTTCACGGAGGCGGTGCCCAAATACGCCTCCTACACCGAACCGAAATACTTCCTGACGATCACCCGCTCGGAGATCGGCAAGGCCGGCAGCGGCGTGATCAACGCCTTCTCGGTGATCGACTACCGGGATGCCGCCGGCCCGAAGGAGTATGTCTGCGACCTTCCGCAACCGGTCGTGTTGGAAAAGGGAGCGAATCTCTTCGCTGCCGCCACGACCGACCTCAAGACCACTTCGGCTTCGGCCGTACAATGGCTCGACAACCTCTGGGCGCCCTACACGACGCCTTATGTGGTACGCACGGCAAGCGGCAAATACGCCAAATTCGAGGTCATGAACTACGACCGGGGAGCAGGCCGGGTGACGATCAAGTATCTCTATCAGGGCGACGGCACCCGCAATCTTAACAGCTTAACGGATTGACGACGATGAAAACGATGAAACAAAGACTGCTGCTGCTCGCGCTGGCGGGATGCGCAATACTGCTGGCGGGATGTGCCTCGGACGGTTCGGACAACAAAGGTCCGGCTCCGGAGCCCGCGCGGGTAAAAACACTCTCGGTGGAGGGGCTCAGCAACGACCAATGGGTCTACATCTCGCTCGAGACCGGCAATAAGGTCGGAACGAGTCCGCTCGGCGACGCCGCGCAGGACGCCGCATGGAAAACTCGCACGGACTGGGACATCGCCCTTTGCGGCGAACTGGTCCGGACCAACGGCGGTACGTCGGGCAATGGCCAGGGAGCCATCCAGCAGATTCCGAACAAGAGTTTCAATGCGCTCGACCAGGCGCCCGCCGACGGTTACACGACCGACACGGACGATATAGTTATCCGGCGATAAAAACCATATACGACGAAAAAAAGCTGCGCCCCCTTCGGGTGCAGCTTTTTGTTTTACGGCATGACGGATCAGTACTGTTCGCTCTCGTTGTAACCATCCGAAATAAGCCGCCTTGCATTAATCCAAAATCGTTCGAAGTCCTTC
>UQKD01000025.1 GCA_900541585.1 uncultured Alistipes sp.
AAGGACTTCGAACGATTTTGGATTAATGCAAGGCGGCTTATTTCGGATGGTTACCCTTGGGAAGGGGGACTTTTTCTTAAAGCGGGCGGTTTATCGCAACATCCGAACTGCGGGGTAGGACCCGACGAATAAAACCGATTTAAGATAGAGGCGGTTTGTAAGGCGGATCGTTATTTGTCCCGTTCTGCGAGGTATTCGTCGAGGGTGATCGGTGACGGGCGTTTGCGGATCTTCTGTCCGACTTTTTCCCGGACGAGGTAGTAGCTGGCCCGGAGTGTGCGGTTTATCTCGGTCAGGCCCCGGCGCGGCGGGAAGATTTTCATGGTCATCTCCCGGTCCCATTTCCGGGTGAAGAAGCTGCCATAATAGTCGTCTTCGGGATTTACGAGATATTCGACCCTCTCTTCCCATTCGATGCGGTTGAGCAGCAGGTTGGGTTCGGACACGTAGAGCATCTTGAACGGTAGCGACTGGTAGGGCAGGTAGTTGAGAAACACCTCGCCGTAGTTGTTGCGGTAGTTGCCCGGCATCCTCTCCTTTTCGTAAAATACGAGTTTGTCGTCGATGAGCAGGATCACCCAGCGGTGCGACTCCTTGGGAAACATCAGTTCGCCGAGCATGCTCGGGGTCTCGATATAGCCGCGTTCGCCGACCCGGACCATCTCTTCGATGAACCGGGCGGGATTGTCGGCATGTTCGAGAACCTGGTTGCAGATCACATAATCGAAAGCGTTTTCGCTGAACGGCAGTTGTTCCCCGTCGGCTTCGACGAACTGCTGGTGGGGGAAAATAAGGACCTTCCCGCAGCGGTGGGTGTCGTCGTGCGGAAATTTGTCGACGATCACATCGGAGCGAAACATCGGGTCGTGTCCGGGACCGATTTCAAGCACCTTGTCCCGGCGTTTAATCCGCAAATCTTGGCGTCCCAGTGGATGGCGGGTTATCATGGCATGAGTTTGAGGTGTCTCTCCGTAAATTCCGGTGAAAACAGACGCCATACGTCCGGATTCACCGTCTGGCCGTACCTATTTCCGCCACCGTTTGAGATTCGGAAAAAACTGCCGCATGCTTGCGACGGCTTCTTCACGGGTATAACTGCTGCCGTCTTCGTGCTTGAATTCCTTGTGGAACTGCGCGCAATGCCGGATCATCTCCTCCATCGTACACTCCTGGGTGAAGGAACCGCCCTTGTAGCAGTAAACGCAGTAATCCGCGCTGGCCGTTCCGTCGGCTTCCGTGCCGAAATCCGCTGCGGCCTGCATCGGCATTCCGCAGCACTGGCAGAAAATCATCTCTTCCACGTTCATGGTCGTTCGTTTTGTGCCCGCGGCGATGAACCCTGATGCCGGAGGACCTGGTTAGTTTCGCAGAGCGCCCGGAGGCGGCTCCTTACGCAAAGGTAAACAATTCCCGCATAGTCCCGTCTTTCGGGGCCTGAAATTTGTCTCCGGGAATGTAAAAACGGCCTTCGGAGAGGATATTCTCCCGAAGGCCGTTCTGTCCGGTGTGCCGGAGTCAGTCGTAGTTTTTGGGATTTTCGTCCTGCCATTCGTTCACCCCGTCGCGGATGCGGTTGCGGAACGTCAGCGTGTCCTTGACGACCGTGTAGGTGTTGTCGCCGTTGGCGTAACGGTAGTGGAGGAATATTTTCCGGTTCTGGAGCAGGCGCGCACGGTTGAAGCTGCTGCCGAGGTCCTCGACGGGCTGCGAGGCGTCGGTCGAGGCGACCGTGACGTTGGCTCCGTCGAGTGTCAGCCGCAACGACCCTTCCTGCGTTCCCCGGAAATTGGTCGTCAGGGCGTCGGGCGCTACGGTCGTGAGCGTGTAGACGCCGTGCGTGCCCTCGTCGCTGGGAACCGTCGTCGGATAGATTTCGGACGAGAGCACCGTGCCCGTGGCATCGACCACGGAGGTCGTGCCGCCGTGGTAATAGTTTCCGAAGAGCATGTTCTCGTAGCGCACGGCGATCACTTCGAACGACTTGGAGAGCAGGATCGTGTCGGCATCGGCGCTCGTGATGCGGAACCCGAAGGCATAGTAGGGCTTGCTGCCCGCCTGCGCGTCGGCGAGGAATGTCGCCGAGTCGGCCCTGACGGTGATCGTTCCGGTATGGCGGCCCCGCGGGACGGTCATCTTCTCCTCCTGGCTGACGCGGAAGTATTCGCGCGGCAGGGGCGTCAGCTCCCGGATTCCGCTCGATTTGACCGCCTCGGTGACGTAGCTCTGGCTGACGTTGCCCGATGTCGATGCGCCGCTCATCACTTCGAAGGCCGTGAACGGTTCGGAGGGCTGTCCCAACTCGTCCAGTCCGTTGTAGGGTGCGAGGTTCCCGGTCACCAGTTCGTCGTCCAGCATGTAGTAGACCGAGCGGTCGCGGTCGTTCGACAGGACACCGGCCAGCACCGAGCCGATCTGGAATTTCATGCCCTCCCCGACCACGAACGTACGCAGGTCGTATTGGTAGGCGATGTATACGCCGCTGTAATCGTAATCCTTGACGTATTTCTCGTAGCAGCCCGTGAGGAGCGCCGTGGCCAGCAATGCGGCAAATATTCTTTTCATAAACGGTTTGTTTTTCGCGTTATTCCCAGTTGGACCAGCCTTCGTTCTGTACGAGTCCCTTCATGCGGACCATCTCCGAATAGGGGATGGGAACGTAGAGGGAGGTGTAGCTGCGTTTTTCGACCTCGGTGAAGGTGGTTCCCGCGGGCGTGATGACGGGCCTGCGGATCGTTCCGTTCAGTTCCGACACGTCCGAGGCCCAGCGGCGCAGGTCGTAGAACCGCTGTCCCTCGAAGCAGAGTTCGATGCGGCGTTCGTTGCGCACGAGCGCCTCGAAGGACTCTCTGCCCGCCGCCGCGCATTCGTCGAGGTAGGGATCGCCCGCGGCCCCTACGCCCGGCGTGCCGTCGCTGGTGGGTCGGTTGCGCAGGTAGGCGAGGGCCTGTTTGGGCGTGTAGCCGTAGAGGGGCGTCGTCGGTCCCGAAACCCGGTTGGCGGCCTCGGCGAAGGTCAGGCACATCTGTGTCCAGCGCAGGAAGAAGATCGACTTGGGCATCGTCTGGATCTTGTCGTCGGCCTTGTTCCAGCCCAGATAGATGTATTTGCGGATGTAGTAATTGGTCATCGTGTTGTTGACCCCGCCTGCTTCGTCGCGTCCGCCGACCGAGGTGTTGAAGGTGTACATCACCTCGTTGTTCGTGATGCGCCGCACTTCGGCTCCGTTGTAGAAAACGGTGCTGTACAGGCGCGGGTCGCGGCCGGCGTAGGGGTTCTGCGGGTCGTTGTCGGCCGAGGGATGACCGACCGGGTAACCGTTGGCGGCCGGGAAGGCATCGACGAGGCTCTGCGTCGGGCCTACGCCTCCCGAGCCGAGGAACCCGTCGGGATAGAAAAGGTTCTCCAGCGTGCTGCTTTTCGAGTAGTTCGACGACCAGATGATCTCGGGACTGTTCGGGTCGGTCCAGGCGAACGCGGCCGCGGGGTCGAAGCCGTGCGCGCCGTCCTGCGTGAGTTTGAAATCCATCACCTCGGCGGCATAGCGGGCGGCTTCCTTCCAGCGTTCCTCGTCGTTCGAGGGGTTGAAGGCCGGCGACGCCCATTGCAGGTAGGTCAGGGCCTTCATGGCCTTGACCGCCACACCGTCGAACCGATGCCAGCGCACGGCGCCCTCGACGGCGACATCTCCGGCCAGCCAGTCGCGGTTGGCCTCGGGCAGGTAGTAGAGCGCCGAATCGCAGTCGCGCAGAATCCGTTCCACGCATTCGTCGTAGGTCGCCCGCGTGAACTCCCCGGCGTCGGCGCTGAAGACGTTGACGGGGCGGGTGACGATCGGGAACCCCAACAGGCGTCCGTCCGTGCCCCTGCCGCCCCATTTGCGGAGCAGGTCCAGCTGATACCACGCCCGCAGCGCATAGGCGTCGCCTTGCAGAGAGCGTTGCACGCGGAGGTTCTGCTCGTTGTCGATCATGTAGCGGGTATTCAGTCCCAGAAAATCGTCGAGGAACTTGTTGGCGTACATGATGCCTTTGTAGTCGCGTATCCAGTACGTCTTGAAGGGATCGCTGGCCGGGGTGCCCGAACCGACCGCGAAGCGCCGCATGGCGTTGGTTTGGGCGGTGATCACCACGTCGTCGGTGGCTCCGTCGAGGTAGACGTATTCGCCGCCCGAATAGGAGGTGGGCAGCAGGTCGTAGCTTTTCTCGACGAATCCCCGGATCATCGAGGGGTAGTCGAGCAGGTTCCGGTCCGTATAATGGCCGTTGGGCATTGGGTCGAGGAAGTCGGAACACCCTGCGAACGGGAGGGCGGCGGATAGGACGATCAGCAATTTTTTCATGGTCTCGTTCGGTTAAAAGGTGAATTTGAATCCGGCGGTGAAGGTCCGGTAGAGCGGATAGGTCGTGACGCCCGCATTGACGTTCTCGGGATCCACGTCCTTGATGCCGCTGATCGTGCAGAGGTTCGCGCCGCGCAGGAAGATGCGCAGCCCCTTGACGGCCGACCGGCTGCGGAAGCGCACGTTGTAGCCCAGTTCTACGTTCTGAATCTTGAAGAACCCGCCGTCGCGCAGCCAGAAGTCCGACGCCTGGAAGTTGTTCGTCGCCTTGACGTACGCCAGGCGCGGGTAGTCGCCGCCGATGTTGTCGCGGACGAAATCCGAGATCGCGCCGGTGCTCCATCCGTTCCAGAAATAGCGGTTGGTCATCGCCGTGACGCATCCCGCGCGTCCGGTTCCGACGACGGTGAGGTCGAAATTGCGGTAGCGGATGTTGATGCTCACCGAGTAGTCGACCTTGGGCGAGGTGTTGCCGACGACGCGCGTGTCGTTGCTGTCGATCAGTCCGTCGTTGTTCAGGTCGGCGTATTTCAGGTCGCCCACCTGCACTTCGTCGTCGAAGAGCTGCCGGGGCGACGCTTCGATCTCCTCCCGGGAGGTGAATTTGCCCAGGCAGACATACCCGCGATAGGCCCCGAGCGTCGTGCCGGTGACTTTCTGGTAGTCGTAAACCACGCTCTCGTTATAGCGCAGATACTTGCCGCGTGTAGTCGAGAGGCTTCCGCCGACGGTGTAGTGCACCTCGCCGATCCGGTCCGACCAGTAGAGCGCCGCTTCCCAGCCCTGATAGCGGATGCGGTTGTAGTTCTCGTAGGTATCGATGCCGTCCATGCCGTAGATTCCGGGCAGTGTGCCGCTCATGTCGGTGATGATGCCGTCGCGCAGGGCGTTGTAGTAGCCGGCCTCGACCGAAAGCCGGTTGCCCAGCAGCATGGCGTCGATGCCTATGGAGAACTCCTTGCGCTTCTCCCACGTCAGGTCGGGGTTGCCCAGCCGCGAAATAGTGTTGACGTAGGACTGGTAAGCGTTCGTCGAGCCGATCCACTGGTACCCCGTGGTGTAGGGACCGAACTTGATGCCCGAGCTTTTGACGTAGTAATCTTCGTAGAGTTCCTGCGATCCGAAGGTGTCGTGTCCGAGAATACCGGCCTGGCCGCGCAGTTTCAGGAAGTCGATCCACCTCACGTCCTCCATGAATCCTTCTTTGGAGATCACCCAGCCCAGCCCGAACGAGGGAAAGACGCCGAAACGCTTGCCCGGGCGGAACATCGACGATCCGGCGTAGTTGATCACGGCCTGAAAGAGGTATTTCTCGCGGTAGGCGTAGTCGAAGGTCCCGATGAGCGTTTGCTGGCGTTCGCGGAAGCTGTTTCCCGAACGCTCCACCGATTCGAGGTAGTAGGTCGCCGACGCGCCGACGCGGTGGTCGTCGTTGCGGTATTCGTAGCTCAACTTTTCGTGCAGGTAGAGGCCCTGGTGGGTCCACTTCCCCATGTTGGACTTGCCCGACACCTGCGTGCCTTCGTGCGAGGTCTTGACGCTCTCGCCCGTGGCCGGGTCGTAGATGACGGCCGTGTAGTCGGGATTCTTGCCGATGCGGGTCATGTTGAAGAGGTTCAGCCCCGCGTAGGACTGGAATTTCAGCCCCTTGACCAGCGACCCGAGGTCGTAGGTGAGCGTGGCGTTGACCACGCCCGAGCGGCCGCGGTCGGTGGAGAACCCGTTCTCGGTGAGCGAGGCGTAGGGGTTGTCCTTGTAGGTCGAGCTGACGCCGTAGATGGTGTTGCCCGTCTCCTCGTCGCGCGATACGACCAGCGGGAAAGCCACGGCCGGAACCGTGAGGACGTCGCTCAGCGCGTTTTCGAACTCGATCGTCGCCGAACTGCCGTAGCCGTAGCGGGGCTGGCGGCGGAAAGTGAGTCCTCCGGCGAATCCGAAGTCGATGTCGAGGTCCTTCGTAATGGCGGCCTTGAGGTAGGTGCGGACGTTGATGCGGTTGAAGTCGGCCTTGCTGTCGACCTTGTAGATGTCGCCCTCGCCGGCATAGCCGATGTAGCTGCTGTACTGGAGTTTCTGCGTGCCTCCGTCGATGGATACGTTGGCTTTGTAGTAGGGCCTCGTGTCGGTGAACATCATGCTGCGGTAATCGACATTGGGGTATTGCAGGTCATTGGGGTCCTTGCGGGCGAAGCCTGCGATCGCCTCGTCGGAGTAGACGGGCGTGTAGCCGCTGTTGATGCGCGCCTGGTTGTTGAGCCGGGCGTATTCGACGCCGTCGACCCATTCGGGAAAACGCTCCACGACGCTGACGCCGCTTTCGAATCCGAACCGGATGGTCCGGCCGCGGGTCAGTCCGCGCCGCGTGGTGATGTGCAGCACGCCGTTGGCCGCCCGCGATCCGAACAGCGCCTTGTCGGCCACGTCGCGGACGAGCGTCACGCTTTCGATCTCCTCGGGATCGAGTTGCAGCTGGGTGATGTAGGCCGGCATGCCGTCGACGATATACGCCGGGGAGAAACCGCGCACGTAGAGGGCCGTGCGGGCCGTTTCTCCGCCGTAGTACATGCCGGGGACGCCCGCCAGCTCGCGCACGGTGAGTCCGGCGACGACCCCCGTGAGCGAGTTGCGGAAGTCGTTGGTCGGGTATTTGTCGATGTCCTGCTCGTAGTAGGTCGAGGCGTTGCCCGTCGCGGCCGTCTTGCGGAGCGTGCGGCCGTAGGGCATGTCGAGTTTCTGGTAGATGCGCATGGTCCGTCCGGCTCTGACGAGGGAGTCGGTCCGGAGCGTTTCCACGGTCGTGATCTCTTCGCCGGAACCCGGCCCGGCATGACGCGCGGCGCCTTGGGCCGCCGCGGAGAGCAGCAGCGCCGTGCCTATCAGGATTTTGTAGCTGTTTTTCATAGTCGGTCGGGTTCTACCAAAGTTCATTGTTGACGAAGTTTTGCATCTTGTTGGCCTCCTCGGTCGGGAACGGCAGGTAGTACATGGCATTCTTCCAGTTGGCCTGGCGGTTCGACGGGATGGCCCGGCGGATGTAGCGGCGGCCGCGGGGGTATTCGGCCGAGACGTCGGTCTTCTCGATGTAGATGCCCGTCAGGGTCTGGGTCATCGTCTGCGGGGCGATTTTCCAGCGCCGGATGTCGTAGTAGTAGTGGTGTCCCTCGAAGGCCAGTTCCACGCAGCGCTCGTTGCGGATGCGCTCGCGCATCGATGCGGCGTCGCCCGTGAACCTGTCGAGCACGCCGGGCATCCCGGCCCGCGAGCGGACCTTGTTGACGGCCTCCACGGCCGTGAGGTCCAGCCCTCCGGCCGAGCCGTTGGGCCCGTAGGCCTCGTTGACTGCCTCGGCGTAGTTCAGGTAGAGTTCAGCCATGCGGATCAGCGGGTCGGTGTGTTGGTGGGCGGCCGCGGTCCCCAGCGCGCCGTTCCACAGCTTGTTGACGTAGTAGCCCGTGTTGGAGTAGCCTTTCGAGTCGTTCGACCCCCAGGCGATGCCGAACGTGCGGGCATTGTTGTTGAGCGACGAGGTCGGGTAGGTTCCCGTGGCGGGGTCGTAGTGGATGTTGATTCCCGCCGGGCAGCCCGCCACGACGCTGCCGTCGTGGAGAATGGTCTTGTCCAGGCGCGGGTCGCGGTTCGTGTAGGGGTCCTGCTCGTTGTAGTGCCCCGCGGCTGCGGCTGCCGCCCGGTCGGCCTCGGTCAGGAGCGGATCGCCGTCGAGGGTCTCGAAACGGTCCACGAAATTCTGCGTCGGGCAGTCGCCGCTGGCGTTCGTGTAGTTCGAAGCGGGGTAACCGAAGTGCGCCGACCAGGTGGTGGTGTTGATTTTGCTGCTGCCGTAGTTCCAGGCCCAGATGTGTTCGTTGGTGTATTTCGTGCCATAGAAGTTGCTGTTCCACTCCGTGAATGGAACCAGGTCGTAACCGTACTGCTGGGCGAGGCGGATGGCTTCGGCGCAGGCATCCGCGGCGTCCTGCCAGTCGCTCTGGCCGTGGAGGTTGTTCAGCTCGCTGGCGGCGTAGACGAGGCAGCGCGCCTTGAGGGCTTTGGCGGCGATGCCGTTCGGGTAGGCCATGTCGCTGCTCGTGAGGTGTCCCTCCGAGCCGGGAAGGGCATCGCGGCGCACCTTTCCGGCGGCCACGAAATAATCGTAGGCCCGGTCGAGGTCCTCGGCGCAGCGGGCATAGGTCTCCCAGGCCGAGAGACGGGTCATGTCCCAGCTGTCATCGGCTTCGAGCGCCTTGTCGATGTAGGGCATGCCGCCGAAGATGCGGCAGAGCGTGAAGTGGGCGAAAGCCCTGACGAAATGGGCCTGCCCGATGAGGTCGTCCTTGTCGATCTGCTTGGCGTTCTGCACCATGCCGATATTCTCGATACATTTGTTCGCCACGCGGATGATGCGGAACATCGAGTAGGAGATCGGACGGCGCGACGTGGTGGTGGTCCACTCGGTGACGTTGGCGCCCAGCGCCCCGGCCTTGATCTGCTGCGCGCGGAGCCAGCGCCCGGCGTCGCACATGTCGGTCAGCGAGTTCCACGTAAAGCGGCGGTCGTTGAAGTCGATGTAGAGCGGGTAACCCAGTTTGATGTTGATGTTGTCGCCGCTGCTCTTCTGGCCCGTACGCCCTTCGTAGACGTTGTTGAAGTAGGCCTTGAAGTTGTCCCACGTCGAAAACACCTGGTTTTCGTCCAGTCCGGTTTCGGGGTCCATGTCGAGGTAGTGGCAGCCCTGGGCGGAGATGCAGCACGCCAGCAGGAGGGATAGTATCAGTTTTTTCATATGCTTTCCGTTTTTAGAATCCGATTTTGACACCCAGTTTGACGCTGGTCATCTGCGGATAGAATCCGGAGGTGAAGGTGGTGCTCTGGGGATCGCCTTCGACCAGCCCCGAGAGGGTGAATAGGTTGGTCGCCGTGAGGTAGAGGCTCAAACTGCGGAATCCCACGCGGTCGCGCAGGCGCTTGGCGTTGAACGTGTAGGCGAGGTATACCTCTTTCAGGGTCACGTAGTCGGCTTTGCGCCACGTGCGGCCCGCGAGCATCATCTTGGCGCCCGCGTCGCCGCTGCCGCCCGCCCACATGTACATCGGGTGTCCCGACGTGCCGCCGTAGACCAGCGTGGCGTGGTCGGCGTCGCGGTTGTCCGGCCGCCAGTAGTCGAGCTGCGACTTGGTGATGCGGTAGTCGCCCTTGTTGAACTCGATCTCCCAGCTCTTGTTGTACTCGACCCACTTGCCGAAGTTGGCGTACCACAGCATGCTGAATTCGAATCCCTTGTAGCTGAATCCGGCGTTGAACGAGCAGATGGCCAGCGGGTACTGGCTGCCGGCGATGGCGTGCAGGTCCTTGTCCGTGAGCTGTCCGTCGGCCGAGTAGTCGAGGTATTTGTAGGCGCCGATGTTGACGAAGTTCCAGTCGGCCGTGTAGGCCGGGTAGTTGTGGATGTCGTCGATGGATTCGTAATACCCCGAGTCGACGATGTCCACGCCGTTGGTCTGCCCCTTGTAGGGTTTTCCGGCTGTCTTCTGGTAATCGGGGGCGTAGGGCGCATCCTCGAAGTTGGTGATGCGGTTCTCGTTGAGCGAAACCATCGCCGAGAGGTTGTAGGCGAATCCCGAGGCGGTCTTGTCGGTCCATCCCAGTTCGATGTCGATGCCGTGTTTCTTCATGCTGCCGCGGTTGACCTCCTTGTAGGAGGTTCCCACCAGCATCGTGACGTTGGGCGAGACGAGCATGTTGGTACGCTTCTCGTCGAACAGGTCGAGGTTCAGCGTCAGGCGGTTGTTCAGCCAGCCCATCTCGATGCCCAGGTCGCGCTTGCGGGCCTCCTCCCACTGCGCCACGAGGTTGGCGGCGGCGCTTTCATAGATGTAGCCGTCGCTGCCGCTCGAATAGCTGCTGAAGTAGAGCCAGCGCGAATCGGAACTGTCGCTGCCGACCAGGCCGTCCGAGTAGCGGATTTTCATCTTCGACCACCAGGGCATGGCCCGTTTCCACCACCCCTCCTGCGACGGAACCCATCCCACGGCCACCGCCGGGAAGAATCCGTAGCGGTTTTCGGGCGCGAACTGTTCCGATCCCGTGTAGCCGAGGTTGCACTCGAACAGGTATTTGTGCTTGTAGTCGTAGGTCACGCGGCCCACGAGTCCCTGCGTGCGGTAGGGGAAATTCGTGGTCTTGATGTTCTCGCGCTGGTTGAACAGCGCCAGCGCCGTGACGGTGTGGTCGCCGAACGTGCGGTTGTAGTCCACCGCCCCTTCCCAGTAGAAGGTCGCGTAGTAGGTGTTCTCCATCGAGCCGCGTGTCACGGCGTAGGGCGTCTGCTCGAAGACCACGTCGCTGGCCGCGGAGTAGATCCACGGGTTGCCCTCGCCCGTGTCGTATTTCTCCCAGTCGATGTAGAACGACGGATTGGTGTTGGCGGCGGTCTGTGATACGCGCGAATAGTAGGTGCTCAACGAGACGTTGGCCTTGAGTGAAAGTCCCTTGGTGATGAAGTCGAGTTTCTGTACCAGATTGAGGTCCGTGTAGAGCTTGTTGTCCGTGATCTGGTCGAAGTCGCCCGTCGAGAGCGTCGCCTGCACGTTCTTGAAATAGGCCGTGCGGGAACTGGAGATGCGGTCGCCCGTGGCGTCGGGATAGTCCTTGTCGGGAATCTCGTCCAGCACCCATGCCGGGAAATAGGCCGGGTACATCATCGGCGAGGCGGAGTACATCATGTTGAAAAGCCCCGAAACGCTCGCGCCCGTGGGTTTGTCGCGGATGCCCAGCACGCCGCCGACCTTGACCGACAGTTTGGTGCTTTTCGTGACGTCGAAATCGAGGTTCGAGCGGTAGTTGATGCGGTCGTAGCGGAAATTGGCGTGGTCCCATTCGGAGAAATCCCTGAAGATCGAGCCTTCGTGGGTGTAGCCCAGCGAGAGGAAGTATTTGACGCGCTCGGAGCCGCCCGAGACGTTGTAGTTGGCATTGACCGTCTGGGCGCAGTTGCGCAGGACGATGTCGAACCAGTCGTTGTCGGGGTAGCGGATCGTGTTGAGCCGCGACGAAGGCCGGGCATATTCGTCGATCTCCGACCGGGGGATCAGCGAGCCGTAGCTCTGCACGTTTTTCAACGCTACGTTGAGCAGCGAGGCCGTCTGCGCCGAGCTGATGTGGTTGGGAATCTTCGTCGGGAAGTCGAGTCCGTAGGAGAGCGATACGTTCATGCGCGGCTTGCCCGTGCGTCCCGTGCGGGAGGTCACGATGATCACGCCGTTGGCTCCCTTGGCGCCGAACACGGCGGTCGCCGAAGCGTCTTTCAGCACCGAGATCGAGGCCACCTCGTTGGGATCGAGGTCCGCGAAACTGCGTTCCACGCCGTCGACCAGCACCAGCGGTTTGGAGCCGTTCCAGCTCGATACGCCGCGGATGAAGATGTCGGCGTCGTTGTTGCCCGGCTGGCCGCTCGTCTGGATGGTCGTCACGCCCGAGAGCTTGCCCGCGATGGCGTTGGTGATGTTGGTCGTGCCGGAATTGACGAGCTGTTCGTTGCTCACCTGGGAGATGGCTCCCAGCACGCTCTCCTTCTTCTGCACGCCGTAGCCGACGATGACCACGTCTTCGACCTTGTGGGCCTCTTCGGTGAGAGTCACCGTCAGCGGCGAGGCGTCGACAACGGCGATTTCCCGCGCCTGGTACCCCAGGAACGAGACGTGGAGTAGGGCGCCTTTGCGGACGCGGAGCGAGAATGCCCCCTGTGCGTCGGTGATCGTGCCGCCGGCGGTTCCTCCCTTTATCGTGACCGCCGCGCCTGCGACCGCCGCGCCGTTGGTGTCGACGACGCGGCCTTTGGCCTGGATCGTCGGTTGCTGCGTCCCGGCGGCCTGCTCCCCGGCGACGGCCGGGTCGACAGCGGCTGCGAACAGCAGTATCAACAGCGTCATGCACAGGCTGCGAAGCCCGGACGGCGTTATTGAAAACGGATTGAGGTGAAATTTTTCCATGTATGGGGTTTATTTAGGTTCAGGGATTGTAGCTGCGGGCCGCCGGCCGGTGCGAAGACCGGCCGGCAGTCCTGCGGCGGGGTTTTCAGGGGTCGATCCGGTAGAAGGCGATGGCGTCGAGTTCGCCCGTCGACCATTGGCGCAGACGGATCGTTCCGGCGCTGCCCGGTTTGGTCAGCAGCGATTTGCCGTCCGTGCGGCAGGCTCCGTCGGCACAGCGGAGGCGTATGCGGACGCTGCCGTCGGCAACGGGCTGGGTGAAGGTGACCGTTTGGTCGATATCGGTCTCGGCGTTTGCGCCGGTCAGCTCGAAGGTCGCCGTTACCCGCTTGTCGCCGACCGGGAAGGTGAACTCCTGCGTGCCTGCGGTTTTCCATTCGCCCTGGTCGAAGTAATCTATCGACCAGTATTTGGGGGCCGTTCCGGTTCCGCTCATGCCGCAGCGGAAATTGACGGAGGTTCCGGCCGCGAAGTTCTTCACCGGGATGACGAATTCCATGTTGTCCTCGGTCCAGATCTGCTGGATGGCATAGTGCCCCTTGCCGTCGCTGCTGATGATGAGCTTGGTGGTGTAGTCGGGTGTCTGGGCGACGTGGTTCCACTGTCCGTAGGCGGTTGTTCCGGCGGGCTGGTCGGGGAGGATCTTCCCGCTCGCGGGCCAGCCGGCGTTGACCGTCTTGAGCGTTTCGTCGGAGAGTGTCCACCACGCCAGCAGGGGATTGCCTTTGGCGGCTTGCGAGACCGTGATCACGACATCCGCCAGCGCCGGGTCGTCGGCGCGGACGGTCAGCGTGCCGCTGCGCGCAGCGCCGTCGTTCGGCTCGGCCGTAAGCGTTACTTCGGCCGGTTCGGCGGATGCCGTGCCCGCTGCGGGCGATACGGTGAGCCAGTCGAGGTCCGTTTTGGTGATGGTCCAGCCGCGGTTGCACAGGATGTGCAGCGCGGTGGGGGCTTCCGGGGTATTGGCGAACGCCAGCCGATTTTCGTCGGCTCCCGTGACGACGAGCATCGGCTCGTCGCGGTAGGCCGCCTGGCGGACCGTCACCACGACCGGCTCCATGCCCTCCGCCCGGAACGAGACCGAGCCTTCGCGGGCGTCGCCGGGGTTGGCCGTCGGGGTCACGGTAATCGTGGCCTCCTGCTTGCGCGCGCCGGAAAGCGGGGCGACCTCGGCCCAGCCGAGGTTCTGCTTGTCGGCCGTCCAGTCGATGTTGGCGTACAGTTTGAAGGTGACCGGTTCTGTGTCGGTGAATTCGAAAGCGATGGTGTTGTCCGCAAGTCCGCCCAGGGTGATGGTCGGCACGACGGGACAGGCCTCCTGCGTGACGGTCACCGTCTGCGCCAAGGCTCCGGCGTAGATGGTCAGATGGCCGCTGCGCTCCAGGTCGTCGTTGGCTTCCGCCGTGAGGCGGACCGTCGCCGGGAGTTTCGAACCGCCGTTCATCTGCGAGACGGTCAGCCAGTCGAGTCCGTTTTTGGCGATCGACCACGTTTTGTTCGATGCGACGGTGAACGCGACGCTCTCTGCGGCGTCGTAGGTGAATCTCACCGTGTCGTCCAGGCCGCTGACCTCCACCCGGTCGGCGGCTTCGGTCTCCGTATCCGAGGAGCAGGACGCCGCCATGACCCCCGACAGGAGGAGCAGCGACGCACATGCGATTTTAAGGGTCGTCATGATGGTGGTTGTTTAGGTTTGGTGGTCAAAAGTATCTCAAAGCACGAGATTCTTCTTTCACGAGTGTCTTTGTTTTTTGTCGCAAAGTCGCATCCCTCCCTGCGCGGATTCCCGTGTCGAGGGATTACATATTCACGATTTCCGAGGCCGCCAGGAGGAAGGCGCCGACGCCGTAGACTTCGGTCATTTCGCGCGTCGTCGAGGCGGGCGACCCGCCGATCGGCTGCACGTAGCCCAGGCGTCCGTCGCTGTCCACGTGGGAGCAGAGGGCCTTCCAGCCCCGGCGCGCGGCCTTCCGGTAGACGCTTCCGGTCAGCAGGCCGCGGTTCACGCCCCACGCCAGTCCGTAGGTGAAGAACCCCGAGGCGCTGTTTTCGGGCATCGGATAGGCTTCGGGGTCGAGCATGCTCGGATGCCACGAACCGCTCCGGTCCTGGCAGGCCACGACCGATGCGGACATCTCGACGAACAGCCGCCGGTAGTAGTCGTACGTCGGGTCGCTTTCGGGGACCGTGTCGAGCAGGATCGCCAGCGCGGCGTAGCACCAGCCGTTGCCGCGGCTCCAGAAGACCTTCTTCCCGTTCTTCTCCCGTTTGGGGATGTAGCGGGCGTCGCGGTAATAGAGCCTTTCGGCCGGATCGTAGAGTGCCGCCGTCGCGGCGTAGAATTCGCTGTTCATGAATTGCAGGTACTTCTGATCGCCCGTAATCCGGGTCAGCAGGGCATAGACCGGCGGGGCCATGAACAGGGCGTCGCACCAGCTCCAGCGTTTCGACCCGTCCCTGGCCTTGATATGCAGCCGGGTCTTCGCCGGGAAGGCGATGACCGAGTCGGCGCGCTGGAGAACGGGGCGGAGCATCGCCGTGTCGCCGTGCCGCTGGTAAAGCATCAGGTAAGCCTGTCCGACGCAGATGTCGTCGGCATGGTACTGCCGCCGTCCCATGCGCCAGTCGTTGCGGCGGCCGACGGTGAGCACGAACTCCTCGCAGGGCTTGTAGCCCGACGTTTCGCCCCAGACGACCATGCCGCGGTAGAGGGCGCCGTTGGCCCAGTGTTGGTCGCTGCGCGGGAGGCCTTTCGAGAAGTAATTGCCGAAGTTGTCGATCTGCCACTGCGCCACGCGGTTGGCGATCTGCGTGTCGCGTTTCCCGGCTTCGGCCGCCGCCGGGGCGCCGAGGATCGCTGCCCAGAGCAGCAGGGAGGTGATAAGTCGCTTGTACATGCTGAATGTCGTGTTTGAAGGAGTGTCTAATTCCGGGGTTTGCCGCCGGGAACCGGCTCGGGTTTCTGCCACTGGGCGTTCATCGAGTAGGGCATGCGGAAAACATCCCCCTTGGCGTTGCAGAAGTAGAGATACGAAATGCTCAAACTGTCCGGATTGCCGTCGGCCCAGAAGGCGTAGAATTTCTTGTCGGCGTTGAGCGGCCGGCGGGCATAGCCGTGGTTGCGCGGGCTGTCGTGGGTCAGCGTGCGGACACGCTCCCACGTGAGGCCCTTGTCGCGGCTGCGCCACATCACCATTTCGCCGCCCGTGCCCCAGTACTGGGGACCGGCGTCGGTCGGCGCGATGACGGTCCACACGTCGTTGCGGTCGATCCAGAGGCTGCCGCTGTCGTAGCAGTGCGTCGAGGTGGTGATCTCGCTGTAAACCCATTCGCTGCCGTTCCAGCGGACGGTGTGCCACCGGCGGATGCCGCCGTCGGGACCCGTCAGGTGGTTGTCGCTCGTCAGGTAGAGGATCACGGGCTGTCCGTCCGTGCCGAAATTGATGTCCTTGATGTAACAGTTGCGCTGTTCGGCGCGGTAGTCGTGCACGAGGGCGGGGTTTTTCGAACGGGTTATGGGCAGTTCCACGGGTTTGCCGTCGATCGTCGTCCACGTCCGGCCCCAGTCCTCCGACTGGATGTAATAGATATTGGTGCGGGTGTCCACGTCGCCGTTGATGTGGCGGTTGAAACAGCACATCAGCTTGTCGCCGCAGAGGTTGGTGAACTGGTAGTGGCCCGATTTGGTCTCGCCCTCGTCGATGATCGAGGCGATCTGCCGGTAGCCGGACCATTCGCGGCCGTCGGGGCTGGTCTGGCAGAACAGCTGCCGTACCCCGTCGTAACGGGTGAAGAAGAGGAAAAATCCCTTTTCGGGGTGGTAGTGCACCTGCGGGTAGGCCATGATGCTCTCGTTGACGTATTCGAATTCCGAGATGTCGTAGGGCTTCGTGCTGCGGTAGCGGATGCCCGGGCGCTTGTTGGCGCGTCCGGCGACGAACACCCAAACGTATCCGTCGCGGTCGATCTGGATCGTGGGGTCGTCGTGGGGGTCGCAGACGCCGTCCACGCCCTTGTCGAAAACCACGACCGGACGGCGCAGCATCCCGGTCTTATGGTCGTAGCAGCCCGCCATGCAGAGCAGGTATTTCCGGTCTTCGGAGGGCGTGCCGCCGTAGACGAAGAAGGTCTTGTCGGCCTGGGGCGCGTAGACCGCCATCGGGATGTGCTTCATCGTGTAGGTTCCCAGGCCGCCCGAGTATTTGGCCCCGTAGGCCGAACGGGCCTGGCCGATCGTGAACCAGATGCCGCGGTATCCGTCGGCCTGCCGGTTGTCCATCGACGTGTGTTCCTGCGCTCCCGCGGTCCATACCGTGAGCAGTAGTGTCAGTGACGCTAAAACTTTTTTCATGCTTATTTCTGTGTTTTGTAGTTTTTCAGCCGGAGCAGCGCTTCGAGGAAATAGTAGTCTCCGTAGATGATCGGCACGTCGACCTGCGAGCCTGCGGGTTTCGATCCGACGCTGTGGTCGATGAGGAAGCCGCACTTCTCCCCGGCGGGGATCAGGTAGCGGTCCGAAGCGAGCGAGCGGAGGATTTTCCGGGCGGTCTTATAATAGGTCTTCTCCCTTTCGGGGACATACCGGGCCAGTTCGAGCAGCGCCGAGGCCGTGATGGCCGCTGCCGAGGCGTCGCGCGGTTCGTCGGGGATCCCCGGGGCGTCGTAATCCCAGTAGGGCACGAGGTCCGCGGGCAGGCGGGGATGGCGGATGAAGTATTCGGCGCTCTTCACGGCGCGGTCCAGGTAACGTTTGTCGCCCGTTTCGCGGTAGCACATCGTGAAGCCGTAGAGACCCCAGCTCTGGCCCCTCGACCAGGCCGAAGCGGCCGAATGGCCCTGTCCGCCTTTCTGCCCGGTGACGCGGCCCGTCCCGGCGTCGTAGCAGACGATGTGGAACGAGCTGTTGTCGGGGCGGAAGTGGTTTTTGAGGGTGTTGTCGGCGTGGCGCACGGCGATGTCGTGGTAGCGTTTGTCGCCCGTGAGTCTCGAGGCCGTGAACAGCATTTCGAGGTTCATCATGTTGTCGATGATCACCCGGTAGGGGTTCGGGTCGCCGCCCTTGTTGTCCCACGAGCGGATCAGTCCGACGGTGGGGCTGAAGCGGGTGAGCAGGGCGTCGGAGGCGTCGATCAGCAGTTGCTTGTAGTGATCGTCTCCGGTCAGGCGGTAAGCGAGGTGACAGGGACAGCCCATCATGAATCCCAGGTCGTGGGTTTTGGTGTAGCGGCGCAGCGCGTCGAGCGGCGCCGTGCGGCGGCGGGCCATGTCGAGCCATTTCGCGTCGCGGGTGTATTCGTAGAGCAGCCAGATGTCGGCGGGGAAAAATCCGCTGATCCATCCCCGCGCCGTGTTGGTCTTGATCGTACCGTCCGGATTCCACGAGGCGGGGAAAAGGTCCGGGGCGGTCAGCAGCGAGTCCAGCAGGGCGGTCTGCCGCTCGGCGCGGGCGAAGGATTTGCGGACGATGGCCTGTGCGGCGCAGTGGCCGGCGGATGCAAGCAGGCAGAGGGTCAGTGCGAGTCGAAGCATGCGTTTCATGGTTTCTGGGGTTGGTTTTGTCAATGCAAAGGTATTCCGGCCGGGGTCAAACCCCCGGCACGGCAGTCTTAAAAATATGTATGAGAATCTCAATCTGCCCTTCCGGAGGGATCAGGCCCCCCCCCGCGCCGCATAGTCTTTCGGCGTAATTCCGAAATGCTGCTTGAAACAGCGCGAGAAGTGCGACTGCGAACTGAATCCCAGCAGGTCGGAAACCTCGTTGAGGCGGTACTCCCGGCTGCGGATCATCTCGGCGGCGCGGTTCAGGCGGTAGATGAGGATGAAGTTGTTCGGCGTGACGCCCGTCAGCGACTTGATCTTGCGGAAGAAACTGGCGCGGCTCATGCACATTTCGCCGCTCAAGGCGTTGATGTTGAGCGTGCTGTCCGAGATGTTGCTGTCGATCAGTCCGCGCAGCTTGTCCACGAAGGCCCGGTCGGCCGCGGAGAGTTTCACCGTTTCGGCTTCCGTTCCGGCGTCGGACTTTCCGGATTCGGAAAGGATCATGTCGCGCAGCTTGCTGCGCGAGGTCAGCAGGTTACCGACGACGGTCTGCAACAGTTCGGGGTTGAACGGCTTGGTCATGTAGACGTCGGCGCCCTCCTGGTAACCGGCTATTTTGTCCTGGTCGGTGACTTTCGCCGTGAGGATCACGACGGGGATGTGACTCAACTGCACGTCGTTCTTGATCCTGCGGCAGAGCTCGTAACCGTCCATCTTCGACATCAGGACGTCGGTGATCACCACGTCGGGCATTTCGGCGTTGATCAGGTCAAGTCCGTCGGCGCCGTTGTCGGCCGTGAAAACGTCGAACCGCGGGGCGAAAATCGATTGGCAGTAGCGTTGCAGCTGCGGGTTGTCTTCGACGAGGACGACCTTCGGCCGCGGTCCGGAATTCCCCCCCCCGCTATTCCCGGGCAGATCGCTGCCGGGCAGGATCTCCCGGGCGTCGGTGACCGTCATGCCGTCGATGAATTCGGCGGCGACGGCGGGCTCTCCGGCGAGGTCGTAGAGTGTTTCGTCGACCGGAATGGCGAAGGTGAAGCGCATGCCGCCCTCGGGCCGCACTTCGGCCGCGATGCTGCCTTTGTGCACCAGCAGCAGTTGTTTGACGTAGTGAAGCCCGATACCTGTTCCGATCGTGCTGCGTTCGCTCTGTGTCAGGCGTTTGTAGCGTTCGAAGATGCGTCCTACGTCCTCCTGGCTCATGCCGATTCCGTCGTCGGTGACGCTCACGACGAGGTATCGCGACGCCGGTGCGGCTCCCGCCAGCTTTTCGGGAAGTGTCTCCGTCAGCGTCAGCGCGACGTCGACGTGGCCGCCTTCCGGTGTGTATTTCAGGGCGTTGGATACGAGGTTCGAAAGCACCTTGCTGAATTTGTCGACATCCACGGCCACGACCATCCGTCCTTCCGGGTCGCTCGTCGTCCGCAGGTCGATCTGTTTTTCGCGGGCGAGGCAGGCGAAGCCGTCCGTCAGGCGGCTGACGTAGGGAATGATGTCCTGCCGGCAGACCGACAGCGGCAGGGTGTCGTTCTCGATGCGGCTCAGGCTCAATGTCTGGTCGATCAGCTTGAGCAGCTGCTGGATGTTGTAGTTGATCAGGTTGACCAGCTCGCGCGACCGTTTTTCGTCGGTGATGCCCGGCAGCATGTTCACCGGACCGTAGATCAGCGAGAGCGGCGTGCGCAGCTCGTGGGAAATATTGGTGAAGAAGTTGATCTTCATGTTGGTCAGCTCCTTTTCGCGTTCCAGTTCCGTGCGGGTCAGCTGCAGTTCCATCTTCTGCAGCCGGCGGCGCAGGTAGAGGCGGTTGGCGAACCAGGCGGCCCCGCCCGCTGCGGCGATGTAGAGCAGAAAGGCGTACCACGTCAGCAGCGGCGAGGGTTTGATGACGATTTCCAGCCGCCGAGGCTCCTCGTTCCAGAATCCGTCGGGGTTCTGGGCCTTCAGTTCGAAGGTGTAGTGTCCGGCGGGCAGGTGTGCGTAGTTGGCGCTGCGTCGGTTCTCGACGTAGTTCCACTCCTCGTCGATGTCGCCGCCGTAGAGGCGGTAGGCGTAGCGGACGTTCTCCGGCGAGAGGAACGTCACGGCCTCGTAGCCGATGTCGATGTTCCGCTGCTTGTGGTTGAGGACGATACGCTCGGTGTCGTTCAGTGTCCGGGTGAGGGTTTCGCCTTCCGCAGGGTGCTGGACGACGCTGTTGATCCGGATTTCGGTCAGCACCAGCGGCACGGGCGATTTCGTGATCTTGGGGATGACGCGCCCCGGGGCGAACTGCGCCAGTCCGGTGTTGCCGCCGAAATAGATCATCGACATGGTGTTGAGCGAGCAGTGGGGATAGAATTGCTGGGTCTGGAGCCGGTCCGTCTGGAAATAGGTGATCACGCGCTCGGTCGAGGCGGTGATGAGCGCAAGCCCGTAGGATGTCGCTACCCAGGTGTTGCCCTGGGGGTCCTGCGTGACGGCGGCGATTTCGTTGCTGGCGAACCCGTCCCGGAGAGTGTAGCTCCTGAATCCCTGCTGCGGGTGGTAGCGCAGCAGGCCGCCCGAGCGCGTGCCGATCCACAGCGAGCCGTCCTTGCCGCAATAGAGGCAGGTGGGACGCCGCAGGGCGCTGGCGATCAGACTGTCGGATGTTTCGATGCAGGGGCGGGCGTCGAGGGTGCGGATGTCGACGGCGCGAATGCCTTCCCCGGACACGGCGGCCAGCATCGTCGTGTCGTCCAACAGTGCGACGTCCTGTACGTCGCAGTCCCGGAACCGGATTTTTTGCAGGCGGGTTCCCTCCCAAAGGGCGAGCCCCGACCGCGTGGCTGCCCACACCCTCTGCCGTGCGTCCTCGCAGAAGCGGTTGACGAGCAGCCGCTCCGGAAGCAGCGTATGGCTGCGGATGGCCACCTGTTCCGTCGTGCATACGGCGATCCGGTCGTCGATATTGACCCACAGGCGGTCGGACGAGTCGTAATGGAGTGCCGTGATGCCGTTGCTTTGGAGTTGCTGCATGAGCGGACTGTTCTCCGTCGTGTGCCACCGTGCGGCATATTCCCGGTTGTTGTAGCCCAGCAGCCCCTTGTAGTGGCTGCCGATCCAGAGCGTGCCGTTGTCCCCGACCGTGATGGCGTTGATGAATTTGCCCAGCGTCTGTTTGCCGAGGCGTGGCATTTGTGTGAAATTCTTTTTATAGGTGAAGCGGACGTAGTATCCGCGGTCGGCCGTACCGATCCAGACGTTGCCCTCGCGGTCGCAGAATCCGCAGCTGAAGTCGCTCGTGTAGTTGAGTTTGTAGAACCGGTTTACGATGTTGCGGTCGAAGGTGTGGTTCGAGAGGTCGATCGCATGGAGGTTGTCGCCCTGCGTGCCGATGTAGACCGTGCCGTCGTCTGCCGGAGTCAGTACCGTGACGTTGAATCCGGCGGCGTGGGCCAGACACCGCAGCAGCCGGGCGTCGGTCGCGGGACGTCCCGTTGCGGGGTCGAGGGCCACGATGCCCTGCTCCGTGCCGAACCAGATACGGCCCTGCCGGTCGCGGCATCCGCAGCGGAACCTCGCCGGACGGGCCAGGATCGCCGAGTCGCAGACCTCCAGTTCCCGGTCATACTTGAAGATGCTCCGTCCGTCGGCGCTGCCGCCCCAGAGAAAGCCCTGCCCGTCGGCCTCCAGCACCAGAGGACGGTGGTATTCCGAATCTTTCCGGAGCAATGCCTTCCGGCTGGCGGCGTCGAAGAGCACCATTCCCGCGGGTCCCGAGCAGATGACCTGCCGCCCGTTGCAGACGATATGATGCAGGCCGCGTTCGGTCAGCAGACGGTCGAAATTGTCGTACAGCGGGTTGTAGATGCAGATGCCGCCGGCAGTGGCGATCCAGAGCGTACCTTCGGCGTCAGTGCGGATGTCGTGGACGCGGTTGGCGGGGAGCGACCCCGGATCGTCCGGCTCGCTCTGGTAATAATAATAGGTTTGTCCGTTGTAGCGGCAAAGTCCGTTGTCGGTCGCGATCCAGATGTACCCGACTTTGTCCTGCGCAAAGTTGCGGATCGTCAGGTTGGGGAGGTGCTGGACGGCCTGCGACTCTGCGGAGACGCTCCCGCAGACGCAGAGCAGCAACACCAGGAGAAACATGCGTCCGGCGGTCGGGACGGAGATGGGGGCGGGTAGATGTGGGGTCCGGTTCATCGGTGGTAGTGGCTCGGGAAGCGTTCCTGTAACAAATTTAGGATTTTTTTTGCGTGCAAACGGCCGCGGGGCGTTTTTTTATCGGCCGGAACGGAGCACGCCGCGAAGTCGTGCCGTGGCGAGGCTCGGGCGTTCCGGGGCGTAATGCAAAGAAACGCATTCCTCCGGTTTTATTTTTGTCTGCCCGTGTCAAAATTTTGTCTATGCGTTCAGGCTCCGCCGGTCGCGGCGTCCGGATGTGCTGCGGCGTCATTCCCGGGAAAACGGCTCCGGAAGGCGTTGCAAGTCCGTTAAGACCGGACGTGCGGGAGTGCCGGAACGCCTCCGGAGGCCGTCGCGGACGGTCGGACGGGACCTGCGTGGGGGCTTGCCGATGCCGCATTTTAATTTTATTTTTGCTCGGACCAACATCTCAACCCTTACAATCCGATTCATTATGAACCCCTTCAAATCCAACCTTTTCGCGGTGCTGTTTCCGCTCTTTGCACCGATGCTTCTCGGTGCGTGCTCCGACGACGACGGGATTGCACCCGGAGCCGATGAACTGCATGTTTCGGGTGTCGAGCAGGAATTCACCATCGCGGCTTCCGATACCGGACAGATCTCCTTTACGGTCGAAAGCAACCGGGAATGGCAGCTCGCCGCCTCGGGCCTGGAGTGGGCCGAAGTCAGCCCCGCAGGCGGAGCCGCCGGTCTGGTGCAGGTGAAAATCACCCCTTATTCCAATCTCGGCGACCTGCGTACGGGCACGATCATCATCCGGGCCGGAACGCAGGAACATGTGATCACGATTCACCAGCAGCCCTCGTCCGACACTCCTTCGATCGTCGTCGAGGGCCTTACCGACGGAGGCGTCGTCTGCGACGCCGAAGGCATGCCGCAGAGTTTCAGGGTCAATGCCAACGTGGCGTGGGAGGCCGGGACGGAGGATCTCGGCTGGGCCGTCGTCACACCTTCGAAGGGCGCAGCCGGCACGTCCGTCCGCATCGTGGTTACGCCCGAGGAGAACGACGGGGCCGAGCGGAGCGGTACGCTGATCATCCGGGCCGCCACGACCGAACGGCGCATCGCTGTCAGCCAGCAGCGCGGGGTGCAAACCCCGGTCATCGCCGTCGAAGACCTTACCGATAATTACGTGCGGCTTGCGGCGGGCGACGCTCCGGTCCGCTTCCGCGTGAAATCCAACTACGACTGGACCGTCGGCCGGGAGGGGACGCCGGACTGGATCGAGATCACCCCTGCCGGGGGTGCGGCGGGCGAAACCGTGACCGTCGAGGTGAAACCCGCCGCCAATGCGGGCGATTCGCGCAAGGGCCGTTTTTCGATCACCGCCTCGGGGGCCGAACGCTCGGCCACCGAGACGCTGTCCGTCGTGCAGGCTCCTGCCGCGGGTTTCGACTGGGTGCTCTTCGAGGACGATTTCGCGTGGGCGACGACGCCTTCGGACGCGATGTTCAACGTTGCCGCGCAGGATCAGGGCGCCGGCACGGCCCTGACCGACCTCTATCCCAAGCAGGCCGACAATACGACCGACCCGCTCGGCATGGGGTGCGAAATCCTGCGCGGATATACCCGTGCCGGATGTCTGAAATTCGGAACGGCGAATTCGAAAGGACGTTTCACGACACCCGTCTTTGCCGAGATCGAGAAGCAGATGGACCTGACGGTGACGTTCCGGGCGCTGACCATGCGCGATTACGACGCCGTGCTGGAGATCTACTGCGAGGCAGGAACCTATGAGACCCTCGATCTCCGGCGGGTTCCCGTCGGTTCCAAGTGGACCGGCGATCCCTTCCAGGGCTGGTACGACGTGACGCTGACGATCACGGGCGCCACGCGCGGCTGCCGTCTGAACATCCGTTCGGAAAGCGACGACAACTGTTGCTGGTATCTGGATGACCTGCGCATCACCTCGCTGCGCAGCGACGCCGTGACGGGGATCGTCATGGAGCCGGTGAAGCAGATTACCTGCGTGCAGAAAAACGTGACGGTCGGTCCCGACGGCACGTTCGAGGTCGCCGTGAACCACAATACGGAAGTCTCGGTCGATCCCTCGCCGTGGATCACGCAACTCTCCGCCTCGTCCGCCGCGTTCGGTTCGGGACGGCGCACTACCTATAAGTTCCGGGCGTCGGACAATTCGACGGGCGCCGCACGCGCGGGTAAAGTCCGCTTTTATAACGATGCCGACGGGCTTTCTGCCGAAGCCGATGTGGTGCAGAACGTCCCCAGCCAGCCCAAATCCCGGGTTCAATGGCTGCTGGGCGCGGATTATCTGTCGGATTACGAGACGACCTGGACGACGGAGCATTACGTTGCGGCCGAGCGCGGCAGTTCTTCCGCCCGTTTCTCGTATCTCCCCGGAGGCGTTTCGGAGACGAGTCCCAAGTGGACGTTCACGGGCAAGGACCCCGTGTCGTGCCCGAACGTGACCTATGCCTGGACAGGCGACTGCTGGCTGTTCGAAAGCCCCCTGGACGGCCTTTCGGCCGGTGCGCGCGTGCAGATCGGGTTCGTGATGATCTTCGGGGACAAGAGTCCGAAATACTGGATGCTCGAATACCAGGACGACGGAGTGTGGAAACCCGTCCGGAACGCGGAGACCGCAACGGTCGAAGACGGGACGGAACTCACCTACAACATGGCTTTCCAGCAGGACGTATACAGCAAAGTCGTTGAAACCGTCTCGCTCTCCGCGTCCTCGCCGGACGGCATGGCCCGCTTCCGGATGCGCTGCCTGTCGGGAATCATGACCCGGGGCGCGGCAGCCTCCAAACCCCAGAATACGGGCATGCGCATCGTCAATGTCGACGGCGGCGGAACGGAATGCCAGCCCTCGGTATCGATCATCGAGTAATTTCAACGAATAAAGAGACACTATGAAACGCATCGAAATTTTCAGTTCGTTCTTTTGCCGGGGCGTGGTTCTGCCCTTCGCGGTCCTGGCCGTTTCCCTGATCTGCGTCGCCTGCGAGCGGGACAACACCCGCGAAATCCGGCCTCCCGTGACCGAGGCGGTCTGGGTGACCGATGTCGGACTGCCAGGCGATGAGATCGTGGCCGCCGTGGGGGATACCTTCGAAGTCCGCGGACACGGATTCGGCGAAGAGGACCTCTTCCGGCTGGTCGCTGAAGGCGGCGGCACGGTGAAGGTCTATTTCCTGCCGATGGAGGCCGCGGCCGACAAGGCCGTGGTGACGATTCCGCGGGGACTGCCCGACGGAACCTATGCGGCCGTCGTGCGGCGCGCGCAGCAGGAACAGCGGCTCGGTCGGGTGAGCGTCCGCATCCGCAATACGGACATGCTGGAAGAGCTGCCCGACGTCGCCGGCATGAACGTGAAGGGCGTCGTGCGGGACAAGAACGGCAACCCGCTCCCCGGCGTGGCCGTTTCGGATGGCGTCGAGGTCGTCACGACCGACGCACAGGGGCGCTATTACCTCTATTCGGACAAATCGCTGGGCCGCGTCTTCATTTCGACCCCTTCGGGGTACATGCCCGAGACGGTGATGAACATTCCGCAGATTTCGCGCAGGTTCATGGCGACGAACCTCTCGGTCGAACAGTTCGACTTTACGCTCCGCCCCGTGGACAACGACCGCTGCGTGCTGGTCGCCTCCACGGACTACCACCTGGCGCGCCGCAACAACGACCTGGAGCAGTTCCGCGATTTCGTCGACGACGTCAACCGCCTCATCCTGACCGAACAGCGCCCGGTCTACATCCTGACGATGGGCGACCTGGCGTGGGACGAGTACTGGTATAAGAACTATTTCACGCTCAACGATTTCGTCACCGAGATGAAGGACCTCAATACGGTCGCTTTCCACTGCATCGGCAACCACGACCACGACCCGTATTGCACCGAGGACCTGGCCGCCACGCAGCAGTGGCGCGACCTGGTGATGCCGACCTACTATTCGTTCAATATCGGGAAAGCCCACTTCGTCTGCCTCGACGACATCGCCTACATCAACAACGGCGGAGCCGTCGGAACGATCGGGGACAAGTCCTATAAGAACTATGTCACCGAAGACCAGTTGGCGTGGCTGCGAAAGGACCTCGCGCTGGTCGAAGACCGGACGGCCCCGCTGTTCGTTCTGGTGCACGCGCCGCTGGCCTATCCCAATGCCTCGTTCGGGAACACCTATTACGACGAGGCGCGTGCCGGACAACTGCTGGACTGCTTCGACGGTTTTTCGGAGGTTCACGTGCTCTCGGGACACAGCCATGACAACCGCAACTGCCAGCTCACGGATGCCGTTATCGACCACAATACGGGCGCCGTCTGTGCCTGCTGGTGGTGGTCGGGCGTCTATGCCGACCGTCATATCTGCAAGGACGGAACGCCGGGCGGCTATGGGGTTTACGAGCTGGAGGGCAAGGATTTGACATGGTATTACAAGGGGACGGGGCTTGACCGCGACATACAGTTCCGGACCTACGACATGAACAAGGTCTGGCTCGATCCCGCGACGTATCTCGACGACAGGACCATCACGGTCGACGGCACTCCGGTCGCGATTCGCGACTGGTTCTCGCAGCAGGCCTACGGAAAGTCGTTCGACCGGCAGCGCAGCGACAACTGCGTCTACATCAACTGCTGGAACTGGGACCCCGCGTGGAAGATCGAGGTGGCCGAGGAAGGGCGCGGCGCCCTCGCCGTGACGCGGCTCTGGGAGTACGACCCCCTGCACCTGATCACCTATACGATTCCGCGCCTGAACAAGGGCAGCCGACCGTCGTTCACGGCCAACAAAATGGGACACCTGTTCAGCGTGCAGGCGTCAAGTCCCGTGTCGACCCTCCGTATCACCGTGACGGACCGTTTCGGCAGGGTCTATACCGAACAGATGAAGCGTCCGAAGAGCTTCAATATTTATGCCGAGTAGCGGGACGGCGCTATTTGCCGTTGACGAAATCGAGGATCGCCCGGGCCGTGGTTTCCGGTTCTTCCAGGAATCCCATGTGGCCGCTGTTTTCGAGCCATACGACCCGGGCCTGCGGATGCCCTTCCACCATCTTTTCGGCCGCTTCGACCGGAATGTAGCCGTCCTTGCGGCCGAGGATGAAGAGCTGGGGAACCTTCGAGGCGCGCAGCATTTCGTTCCGGTCCTTGCGGGCGATCATGCCGTTGAGCAGGGCCACGATTCCCTCGTCTTCGGTGACCGCGACCTGTTCGGTGAGGTCCTCGATGTAGTCTTTCATCCGGGTGCGGTTGTCCTCGGCGAAGCCCGCTTCGGGGGCCACGCGGGCCAGCGCATCCTTTTTCCCGGCCTTTACGAGGGCGATTTCGCGGCGGCGGTTCCCGGCCTTCTCCGGCGTGTCGGCATTGGGCGTCGAGCTTAACAGCACCAGCCCGTCGAGCATTTCGGGATGGCGCTCGCAGAAGGCCAGGGCCACGTAGCCGCCCATCGAGTGCCCGACGAGCGTGCAGCGGGGGATTCCCAGCGCCCGGAGGGCGTCGGCCACCGTGTCGGCGAGGAACTCCATCGAATGCTCTTCGCCCGTCACGACCGAGATGCCGTGGCCGGGCAGGTCTAACGTAACCACGCGGAGTTCCTTGTAGAGGAATGGAACGAAATCCTCCCAGACGAGCATCGATTCGAGGTATCCGTGCAGAAGCACGACGCATTTGTCCCCTTTCTGGGAGTCGCAGATGTGCAGGGCGGTGGGACCTGCCATGATGAATTTTTCGGTCATTGAATCCGGATTTATTCCTCCTCTTCGTCGAGGTAGTCGAGGACGGATTCGCGTTTGAGGGGCAGGATCTCCTCTTCGTCCTCTTCGGCAAAACTGCTGTAAAGCGCGTGACGTTCCTTGCCGCTCTTGCGTATCGGTTCGAGACGTTTGGCTTTCCGAAGTTCGTCCGCGTCGTGTTCGCGGATTCCCTTTTGTGTTCTCATGGGGAAATGAATGGTTGGTTTTAGAAATTTTCGCTGTCGAACACTCCTTCGAAGACGCGGCGCGCCGGTCCCGTCAGGCGGATGTCCGTATAGGTTTGTGTTCCCTGTTCATGCGAAAACCGTACCGCAAGCACACCTCCGGGCACGGTGATGCGGAAATCGGTCGTGTGGGGCTGTCGCGCGAAGGCTGTCACGATGGCCGCGGCCGTGGCTCCCGTGCCGCAGGCGAGGGTCTCGTTTTCCACGCCGCGTTCGTAGGTGCGCATGCGGATCGCTCCGTCGCCTGCGATCTGCACGAAATTGACGTTCGTGCCCTGCGGGAAGCGCGCCGTGTCGCGGCGGATGGCCCGTCCGCGGCCGGTAACGTCGACCGTTTCGAGTTCGTCGACGAATTCGACGTAGTGCGGGACGCCCGTGTTGAGAAACCACCAGCCGTCGCCCGTGCGGATCTCCCGCACGGCGGTCATGCCCAGTTCGATCTCTCCCGAAGTGCCTTTCAGCCGGCGGATGCGGGCGGTGTGAAGCCCGTCCGCGGCATCGAAGAACTTGGTCTCCCCGCCGATGCCCCGGTGCTCGGCGAAAAGCGCGAAACAGCGGGCGCCGTTGCCGCACATCTCTCCCTCCGATCCGTCGGCGTTGTAATAACGCATCGAACAGTCGATCTCCGCGTTGCGGGCGAGGGTCATCAGCCCGTCGGCCCCGATGCCGAAATGACGGTCGCACAAGGCTGCGATCAGTTCCGCACGGGGCGTGAAGCCGCCTTCGCGGTTGTCGATCAGGATGAAGTCGTTGCCTGCGCCTTCGTATTTTGCAAATGCCGTCTGCACTTTTTGAATGGTTATGTCTTGGCAAAAATAGTAAAACTTCTAAAAGTTTTGCTAATTTTGTGAAAAATATCCGCCCGGGCGTGCAACGGCGGGCGGATTGTATTGTTTATGCCAGGATTCAAAAAACAGATCTTTATGAAAAGTGTGCTTTTCAAGCATCGTTCGATACGTAAATTCCGCCCGACGCCCATTCCCGAGGAGGTGCTGCGCGAGTGCCTCGAAGCCGCCTCGCGCGCCTCGACCTGCGGCAATATGCAGCTTTATTCGCTGGTGGTGACCCGCGATCAGGCTCTCCGCGAGAAACTTGCGCCGTGCCATTTCAACCAGCCGATGGTCCGCCAGGCTCCGTGCGTGGTGACCGTCTGCGCCGATATTCACCGCTTCACGATGTGGTGCGAGCAGCGCGATGCCGACCCCGCCTACGACAACTTCGCGTGGTTCCTGAACGCTTCGACCGACGCCCTGCTGGCCGCGCAAAACCTCTGCGTCGAGGCCGAAATGCACGGGCTGGGCATCTGCTACCTCGGTACGACGATCTACACCGCGGGCGACATTTCGCAGATTCTGGAACTTCCGAAGGGGGTCATTCCCCTCACCACCGTGGTCATGGGCTATCCCGACGAGTCGCCCGAACTGACCGACCGCCTGCCGCTCGAAGCCGTGGTCCACTACGAGAAATACACCGATTACACGGCCGCCGAGATCGACGAACTGTGGGCCGAGCGCGAAGAGTCGGAGCTGACCAAACGCCTGCTGGCGGAGAACGATCTCCCGAATCTGGCGAAGGTCTTCACCCAGCGGCGTTACGTGCGCAAGGACAACCTCGCCATCTCGGAGTCCTATTTCGCCCTTCTGAAAGAGAAAGGATTCTTCAACAACTGACGCCGTGCGGGGATCGTGTCGCATATTCGCCGTTGCGCTGCTGGGCCTGCTGTGCTCGGCGTGCAGCGTCACGCGCCACATTCCCGAAGGCGAATATTTCCTGCAAAAAGTCCGGATCGAGGACGACCGGTCCACGCCCCGCAAGGAACGCATCACGGCTTCCGACATGGAGAAGTACGTGCGCCAGACTCCCAACAAACGCTTCCTCGGGACGAATTTCTACGTCTGGCTCTACGAGCAGGCCGACCCCGCGAAGGACAACCGCTGGAACAACTGGAAGCGTAAGATCGGGCAGGCGCCCGTGACGCTGGACATGGGGCTGACCCAGAAGAGCGCCGAAAACCTGAAGGTCTACATGGACTCGAAGGGTTTTTTCTCCTCGCAGGCGACCTATGAGGTCGACACCGTTTCGCGCCGCAAGCGTGCGACGGTCACCTTCCGCACGCGCCAGGGCGAGCCTTACCGCATCGACTCCGTTTCCTACGAGTTCCAGGACAACTTCCTCGAACAGATCGTGTTGCCCGACACCGTCAATACGCTGCTGCATACGGGCGATATTTACGACGTGTCGGTCCTCGATGCCGAGCGGGAGCGCATCGCCGCCTACCTCAAGGAGCGGGGGTACTACAATTTCTCGGTCAACAACATCTCCTACGCCGCGCGGATGTTCGAGAAGGAGCGGCTGATCGACCTGCGGCTGATCGTCAAACAGTACCTCACGGGCTACGACGAACGCGGACTGCCCGTGATGGACAACAACATGGTCTACCGTATCGACCGGATCAACATTTTCCCCGATTACGACCCCACCGCCGCACGGACCGACACGACGCTGCTTTCGCGGCTCGATACGGTCTACTACCGCGGTCTGAACATCATCTACGAGAAACGTCCCAATTTGCGTCCTTCGGTGCTCCGGCAGGCCGTGCCGCTCTATCCCAACTACGTCTACAATTCGTCGCAGGTCAACCGTGCCTACTCCGACCTGATGGCGCTGGGGTACTTCAAGAGCGCCAAGATCGCTTTCGAGGAGCAGCCCCGGTCTGCCGACGTCACCGACATCGTCTCCTTCATCGGCGCTTCGGCCGACTCGACGCAGACGCTCTACACGCGCGAAGGTTACCTGGCGTGCAACATCCTCTGCACGCCGACGCTCAAGCAGAGCGTCAAGGTCGACCTCGAAGGCAGCACCACGTCGAGTTTCTACGGTCTGAAAGCCACCGTCGGCTATCAGAACCGCAATATTTTCCGCGGCGCCGAGTCGTTCGACCTCTCCTTCACGGCGGGTTACGAATTCATGAAGGCTCCCGACGCCAAGCGCAAGCGGGCCACCGAATTCGGCGTCACGACCGGACTGACCTTCCCGCGGTTCCTCGTGCCTTGGCGCACGGGCCGTTTCCGCACGGTCAACCAGCCGAAGACCAAGGTCGAACTGTCGATCAATTTCCAGGACCGCCCCTATTACGCCCGTACGCTTTCGAGCGCCGGCATTACCTACATGTGGACCAACAGCCGCTATTCGTCCTTCTCGCTGCGGCCGATCGACATCAACGTGGTCGACATGACGCGCCCGGTCGATCCCGAATTCCTGGGCAACACCTCCAACAAATACCTGATCAACAGTTTCAAGACCCAGTTCATCGGCGGCCTTTCGTTCGGCTACGGCTATAACAACCAGCGTAAGAACCTCGGCGGAAACGCCACGAATATCCGTTTCAACGCCGAGACCGCCGGCAACCTGATCGATGCCGTCGAGCACGCCTTCTTCTCGCCGGCCAAGGGAAAGGAGCAGTATACGATTTTCGGTATCGAGTATTCGCAGTATTTCCGCACCGATTTGAGCGTCAGCCGGAAAGTCATGTTGGGAGACGCTACGGCGCTGGTGGGGCGGCTTTACGGCGGCGTGGCGATGGCCTACGGAAACTCTTCGTCCGTGCCTTTCGACCGCCAGTTCTATTGCGGCGGCAGCAACGGCATGCGCGGCTGGACGCCCCGAACCCTCGGGCAGGGTTCGGTGGCCAATCCTCACAACGATTTTCCGGTCCAGACGGGCGACGTGAAGCTGGAGGCCAACCTCGAACTGCGCTTCCCGGTCTGGGGCATGATCCACGGCGCGACCTTCTTCGACCTGGGCAACATCTGGTATATCCGGCACTATTCGGGGGAGTCCGAGGATACGGTCTTCCGCTTCGACCGTTTCTACAAACAGCTGGGATTCAACACGGGACTCGGCCTGCGTTTCGACATCAAGTTCGCCGTGCTGCGTCTCGACTGGGGTATCCAGCTGCACAACCCCAACAACCCCTCGGGCGAGCGGTGGATCCACAATTTCAAGTGGAAGAACACGGCGCTCAACTTCGGCGTGGGTTACCCGTTTTAACGTTCAGCTCTTTACTGCTTTGCCTTGTACTGCGACGGCGACATGCCGGCATTGCGCTTGAAGTAACTGCCGAAGAACGACTGGTTGGGGAAATTCAGGTAATAGGCGATCTCCTGCACGCTCATGTTCGAATATTTGAGCAGCGTCTTGGCTTCGAGGATCACGTAGCTGTCGATCCATTCCGATACCGATTTGCCGCTGATGCGCTTGATGAGCGTGGTGAGGTATTTGGGCGTGATGCACAGCTGCCGGGCGTAGAATCCCACGCTGCGTTCGTGTTTGTAGTGTTCGCCGAGCAGTTCGGTGAACTGCTTGAAATACTCCTCCGCACGGTTGTGCATCGGGCTGTCGACCTCGGGGTGTTCCGTGAGGTAGTGGGTCAGGATGTCCCCGACCTTGTGGATCGTCGCGGCGATCAGCCCGCCGATGATCTCGCTCGAAAAATCGGTCTCCGGGCCTTTCAGCTCCTGCTCGACCATTGAGATAAAACTCCGGAGCGACTGGCTTTCGGCGTGCGTGAGTTCCATGCAGGGGAGCGAGCCGAATTGCAGGAAAAGCGGCATCATGCGTTTGGTGTCGATGTTGATGCGCTTGAGGAAATCCGGTGTGATGACGATAAGATGGGCTTTGAAACGGTCGTTGGATTGCACTTGCAGGATGTCCTTCGGGTTGAAGATGAAGAGCGAATTCTTTTTGAGCCGGAACTCCTGCAGGTTTGACGTGAGGGAGGTCTCGCCTTCGGTTCCGACGCCGATAATGAAAGCGTCGAGGCGGCTCGGGAACCGGAATATCTCCATTTCCGATGCGCTGTTTGCGGCGATGCATTCGCCCATAATTCCCGGACGCCTTTCGCCTCCGGCCATTGTGACGAGTTCGTTCAGGGTAAAACTCGATATCGGCATTTCTGATTTTGTCTTGTTCATTGTTTCGCTTGAATTTCGACAAATATAATAATAATCCGCTGGTTATCATTCAAAAAGTCCGATTCTTCGACTTTATGAACACTACCGCGCGCTTTTCGACCTGCCGGTCCATGAAAACGAAAACGCCGACCCGTAAGGTCGGCGCTCGATGGTCTGTCGGCGGATGCTCCGCATGAAGATTTATTTGGCGGCAGGTGCTGCTGCTGCGGGGGCGTCGGTGATGCCCAGTTCCTTCTTCACGGCGGGTGCAACGTCCGTCAGCGTAGCTTCGTCGAAATAGGCCAGCGATCCCGTTGAAGTGTCGAACACGACCAGGAATCCGCCTGCGGCCGCTACCTTGTCGATGGCGCTTTTCGCCTTGTCGATGATCGGGGCGAGCAGTTCGTTCTGTTTCTTCTGGTAATCCTGCTGTGCGCGCTCCTGGAACTCGCGGGTACGGGTCTGCATATCGTTCAGCTCCTTCTCCTTCACCTCCTTGATGGCGTCGCTGAAGGTGTTGTAGTTTTTCTGGAAATCCTGCAGTTTGGTGTTGAATTCGACGTTCATCGTCTCGATGTTGTCCGACAATTCCTTGGCGAAGGTGTCCATGTTTTCCTGCATCGTCTTGGTCTCGGGCATCGCCATGATGATTTCCTGGGTATTGATGCGTCCGAATTTCTGGGCGAAGAGCGATGTGGAGCCCATCACCAGCACAACCGCAAGGGTCAGTTTGATTGCTTTTTTCATACAGTTTTATCAGTTAATGTTTTGATGTCGGTTATTTTTTGAGTGCGTCGATCACCTGCTGCGTTCGCTCTACCGAAGGGTTGGTGTAGAGCAGCGTGGGGTTGTTCGCCGAGTCGAGCACCAGGTCGGCGCCTGCCTGCTTGGCGTAGGTCTCGATGGCGGCGAAGACCCGTTTCTGGATCGGAGAGATCATCTCGATGCGTTTCTTCATCAGCGTGCCTTCCTGCCCGAACAGGCTTTCCTGATACTCCTGCGCCTCCTTCTCCTTGTTCAGAATGGCGTTTTCGCGGGTCTGGCGCGCTGCGGCCGAGAGCGAGGTTTTCTGGCTCACGTAATTGTTGTAAAGCGCCTCGACCTCGGCAAACTTGGCGTCTACCTGGTCCTGGTACTGCTTGGCGAGCTTATCCAGGTCGGAAATAGCCGTATTGTAGGCGTCGATCGATTTGAACACTTTCTCGCTGTTGACGATTATGTAGTTCTGTGCCGCGAGTGTCCCTGCCGTCAGAATGAATGCCGCAATTAAAATCAGCCGTTTCATATTCCTGTTGTTTTTAAGTTAATATTCAGCCGGTTTTCCGGATTTCTGCTATAAATATAACTCTTTTCTTTCAAATTTATTGCCACGCCCCGTTTTATTTGAACACCCTTTGGCAAAGGGGATTCAGGGGATTTTGAACACCGGTCCGCAGGGGCGGCCGTTCGGCTCCTGTTAAAATTGTTGTCCCAGGACGAAGTGGAATTGGCTGCCGCTCTTGGTCGAGGAGTTGGCCGGAGCGTCGAATCCGTAACCCCAGTCGATGCCGAGCATACCCACCACGGGGAGGTAGAGGCGGACGCCGAAACCGGCCGAACGCTTGATCTTGAAGGGCGAGAACTTCTTCCACGAGTCGAAGGCGTTACCGCCTTCGAGGAATCCCAGCACGTAGATCTGCGACGAAGGCTTGAGGATGATCGGGTAGCGAAGTTCGGCGGTGTATTTGTTGTAGCCGCGCGAGTAGTTGCTTCCCGGGTCGAGCGCGCCGTCCTCGTAACCGCGCATCGCGATGATGTCGATACCGTATATATTGTATCCCGACATGCCGTCGCCGCCGACTTCGTAACGTTCGAAAGGCGAAACCTTATACTTGTTGTAGCTGCCGAGGTATCCCATTTCGGCCTTGAGCATCAGCACGAGGTTCGAGTTTTTCAGGAACGACTGGAACCACTGCGCCTTGAACTGCCATTTGTGGAACTCCACCCAGCGGTAGCGCTCCTGGTTGGCCCGGTCGGCCTCTGCGGTGGTCGAGCTGGAACTGTTGGCGATCTGCTCCAGTTTCTTGTAGTCCTTGCCGTCCCAGAGCGAGTAGGGGAGCGTGGCCTGCACCGAGGCGCTGAACTCCGAACCGCGGCGCGGGTAGATCGGCTGGTCGACCGAATTGCGGCCGAACACCAGCTTGATCGATGCCAGGTTGGCCGCGCCGTTCGTCATCACGAACGACGACCAGTTTTTCAGCGCATAGCGTTCGTAGCTGGCTTCGGCGTAGAACGTGAAATAGGGGTCGGGCCAGTTCAGACGCTTGCCCAGACCGGCTGCGACGCCGTAGGTCCGGAAGTACTGCGTACTGGTCTGCCATACGTAATAGGCGTTGTTCTGCTCCGAGAAGTGCGCCGAGAGGGTGAACGAGTTGGGTTTCTTGCCGCCCATCCAGGGGTCGGTGAAGCTGAACGCGAAGGCCTTGTAATACGTACCGTTGGTCTGCGCCGAGAGTGAAAGCCGCTGGTTCTGGCCCATCGGGTAGGGACGCCATGCGCCTTTTTTGAAGGTGTTTTTGATCGAGAGGTTGTTCAGCGTGATGCCGACCGAGCCTACGAAGGTTCCCGAACCCCAGCCGCCGGCGATGTTGAACTGGTCGGAAGCCTGCTCCTCAAGGGGCCAGTTGACGTTCACCAGCTCATTCGAAACGGGCTTGATGTCGGGCATGATGGCCTCGGGGTTGAAGTGTCCCATCGAACCCAGCAGGCGGATGGTGCGCATCAGCAGCGCGCGGTTGTAGAGTTCTCCCGGACGGGTGTCCAGCTCGCGGCGGATCACCTCGTCGTCGACGCGCTGGTTGCCCGTGATGCCGACTTCGTTGATGGTGAACTGCTTGCCTTCGAAGACCTTGACCTCGATGTCGATCGAGTCGGGGGCGATGATCGTCTCGGCGGGTTCGATCTGCGACATCAGGTAGCCTTCGTTCTGGTAGAGCGACGACACGGATGCCGCTTCGGGATCGGTCTCCTTGCCGATACCCAGCTGCTTGTGCATCGTCTTCTTATCGTAGATGTCGCCCTTCTTGACGCCGAACATCTGTTGCAGACCTTCGGTTTCGTAGACCGAGTTACCCACCCACGAGACGTTGCGGATGTAGTATTTGTTGCCTTCCGACACTTCGAGGTCGATGCCCAGCCGTTTCTCGTTGATCGGGTAGATCGAGTCGCGTACGATGGTGGCGTTGCGGTAGCCCCGCGAGTTGTAGAAGTCGATCAGCAGCTCCTTGTCCGCCTCGTAGTCGTTCTCGTTGAGTTTGGCCCCCTTGAAGAAGTTGATCGATTTCTGGTGGGTCTTTTTGAACGTGCGGCGCAGGCGTTTGTCGTTGAACTGCTCGTTGCCGACGAAGTTGATCTTGCCGATCTTCACTTTGTCCTTGCGGTCGATCAGGAAGGTCACCGTCACGGCCTGTCCCGGGCGCAGCGTGTCGTTGTCGATGCGCACGTCCACCTCCGTATTGCGGAATCCCTTTTCGGCCCAGTAGTTATGGATGAGTTTCTTGTTCTTGTCGATGACGTAGTCCGAGAGTTCGCTGCCGCGCTTGAGCTTGAGTTTTTCCAGCAGGTCCTTCTTCTTGCCCTTCGAAATGCCCTCGAATTCCCAGTTGTAGACACGGGGACGCTCCTTGAGGAGCACCTCCAGGTCGAGGCTGTCGCCCTCGATCTCGGCGCCGATCTTCACGTCCGAGAAAAACCGCTGGCTCCAGAGCCGTGAAATGGCGTTGGAGATGAAGTTGCTCGGCAGGTAGACCGAGTCGCCTGCGATCAGTCCGGCCGACGACTTGAGGATCTCGGGGTTGAGGTATTGCACGCCGTGGACGTTGACGTTGCGGATGTAATAGAGCCTGGGTTCGCCCTCGCTTCGGAACATCGGGGCGTTTTCTGAAATCGCAGGCTTCGGAGCCGCCGTCGTGTCCTGCGGATTCTGCTCCTGGGCGAATATATTCGAGCAGCAAAGCACGAGGGCAGCTGCTGCCGTGAATATCTTACCGGAATAATTCATCTATTTAAATCTAGTAAAGTCATCTATTTAACCAGTCCGAAGCGGCGATCGCGCCGTGCGTATTCCTCCACCGCGCGGTCGAACTCCTCCTCCGTGAAGTCGGGCCACAGCACTTCTGGGAACCACAGTTCGGCATAGGAGGCCTGCCACAGCAGGAAGTTGCTCAACCGCTGTTCGCCGCTGGTGCGGACGATCAGGTCGGGGTTCGGGTAGGGGGCCGTGTAGAGCGCGGTGCTGATCGTGCCCTCGGAAATCTCCGACGGGGCGATCTGGCCGGCCTCCACGCGCCGCGCGATCTGCTGCACGGCGTGCGTTATTTCGCTGCGCGACGAGTAGTTGAGCGCCAGGATCAGCGTCAGCGTCCGTCCTCCGGCGGTTCGCTCCTCGGCTTCTGCCAGGTAGCGTTGCACCTTCTCGGAAAAACGGCTCCGGTCGCCGATCATGCGCACCTCGACGCCCTGGCGGACCAGTTCGGGCGTTTCGTTGACGACGCTTTTGCAGAAAAGCTCCATCAGGGAGTCCACCTCTTCCGCGGGCCGTCCCCAGTTCTCGGTCGAGAACGCATAGAGCGTCAGGTACTTCACACCCCAGCGCGCCGCAGCGCGCAACGACGCCCGCACGGGTTCGACGCCCGCCGCATGGCCTTCGTAACGCTCCTTGCCGCGCAACTCGGCCCAGCGGCCGTTGCCGTCCATGATGATGGCGACGTGTTGCGGTATGCGTTTCTGATCGCTCATATTAGGGCACAAATATAGGGAAAATTCTATTAACTTGTGGAAAAATGCGATAAATGATTAACTGCGGATGTCGATTCCCCACATCATCTTATTCCGTAACGTGTCGTAAAATGATATATTGTGCGGCACGGCCAAAAAAATCGTCTGTTCGGCGCGCTCCACGGTGAACGACGCGCCGTGCGAAACGGGGTAGGTCCGGTTGTCCAGCGTGACGAAGGCGTCGGCCCGGCGGGCGTCCACATTGAGCGTGATGACACCCGTGTCGGGGATCACCACCGGGCGCATCGTGAGGTTGTGGGGCGCCAGGGGCGAGATGACCAGGCACTGGCACGTCGGGGCCACGACGGGACCTCCGGCGCTGAGCGAGTAGGCCGTCGACCCGGTGGGCGTCGAGACGATCACCCCGTCGCCGTGGTAGGTGGCCACCATCTGCCGGTCGACGTAGGTCTCCACCGAGATCATTCCCGCGCCGTGGCGCTGCACGGTGAATTCGTTGAGCGCCAGCTGCGATTCGGGCTGCCGGGCGAATTCGCCCGTGACGCGCAGCATCGAGCGCGGTTCGGTCGCGATGTTTCCTTCGGCTATCTCGCGGAAGATCAGGTTCAGTCCGTTGCTCGGGGCGCTGGTCAGAAAGCCCAGGTGGCCGGCGTTGATGCCCATGACGGGAATCGGCGCGCCGCAGAGACGGTGCACCCCTTCGAGCAGCGTTCCGTCGCCTCCGTAGCAGACCATGACGGTTTCGGCAGGCTGTTTGCCGATGTAGCGGCCGTAGATCCTTTCGGGCGGAAGCGCCGTTCCCGTGGCCTGCCGCACCAGGGGCGCAAACTCCTCGTTGACGGCGTAATCGAAGCCGAAGGCTCCGATCGTTCCGATCAGCTGGCGGATCTCCTCGGGGGTGTGGGCGATCTGCGCGCGGGAAAAAAGTATGATTTTCATCGGCGGAGTTTCGAAAAAATGAGTAACTTTACCACGCCGGAACGATCCGGGGCCTTTTCGGCCCGGCAAGGCGCCGGGACGTGGCATATCACCGGCAAATATACGGAAAGGTGAGCGATGCGCCAAATTTATTTGAGCTTGTCCGGATCGCATCCCGTATTCCGTGAAACAGCGTAAAAATTATGACGAAATTAAGCGTTAACATCAATAAGATCGCCGTGGTGCGCAATTCGCGGGGCGGCAATCTGCCCGACGTGGTCCGGGCTGCGCTGGACATCGAGCGGTTCGGCGCCGAGGGCATCACGGTTCACCCGCGTCCCGATGCGCGGCATATCCGTTACGACGACGTGCGCGGCCTCAAACGGGTGCTCACGACCGAACTGAACATCGAGGGCAACCCCATCCCGAGTTTCATCGACCTGGTGCTGGAGGTGGTCCCTGCGCAGGTGACGCTGGTTCCCGACGCCCACGACGCCATCACCTCGAACGCCGGGTGGGACACCCTGGCCAACCGTGCTTTCCTGACCGATGTGACGAAGCGTTTTCACGAGAAGGGCATCCGGGTCTCGGTTTTCGTGGACCCCGTGGCGGAGATGGTCGCCGGAGCGAAGGCCTGCGGCGCCGACCGCGTGGAGCTCTACACCGAAGCCTATGCGCGCGAATATCCTGACGACCCGCAGCGGGCCGTCGCCCCCTATCTGGCCGCTGCCGAGGAGGCACGCCGGCAGGGGCTGGGGCTGAACGCCGGCCACGACCTTTCGCTGGAGAACCTGCGCTGGTTCGTCGAACGCATTCCGTGGACCGACGAGGTGTCGATCGGCCATGCGCTGATCTGCGACGCCCTCTACTACGGACTGGAAAACACCGTGCAGCTCTACCGGCGCGAACTTAAAATCTGACGACTATGAAACGCATCCTGATCCTTGCCGCCGCGCTGTTCGCCGTAGGCACGGCCTTTGCGCAGAGCGAATACAACCGCCAGCGGCGCAGCCTTTTCGAGGTGCTCCCGGTCTATTCGAGCGACATCGTGTTCCTGGGCAACTCGATCACCGACGGCTGCGAGTGGGCCGAACTGTTCAACAACCGCCACGTCAAGAACCGCGGTATCAGCGGCGACCGCTCGGGGTGGCTGCTCGACCGTCTCGACCCGATCGTCGGGGGGCATCCCAAGAAACTGTTTCTGATGATCGGCGTCAACGACCTGGCGGCCGGCGTTTCGCCCGACGAGATCGTGGCCAACGTGGCCCGGCTCATCGACCGTTTCCAGTCCGAGTCGCGTTGGACGAAAATCTACGTGCAGAGCGTGCTGCCCGTCAACGGCGAGTCTTTCGCCAAGTTTAAGAACCACTACGAGCACGGCCGTCTGATCGTGCCGCTGAACAAGCGGCTCGAAACGCTGTGCGACGAGAAGGAAGTCACCTACCTCGACGTCTGGGGGGCGCTGGCCGACCACGAGGGGCGGCTGGACAAGCGTTACACCAACGACGGCCTGCATCTGACGGGCGAGGGTTACGTGGTGTGGCGCGATGCGATCAAACAACACGTGAAGTAGCCGCGTGCCGTTGTCGAATCCCATATTCCGGCGGATTTCGCGCCTTGCCGACGAGCAGGGCGTGCAGGCTTTCGTCGTCGGCGGCTACGTGCGCGACCACTACCTGCGGCGGCCCTCGACCGACATCGACGTGGTGGTCGTGGGCAGCGGCATTGCGCTGGCCGAGGCGCTCGCGCGCGAACTGAAGGCGAAGGTTTCGGTCTTCAAGACCTTCGGCACGGCGATGGTCCGCGCCCGGGGTGTCGAAGTCGAGTTCGTGGGGGCGCGCAGGGAGTCCTACACCCGCGATTCGCGCAAACCCGAGGTCGAACCCGGCACGCTGGAGGACGACCAGCGGCGGCGCGACTTCACGATCAACGCCATGGCGTGGTCGCTGAACGGGGCCACGTTCGGCGAATTGGTCGATCCTTTCGACGGGATGTCGGACCTCGAGGAGTGTATCATCCGCACGCCGTGCGATCCCGACGTCACCTTTTCCGACGACCCCCTGCGCATGATGCGCGCCGTCCGATTCGCCGCGCAGCTGGGCTTCACCATCGAGGAGGAGACCTTCGAGGCGATCCGCCGCAACGCCGGACGCATCCGCATCGTCTCGCGCGAACGCATCGTCAACGAACTCAACAAGATCGTCCTTTCGCCCGTCCCTTCGATGGGCTTCGAACTGCTGGAACTCACCGGACTGCTGGAGCGGATTTTCCCCGAGATGCACAACCTCAAAGGGGTGGAGAAGCGGGGCCGTCACGCCCATAAGGACAATTTCATCCATACGCTCAAGGTGCTGGACAACGTGGCGCGCCGCAGCGGCGATTTGTGGCTGCGCTGGGCCGCCGTGCTGCACGACATCGCCAAGCCGCTCACGAAGGCCTACGACCCCCGTGTGGGCTGGACCTTCCACGGCCACGAGGTGCTCGGTTCGAAGATGGTCCCGGCGATTTTCCGCCAGCTGAAACTGCCGCTCAACGAGCACATGAAGTTCGTGCAGAAGCTCGTGTTCCTCCACCTGCGGCCCATCATCCTCTCGGAGGACCTCGTGACCGACTCGGCCGTGCGCCGGCTGCTGTTCGAGGCGGGCGACGACGTGGAGGCGCTGATGACCCTTTGCGAGGCGGACATCACCTCGGGCATCGACGCCAAAGTGAAACGTTACCTTTCGAATTTCGAGCTGGTGCGCCGCAAGATGAAGGACCTGGAGGAGCGCGACCGCGTCCGCAACTTCCAGCCTCCGATCACGGGCGAGCTGATCATGGAGACCTACGGCATCGGCCCGGGACGTGTGATCGGCGACATGAAGGAGATTATCAAGAACGCCATTCTCGACGGCGAAATTCCCAACGATTACGATGCGGCCTACGCCCTGATGGAGCGGCTGGCGGCCGAACGGGGACTGATCCCGGTGCAGAAATGAGGCGAACCCCGCGGGGTTCGCCTTTTGGTTCCGGGAGTGTCCGCCCCGGCTATTCGGCTGCGATGCTTTTCAGGGGCGGTTCCGTTTTGTGCGCGGGGCGCGGAACGGGAGTCTGAAGCCGCCGCCCGGGTTTCTAATTGCCGCCTTTCAGCCGGTCGGCGTCGAGCTGCGCCCGGGATTTCGACTTGGTCACCAGCCATACCCCCGCGAAAACGCACAGCGCGGCTCCGGCCTTGGTGAATCCGAACGTGTCGAGGCCGATCGCCACGGTGAACAGCACCGCCACGACGGGCTGCACGTAGTTGTACATCGACACGACCGTGGGCCGCAGGTGGTGCTGGCCGATGGGAACCATCAGGTAGGAGAGGAACGTGGAGCAGACCACGACGTAGCCGATTCCGGCCCAGGTCCGGGGCGCCAGCCCGGCGTAGTCGACCGCGGTCAGCGGACGGTAGTAGATCACCACGGCGACTATGGCGGCGAAGAGGAACATCCACTTCATTGTCGTCACGGGCGAGTAGCGGACGATCACGTTGCGGAAGGCCGTGAGGTATGTGGCGTAGCTGACGGCGCTGACGATGCACAGTACGTCGCCCGTGACGCTTGACGTGTGGCCTGCGCCGTGCTGGCTCACGAGAATCAGGATCAGCGCCCCGGCGCATCCCAGAAAGACGCCCCCGGCCTTGAGCCACGTGATCGGCTCGCGCAGGAACAGCGTCGCCAGCACCATCGTCAGCACGGGGACCACCGTGGCGATGATCGACGTGTCGATGGGCGAGGTGAGCGACAGTCCCCACAGGAACAGCATCTGGTTGAGCTGAATGCCGAAGACGGAGGCCAGGAGCAGCAGCACGATGTCGCGCGGGGCGACCCGTTCGCGCGGCAGCAGCAGCGAGACCGTCCAGAACAGCAGCGCGGCGCCCACCATGCGGTAGACGCTCAGCGCGAAGGGGCTTACCCCTCCGGGATTGGTCTCGGACCAGAGCACGCTTTTGCCGATCGGGGCGTTGAGTCCCCAGACGATGTTGGCGACCCACAGGGCCGCATGTCCTTTCAGTTTTCCTTTGTCCATCTTCATGACCCGCTTAAGGAGCGGGATCTAAATGGGGCGAAGCGCCGATTAGTCTCCGGACCGCGATTCTTGCCTCTGCCCTTAAATCCCGGCTTTTAGCCGGGGCAAATATACGGTAAAATTCGGTGCGATAATTGCCCGGTTCCCTTTTAGTGAGCAAAACGCGCTATAATCTCGACCTGGTCTTCGCCAACGTTTTTTTCGGAGCGAATTTCTCGTTCTACGTCTCTCTCACGCGCAATTACCTCGATTTCCAGCAGATATTCATGTTGCAGGTACTTTCGGCGGCTGTTTTCTTCATCCCCTTCGCGATTTTCTCCCGCTACTCCTACCGCATCACGTGGCGCGATGCGGGCAACATTCTGATCGTCACGCTGCTGATCGTCTACGGCTGGATGTACATGCTGCTCTGGGGATCGTCCTACACCACGCCCATCGACGCCTCGGTCATCGCCACGCTCGGTCCGGCCTTCACGCTGATCATGGACCACCTGATGCACCCGCGCAAATATATCAGAGCGCGGGTCGTGGGGGTGGTCTGCGCGCTCGCCGGTGCCGGAATCCTGATTCTCGGCGACGGCTTTTCGCTCACGCACGGCAGCCGTGCGCAGGGCAACCTGTTCGTGCTGGCGGCCGTGGTGGCCATCGCCGTCAATACTGTGATTATCAAGCCGCAGCTGGAGAAGTTGGGCACGCTGGTCGTGATGGGGTGGTACTACATCATCGGGCTGGCCATAACGGCGCCCTTCTTTTGGAAATACATCGACCACGTGCCGTTCCTGCGGCTTCTGCTGCATGCGCAGGCCGAACTGGGGTATATCCTCATTCTGGGAACCGTCCTGCCCATGTACCTGCTTTACCGCGGCACGGAGAAACTGACCTCGGTACACACGGCGCTCTACCGCTATATCCAGCCCGTGATCGCGGGCATTCTGGCCATTACGCGCGGACAGGCGCATTTCGACGCCGCGAACATCACCGCCTCGGTTTTTATCTTCGCGGGTGTCATCCTCGTGGTGATAGGCTATAAGTATTACGTCCGCCACGGCCTGCCGAAACTGCGCGGCGACGGACGGCTGGAGCACTAATCGGCCAGCAGGCGTTCGCGCCAGGCGTCGGGAACCGGCTCGCTCCGCTGGCGTGCGAAGTCGAAGACGACCATTACCGAGCGGCTTTCGCTGCGCAGCTCGCCGCCGGCGAACAGCTGCTGGAAGAGCGTCAGGCTCTTCGTTCCCACCCGTTCGCAGGTGGTCGTCACCCGCACGGGATCGTGCATCCGCACCTGCCCCAGGTAGGAGGTCGAGGTCGAGACGGTGAGGATGTGCAGGTCTGCGAGCAGCACCTCCGCGCCCAACACCTTTTCGTAATATTCCATTTTGCCCACGTCGAAATACATCTGCTGCGAGACGTTGTTCACGTGCTGGAAGGGGTCTATGTCGGAAAACCGTTTCTGAATGGGGGTTTCGAGCGTGCGCGCCATCTTATTCGCGGATGATTTTCACCTCGCCGCCTTCGCCGAACGCGATGATCGACGACGCCTTGCGGGTCGGTTTGCCTTCGAAACGGGGGTTGACGACGAAATCCACGCCGTCGATGATCTCGCGGGAGACGTCCTGCAATCCCACGGGCGTCGCTTCGCCCGAGATGTTGGCCGAGGTCGAGACGATGGGCCGCCCCAGGGCGCGGAGCATCCGGCGGCAGAATTCGTGGTCGGGGATGCGCACGCCGAGCGTCCCCTCGTCGGGAATGAGGTTTTCGGCAAGCCCCGAGGCTCCCGGCAGGATGGCCGTCAGGGGCGATGTGGCCAGTTCCATCACCTCGAAGGCGATTCCCGGGGCCTTGTCGACGTAGCGGACGATCATGTCGGCCGAGGCGCACAGCACGAGCATCGATTTTTTGTTCACGCTCCGCTTGAGCTTGTATATCCGCTCCACGGCGGCGGCGGAAGTGGCGTCGCAGCCCAGTCCCCAGACCGTGTCGGTGGGGTAGAGGATGATGCCGCCCGCGCGCATCGTGCGCACGGCCTCGTCGACCTCCTTCTGCATTTCGGTTTGCGTCTGCATGGCTATTTCAGGGGTAATATTTCGATCCAGTAGTCGTCCGGGTCGTTGATGAAGTAGAGCCCCATGTCGGGGTTTTCGTAACAGACGCAGCCCATCGCGCGGTGGTACTCGCGCACGACGTCGTAGTCGCCCGCCACGCGCATGCAGAGGTGGCTCTCGTTCTCGCCCAGTTCATAGGGCACGGCGGCGTGGTCGCGCAGCCAGGTGAGTTCCAGGCGGAAGGGGCTTTGCCCGTCGCCCAGGTAGACCAGCGTGAACCCTCCGTCGGAGGCCTCTTTGCGGCCCGTTTCCCGCAGCCCGAGGGCCTTGTCGTAGAAGGCGATGCTGCGGTCGAGGTCCGTTACGTTGATGTTGAAATGGTCGAAACGACTCTTGATTTCCATGATTCCGGTGTTTTTGTACGCTACAAAAGTAATTTTTAATTTTTAATCTTTAATTTTTAACTCCGAATTTTATACCTTTGCACCACGAAAGAAAAAATCCGAAAAAACGATAATCTTATGGGAAGAGCCTTTGAGTATCGCAAAGCGCGAAAAATGAAACGCTGGGGTCACATGGCCCGCACCTTCACCAAGTTGGGTAAAGAGATCGAGATCGCCGTCAAGGCCGGAGGCTCCGACCCGTCGGGCAACACCCGCCTGCGCATTCTGATCCAGAACGCCAAGGCCGAGAACATGCCCAAGGAGAACATCGAACGAGCCATCAAGCGTGCCACCGAGAAGGATGCCGCCGACTACAAGGAGGTGATCTACGAAGGATACGGCCCTCACGGCATCGCGTTCCTCGTCGAAACCGCCACCGACAACACCAACCGCACCGTGGCCAACGTGCGCATGTATTTCAACAAATGCGGCGGTACGCTGGGCAACAGCGGCTCGGTGGGCTTCCTGTTCGACCACAAATGCGTCTTCAAGTTCCGCGCCGCCGAGGGTGTCGATCCCGAGGAGCTCGAACTGGAGATGATCGACCTGGGGGTCGACGAGTTCTACCCCGAGGCGGACGGCATCACGGTTTACGCGCCCTACGAATCGTTCGGAGCCATCCAGAAGTGGCTCGACGACAAGGGCTTCGAGATCGTTTCGGGCGAATCGGTGCGTATCCCCACCGACGTGAAGGAACTTGACGCCGAAGGCCGCGAATCGGTCGAGAAACTGGTCGAGAAACTCGAAGAGGACGACGACGTGGTGAACGTCTACCACACCATGAAGGAGACCGACGAAGAGTAGTTTCCGATTTTACAGGGCATCTTTGCCCTTGCACCCGCGGGGCGCGAATGGGACGTATTCCGATACAGCCCGTTAGCGCCTCGCTTCGTTTGAGCGCAACCCCCGCTCCTCTGAAATCGGAAACATCTGGGTATCGGGCAATCCCGTGGAGAGTGGCATGCGGATGGTTTTGAAGACCCTTTTGACGACAAAAGTCGCGGGGCTATTCGAATTTTACGAACCGGTCACTGCCGGTCAGGCAGGCGGGACAGTAACAGTCGACGTATTCCGACGTATAGAGACTGCCGCAGTTCGGGCAGACTGCGAACCGGCCCGTATCGGGGGCGTTGCGGTCCTCCTGCCGGCAGTGTCCCATCAGGACGATGTTCCGCATGTCTCCCGCCGCGGCCCAGGTCAGCATGCGCGCCGCATAGCGGTTTCCGCGCTCCATCGCCCGGCGGATGTCGGCTCCGCCGCGCCCGGCGTAGGCCTGCCGTTCGTAGGCGATGCTCCGTTCGATGTTGCCGTCGGTCGTGCCGCCGAAGATGACGATCTTCCCCGGGGGCGTATAATGGCCTCCGAGACGGAGGATCGCCGTCGCGCAGTTATTCTCCTGCAACCGCTCGGAGAAGGCCATGGCCCGGAACAGCCGTTCGGCCGTGTGACGCTTCTCGTCGGCCGCGATGTCCGCGAAATGGTCGTACTGCACCGATTTGACATGTTTGCGGCGGCAGCAGGCGTCCAAGTCGGCGAGCGTTTCGGCCCACGGCGAACCTTTCGGGGACCGGGGTTCGCGCGTCGCTGCGTAGTACAGCCAGACGAGGATGCCTGCCGATGCCACGAATAACAGAAGTATCAGACCGAGACGCAGTTTCATAATGTTTTGCCGGGGGGAAAAGCCGCAGTCCGGAACGTGCATTTTTTATGCCAACGGCCGCCCGTTTCGTCTGCCTCCGGGGATTTTCGCATTCCGGCTTGGAATTTTGAATTCGAATTCCTATATTTGTAAATCCGACTCCGTAAGGATCAGATGCGGGTGGGATGCACTCAATGAAAATCGGATTGAAATTTTTTGCTGCGGCACTTGCCGTCGTATTGGCTGTGGGTTGTGGCAGTAAAGAGGACTCCGAGGAGCCGGAAAAACCTCCTGTGGACGGGCCTGTTTTTGAGGCAGGCAGTTGGGTGCTTTCCCAATGGAACGGCAGTCAGGAACTGCCGCGGAGTATCTATCTGCATCTCGCGGCAGACCGTTCGTTCGAACTCTACCAGAGCCTCAATACGATCGGTTATTCGTAACCATCCGAAATAAGCCGCCTTGCATTAATCCAAAATCGTTCGAAGTCCTT
>UQKD01000026.1 GCA_900541585.1 uncultured Alistipes sp.
CTCTATAAATTCGATCATTGTAAATAATGTCTATATCTAGACTTTTATCAACAGCATCCTTTTCTAACCCAAAAAACTCAACGCTACCGAATTTATTGATATTGTCTCGCTTCCCTTTTTTCGACAAGTCTAATATATTTCTGGAAGCGCCTGTCATTTGTCCTGTTTCGATCCACATACTATTGACTGCGATTTCAGAAATGTTATGTACGACATGAGAATCTACAGTCGCATTAATATCCGGGATGATTATTTCTTGTTTAATAGTTTTTTTATGCCCTTTAGGCGGACGACTTATTTTTATTTTTTTGAAAGCATTTAATAATTCTTCGTTGTCAGATGTTGGAACAGACGTATTATCAGAAGCAAGCTTATTAGAAATAGATCTACTTTCTGACTCAGATAACACCACTTTATTTCGTACCAATAAGTCGATAATATCTACATTTAATTCCTGACAACATGTAGATTCTCTTGAAAGCAAAGTGTTAAAATGATCATATATATCGGACACGAGCTCTCGACCTTGCTCATCCTCCTCTGCATATGAAAAACAGACAGATGCTTCAATATTTTGAAATAATCCAGAGGTTGTAAGATTAGACGATCCAACAATTATCATATTTCTATTATCACCTTCAAATGTATATACTTTAGGGTGATATACAATTTCATTAGGAGAAAAAACAATATAAGTAGGAAGATTAAGTTCAATCAATTTGTAGAGAGCCTCTTTTGATGTACCGTGCAAATCAATGCCGATATACAATCGAATATTACCTCCTCTATTTTTAAAAGCGACAAGTTGATCTTTAATGTTTTCAATTCCGCCAGTACTTGCAAAGGCAACAAAAGCAGAAAAAGTATTATACTCGTCCTGATTTAATGCATCTATTATTATGCCACCAATTGGGTGGCTACGTTCTGGATCTAATCCTTGTGCTATAAATTTTACATCCATAAATTTATTCGTAGATACGTGAATAGACATAATAACTATTTAATTAGGGATTACTACCTCAATTCTAAATAGTTTACGCCAAAGTTACTAATAAAATTCTATATACAAGTCCTCTGAAACTAATTATAAGTAGATCCAATGTTTACACCTGCCTCCCTCACCTCTGTTTTTCCTTCTTACGTTTTTTCGGCATCGGCTCATTGGCATCGTGCTGATCCGGCTCCGGTGTAAATACTGAGAGCAAACTGCCGACAGGCGAATCATCGCCCGAATTCCTTTGACAATAGCTAATTGCTTATCGTCCTGCTCATGCAGCACAGACGGGCGGAACGTCCCCATTATCTATTAAGACAATACACTTTTGAACAGATGTTGAACCTACACGCCCAACGGCATGAATGGGACCATGATGCGGAAAACTTGATTCGCACCTTTCGGAGTTTTTCGATTGTCGATGAAATGCCCGATCCGATCTGTTTGCTCGGAAAGGATTGGGATAATATGAAGATTGACCTAATCGAAATTTCTAAAAGATGAAGTCCTGCAGTTGTGATAAAGGTATTGCATATTGGTTTTAAAGTTGAGGCAACTATAAATATGTATCGCTATTAAAGTGTAATCTGCTGGGATTGTTCGATTATTTTGACTAGTTTTGAACCTGTAAAGAGAAAATAAAGAAATTTATAGAAAAATAAAATTCATAGAATCATCACAAATTTTGTAAAACGTGCTTGTGAAGCTTATTTAACCGGTATTTCCCTACTTTAATGAAGAAGAGTACTAAAACCGGATTTTGAGGCCGCCGGCTTCAGAATAATAACGCTAACGGCGGAGGCCCGATTTTCAGATTGGGCCTCCGCCGTTTTACATTCGTCCCGGTCAAGGGATCCACAGGACCTCGTCGACGGCATAATGGGCCGTGAGGGTGCGCCCCAGCAGGTAGAAATAGTCCGAAAGCCGGTTCAGCCAGGCCAGCACCGTGGAGTCGACGCCGTATCTGGCGTCGGCACGGAGCGCAGCGCGTTCGGCACGCCGGCAGACGGTGCGGCACACGTGGCACATCGACACCACGACGTTTCCGCCCGGAATCGTGAATTTGTCGATCGGTTTCAGGGCCTCCTGCATGGCGTCGATGCGCTCTTCGAGCCACACAACGGTCCCCGGGTCCAGCGGAGCGACCTTGTCGCTTCCCGACTGCCCCGTGGCCAGCAGCGCCTCGACCGACATCAGCCGCGAAAGAATGCGGTTCAGGTCACCGACCGACGAGGCCAGCGCCGCGTCGCCGCGCATGTTGTCGGCCAGCAAAGCCGTGAAAGCGGCCAGCTCGTCCACCGAGCCGTAAGCCTCGACCCGTTCGTCGGTCTTGAAGACCCGCTCGCCTCCGATCAGCGAAGTCGTCCCCTTGTCCCCCGTTTTCGTGTATACTTTCATATCCGGAAATGTTGTTTCGGCAAATGGTTGTTAAAGATCAGCAGGTAACCGCGGTTGTCCACCGTCGTCGAGGCATGTTCCGCAACAATCTGCCCGCACAGCGCCTGCCGTTCGCAGCCGTCGTAGGGCGACATCAGCGCTACGGTATGCCCCGCTTCGGCCGCTGTACGCACCAGCGCGAGCGTCGCGGCCCGCGGCAGGGCGCACGTAACGACGCAGAATTCCGCATCCGCACGATTCAGGCCAAACGTCCCGTAACCGCAATGAATCATCAGGTTCTGCAACTGCACCGCGCGACGGCGGGAAACGCCCGCCGTGAGCAGGGCTTCGTACAGGTCCCGGCGGCCCGGCAGCAGGTCGTCGCGCATGAACACGCGGCGCACAATGTCGTAAACGAACGGCGAATGGACTCCGTGGCCGCGGAAATAACGGGCGCGGGAAAGCCGGTTGCGCAGTTCGGAAACCCGCCCGGGCAACCGGAAGGAAATGGGATGTCCGACGATCTTCATAGCGTCTATTTTTTCAGCAAACCCGCCAGACGGCCCGTCGAAAAGGCAATCTGGAGATTGTAACCGCCCGTATTGGCGTCAATGTCGAGCACCTCGCCGGCGAAATACAACCCTTTGACTTTCAGCGACTCCATCGTATAGGGATTCACTTCGTCGCAACGCACGCCGCCGGCCGTCACCACGGCATATTCGAACGGCGCATAGTCCGTGACCGGGAAAGTCAGCCCCTTTAGCGTACGAATCAGACGCGTGATCTGCTCCTCGGAGAGTTTGCCGACGTAACAGTTCGCACGAATGTCCATCTCCTGCGCCAACGGCATCACCAGCGGCTTGGGAACCAGCTTGCGCAGCAGTTCGCCGAAGAACTCGTTGGGTTGCAGTCCGGCGATCTCACGGGCAATGCGTTCGCGCAGCACCTCCTCCGTAAGCGCGGGTTTCAGGTCGAGGACCAGCTTCACGCGCTTGCCGTCGATCAGCGCATCCACCGCATCGCGGCTCATGCGCAGCGCCACGGCGCCCTCGATGCCCCGGTCGGAGAACCCGATCTCGCCGAACTCCTCGCGCACGGGTTCGCCGTCGACGTAAAGCACCGCCTTCACATTGCGCAGCAGGACTTTGTCGAGGAACCGGCTCCGGGCATGCGCGGTCACGAGCGGCGTCAGCGAAGGACGCAGCGGCTCGATCGTATGTCCCAGGTCGGCGGCGAACGCGTAGCCGTCGCCCGTCGATCCGGTCGCGGGATAGGAGACGCCGCCCGTGGCGAGGATCACCTGCGCGCACTCCTCCTTGCGTTCGAAGCCCCGCCTGTTGATATATTTCACGCCGAAGACCCGGTCCCCGAGGGTCATGATCTCCGTAACACGCGTATTGTAGATGATCTTGACGCCGTTTTCGACGCAGAACTCCAGCAGTGCGTTGGCGATGTCCCATGCCTTGCCGCTCTGCGGAAAGACCCGGTCGCCGCGTTCGATATTGAGTTTCACACCCGCGCGTTCGAAAAACCTGATCGCCGCCCGGTTGTTGAACTCCGAGAACGCGACCTTGAAAAATTCGGCGTTGGTGCGCACCTGATCGGCGAATTCCTCGGCCGGACGCGCGTTGGTGACGTTGCAGCGTCCCTTGCCGGTGATGCGGACCTTGCGGCCCGACTTCTCCATCTTTTCGATCAGCAGCACGCGCTTGCCGCTGTGCGCCGCCGTGCCCGCGGCCATCATGCCCGCTGCGCCCGCCCCGATGACGATGACGTCGAAAGGCTGTTTTTCTTCCAGTTGTTCCATACGGGTGCAAAGATAGGCAAAAGCAAATTAAAAATTAAGAATTGAAAATTAAAAATCAGGGTGCAAAGAACCCCGCAAACAGCCGGCAAAGTATATTTCTTTCGCAAATCAGTATATTTTCCTCTATTTATCCGCCCGCCCCTTTTATTTCCAAATTCAATATCTTAAATTAGAATCGATAAAATTGCATCCGTCACCAATGAACTTTCCCACCCTCAATAGTTCCGTCAATAGTATGGGGAAGAGGCCGAAAAGGAAAATTAAAATGAATGTACCATGAATAAAACCGAGCTGAAAGTGTTTCTCAAAGGGTTTGCTAATTTCTACGTCGTTCTGATGATTGTAGCGTTTCTGCCCACACCCGGAAAAGATTACTCGCCGGAACGCCTCGTGCGGCGCATTATCATTTATACGATCACAAGCATCGTGATCTTTTCGGCCGTCTATTTTGTGAACCGAATCAGAAAGGGTCCGGATAAACGTCCCGATACGTGTCCGGTTCCCGATACAAAAGAGACGAAAGACGACGATTTGAGTATTTACCGGTTCCTCACCTTGCGAAACATGGGCGCCTGCTTCATCTATTTCCTTTGTGTCTTCGCGCTTCTCTATCCGGAAATGTCTCTCGAAAGCATGCTCAAAGCCAACGCCCGAAGCACCGGCTATTGCATCCTTGTCCTGCTCGCGGCCGGAATCGTTTATTGTTTCTATCAAAGTCATGTCCGCAAGAAAAAGTCAATCCGGGAAAAGTAATTGCAGCATCGGGAGGCCATCGCGCCTCCCGTTTTTTCGGATACGCCGGAATCCGCCGCGACGGCCGCGCGGAAACCGCCCGGAGAAAGAATTCTCCCGGCTTAATTTTTTATTCTTGATTTTTAGTTGTATTTTTGCGGCCGTTAAAAATCGTTCTAAAAAAATGTTGAGCAGAAGATTACTCCGTATAAAGGTCGTCAAGGCGCTGTTCGCCCATCTCAAATCGGGCGCAGACAACATGATGGCGTCGGAAAAAACGCTGATGGCGTCCGTCGACAAGGCCTATGACCTCTATTTCCAGATACTGATCCTCCCCGTGGAGATCGCGCGTTACGCCGAACAGCGTCAGGAACTGGCCAAACAGAAGAAACTGCCGACATTCGAAGACCTCAACCCCAACACCAAGTTCGTGGACAACGCCGTGATCCGCACGATCGCCAACAGCGACGCGGTGAACGACCACGTCGCGGCCCGCAAGCTGGGTTGGGAACGCTATCCCGAACTGATCCGCACGCTCTACGCGCAGTTGACCGAGAGCGACTACTACAAGGACTACATGCAGCGCGAGGAGCGCTCGTTCGACGACGACAAAAAGCTGCTCGAAGACTTCTTCAAGGAGTTGCAGAGCTGCGAGGCGCTGGACGACGTGCTGGAGGAGATGTCGATCCTCTGGACCGACGACCTCCCCTATATCGTGATCATGATCCTGCGCACGCTCTCCAACCTGCGCGCCTCGCACACCGAAATCCGCGTTCCCTCGAAATTCAAGAGCGCCGACGATCCCGAATTCGTCAAGACGCTGTTCGAAAAGTCGCTGGTCAACTACTCCGCCTTTCAGGACTACATCGAGAAATTCACCTCCAACTGGGACGTGGAGCGCATCGTCTTCATGGACAACCTGATCATCGGCACGGCGATGGCCGAGCTGACCTCGTTTCCGTCGGTTCCCGTCAAGGTGACGCTCGACGAGTGGATCGAGATTTCGAAATACTACTCCACCCCGGGCAGCAGCACTTTCATCAACGGCGTGCTGGACAAGATCGTCGAGTCGCTGACCGCGGAAGGACGCATCAAAAAGGCCGGGCGCGGCCTGATCTGATCCCTGCCGGCCATGACCCGCACACTCGCGATCCTCGTCCTGGCGGCACTCGCCGCAGGTTGCGGCACGCGTCCCCGTGCGGTCGAACGCAAGGGCCGGATTATCTCGCTAACGGATTCGATTCTCACCACGGGAGGCACGGACACCGTGCGTTTCGGGCGCCTCGGCTCGGGCGAAATCGCCGTGCTGCGTCTCTGGCTGGCCAACGACGCGAGCCGCCCCGTGGCCGTCGCCTCCTACCGGCGCAGCTGCGGATGCACGACGCTCGAGTTTGATTCACAACCGATTGCACCGGGCGACGCACAGCAGGTGACGCTCACCTTCGATTCGCGCGGCGAATGGGGCTGGCAGCTCAAAACCCTGGACATCGCGCTGACAGGCGGCGCAAAGCCCCTGCGGCTTCTCGTCGAGGCCGATGTCGAATAAATTGCTTGCATATTCGACAATAATTCGTATCTTTGGCTCCGCCGAAGATACTTCCGCCCGGCAAAATGCAAGTAAATTTGCTTTTGCCCTCGCTTATTCGTATCTTTGGGGGCGTAACGCCCCTTTTAGGAGGCGGACCGTTTTGCCGAACCGAGTCCAGTCCGGTTTTGGCTTTGTTCTTTCTTTTTCGTACCTTTGCTTTGTTTACTGAAATAAACACTTAAAACGAATACAATTATGATTAATTTTCTTCAGACGGCCCCCATAGAGCCTCAACCGGGATTCATGCAGCAGTATAGTTTCATCATCATGATCGGACTCATGGTGCTGGTTCTCTGGCTGTTCATGTGGCGTCCCGAGGCCAAGCGCCGCAAGCAGATGCAGGAGTTCCGCAACGGTCTGAAAAAAGGCGACAAAGTCATCACCGCCGGGGGCATCTACGGCGTGGTGAAGGAGATCAAGGAGACTACCCTGCTGATCGAGGTCGACGGCAACGTGACGCTGCGCATCGACAAGAATATGGTCGTGGCCGACAATTCGGACCTCCAGCGTCAGTAGAGATAACCCGCGTATAAAAAGGAGCTGCAAGGATTTGCGGCTCTTTTTTCATGCGTCTATCCGAACAGGTGCAAAGCCCCGACGTCGATGATCCGCTGGTTGGAACTTCCCCGGAAATCGAGCGACAGATCGCGCAGCGCCTCGACATAGCGGCCGTCGACCAGCGTGTCGATCCACCGCAGACACTCCCGCCGGGCCGGGTCGGCGAGACATTCCTCAAGCGTATAACCCGTATAGCACCAGACGTTCTGTCCCGTGCGCTCCTTCACCAGCCGCAGAAAGGCGGCCATGGCTTCGGGCCGCAGCAGCGGATCGCCGCCGCTGAGCGTCACGCCGTCGAGAATCGGATTCGCGGCGATCGCGGCACAGATGGCTTCGGCACGCTCCCCGGTCAGCGGCTCGCCCCGCCGGGGATCGTGGCTTTCGGGGTTGTGGCAGCCGGGACAACGGTGCGCGCACCCCGCGAAATAGATCGCATAGCGCAGCCCGTAACCGTCGGAGATGGTTTCGGGATAGATGGCCAGGATACGGAGTGATTCCATCAGCAAAATAGGGTTAGACGTAAATTTCGAGCGGAGATGTTTTGGGATTTAGATAGATCCGTCAGGGTCCGCGGCACACGCCGTTCCCGGCGCGGATTGCACTTGCGAAAAGCCCCCGCCAAGGCGGGGGTTTGGGGGTGGGTCACACTTGTAAACACGGCCGGAGGCCGTGAAGAAGCGAGGGCAGGAAGCAAAATGACAGACATAATTGCCAGAAACGGATTATCTATGTTTTACCCGGTCGCGCTCTTCAGCCTGCTTGGCCGAGTTCCACGATTCGAGGCTGCCCGTCAGGTAACCCGTGATGCGGCGCATGCGCAGGATGTCGTCCGAACCGCAGACGGGGCATTTCGAATAGATCACCCCGCGGTGGCCGCACTTGCGGCAGGTGTCGATCGGATGGTTGATCGAGCCGTAGCCGATCCCCTCGTCCTGCATCACCTTCACGATCTTGAGGATCGCCACGGGATTTTTCTTCGCCTCGCCGTCGAGTTCGACATAGGTGATGTGCCCGCCGCGCGTGATGGCGTGGAACGGCGCTTCGAGGCGGATTTTCTCGACGATGGAGACCGGCTCGCGCACATCGACGTGGAACGAGTTGACATAGTAGTCGCGGTCGGTGACGCCCGGAATCTCCCCGTAGCGCTTGCGGTCCATGCGCGTGAAGCGCCCGCTCAACCCCTCGGCCGGGGTCGCCAGCACCGAATAGTTCAGCCCGTATTTGGCCTTGTACTCCTCGACCACGCGGTTCATCACCGTCACGGCGTCGTAGAGCGTCTGCCACGCCTCTTTCGAGACGGCGTGCCCCTCGCCGTAGATCGCCACCATCGCGTTGTGGCCGCCGATGAATCCGATGCCCAGCGTGCCGTGGCGGAGCACGTCGCCCACCTCGTCGTTGGGCTGCAACCGGCCGCCGCCCTTCCAGACGTCGTTCGACATCATGAACGGGAACTGCCGCGCGAGGGCCGTGCGCTGGAAGCAGTAGCGTTCGTAGAGCTGTTCGGCCATCATCGTGGCGGTCTTGCGCACCGATTCGAGGAAGATTTCGCGCGCCTCCTTACGGATCGCGTGCTTGTTGCCGTCGGGAATCATGTCTCCGGCCTCGCGCATCGCCTCGATGGCCAGCCGCGGCAGGTTCATCGACGTGAAAGAGAGGTTGCCGCGCCCCCACGACGACTTTTCGCCGTGCAGGTTCTCGAAGACGCGCGTGCGGCAGCCCATCGTCGCCACCTCGTAGCGGAAGCGGTCGGGATCGTCGATGCGCCACTTCTCGTGGCGGTTGAACGGCGCGTCGAGGAACATGAAGTTGGGGAACAGCGCCACCGACGTGGTGCGGCACGCCTCGATCAGCAGGTCGAAGTTCGGAGCCTTGAACGCGATCTCCCCGGCCAGCGCCCTGTCGAAATCCTTCACGGCAGCGGCATAGTCCTCCGCAGACCACGAAACGCCCTCCTTGACCTTGAAAATCTGGATCGGGAAGACCGGCACTTCGCCGTGCCCCAGCCCCTCGACCGTGGCGGAAAGCAGTTCGCGGATGACCATGCGGCCCTCGGGCGAGAAGTCCGTGCCGTAGTTCACCGAACTGAACACCACCTGGTTGCCGCCGCGCGAGTGCATCGTATTGAGATTGTGGATGAATCCCTCCATCGCCTGATGGGTCTCCCGGCGCGTCGTGTCGTAGGCCTGCCGCCAGATGCGGCGGATATCCTCGTCGGCGACCTCCACGCCCGACTGGCGCAGGGCGGCGAACAGCCGGCCCACCGCCGCTTCGCAGGGTTCGATGGTCGGCACATGCTCGGCGACCAGCGCCTTCAGCTCCGCGCGTTCGGGCACGCGCGCGCCGGTCACCTGGCACAGGAACAACGTCATGTCGGTCAGGTGCTTGCGGAAGGTCTTCAGCACGCCCGGGGCCATGAAATGGTCGAAGGCCGGGATCGACTGCCCGCCGTGCTGCTCGTTCTGGTTGGTCTGGAAGACGATCGTGGCCAGCGTGGCGTAGCTCTGGACCGACTGCGGCGTGCGCACCGAGCCGTTCTTCGTCGAGAATCCCCGCTCGTAGATGTCGCCCAGGTCGTACTGGATGCAGGTCGTGGTCTTGGTGGGATAGTAGTCCAGGTCGTGAATGTGGATGTCCCCGTCGCGGTGGGCGCGGCCGTGACGCACGCCGACGAGGTATTTCAGGGCGTAGTCCTTCGTGATCTCCGAAGCGAAGGTCATCATCTGCCCGGCGGGCGTGTGCGACGACATGTTGGCGTTCGAGAGGTTGATGTCGTTCTTCTCGACGGTCACGATGCCGTCCATGACGCCCTTGATCGACGAACGGCGGTCACGCTCGACGTTGCGCCACTCGCGGTAGATGATATAGCGTTTGGCGATCGAGGGGTTGCGTTTCATCAGCCGCTCCTCGACCATGTCCTGAATCTCCTCGACCGAAATCTCGGCCTTCGTAATCGCCGCCGCCACGTCGGAGGCGATCTGTGCGACGGCCTGCTCCTCGTCCGTTATGCCGCCCGCACGGAAGGCCTTCGTGATGGCGCGGACGATTTTCTCCAGGGAGAAAGGTTCGGTTTTACCATCACGTTTGATGATGGAAATCTGCGTGTAATCCATTGTAATATGAGTATATGCGTTTCACAACAGGCCCCGTTCCCCCGCAGGGCCGACATTGCATGCGCAAAGGCAGGTCTTCTGACTCGCACCGACCCGCAGGCGGCCTTCCCGTCCCCCGCGGGACAGTGGCTCGACGATTCGCCTGCGGCATAAAGCGCATACAGCAGCGGGAACTGTCCGGGATTCGCACCCGATTCCCTCTTATCCTCCGCCCCGGCGGGACGAAGGATACCTTTGCGGGTCACAAAAGTCTCCATTATTCCCCGACTTTCAAAATTCCGGAGCGGGAAGTTTTCAACATTTTGTGAAAGGTCACGAATTTCGTATCTTCGCCCCCGCAAACCGGAAAACCGTAACTCCATGACACAGAAAATAGCACACGTCTGCCAGGGAACCTGCTCCCGGCAGATCGACGTCGAACTCGAAGACGGCGTCGTCCGCAGCGTCTCCTTCACGGGCGGCTGCCACGGCAACCAGCAGGGCATTGCGGCGCTCGTGCGCGGGATGACGGCCGCGGAAGCCGTCGCCCGGCTCGAGGGCATCGACTGCCGCGGACGGGGCACGACGTGTCCCGATCAGCTGGCAAAAGCGCTGAAAAAGGCTTTATAAAAAGCTCCGGCCGGGTTGGGTACGGATTTTGCGCTCCGAAAAGCGTTCTAAAACGCAAGACTATGTATTTTCTATGGTATCTGCTGATCGGACTGGCCGCCGGATGGATCGCCAACCTGATCGTCAAAGGCGGGGGTTCGGGACTCCTCGTCAACCTGATCGTCGGACTCATCGGCGGCGTGCTGGGCGGCTGGCTCTTCTCGCTTTTCGGATGGGTTCCCGTCGGCACGCTGGGCAGCCTGGCGACGGCCGTCATCGGCTCGGTCATTCTGCTGTGGATCGCCGCGCTCATCTCACACCGCAAGATCCGCTAAACGAACGTTCGTATGAAAGAACAAAAACACGACAGGCAGACCGGCCCCGCGGCCGATGAAGCCGCAGAGACGCTGGCGCTCTTCGCCGGAAAACTGGACGAAGCGACGCAATGCGCGCCGGACGCCGCCGCCCAAGTGGAGGAAAAACACCCCCAAAGCGCCGTTTCCGGCGCGGACAGGGCCGAAGCGGCCGCAACGACCGCCGCCGGCCGCATGCGCGGGAAAACCGGAAAAGCCGCCGGGAAATAGCGAACCCGGAATGCCGCCGCGGCGCTCGCCCGAAAAAGCCTTTCTTTCCCGGGGGAGGGTCCGGAAGGATTGCCGGCAGGAGCTTCGGTTCAACGAAAAAGGCGGTCGCATGACCGCCTTTTCGTGTTGAGCTGCCGGGATTCGAACCCAGAACGACAGAACCAAAATCTGCTGTGTTACCATTACACCACAGCTCAAACATTCGCTCGAAAGCGAGTGCAAAGATAAACAAAAAATCGCAAAAACCAATCCCGGATGCAAAATTGGCAGGGACAAAACCGGGCGCTCCGCCGGATTTTCCATCTATTGGGAGTCGTGACGCCACTTATTATGAGCCGGGACGCCTTGCCCGACCGTATAGGCTGTTCAGTTTTGCGGCGTTCCAACTTTTTCGTATATTTGCTTCCGTTACCTTGTAAATAAATGCAAACGATATGATTCCGACAATGATTCTGCTCTTCGTGGTGGGCTACCTGTTCATCGCGCTGGAGCACAAAACCAAGATCGACAAATCGGCCGTCGCCCTGCTGATGGCCGGAGCGATCTGGACCGTGTTCAGCCTCATGGGCAACGACCCGCATATCCAGCACGAGCTGGTGGATCAGCTGGGCGACACGTGCGAAATCCTGGTCTTCCTGATCGGGGCCATGACCATCGTGGACCTGATCGACAGCTACGGCGGTTTCAACGTCATCACCGACCACATCACCACGCGCAACAAGCGCAAACTGATGTGGCTGCTGGCGATCATCACCTTCTTCATGTCGGCCGCGCTGGACAACATGACCACCACGATCATCATGGTCATGCTGCTGCGGCGGCTGATCGCCAACAAGAAGGAGCGCTGGATCTTCGCCAGCGTGATCGTCATCGCCGCCAACAGCGGCGGCGCCTGGTCGCCCATCGGCGACGTGACGACCATCATGTTGTGGATGCGCGGCAACGTCACGGCCGCCAACCTGATCGCCAACCTCTTCCTGCCGTGCCTCGTGTCGGTCGTGATCCCCACGGCCATCGCCAGCCGCTACGTCGCCGACCGTCCCGCCGCCGCGGTCAGCGCCAAAGCCCTGGCATCGGGATGCCCCGAGTGCATCGGCCCGCGCCTGCGGCTCTTCATCCTGATCGTGGGCGTCGTGAGCCTGCTGTTCGTGCCGGTGTTCAAGAGCCTCACCGGACTGCCGCCCTACATGGGCATGATGGTGTCGCTGGGATTCATGTGGATTCTGACCGAAATCATCTACGACCGCAAACGCAGCATCCGCAACATGGAGGAGTCGATCCAGCCGCGCGTGTCGAAGGTTCTGAAACACATCGACATGCCGACAATCCTCTTTTTCCTCGGCATCCTGATGGCCGTGGGCGCACTACAGACCGGCGGCGTGCTGACCGACATGGCCGACTGGCTGGACAAGACCGTCCACGAGGCATTCACCATCGCGGGCGCCATCGGCATCCTCTCGTCGGTGGTGGACAACGTACCGCTGGTTGCGGCCTGCATGGGCATGTACCCGGTGGCGGACGCCGCGGCAGCGGCAGCGAGCGCCGACCCGGCTTTCGCACAGAGTTTCGTGGCGGACGGGCTGTTCTGGCACCTGCTGACCTACTGCGCCGGCGTGGGCGGCAGCCTGCTGATCATCGGCTCGGCGGCCGGCGTCGTGGCGATGGGACTCGAAAAGATCAACTTCGGCTGGTATCTCAAACGCATCTCGCTGCTGGCCCTGTCCGGCTACCTGGCGGGAATCGCGGTGATCTGGCTCGAACACATGCTGGTCGGCCTTTGATCGAAACGTTCCGGATGTGTTTCCGCACTCCAAATTGTACGGATCACCAATATCGATTTAGTAAGAGGCCCCTTACGGAATCAATGCCAGATATACCCCGGAAGATGTGGACCGCCATACCGGACTGCAATGATAAGAGAAAGCAGCTTTTTCATGATATAAGAATATCTAAATTATGATTTTGTTGACAGTAAGCGTTTTTTCGGGAAGTTTGTCGTATAGTCCCCAGAAATAAAAAATAGTCATAATCGCCGGAGTCCCACCCTTCAGTTGCTTATACACCAAATTCAATGTCATCTTATCGGATTCGGTATCGACGGCCTGCTTCTCGAAAGAGTATCCGGGATGCCCCATCCAATGCTGTCCGATAATAAGGGTGTATTTGTCAAAGTCGATTACCGGCAGCTCGACCGCAGGAGGTGCAACGGCCTCGAACTCTTCCATACTGTTGATCATAAAACATTCGATGTCACGATCATCGATTTCGCTGAAGTTGAATTCCGGTTCGGGATGCGAACTGGAACTCGAAGGCAGATACGTCTTGAAAAAAGCCGATACCTCCGCGGGGGCAGTGACGGGAGGAGTGCCGATATATTCGGGTTCTTCCGAGTCATTGCATGCAACAAACCCGCCCAGCATTAGCAGGGTTGCTGTTAAAATCAAAATGTGAGTTTTCATAGCTTGAAGTTTAAGGATGAAACATTGAAGATAGGTTAGCGGGAGTCTTACGAATAATTACAGTATGCAGTTGTAATGTATGTAAAGCAAAAATAACGAAAAAAAATCGATCATGCAATTCAATCGCCGATAATTCAGCGAGGTTAAGTCGTATAAACACAGAAATTTACAGGTATCGGCCGACTTGAACAGAATTGTACACAAACGAAAAGGATCGCGCCCTGTCCAAACACAGAACCCAATCCTTTGATTCGGCATAAATAACTAAAAATCAAGCTGTCCGTCTTTTCGCAGACGCAGAAGATCCGGAGCTTTTCCGTTACTTCACCTTGGCCATGAATTTTTCGCGGTCGACGACATAGCGGATGTGGACGCCTTCGCCGATCATCCCCTCGGCGTCGCGGGCCCCGACATTGAAGGTCAGCTTGCGCCCCTCGACTTCGGCAAGCACGGCCGTGGCCGTGATTTCAGCCCCCGGTCCCGACGGTTTGATGTGCGTGACGTTCATCTCGGCGCCGACGGTGGTCGAGCCTTCGGGCAGTTCCGGAGCCACGGCCGTCATGGCGGCATTCTCCATCAGCGCCACCATCGCGGGGGTGGCGAAAACCGCAAGGTCGCCCGAACCCATCGCGGCGGCCGTATTGCCGGCGGCGACGGTTGCGGCGCTGCGGGCGGAAAGTCCTTTTTCAAGCATAATATTCGCTGTTCGTAATTCGTTTATTCGGTTGAATCGCTATCTTTGCCGGAGACACCCCGGCAAACCGGATGCAAAACCGCTCGGGATTTCGTCCGGATCTTGCCGCAAAGGTACAAAAAATTCGCCGCCGTTGAAAAAGTGGATACTCCTCGTCGCCCTGCTCGCCGCCGCGCTTTCCGAAGCGCAGGCGCAGGGAGGCCGTGGCTTCTGGCATCAGGAGTGGGCGGTCGAAAAGGGCGATTCGATTCCGCTGGTCCACGTCCTGCCGGTCTACGTCTTCAGCCGCCCGGTCGACCTGCGCCGCTACCGCCGGCTGGTGGAGGCCGTGAAGAAGGTCTACCCCATCGCGCAGATCGCCAAGGCCAAGATGGCGACGATGGAGGAGGAGTTGCGCCGCCTGCCGACCAAGAAGGCCCAGAAGGAGTACATCAAGCAGGTTTACCACGAGATCAAGGACGAATACACCCCCGTACTGAAACACATGACCCGCACGCAGGGCCGCGTGCTGCTGAAACTCATCGACCGCGAAACGGAATACACCGCCTACGAGGTGCTGAAAGAGTTCCGCGGCGGTTTCGTGGCGGGATTCTGGCAGGGCGTCTCGAAAATCTTCGGACAGAACCTCAAGTCGGAATACGACAAGGAGGGCGAGGACCGGATGATCGAGCAGATCGTCATTTATTACGAAGCCGGATTGCTCCGGTAGCTCAGTGCGAATAAATGACGATCTGTCCGACCGGCAAGCGGCCTCATACAGACAATCCACCCAAACCCTCCTTTGAAAAGGAGGGCTTCATGCGGGATTCGAACGAGGCCGGACTGCTCCGGTAGCGGCGGCCCGGGTAACCGCCGGACCGGCGGCTCCCTCCCCTAAAAATTGAACGACAGGCCGACGCCCATCCCCAGGAAGGAACGCGAGGGGCGGAACTCCCCCGCCCGGAAATTGTCGGTCAGGTAGCAATGGTAGGTGAAATCCCCGAAGAGATTGAACCGCCAGATCGGGATGATCAGCCGTGCACCCGCGTCGAACGTGCAGGAAAACCGCTGCCGCACGGTATAGGGCGCCCAGGAAGGGTCGGTCGTCGAGTAACCCTCCGTCGTGAACGGCCCGCACATCAGCCCCGGAGTGAATCCCGCATGGACTTCGAACGCCGAGGGGAGGATCGAAAGCAGCAGGTTCAGGAAAAAGTTTCCGTCCGCAGACCGTTCGTCGGGATAGTATTGGTGGTTATAATAGTAACTGCGGTCTTCGAGCGCATACCCCGTCGCCCGAAGGCGCGGGGAACGCCACGTGAATTGCAGCGGCACGGAGAAATAGTCGCTGGCATCCTCGTCGACGAAGACGTTCAGCCCCGTGCGGAAGCCGATATTGTAGATGCTGTAGCGCGCGTAGTCGACCGAAAAGGCCTGCAATTCGGGACCCTGCCCGCTGCCCGCGTAGACCTGTGCCCCGTAGCGCAGGCCCAGTTCGTTGTCGAACGTCTTCGGGACGGGCGGCATTTCGTGCTCGCCGGGATAGACGAGGGTTTGCGCCGCGGCTGTCCCGGTCGCGGCAGCCAGCAGCAGGAAAAGAAGAAGTTTCTTCATCGCACATCGGTTAGGTCCGGCCCAAAGATACGAAAAAGCACGCAAGGTCGATCCGGCGGGCTAATTTTAATTCGCGGCGCTTCATTATTTCATTCTGTTTCCTTATCTTTGCAGACAAAATTTCACAGTCGTATGTTTGAAAATTTAACAGATAAACTCGAACGGTCGTTCAAAATCCTCAAAGGCGAGGGTCGTATCACCGAGATCAACGTCGCGGAGACGCTCAAGGAGATTCGCCGCGCGCTGATCGACGCCGACGTCAATTACAAGGTCGCCAAGACCTTTACCGACGAAGTGAAGCAGAAGGCCCTGGGGCAGGACGTGCTGAAAGCCGTCAAGCCGGGGCAGATGATGACCAAGATCGTCCGCGACGAGCTGGCCGAACTGATGGGCGGCACGGCCACGGACATCCGGCTGGAGGGCACACCGGCAGTGATCCTGATCGCGGGTTTGCAGGGTTCGGGTAAAACCACCTTCTCGGGCAAGCTGGCATCGCTGCTCAAGTCGAAGAAGGGCCGCCAGGTGCTGCTGGTGGCCGGCGACGTATACCGTCCCGCGGCCATCGACCAGCTGAAGGTGCTCGGCGGGCAGATCGGCGTGGAGGTCTACACCGAGGAGGGCAACAGGAATCCCGTCGAGATCGCCGAAAACGGTATCAAATACGCCCGGCAGAGGAATTACAACGTGGTGATCGTCGATACGGCGGGACGTCTGGCCGTGGACGAGGCGATGATGCAGGAGATCACGGCCATCAAGGCCGCCGTGAAGCCTTCGGAAACGCTGTTCGTCGTCGACGCCATGACGGGTCAGGACGCCGTGAACACCGCCCGGGAGTTCAACGAGCGGCTGGACTTCGACGGCGTGGTCCTCACGAAGCTCGACGGCGACACCCGCGGCGGTGCGGCCATTTCGATCCGTTCGGTAGTCAACAAGCCCCTCAAGTTCATTTCGAGCGGCGAGAAGATGGACGCCCTGCAGGTGTTCCACCCCGAGCGCATGGCCGACCGGATTCTGGGCATGGGCGACGTGGTGTCACTCGTGGAGCGTGCGCAGGAGCAGTTCGACGAAGAGGAGGCCCGGAAACTGAAAAAGAAGCTGGTGAAGAACCAGTTCAACTTCAACGACTTCATCTCGCAGATCCAGCAGATCAAGAAGATGGGCAACCTCAAGGACCTCGCGTCGATGCTCCCGGGCATGGGCAAGATGCTCAAGAACGTGGACATTCCGGACGACGTTTTCAAGCAGACCGAGGCGATCATTTCGTCGATGACCCCGGCGGAGCGCGAGCATCCCGAGATCATCAATGCCCGCCGCCGCGAACGCATCGCCAAGGGTTCGGGCACGACGATGGCCGACGTCAACCGCCTGATGAAACAGTTCGACGACACGCGCAAGATGATGAAGGCCGTGGCCGGCGGCGGCATGAAGATGCCCAAAATGCCGGGTGGCATGATGAGGAGGTAAATCCGAATTACATCGAATCCAAAATCGGGAGTACCAAAATGTACTCCTTTTTTTATGTCTTCTTTAAACCGTTCAGCTCTTTCTATTTTTTTCTTTATCCGGAATAACGGCCAATAGGATGGCAGATATCACTCCGACAACAGGAACGACAGATACAATGCCATCTATGCGCCCGAATAAAGTATAAGATATTGTATTGGTAGCATTTACAATCAATGCAATAGAAACAATGACAGTAATAACGAGAATAGCAGCAATAAATATTTCTTTCATTTTCATTTTTTATTTGAACCTATTCTTCATATAAGACCATAAAAAACGCGGACAAACTTCGTTCATCCACATTCAAGGCCTTGGACTGCCTGCACAGAAAGATGAAAGAAATGCCCGCGCCGTAAAGCAGCACGAGCATCAACTTTAATTCCTCTCTGTGATTCAAAAGTGTCCAAGTTCTGAATGTAAGAAGAAAAGCCGATGCGCTTTTATATGTCGTTGCCGCCGTGGCGGCATTAAAAATCAAAAGTTTCTATTGTTCCATAGGCAGCTCGATTTTGGTATATTGTTGAGCAAATATAGGATAAATTCGATAAAAAACCTATCTTTGTTGCTCAAAACAGCATATTCCAATGCATAAATCGGGCTTCGTAAATATCATCGGCAACCCCAATGTGGGCAAATCGACGCTGATGAACGCCTTGGTCGGCGAAAAACTCTCGATCATCACCTCGAAAGCGCAGACCACGCGCCACCGCATCATGGGCATCGTCTCGGGCGAGGATTTCCAGATCGTCTACTCCGACACGCCGGGCATTCTGAAGCCCTCGTACAAATTGCAGGAGTCGATGATGAAATTCGTGACGGGCGCCGTCTCGGACGCCGACGTGATCCTCTACGTGACGGACACCGTCGAGCACGGCGAGCGTTCGGCCGAAATCGTCGACAGCATCCGCCGGAGCGGCATCCCGACCGTCGTGGTCATCAACAAGATCGACCTCTCGACGCCCGAGGCGCTCGAAGCGCTGGTCGACAAATGGCAGGCCGAAATCCCCGGGGCGCAGGTCGTCCCCACGTCGGCCAAGGAGACGTTCAACATCGAAGGGCTGTTCCGGACCATCCTCTCGCTGCTGCCCGAAGGCCCGGCGTTCTACCCCAAGGACACGCTCACGGACAAGACGCTGCGCTTCTTCGCCTCGGAGATCATCCGCGAGAAAATCCTCAAATTCTACGACAAGGAGATCCCCTACTGCTGCGAGATCGAGATCGAAAGTTACAAGGAGGAGCCGACGATCGACCGCATCGCGGCGACGATCTATGTGGCCCGCGACTCGCAGAAGGGCATCCTGATCGGCCACAAGGGCGAGAAACTGAAAAAGGTCGGGCAGACGGCGCGCGAAGATATGGAACAGTTTCTCGGAAAGAAGGTTTTCCTCCAGCTGTTCGTCAAGGTCAGCGACGACTGGCGCAACAACGAGCGGCAATTACGCCGGTTCGGATACGAACAGGAATAATAAATCGCACGGAAAGCCCGTTTAAAGAGCAAAATCAGTCAGCATGCGGAAACTTATCGCCGGAATCATATTGGGACTCGCCCTGCTGTGCGGCACGAAAGCCCACGCACAATACAACCGGGAATATTTTTTCTGGGTCGGACGTTCGTGCATGATGAACAACGACTACCAGGAGGCCATCCGCACGCTGAACACCCTGCTGCGCTTCGACGAGGACGCCTTCGAAGGCTACTTCCTGCGCGGCATCGCCAAGTACAACCTCGACGACCTGCTGGGCGCCGAGGACGACTTTTCGACGGCCATCCGCCTCAATCCCGTCTACACGCAGGCCTACACCTACCGCGCCATCACGCGCTCGCGCCTGGGCAACTACGACGACGCTTTGCAGGATTTCCGCGAAGCCATCGAGTTGCGCCCCGACCTGCCGGGACCCTATTACAGCCGCGGCGTGACGCGCCTGCTGAACCAGCAGTTCAAGGAGGCCATCGACGATTTCGACAAGTTCATCCGCCAGGAGAACAAGGTCGCCGACGCCTTCATCTGCCGGGGATTGAGCTACCTCCATCTGAAAGACACCACGCGCGCCTACGAGAATTTCAACACCGCGATCCGCACCAACCGCGAGAATCCCAACGGCTACAACCGCCGCGGCGGACTGCACCTCCAGCAGGAACAGTACAAGGAGGCGGAAGCGGACTTCAACAAGGCCATCGAGTGCGATTCGGCCTACCTGCTCTCCTATTTCAACCGCGCGCTGGTCTACAACGCCACCAACCGCCCGATGCAGGCGCTGGCCGATTTCGACAAGGTGATCCAGCTCGATTCGACCAACTCGCTGACCTATTTCAACCGCGCGATGCTGCGCACGCAGATCGGCGACTACAACCGCGCGCTGGAGGATTACGACAAAGTGGCGCTCTACTCGCCCAACAACGTGCTGGTCTACTACAACCGCGCGGGCGTCTACGCCCAGCTGGGCGAGATCGAGCGCGCCGTGGAGGACTACTCTTCGGCCATCAAGCTCTACCCCGACTTCGCCAACGCCTACATCTACCGCGGCCGGCTGCGCGAACTGCTCCGCGACCCGCAGGGCGCCAAAGAGGACCGCTCGATCGCCCAGCGGAAAATCGCGGAATACCGCTCGCGCCTGAACGACAGCACCTACTCGATCTACGCCGACACCACGCAGCGCTTCGACCGCCTGCTGTCGTTCGACAGCAAGTTCGCCGGAGGCAGCTTCGACCGCATCACGGGCCACAACGGCGGCCACGAGGAGATGCGCCTGCTGCCGCTGTTCAAGTTCACGCTGATGCGGGCCGACTCGGTTCCCGCCGCCAAACCCTACCACCTGCAGCGCATCGACGACTTCAAGAAACGCATCGACAACGAATACCTCACCCTCTCGTGCCGCGAGAGCAACATCGCGCCCGATACGCTGGTGATGCTCGACAAGCACTATGTGCAGGAACTCAAGACGAACGATCCCTCGTGGACCGTGCTCTTCGAACGCGCCGTTACGCAGTCGCTCATCAAGCAGTACACCAATTCGGTGAGCACCTATTCGTCGGCCATCGAGCTTAACCCGTCGAACCCGTTCCTCTACCTCAACCGCTCGACGACGCGCGCCGAGATGATCGACTTCATCTCGTCGATCGACAATTCCTACCAGCGGATCACGATCGACTCGGACCCCGCCAACCGGCTGAACAACAATTCGAAACGCACGTACAGCTACGACGAGGCGGTGGCCGACCTGAACAAGGCCGTGAAGCTCTTCCCCGACTTCGCCTACGCCTACTACAACCGCGCCAACCTGCTGGCCCTCTCGGGCAGTCTGCCCGAGGCGTTCGAGGACTACACCAAAGCCATCTCCCTCAACCCCGCATTCGCCGAGGCCTACTACAACCGCGGCATCATCCAGCTGTTCATGAAGGACACCCGCAAGGGCTGCCTCGACCTTTCGAAAGCCGGCGAACTGGGAATCACCGAAGCCTACGAGGTGCTGAAACGCTACGCATCACTGGATAACTAACTCAACACAAAACAAATATGGCAGAAACTATCCAACGTAAACTCAACGACTCGCCCGCAGTCCGATGGACGGCGTTGTTGCTCATCGCGTCCACGATGTTTTTCGGTTACATGTTCGTCGACCTGATGTCGCCGCTGCAGAGCATGATCGAGGCACAGCGCAGATGGACCCCCGACGTATTCGGCATGTACGGCAGTTCGGAGTTCATACTCAATGTCTTCGGATTTCTGATCCTCGCAGGCATCATCCTCGACAAGATGGGCGTGCGCTTCACGGGCCAACTGTCGGCATCGCTGATGTTCATCGGCGCCTGTCTGAAATACTACGCCGTGAGCGACTCGTTCGCAGGTTCGGGCATCGAAATGTGGCTCGACTCGTGGTGGACCTCGTTCCCCGCCTCGGCCAAACTGGCGTCGCTGGGCTTCATGATCTTCGGCTGCGGCATGGAGATGGCCGGCATCACCGTCTCGAAAGCCATCGCCAAGTGGTTCGAAGGCAAGGAGATGGCGCTGGCCATGGGGCTTGAAATGGCCATTGCCCGCGTCGGCGTTTTCGCCATCTTCTCCATTTCGCCGTGGCTCGCCGGCATGGCGCCCGCAACGGTCGTACGACCGGTAGCGTTCTGCACGGTGCTGTTGCTGATCGGCCTGCTGACGTTCGTGATTTTCTCCTTCATGGACCGCAAGCTGGACAAACAGCTGGGTCTCGACAGCCGCGGCGGAGGCGGCAGCGAGGAGGAATTCAAGGTCAGCGACCTGAAATTCATCTTGAGCAGCAAGGTGTTCTGGATCATCGCGTTCCTCTGCGTGCTCTACTATTCGGCCATCTTCCCCTTCCAGCGCTTCGCCACGAATATGCTCGAAAGCAACCTCGGCGTATCGGCCCAGACCGCAGCCGACATTTTCCGCTGGTTCCCGATGGGCGCGGCGGCCATCACCCCCTTCCTGGGCCGATACCTCGACCACAAGGGGAAAGGCGCCACGATGCTTATTTTAGGCGCCGTACTGATGATCGTATGCCACCTGACCTTCGCCTTCGTGCTCCCGGAATTCCCGAGCAAGCCCGTCGCCTACGGCTCGATCGTCCTGCTCGGCATTTCGTTCTCGCTGGTTCCGGCGGCGCTCTGGCCCTCGGTTCCCAAGATCGTGGAGACGCGCTATCTGGGTTCCGCCTATTCGCTGATTTTCTGGATCCAGAACATCGGACTGTGCCTTTTCCCGATGCTCTTCGGCTTCGCACTCAAATATTTCAACGCCGGACGGGCCGAGGGAATGCCCTACGATTACACCCGTCCGATGCTGATTTTCGTCGCGTGCGGTGTGCTGGCGATGCTATTGGGACTGTGGCTCAAGGCGGAAGACCGCAAAAAGAAATACGGGCTGGAACTGCCCAATATCAAGAAGTAGCCCAAGCTACACCCGAATAAATGAAGAAAGGCCCGACCGTGCGTTGCACAGTCGGGCCTTGTTTTTCTGGCTTCCGCCACCCTATTTCGGAGCCACCAAACCGTAGAGCTCCGTGACGCGGCTGCACATCTCCTCCCACGAGAAACGCCGACGCTCCTCGACGCAGTTCTCCCGGAAACGTTTCAGCGCGTCGCCTTCGTACATGCGGTCCATCGCCGCGGCAACCCCTTCGGCCGTCGGAGGACAGACGTAGCCCACGCGCCCGTCGGGCACGATCTCGGGCAGTCCGCCGACCGCCGTCACGACCATCGGCACGCAGAACTGATAGGCGATCTGCGTCACGCCGCTCTGCGTGGCGGTCTTGTAGGGCTGGACGACGAAATCCGCCGCCGAGAAGTAATATTTCACGTCGTCGTCGAGGATGAACCGGTCGTGCAGCAGCACCTCGTCCTGCAATCCGTTGTCGGCGATCCGGTTCAGATACGGCTCCCTGGCCGTATAGAACTCTCCCGCCACGATCAGCCGGCGGCCTTCGGTGCGGCCCGCACGCCGGAGCTGCGCCCAGGCGTCGAGCAGCAGGTCAAGCCCCTTGTAGTCGCGGATCAGCCCGAAGAAAAGCACGTAGCGGTTCGCAGGGTCCAGCCCCAGACGCACGCACGCCTCGGAGCGTTCGACCCGCTCGCCGAAGTTCTCGAACAGCGGGTGCGGCGAAAACAGGGCCGGAGCGTCGCTGTACGCACGAAGTTCGCTGTGCACCTGCTCGGACATGTAGACGAAGCCGTCCACCGAACGCAGGTAGTAGCGGTTGAAGGGTTTGTCGGTCAGGTGGTGTTCGTGCGGCTCGACGTTGTCGATCTGACACAGCACCTTCGTATGGCCGTTGCCGCGGGCGATGCGGGCGATGGTCCCGAAGCAGGGAGCCATGAAAGGCGTCCAGTACTTCATCAGCACGAAATCGGGACGCTCGCGGCGGATGCGGCGGCCGACGCGCACCCAGTTCAGCGGGTTCATCGTATTGACGCAGCGGCAGATGCGGAGGTCCGCAGGCGGAGGCGTCGCAACCGTCTGGCTCTCGCCGGGGAACAGCAGCGAGGGATATTGCAGCGTGAAGGTCTTGATGTCGACCTCGTTGCCCCGCCGCTGGAACGTGCGGGCCATGATCTCCATGATCGACGCCAAGCCCCCGCGGTAGGGATGGGCAGGTCCTAAAATCGTTATTTTCATCGTATCAGAACATTCCGGCAGTTTCACACCGTCCATTCGGTCCGGCAACCCGGCGTCCGCGGCCCGAGGCCGCATCTGCGAGTCCGCCCCGAATCCCTCCCCCGGGAGGGACTCATACGCCTCCGGCCGGCCGGGATTTCGCAGGTTTCCGCGAATGATTCAGGCACAAATATAACCGAAAAAAACGGGACCCCGGCAAAAGGATTCCGTTTTTTATGTCAGAACGGCTTTCCGCCGCACAAGCCGCTATTCGCCGCCGCCGGAATGTTTGAAACTTTTCGACGTATGCTTGCTGCCGGCGGCCGATTGCAGCGCGAGGTACTCCTCGCCGTAGTCGATCACGTTCTGCAACTCGGTGCGGAAGGTGTCGAGGTGCTCCTCCTCCTCGACGATGATGTCCTGGAACATCTTGTGCGTCACGGCGTCCTTGTTCTCCGAAGCGATGCGCGATGCTTCGTTGTAGCTGTCGATCGTGCTCTGCTCCAGCTGCATGGCCATGCGCAGCATCTCCTTCACATCGGTGACCTGCCGGGTGCGGAACGAGGCGTTCATGTCCACGTCGCCCTGCAGGAACATGATGCGGTCGGAAAACTCCTCGATGTGGCGCATCTCGGCGATCGAAATCTCGCGCATGATCTTCGAGAGGTACTGGTAGCGGTCGTCCTCGAAATGGGTGTGGAAGTACATGTATTGCAGCGAGGTGGCGATCTCCTTGCCCACGGCATCGTTCAGCAGGTCGATGCTTACCTGATACTTGTTTTTCGCTTGTGTTTTGGTTGCGCTTTCCATAATGAAAAAGGTTTTGCAGCCGTAACTGCAAAACCCGTTCCACAAGCGCCCTGCGAAGCGTTCCCCGCAGGTCTATTTCCATTCGATAGAGGCACGCACGGCCGCCGCAGCGCCGTCGCCCGAGATTTCGAACAGCGCCGAACGCTCGCGCTGCTCGCACCCCACCGTCAGCATCTGCCCGAAGCGGCACTCTTTCAGAAAGTGGATGTCCAGCCGCACGGGGGCCTCCTGCGTCAGCATCCCGACGGGCAGCATGTCGAGCATCATTTCGATATAGCGCATCGTGTTGACGTGGCGGTTGAAGTCGATGTCGCTGTAAACCACCCGGTGTTCGGTCGTCGCGGTAGGATTCACCGCGCGGATCTTGCGCGGCTTGTCCGTCGGGGGTGCGGCGTCGACGATGGCGTCGGCATGCGCGTCGCCCACCCACGAGAGGTCGATCGCCGAACGGCTCTGCAGGTCGATCATCGCCCACTGCGTCACGGCGCGGCCGAACTCGCGGCCCGCGGCATCGGTCAGCGTGAAGTTTCGCGTCGAGAGCACCCGGCCGTAATCGCTGATCCACGTGGCCACGGTATAGTCGGTGTACTGCGTGGGCTGCCAGTCCAACTCGACGGCCATGCGGGAGAGCACCCACGAATGGTTGTCGGCATTCAGCGCATCGACACCGAAACCCTTCCCGTGGGCGTCGATGCCTGCGGTATTGAGTATCGAGCCGCCCAGCGAAGGAATTGTCGCCCGCAGCGTGAAATCCACGTCCTGCGGTTCAACCCGGTAATTATAGCGTGATTTTTCGGCCATTGCATTGAATTTTACGGTTATGCTGGCAAAGATACGATTTTTTTCGTATATTTGTTTTCGACGTTAACCCTTAAAACCTGTTAGTTATGGAAATGAAAAAACTCGATTTCGGAGAAACTCTCAAAGACTCCATCGCCATCGGCGTAAAGAACGCGCCTTCGGTCATCGCCGCAGTGGCGTTATGGCTCATTACGATCTGGATACCTTATCTCAATGTGGGAACCACGATCGCCATCGCCTTGCTGCCCACGCAGTTGGCCAAGGGTGAGATTATCAATCCCCTGGGCATTTTCGACAGCAAATACCGCCGTTACATGGGCGAGTTCTTCATCACGATGGGCCTGATGGTTTTCCCGATTTTCATCGGCGTGCTCTTCATGATCGTCCCGGGCATCGTGCTCTCGATTGCATGGACGCTGTCCTACTATTTCCTCATCGAAAAGGGCAAAAATCCGATACAGGCCATCAAGGCTTCGAACGACGCCACCTACGGCAGCAAATGGACCATGTTCTTCGTATCGCTGGTCGTCGGCGTGCTGTTCGGCATCGTATTCGGCATTTTCCAGGCCATCTGCAACGCCATCGGCGTCGGCTTCATCACCTTCGTCATCATGTTCATCCTTTATGTGCTGGCCATTTCGATTTCGATGGCCATCAACGCCTCTTTCTGGAAACAGTTGAAAGACAACGTGGAATAAACCTTTCGGTCACCATGCAAGGACGATACCGGGTATCGTCCTTTTTTTATCCCCGGAGAAAAAATTTTATCGAAAAACGATAAATATTGTTTGTTTTTCGAAAATTAATCCTATCTTTGCAACTGTAAAACCAAAAAAGTCACACATGCAGAACAAAAAATCGCTCCTGCAACGCCTGCTGGTCATCTACATTACGTTTTTCATCGTACTCGTGGCAAGCATCGCCCACGGAATCCTGCCCAATTTCTCGCGGGGCGCGGCGGAAGGCGTGGAACTCGGTAACGACATCGCCGAAAAATGGAAATCCGGCGTGCCGCGCATGATCTACATGCTGGGCGACATACGGGTGACGGGACAGCCCGAAGCGGCCGTCGAAATCGCCGCGGCTCCGGGCGTTGAAATCAAAGCCAACGTCCGCAAACTCGGCCTCGTCGTCGAGCAGGACGCCCCGGGCACATCGCCGCTGGGACTGGCATTCCGTTCGATAGGCGGCAGCGCATGGCTCTATGCGCTGGTCATGCTCTGCCCGCTCCTCTACCTGGCCATCATCGTACTGATGTTCGTGATCATCCACTCGCTGCGCCGCTCGATCCGCGAAGAGCGCACGCTCGACAAACGCAACGTCTGGTATCTGCGCGCAATCGGCATGCTGACGATCGTCACCGAACTGATCAGCAACACCGTGAACTGGGTGATGAACAGCCGCGCCGCCGAACTGCTCGCCGGAAGCGGATACACCGTCGACGCGAGTTTCCACATCTCCTACGCAATGATCATCATGGGCATCCTGATCCTTTTCGCCGCCGAGGTCTTCGCCATCGGCCAGAATTTGAGCGAGGAGCAGAAACTGACCATCTAAAACAGGCGATATGAGAGAAATGCAAACGATAAAAGGGGGGGGGACGAATTTATGGCGATAATCATAAACATAGACGTAATGATGGCCAAACGCAAAATGTCGCTCGGCGAGCTGGCCGAACGGGTCGACATCACGCCCGCCAACCTCTCGATCCTCAAGAACGGGAAGGCCAAGGCCATCCGGTTTTCCACGCTCGAAGCGATCTGCCGCGAGCTGGACTGCCAGCCGGGGGATGTCATCGAATACCGCCCCGAAGAGACACAGAAACAATAAACTTTATACCAAAAGCCAATGAAAAAATTATTGATGCTGGCCGTCGCGGCATTCGCCGCCGGCAGTGCCGTGGCACAGATGAACCAGCCGATCCCCGTCGATCCGGAGGTCCGCACCGGGAAACTGGAAAACGGAATGACCTACTACATCCGCCACAACGAAAAGCCGAAAGGCCAGGCCGATTTCTACATCCTCCACGATGTGGGAGCCATCCAGGAGAACGATTCGCAGCAGGGCCTCGCCCACTTCCTGGAGCACATGGCCTTCAACGGAACCAAGAACCTCCCAGGCAAACAACTCACGGAGTATCTGGAAACCGTGGGCGTGAAATTCGGCGCCAACCTCAACGCCGGCACGAGCTGGGACTACACGTGCTACAACATGAAGGACGTGCCGACCTCGCGCGAGGGAATCATCGACTCGGCGCTGCTGATCCTGCACGACTGGTCGCACTTCATCGCCCTGGAGCCGGAGGAAATCGACTCGGAGCGCGGCGTGATCATGGAGGAGCTGCGCACGCGCGACGGCGCGTCGTGGCGTTCGACGATGAAGCTGTTGCAGGCGCTGGGCAAAGGCACGAAGTACGAGCACCGCAACCTGATCGGCTACCTCGACGGACTGAAGAACTTCCGGCACAAGGAACTGGAAGATTTCTACAACCAATGGTATCGTCCGGATTACCAGGCCGTGATCGTCGTGGGTGACATCGACGTAGACGCCGTGGAGTCCAAGATCAAGACGCTGATGGCCGACATCCCGGCTCCTGCCGCCGGCGCATCGCAGAAGGAGACCATCGTGGTTCCCGACAACGAGGAACCGATCGTCAGCATCTACACCGATCCCGAAATGCAGGGCACGAAGGTACAGCTCTTCATCAAGCGCCCGGCGCTTCCCGAGCAGCTCGCCAACACGGTGCTGGCCGAGGCCAACAACGTGATCGAAGCCTACATGACCACGATGGAGAACGCCCGCCTGCAAGAGATCGCCATGCAGCCCGACGCACCGTTCCTCGGCGCCGGCATGGGCACGGGCGACGTGATCGGCATCATCCCGACGCTCGACGCCACGGTATTCGTCGCCATGACCGAGGACGGCAAGCTGGCCCGCGGCTTCGAGACTCTCTATACCGAAATGGAGAAGGTGCGCCGCTACGGATTCACGCAGGGCGAGTTCGAACGCGCCCAGGAGAACCTGATGCGTCAGGCCGAACGCTCGTACGCCAACCGCAACGACCGCCGCAACAACGAATTCGTGCAGACCTATCTGAACAACTACCAGAAAAACCAGCCGATGCCCGACGCCGAGACCGAATGGCAGCTCGACAGCATGCTGATCAAGATGCTCAGCGTGGATGCCGTCAACGCCTTCGCGAAGCAGACCATCCTTCCGACGAATCAGGTGATCGTGATCAACGCTCCCGAGAAGGAGGGTGTCGCGACGCCCACCGCCGAGGAGATTCTCGCCATCCGCGACAAGGTGGCCGCATCGGAGGTCACGGCCTATGAGGACAACGTGGTCAAGGAACCGCTGATCGCAGAAGGGACCGTGCTCAAAGGCTCGCCCGTGAAGAAGACGGCCGAGGACAAAGTGCTCGGAACGACGGAGTGGACGCTGGCCAACGGCGCGAAGGTCGTCGTGAAACCCACGACCTTCAAGGCCGACGAAGTGCGCCTGGGCGTAGTGGGCAAGGGCGGTCTGTCGCTGCTCTCCGACGAGGAGTTCTACATGGGCGAAATGATGCCCGCCGTGAACTCGATGTCGGGCGTCGGCAAATTCTCGGCCACGGAACTCAAGAAACAGCTTTCGGGCAAAACGGCTTCGGTGCAGCCCTCGGTGGAGAACTACACCAGCGCCATGGGCGGCGTCTGCTCGCCCAAGGACATCGAGACGATGCTCCAGCTGCTCTACCTCAATTTCACGCAGCCGCGTTTCAACAAGGACGACGTGGACAACCTCACGAAAATGCTCCTCGCACAGCTCGCCAACGCCAAATCGAGCCCCGACTTCCTGATGCAGGAGAAGGTGATCGACGCCGTCTACGGCCACAATCCCCGCCGTCAGATGATCTCGACGGAAATCGTCGACAAATTCAGCTTCGAGCAGCTGCCCGGCATCTACGCGAAACTCTACCCCGGCGCCAACGGCTTCGTCTTCACGTTCGTGGGCAACATCGACCCCGAAACGCTGAAACCCCTCGTGGAAAAGTATATCGGTTCGATCCCCGCCACCCGGAAACCGATCGATTACGTCGACGACAAGGCCTATCCGGTGAAGGGAGAGGTTACGGAGGAGTTCACAGCCCCGATGCAGCAGCCGAAAGTCTCGGTCAACTACTACTTCTCGGGAGAGATGCCCTACACGCTCAAAAACAAAATGGCCCTGACGTTCCTGACGCAGGCGCTCAATTCGCGCTACCTCATTTCGATCCGCGAGGAGAAGGGCGGAACCTACGGCGTGCGCGTCCAGGGTTCGACGAAGTACATCCCCCGCGAAACCTACGACATGACCATTTCGTTCGACACCAACGAGGAGATGGCCGACGAACTGCGCGAGATCGTGATGAAGGAGATCGAGGAGATCGCCGCGAACGGTCCCAAGAGCGAGGACATCGAGAAAAACCGCGAATTCATGCTCAAGAGCTGGAAAAACAGCCTCGAACAGAACGGCGCATGGATGAACTACATCCAGATCAAATACGGCTCGGGCCTGGACTACGTCGCCGACCACGAACAGGCGATCCGCGACCTGACCAACGCCGACGTGCAGGCGCTCGCCAAGAAGATCCTGGCGGACGGCAACCTCGTGAAGGTCGTCATGCGCCCGTCGAAGTAAGCGACAAAACGAACAATTTTTCAAACCGATCGAATAAGGCAGCCACCCAGTTGGCTGCCTTTTCTTTCCCCGGACGGGCTGAAAATGGTTAACTTTGCACCGTTAATTACCAAACCCATCATGCAAAAAAGTATTCGGCTGGTCACCGGCCTCTACCTCAAACTGTCCCTGCTGACCGTCGCCGTCGGCCTCGTGCTGCGCGTCGTGCTGCTTTTCAACGAGCAGACCACCTCTCTCGCCTTCTCATTCGGCGAATGGTGCGAAGTCTTCCTGCTGGGCGCCGTGAACGATTTCTGCGCCGCGACGGCAGGATTCTTTTTCCTCTGGCTCTTCATGTCGAGCGTTTCGCGCACCAAGTACAAAAAACCGTGGGGCTACATCCTCCTCGCCCTGCTCGTGGCGGCGTTCTGCTACGTGGCGTTCTTCAACACGATCTTCGACGAATACGGAAGCGTCGCCCCGCGAATCGCACTCTATGTACTGGGCTACTGGGCCGGGAGTTTCGCCCTGCGGCTCTTCCTGCCCGGGTTCCGCAGCCACTGGACCACGGTGTGGTTCGCCCTCTTCATCGTCGTCTACGTCGGCGCCATCATCTTCAACGGCATCAGCGAATATTTCTTCTGGAGCGAATTCGGCGTCCGCTACAACTTCATCGCCGTCGACTACCTGGTCTACACCAACGAGGTGGTGGGCAACATCATGGAGTCCTACCCCGTCGTGCCGATGACGCTGGGCATCGTCGTCGTGACGCTGCTCGTGACGTGGTACCTCTTCCGCCACGAACTCGTGCAGACCGAATGCCTGAAAGGCTGGAGGTGGAAAGCCGTAATCGCCCCGGCCTACATTGCGGCGCTGTTCGCCGCGATCGGGCTGCTGAACTTCAACACCCGTTTCCAAGACAGCGACAACGTCTACGTCAACGAATTGCAGGCCAACGGACTCTACAAGTTCTACGACGCCTTCGTCAAGAACACGCTCGACTACGAACAGTTCTACCTCACGCGTCCCGAAGCCGAGGCCGAAGCCTTCGTGCACGGGGTCTACCGAAGCACGGGCGACAACCTGCACGCCGTGCGCGCCGAAGGGGAGGAGATCCGCCGCAACATCGTGCTGATCACCATGGAGAGCATGAGCGCCTCGTACATGGAGCGGTTCGGCAACACGGAACGGATCACGCCCGTACTCGACTCGCTCTACAAACTGGGACTGGCGTTCGACCGCGTCTACGCCACGGGCAACCGCACGGTGCGCGGTCTGGAGGCCGTGACGCTTTCGCTGCCGCCCTGCCCGGGCCAGAGCATCATCAAGCGTCCGAACAACGCCGGAATGCACTCCACGGGCGCCCTGCTGCGCGACAAGGGGTACAACGTGACCTATTTCTACGGCGGCAACAGCTATTTCGACAACATGGAGACCTTCTTCTCGGGCAACGGATACGAAATCGTCGACCAGAAATGCTACAGGCCCGAAGAGATCACCTTCGCCAACATCTGGGGCGTCTGCGACGAAGACGCCTACCGGAAGGTCATCCGCACGCTCAACGAAGAGACCCGCAGCGGCAAGCCGTTCTTCGCCCACGTGATGACCGTCAGCAACCACCGTCCCTTCACCTACCCCGCCGGACGAATCCGCATCCCCAACGACTCGAAGAGCCGCGCAGGAGGCGTGCTTTACAGCGACTATTCGCTGGGGCAGTTCTTCGCCGAAGCGGCCCGGCAGCCGTGGTTCGAAAACACGATCTTCCTCGTCACAGCCGACCACTGCGCTTCGAGCGCCGGCCGCACCGAGATTCCGTTGCAGAAATACCACATTCCGGCGCTGATCCTCGCCCCCGGGCTTATCGAACCCGGAGTGGTCGACGGCATCGTCTCGCAGATCGACCTGATGCCTACCCTGCTGTCGCTGCTCAACATGAACTACGACTCGCATTTCTACGGCCGCAGCATCTTCGACCCGGCATACACCAACCGCGCGTTCATCGCCACCTATCAGGACCTCGGCTACCTCGAAGGCGACACCTTCACGATCCTGTCGCCCGTACGCCGCTTCGAGCAGTACCGAGTGGTTCCCACCGAGGAGAATCCCCACCATCTCGAAGCGATGGAGCGCAAGGACTCCGCGCAGGTCGACCGCGCGATCGACTACTACCAGACCTCCTGCAAATGGAACAAGCGGTAGCGCTACGCCGCGGCACAAAAAAAACTGCGACCCTCACCGGGCCGCAGTTTTTTATTGCTCAAACGCGGGATCAGTCACCCTCGTAGTCGTCGCCGCCGTTCTTCACGGGAGGCGTCAGCGACGAGGCGGGCGTATTGGCCCTGATCCACTCCTCGGAAAGCAGCGACTCGGGCGGGAAGTCGAGGTCCTCGATACGGCTCACCGAAATCTGGTACTGCGCCCAGTCGTTCGAGCCACCCTGGAAATCGCTCTGCTTCGCATAGATGCCGTAGATGCCGAGCACCGTGCCCTCCGTGCCGTCCTTCGGGATGGGTTTCATGGCGAACTGGCTGTAACCGCTCGTACGGATGCCGTAAACGCCCGGGTCCGAAGTGTACTGCGCCGCATCGTTATAGCTCATCAGCACCGAACCGTACAGGCGGACGTTCTGCTCGCTGCTGTTGTAAGCCCAGCGATACCATGCGCCGAAGATGGGCGTTCCCCAGTCGGTCACGATCCAACTCGGATAGGGATTCTCGTTCGAACCGCTCTTGAGGCCCGCAGGCGTCACGCCATCCTGATTCTTAACACCCGCATAGCGGATCTTGATCTTGTTGAAACGCACCAGCCGGCCCAGATCGGCCTCGCCGAGCGACGTGTAGTTCGAAGCGTCGACCTCCTTGATGTCCGAAGGCTCCAGCGTCGTGTATTCGCCGCGGAAGACATTCAGGGCGGCAACCTTCGGGTTGTCGAGGTTCGAGTTGGCGTAGTACTTGTGGTTGCCGGCCGTGTTGATGCCGTCCGAAGGAGCGCCTCCGATCGAAAGCATCATGCGGTAGTTACCCAGGTAGAGTCCGTCGAGACGCACGTAAACCCACTGGCTCTTGATCGGCTTCGCCCCCAGGTCGAGCAGGAAATCGAGATAAAGACCGTTGTAGAGTTTCAACTCGATGCCGGCCGTACCGTCGTAGATATAGAGCGACTTGTAGATGTTGCCCTGCCGGTCGCTGCTGATCACCTTGCCCTTGATGTAGTAGTTAGCAGCCTCGGGCCAGCCCGACATGCCTTCGAACTTGGTCTCCTCGGAGGTGAGGGTTCCGAACTTGAGGGTCTTGGTCGTGGCGAAATTGTCGTTGGTTCCCGTATTGGAGATCGGGCCGAACTTCTCCTTCACCTCCTTGATGGATACCGGTTTAAGCCCCATTGCGGCCATATCGTCGGCCGTATAGAGCTTCAGCGGAGCCGGAGTTTCGAAATCGTTGTAGCAGCTCACGGCCACGAGGCCGATCAAAACCGCCAATGTTATTTTAAGACTTTTCATAAATTGTTCTTTGCGCGATTAGAAACGGAAATAGACATTCAGGTAGTAGGTCGTACCGAACAGGTAGAAATACTTCGACGGGAAGCGGCCGTAAATCTGCTCGCCGCCGTTGCCCCGGACCTTGCTCATACGCATCTGCTCGTAACCGCCCGTGCGGATGTCCTGATCGTTGAGGATGTTCTTCACCTCCAGGCTGAAACCGAGCATGTAGATGCGGTGGATATACCAGTTCTTGCCCACATTGGCGCTCAGCGTATACACACCGTCGAACTTCTCCTGCTTGCGTATGGTCTTGATGGCGCTAATGGCGGTCGCCTGCTGCTCGGGAGTCGCCGTGCCGGAAGTCAGCACGTTCGCATAGTACTTCACGGCCGTAGCGGTGCGGTACATCGGGTTCATCGAGAGGTAGAGGTTGTCGTAATAGTTGAAGTTCACGCCGGCAAACCAGTTACGCGGTCCGCGGTAATCGAGGCCGACGTTGAAAGCCAGCTGCGGTGAACTCTCCACGTGGTAACCGTCCCAGTTGACCCGGTCCTTCAGGACGATCTTGTCGATGTTGTCGACCGTCTGCACGAAGTCGGGATTCGAGGTGTAGGTGTAATCGCCCCAGCTCAAGGCACCCACGACCGAGAGGCCGTTCCATACGGGAACCGAAAGACCCAGTTCGACGCCGTAGTGGCGCTTGTCGATGCCGCTCATCGCGAAGTTGGTGAACGAGCCGCGGCTATCGTCGTAGAACGAAATCACCTTCGACTGGTCCTCGATCGTCGTGTAGTAACCCGAAAGGCGGGCCTTCACGTAAGGCAGGTTGAGGTTATAGGTGAGATCGGCGGCGAAAACCTTCTCGGCCTTCAGGCCCGGCGTGGTCGTATTGCGCGTACGGGGCGATACGAAGGCCGTCGCGAACTTGGGCGCCTGCTGCATGTAGGCCACATTGGCCTCGAGCGAATGCGCTCCCGAGAACTTGTAGCCCAGCGAGAGTTTCGCATCGTAGGTCAGGTAGTCGAGTTTCTTCGAGTCGCCCTTCGAATTGTCGGGGAACAGGCCCTTGCGCCACATGCCCTCGCGGTACATGTTCGAGTAGCCGACCGATCCGGCGACACCCAGCGAGAACCCGCCGATACCCCACGTATAGTTGGCCCAGGCGTTGGTTTCGAGCAGGTGCGCCCGGTAGTAGTAGCCGTATTTGTCACCCACGCGGGCGATGCGGGCGTGGCCCGTGGCCCAGTAGTAATCCAGGTCGTTCTGTGCGGCCGTCTCGCTGGCCATGTCGCGGTCGGCGAATTTGTCGATGTCGTACCAGTAGTCGCCGCCCATCAGGTCCTTGACCTGCGAATAGTAGTTCGTGCGGTTCACGCGCAGGTTCACGCCGCCGACGATACGCATGTTGTTGCGCATGTTGTGCTCGACGTTGGCCGCGAGGTTATAATCGAGCTGGTCGGTGTGACGCTCCTCGATCATGTAGTTCGAACGGTATTGGTCGCCCATCAGTTTGGCGATCTTGGATTCCGTTTCGATGAAGTGGTTCCGGTCATAGAGCTGGTCGTAATCGATCAGACCGTCCCATACGCTTCCCGATATGATAGCATCCCGGTCGTAGAAATAGATCGTCTCGCCGGAGGTGATGCCCGGCACGATCTGCGTCTGATCCGACAGCGGCATATTGCGGTAGTAGTCGCCGCGGGGATCGGGACCGCCGTTCCACGTCAGGGCCGAATAGCCGTTCTTGCCGAAACGCAGCGACGTGGCGGCGTTCAGGCGCGTGTTGCCCGACATGTCCCACGTGTAGTTCAGCATCACGATCGGCTCGTGGGTGTTACGCACGCGCGAGTTGCGGAGCTTGCCGGCCTGGTAACCCACATTGGGGTTGTAGTAATTGTTGCCGAACAGGGCGTAAGCCTCGTCGGTCGCAGCCTGCTGCGCACCGCGCTCCGAAGGCGAGGCCAACAGCGTCAGCGCGAGGCGGTGGTTCTGTCCGAAAAGTTTCTCGGCCGATGCGAAATAGGAATAGGAATTGTAGTAAACGCCGTCCACATAGCCGTTGCCGCCCTGGCGGGTCCCCACCGAGAAGGCGTACGACCAGCCGTTATCCAACTGTCCCGAGCCGTAGGAAACCATCGCACGGAAACGGTACATCTGATTGCCGTTCGAAACGCTCACGCGGAATCCCTTGCGCATCTGCGAGGCGCGGGCGTTGACGTTGGTCATGCCGCCGATGCCGCCGATGCCGAAATCCGACGCTTCGAGTCCCGTGTAGTTCTCCTGGTTACGCGTCGCGTCGTTCAGTCCGCTCCACAGCGACCAGGGACCGTAGCCCGTCATGGCGTCGTTGAAGCGGATGCCGTTCAGGTAGATGTCCGAGTACTGCGAATCGTAGCCGCGGACGTTGAAGCGCATCTCGCTGAAACGGTACGACGCGATGTTGTTGAAGAGGTCCTTCGACGACGAGAGCGACGAAGGCAGCGCCTGCGTGTCCGACGACGACGAGTCGCTGTCGAATTCGGCGAAAACGGCGTCGTCCAGAACCGTGCCAGGACCCGACGGCACGATGATCACCGACTTGAGGTCCTGCACATGCTCATCGCCCACGCGGACCATCAGGTTGAGGTCCTCGAAGTCGGGCGTGGAAAAGAGCACCGTGTAGCTGCCGGCGGGAAGATTCTCGAAGATGAAGTTGCCGTCCTTGTCGGTCGTGGCCGTCAGACCCAGCGATTCGATCTTCACCTGTACATTGCTCAGGGCCACGCGACCGTTGCGCGAAACCACCTTACCGCGGATGCCTCCGTCCTGCGCATAGGACGTGAAGGTCACGGCGGCGAGCATCAGAATAAGTAGAACTTTGAGTTTCATACAAATATTTTAGAGTGTTTATTTGGCGATGTAGATATATACGGGGAAGTGGTCGCTGAAACCGCCCTGGAAATCGTTGCCCACGAACGTACGCAGCGGATAACCCTTGTACTGACCCTCCTTCTGGATCATGTAGGGACGGCGGAAGATGCCTCCGTAGAATTTCGAGTTGCCGACGGGCTGGATTTTCAGACTGCCCGTGGAACCGGTGGCGAGGTTTTCCGAAACGATGATATTGTCGAACAGGTTCCACTCGTCGCGGTAAGCCAGCGTGCCGTAACCGGCCTTCAGCAGGCTGATGAAGGGGTTGAACATGTCGCCCTTGCCGACCTCCTTGATCTTGCCCTTGGCGTTCAGCCCCTCGACGATGCTGTCATCCGTGGCGTCGTCGTTCAGGTCGCCCATGATGACCACCTTCGTGGCCGGGTTGGCGGCGGTCACCGAGTCGACGATGTGCTTCACCTGCTTGGCAGCTGCCAGACGCTTGGGAGCCGAAGCCTCCTTGCCGCCCAGACGCGAAGGCCAGTGGCTCACGAGGAAGAAGAACGGCTCGTTGTCGATCGTACCCCACATCGTGACGAAATCACGCGTCTTGAAGTTCGGCAGTTCGGGCATCTTGAACGGAATGGCGGCGCTGCCCTCCAGTTTGAAAACGTCGGGACGGTAGTAGAACGCCACGTCGACACCGCGAGCGTCGGGCGAGTCGTAATGCACGATGCGGTAGTTGCCGTGCGCGAGTTTGGGCTGCGCGATCACGTCCTCCATCACCGAGCGGTTCTCGATCTCCGAAACTCCGATCACGACGGGAAAATCCTTGTCCTCGGCAGCGATGTCGAACAGCACGCGTTCGAGGTTCCCGATTTTTTTGGTGTACTTGGCCGTGTTCCACTTTTTAGGCCCTTCGGGTGTGAACTCCTCATCGAGCATACCGGGGTCGTGGATGGTGTCGAACAGGTTCTCGAAGTTGTAGAAGACCACTTTGTAGGGCTTCTGCGCGAAGCATGCCACCGCGATCAGCGAGGCAAACAGTCCTGTCAAAAAGATTCTCTTCATAAACGTTTTTTGTTGTTAAGGTTCAATCCGGTTATCTGCTAATTCCAGTCGGAATAATTGTAATTGCCCTTCACCTCGTCGGCGACGGCCGGATCGAGGTTGCGGAAAAACGTGAAGCCCGTCAGCGTTTCGATCTCCTTCACCGAGCAGGCAGCATCCTTCAACTCGGTATTCTCGCTCGACGAGGCGTTGTCGAACACGAAAGCGATGGCTTTCAGTTCGCTGGCCGGAAGTTCCGAAACCGACTTGTTCTGGTTGCCGCGCTGACGCAGCAACACCTTCCAGCACTTGTCCGGCACGGCGACACGGATCGATCCGCCCACGTTGGTATTGGACATGGTCTTATAGGAGTTCGAGAAATAGGTTCCCGTCACCACATAAAGCGTGTCGTATTTCTGCAAACCGCCCCACGAACGCACCTTGCCTTCGAGGGTCGCCCAGCTTCCGCTGTTGAAAGAGCCGTTCTGGGGCATCATGTTCGTGGCGAAGAAGGTCTGCGCATTGGTCTCCCACGTACTGTAACGCGACGCCGAAGGCAGCATGTGCCCGCGCTGGTAACCCGAAAAATAGTTGACCACGTTCGCCTGGTCTCGCTCGGGAATGGCCGGTTCGAAAATCTTCGTGCCCGTCTGCCGGTAATACGGCTTCGAGGAGGTGTATTCCGTCGCCCAGTCGTCGTAGGCCCACGCGTCGGTACGCCCCTGCGTACCCGGACCGGTCTGGTAGGTGCGGCTCGACGTATAATCGCGGTAGATCGGATAGGCCACCCAATGCGAAACGTGTTTCGCGCGGTCGTAGCAGACCGAATAACTCCGCACGTATTTCCCGCTGACAAGCGTTGTATAGTATGTTTTATAGGTATAATCCTCGTTTTCGAGATATTCCGGCTGCTCACCCCAGGCGCGGTCGTAACCGAACGAGGTATTCGCCGCCTTCTGCGTCAGCGTCAGGGAGGTGGAATAACCGTTGGTATAGGTTACGTCGATCGTGGCTTTGCGATCGGCGTCGGAACTGTTTTGTTTCAAATAGAGGTACACCGGGTCGCCAACGTTTCCGCCGACGGAAGATACCTGCTTATTCAAATCGAACGAACACCACTCCGTATCCCCGCCCTGCGAGACGATCTGCGCCTCGAAGGTGATGCCCGAAGGACCCTGGGTCGAAATCCGGTTCGTTGTGGTTGAACTGCTCACGGTCTCTGCAACGAGCGTCGCGAGGGACTCCTTGTCGCCCCCGTCTTCCTTGTCGCCGCATCCCGCAAACAGGACAAGCATCGCCGACATCGTCACGAGCAGCGCGCCTATCTGTTTAATTTTCAGCATCATTCAAAATAAAGTATAACATTTGGTCCGCAGACCCATTTAGAAACCAAACTCTTGACGGGGTGTTATCCCCGCCAAGAGTGGTTGGTTTTACAAGTCGGTTTCCTCGACTAATTTAGAACAGTTGGACTCCGAATACTACTGCACGACCATTTGAAGCAGTCGTAGTCTCAAAAGTAATCGTAGAAGCAGCCGTAAGGTCTGTCAACTCTACAATGTAGTAATCAGTATCATCCGACGGAGTTAAGTTTACAAAAGGAGGATTTCCTGTAGCTCCATCATTAGCCGTAAGTGTAAACGAAGTCTGACTTGCAGATCCGCCACCATTAACTTTGAGAGTCAACGCTGCTCCGTTCTTACCCTTCCATGCAACAGCATAGAACCCGAGTTTTTTCGTTCCAGTTACACCTACTGCCCCCGAAGTAAAACTGCCGACTTTGGAACCGGTTCCAATCTTGAAGCCACTTGCGTCCTTACCATTCGCCTTGGAATCATCTAAACCTGCAGGATTAGCCGTTGAAGCTCCATTTGAGATAAACTGGCTCATCGACGTATACGTTCCCTTTGTATCATTACCGCTAGATTCGGCTGCCTGTTTCAGTTCAACCTGATCCAAAACAGTACCATCTGCGGCCTTCAGTTTCAGAGTCGCTGCATAAGCGACACCCGAAGTGTTATTACCAATCGCATTAACCTTTACCGAAGTAGCCGTCACGTCGGAATAAGCGAACATAGAGGCATTAGTTCCGGCGAGTTCAAACGTAACTGCTCCTGCAGCTGCATTGGCCGTAAAATTAAGCATTTGCGCCTCCGGATTGGTTGCGGTGAAAATCGTCGGTTGAGTCGTGAACTCACCGCTCACTACAGTCGAGTTTTCCGTAACTTTGACACCCAGCGTCGTAAAATACTTTCCACCCGTAGCTCCAATGAACCAACCTTCTACATCAACACCCTTACCGTTGAGGTTTGCATCAACAACACCGGGATTCGGATAGGAAATCGAACCAACAGTCGTAGCACCGTTGACATTGACATTGTAATAGTCACCATCGATGGTGAGTTCTCCGGTATACTTAACATATTTAATGACAGGGGCAGCGAAAAGAGCATCCATTCCGGCAGCATCCAGCGTTACCAGCGTAGGAGTAGGCACGGTTCCGGTCGATTCATTCTCAAGAATCAAATCCGTAGGGCCGATCTGCCACAGGCCACCATAACTGCTTGCCACACCTTTGATGGTGTATTTTTTACCGACACTGGGAACAGTAGGCGTAGGCATCAATTCTTTGTCATATTGATAAACCTGCATGATACCAGTAGCATCCTGCATCAGGAAACCACGCTGGTAGTTAGCAATAACAACAGCATCGTCGATCTGATAGTTCCCAGCAGCCGTAATCTGGCTGATAGTAGCTTTTTTATATTCAATAGCAGGAGCTTCACCGAGTTCCGGACCGTTACCGCCCTCGTAAAGTTTGAAGTCGTCGAGGCGCAATCCCTGGTGTCCGTCAACATTGCTTCCGGTAAAGGGATAATCGCTGAAGCGCACCGAAATCTTATCCGTCGAAACCGATGCAGGGAATTTGAACTCCGCAGTACAGAGGTACCAGCCACCCGTAGCGATCTTTTTAGCTGTAAATGCAACGGGCGAATAAGTCGTACCGCCATCGACGCTTACAGCAAACTTGATCGTCGAAGCATTGATCTCTGCGAAAACCGGAGTACCGCTGTATTTCTCCTGATCCAATGCCGTGAACGTAAAGGTGAAGTTGTTGTTGGTTCCGACATTGATATTCTCGATTTCGAATTTCGCAGTAGTCTTGCCGATATAAACATAGGGAGCACCCGAAACTTCGGATTTTTCGCTCTCTGTCGGCTCATAAAGCGCGTCGCTGTTACGAACCGAAGCATCGCTTCCTCCATAGGTAACAGCCTTCTGATCGAGCGAACCGCCGCGGGTCCAACCCTCGAACTTATCTACATAAGGCCAATAAGACCCGTCTTTCTCGACCTTCGTACCACAGTTCTCGCTGTAAAGAGCGTTACCCGTCGGAACATCGCTGTTGCTCTGTACGATCTTGATCGTAGCCGTCTTCGTGATAGGAATGCCCTCGAACGTGGAAGAAGCGGTCAGCGTAAGGTTAGCGGTGCGCTCTGCCGAAGCCTGACCCAGCGTGAAGGTAAGTTGCGTCGTACCGGTTTTGCCCGACATCGTGCTGGGAGTAACCCACTGCGAATCGCCGGCGTTATCGAATTTCAGGGTCCAGTCGCCTTTCGACACGACCTCAACGGTCTGGTCTATCTTGCCGCCTTCGAGTTTCCCGGCAAGCGTCACCGACTCTCCGCCATTTACGGTAATTTCGGGCATACCCGAATAGCCGTTGTCATCATCGTCCGAGCATGCGGTAAAAGCCGTCACGGCCAGCGCAGCACAGAACAATGTTTTCCAGAAATTTACTGCTTTCATAGAGTTGAGTGTTAGTTAAAAAATGTATTGTTTGTAGCCAAAATTCTTTAAAATCATTACATAATAGCAATATTATGCCTCAAAGTTAAAATTATTTTCCGGACCTGCAAAGGTTTGTAACATTCTTTTAATAATCAGATCGGTCCGAATTGCAAACCTTTTCCGCCCGAACGGCAGCCCGCCGATGGGGACAGAAGACCCGGAACATGCGCTCGGGCATACTCCGGGTCCAGTAGTATTCGGTCGATCAGCGTATTCTGTCGGCTGCGCGTACCAGCAGTTCGTCGCGGAAAACCGCACGGGCCGCCAAATAGGCAAACAGCAGACAGACCAGCGGCAGCACAATGGCGGGCTTGAAGCCCTGCGTATGGAACGACAGGTCGGAAAAGACCCGCCAGCTCAAAAAGTAATAGACGCCTTCCATCGCCAGGGAGCCTAACAGCAGCACCATTTCCACCACACAGAGGCGTATTTGCAGCAAACGGCGGCGGAACAGGAAAATCGTCACCAGCGGCAGCGCGCAGGCCAGCGCCAGCAGAACACCCATATAAACGGTGGACTGGACGACCTCCCCTCCGGCGGTTTTCAATCCGAAGGCGTAAAGCCCGAACTCGCCGGCGTCACCCGCAAACCACGCCAGCCCCGAAAAGAGCGTTACGGCCATAAGCGCCGCAATGATCAGCAAATAAAGCGTTTGGATTCGTTGTATCATCATTTACAAAGTTTTGTCGATCAGATATTTGTTCCGCTCGGAGGACCCTCTGTTGATCAGTTCACCCAAAAATCCGGCCAAAAACAGCTGAACTCCGAGAATTACGGCCAAAATCGCCAGATAAAACAGCGGCTGGTCCGCAACGGGCCGCAGGGGCAGGGCGTGGCACTGCTTCCAGAGTTTCTCGGCGATGATCCACACCGTCGTGCCGCCGCCGACGAGGAACATCAGCGTCCCGAGGCTGCCGAAGAAGTACATCGGCGAACGCCCGAAATGCGTCATGAACAGCACCGTGATCAAGTCCAGATACCCTTTCACCGTGCGTTCGAGGCCGAATTTCGAACAGCCGTACTTGCGGGCGCGATGGTCGACGACCTTCTCGCCGATGCGGCTGAACCCGGCCTGTTTGGCCAGGAACGGAATGAAGCGGTGCATCTCGCCGTAGACCTCGATGGCCTTCACCACCTTGCGGCGGTAGGCTTTCAGCCCGCAGTTGAAATCGTGGAGCCGGATGCCCGACGCGGCCCGGGCCGTCCAGTTGAAGAACTTGCTGGGCCAGCGTTTGCCGACGGGGTCGTGGCGGCGCTTTTTCCACCCCGAGACCAGGTCGTAGCCCTCTTCGAGGATCATGCGGCGCAGTTCGGGGATTTCGTCGGGCGAGTCCTGCAGGTCGGCGTCCATCGTGACGACGACCTCGCCTTCCGCCGCCGCGAATCCGCAGTAGAGGGCCGCGGACTTGCCGTAGTTGCGGGCGAAACCGATCCCCCGGATTGCCGGATACTGTGCCTTGAGCCGTTCGACCACCGTCCACGAGCCGTCCGACGAACCGTCGTCGACCAGAATAAGCTCGTACGAAAATCCGTTTTCGCGCATCACGCGGTCGATCCACGCCGCCAGCTCGGGCAGGGACTCCGCCTCGTTGTACAGCGGCACGACGACCGATATATCCAGTTTATCCATCCTTATTCGTTAGTGCCTTCCGAGAAAACGTCGGGATCACGCTTGGTGAAGGCAGCAATAAACAGACCGAAAAAGCCGCCCTTGATCGCCGAACCGAGCATTCCGCTGAAGATCTGCACCAGCGGCGAACGCATCAGTTTCATCATCATCTCGATCTGGTCGCCCGTGTAGAAACCGGTGTTCTCCAGCATGGCGATCGACGGGCCGATCATAGCCTCGTATCTGGCCGCAAAGAGCCAGTTGGAGGCGACGCCCATGAAGGCGCCCTCGATAAACCCGGCGCAGAGCATCACGCAGACCATGAAGCCCAGGCACTGCCCGTAACTGTATCCCCTGGCCCCGAACCGTTCCACACGGCGCCTGGTGAGATAACCCAGCAGCAGGACGAAAATGACGAGCGACAGCAGGGACAGCAGCGTGTTCTGCACGTAAAAGCCCAGCACGTCGAAAAGGATTGCGGCCAGGGCCATGATCACGCCGTATTTCGCGGCATCGTTCCAGAAATTTTTCTTCTCCATTCTTCTATTTTGTTTTTTAACGCTCCGAGACGCCCATCCTGCCGCACAGCGGCATCACTCCCCCTCGCTATTGCAGCTCTCCCCTGCCTTCGCGCAGTATCTCCGGCTCGTCGCCCGTCAGGTCCACGACCGTCGTGGGGACGTTGTCGCCGATGCCCCCGTCGATGACCAGCGCGACCTCATGGCCGTAACGCTCGTGGATCAGTTCGGGATCGGTCGTATACTCCACCACTTCGTCGTCGTCCTTGACCGACGTGGTGATCATCGGACACCCCAGCGCCCCGACCACGGCCCGCGCGACGGGGCTGGCCGGAATGCGGACTCCGATCGTGCGGCGCCGTTCGAGCGCCTTGTCCGGAATGCGCGCCGAAGCCGCCAGCACGAAGGTGAACGGCCCGGGCAGGTTCCGTTTCAGAATCCGGAAAACGGCATTGTCCACCCGGCAGTACTCCGCGACCTGGGCGATGTTTTCGAAGACCACGGTGAACTTCTCCTCGCTCTTGCCCCTGATGCGGCGCAGCCGCTCGATGGCTCTCGGCGAGCGCAGCGAACAGCCGAAGGCATAGACGCTGTCGGTGGGATAGATGATGATTTCATCCCGCTCCAGGGCGTCTACGACGCGCTGCAACTCCTTCTCCGAAGGGTTCTGTTCGTATATCTTCGCAAGCATGGGATGACAAAGATACAAAGAACTCGCAAAAAAACGGCAAAATTTGGATAAATAAAGTAAGTGTTTGGTATT
>UQKD01000027.1 GCA_900541585.1 uncultured Alistipes sp.
CGGGGAAACCCGGTACTCCCGGCACGTCGTCGTTCCTGCACATCCGCTATTCGGCCAACGCGAACGGCAATCCGATGACGACGACTCCGAATACCTACATAGGTATTGCGGTTACCACGTCGGCGACGGCCCCGACGAGCTATGCCGACTATGCGTGGTCGCGGCTGACGGGTGCGGCGGGTAGCAACGGTGTGCCCGGTACGTCGTCCTACATCCATATCCGTTATTCGGCTAATGCCAATGGCAATCCGATGTCCACCTCGCCCAATACCTATATCGGCATCGCCGTTACGACTTCAGCGACTGCTCCCACGGGATATGCCTCCTACACATGGGCCAAGTGGAAGGGCGACAAGGGCGAGCCCGGAGATAAAGGCGATAAAGGGGACAAAGGAGACAAGGGCGATAAAGGGGATACGGGCTCGGCAGGAACCGCCGGACCGGGGATCGTCTATCGCGGTGCGTTCAGCGCCTCGACCCTTTATTACAACAATACGCTGCGGCGCGATGTGGTCAAGTACGGTTCTACCTACTACATCTACAAAGGGTCGAACGGCGTTTCCGCAGTATGGAACAGCACCAACTGGGAGTCGTTCGGGGCGCAGTTCACCTCGGTCGCTACCGACCTGCTGCTGGCCCAGCTCGCCTACATCGATAATCTCGGTGTGAAGAATCTCCGCACGGCGACCTCCGGTCAGCGGGTAGAGATCACGCAGGCGAAGAACTCTATGGCGTTCTATATGGCTTCGCAATCGACGCCCGTACTGGAGATCAAGACCACGAGCGATGCAATGTATATGGGGCAGGGTGCGGGGTTTCAGATCAAGCAGCCGGCAACCGATATCTCCATTTTCAAGGGAATTCTTCAGAACAGCAGCGAGGGAAGCGGTATCTCCGTTCCTATCCTGCCCATCGGTCAGCCGGAGACGATTGCCCAAAACTGTATCCTGCAATCCTATACGAATACCAGTACGACCAAATATAAGTGCGGCCTGTATATCGACGTCAGCGGTACGCAGGGTACGGCCGCGAATTCCGATCGCTTTCATGGTATTTTCGTGCAGGAAGGCGGTATATTCGTCGGTGGAGATTATACGAAGCTGCGGTCGAATAACGTACTGTGCGGCGTGACATGTGCCGGTAAAGTCAGTGCTTCGGGCTCCTTGCTCCGCAGTTGGGTTATTTCCCATATGGGCGGTTACCTCACCTCAAGCAGGACAGGAGAAGGGCGCTATCGCATCAGTTTCTCCAAAACGTCCTATCTGCTCGGAGCCTACGATTACAGCGTTATTATCATGCCGGACGGTCCGCATGCGAGCGGCAGTCACGGAGCCTATGCCTGTACGATGGCCCGTACCTCTTCCTATTTCGATGTATGGACTGCGGATGATGCTTCGACCAATGACTGCGGATTCACTTTCATCGTAATTATCATGAACAAATACTTTGCGAACTGATATGACGAAAACCTACGCCAAGATAGAGGATGGGGTGCTGATTACCACATGCGCTCCGGAGGAGGATGCCGACCTGATCGCCCAACTTATGTCCGACGGCTTCAAGCCTTACGACGAAAGTGCTCCTCAGCCGCAGGCCGAGGGACTTCAGGCCGTCGTTCCCGTTTACCGCGATACGGGAGAGGCAATCATACTCGAATGGAAAGTCGAAGAGAATAGCCCCGAAAAAATCGAGGCCGAGATCGAGCGTCTGAAGGCGGACTTGACGGCTACGGATTACCAGGTCATCAAGTCGTACGAATACGCTCTTGCCGGTGTGCCGACTGCCTATAACATCGAAGAGCTGCACACCTCGCGCGAACAGCAGCGGATCCGGATTCGGGAGCTGGAGACACTGCTCACGCCGGAAGAACCCGTCGATCCTGCGCCGACACCGCCGTGGCATTCCGGAGGAACAGTGAATTGATAGCACAGAAAAACCGCAGTCGAGCAGACTGCGGTTTTATCGCGTTCATGAACGATCATCCGATGGCCGGCTGTAATCCCTTGTCGAGAACGTCGGCGAGGTTTTCCATCTCCATACCGATTCTGCGTTTGGTCATCTTGGCGTACACCTGCGTGGTGCGGATATTCTTATGACCGAGCATCTTCTGCACGGTTTCGAGGGCCACGCCGTTTTCGAGCGTCACGGTCGTAGCAAAGGTGTGCCGGGCGATATGAAAGGTCAGATTCTTGTCGATGCCGCAGATGGCCGCGATTTCTTTCAGGTAATCATTGACCTTCTGATTGGCCGGAATCGAGAGCAGCCGGTCGTGGGAAGTCGTGTCTGCATACCTCTCCAGTATGGCTCGCGGAATATCGAGCAGAGGGACATAGACCGCGACTTTCGTCTTGTCGCGTCGGGTGTCGATCCACAGCCGGCCGTCGTTACCCATAACCACTTCGGACTTCTTCAATCCCCGCACGTCGGTATAGGCGAGGCCCGTGAAGCAACTGAAGACGAAAATATCTTTTACCCGCTGCAACCGTTCCGAGGTCATCTCTTTCGACATGAGCGCCCCCAACTCGTCGATGGTCAAATGTTCGCGATGCGTCTCCTCCATCGAGATTTTGAATCCGCCGAACGGATCGGTCTGCACCCAGCCGTTGTCCTTGGCAGTTTTGAAAACCGTCCTAAAACGCTGGATCATCTTCATATGGTAGTTGTGCCCGTTCTTACCGTCTACCGTACGCAGGTAGATGTAGAAATCGTTGATGAATTTCGTGTTGATGTCCGTCAGCAGAATATCCTTCACTTTGTACTTCGCAGCCATGAACTCGGCCAGCCTGCGACGAGTCAGCAGATAACGTGTGTAAGTCTTGTGTGTAGTCTCTTTTCCGACAAGTGCCTTGTAATCTTCATTGAACTCGTCGAAGAGCACCAGCAGCCGTTTGGCCTCGTCGCTGCGCGAGGTAAGGATGCTTTTCAGCCGCATGGCCGTAATCGCCTCGCCGCGAAAGAAGAGCTCGTTATACTTGTTTCTAATCACGTTCCGGTAGTTGTCGAGCGTCTCGTTGATGTACTTGTCCTCGGCACTCTTGCCGAGTGTCCGGCACTCCTTACCGAGCCAACGGTCGGGATCGACATCGAGTCGGGTGGCCAGATGCACCATCTCGCCGTTGACCGTAACCCGTGCCAGAATCGGCGCTTTGCCATTGGCCTTCAGCTTCCCTTTCTGTGCGACGAAAAGAATCGAAAATGTGCTTTTGTTATTCATAACCGTATGTTTTAAATATGTATGTTCGGCTCTCTTCTGCAAAGCTACCGGCTTTGGCTATACTGCCCGCCCGTTGCCCTGCGGCAAACTGCGACACTCCGTGCGTAAAACCGCGACATTATTTTGGCGGACTGTTATAATACACTCTGAATGTGCTGTTTACGAAACAAACATAACCTTATGATTTGGAATACGCAAGTCTTTTGCGCAGTAAATCAAAGATTTATGCGAGATTTGTCGGAAGCCGGATTGGTCCGGCGAAAAATCGGGACTTCGCAACCGAAAGATTGCCAGTATTTTGACTGCATTTCAAGTGTAAACTACTGAAAGGCAAAAGAATATGCCTTAATTCGTAACCTATTGTCGTGGAGTGTCGCACGACGGTTACGGTTAGGTTACGCAGCGGCTGTCGCAAACCGTCTTTTGGCGACTTGTTTTGTCGTAGTCGAAGGATGTGGATAGCGGGGGAGAGGAAAGAGTGGGACGGGATACCTATTCGGGCGGTAAACGTCGCCGCAGGCCGATATGCAGAGGTGCGGATACGAAAAAAGCGGTCTTTCAACCGCTTCTCCATTAGGCTGTTAGCCTTGTTTCGTGATCCCCGTGGGGCTCGAACCCACGACCCCAACATTAAAAGTGTTGTGCTCTACCAGCTGAGCTAGGAGATCGTTTTCGTAGGTTCGATATTCGCAGGATCAAAGTCAGTTGCCTGACTTTCAGTGATCCCGCTGGGGCTCGAACCCAGGACCCCAACATTAAAAGTGTTGTGCTCTACCAGCTGAGCTACGGAATCTCCGTGTGCCGAAATGGAAATCGCTTCCGTTTTGGTGGTGCAAATGTACGGATTTATTTTTAAAATCCAATACCCGGCCTGCAAATTTTGCGCAAAAGTGTGTTTTTGTCCTTCCGGATGCCGGCTCCCGCCTGCTGCCGGCAGGCGTTGGTGCGTCTTCCGGCGGCTTCGGCCGTCCGGGATCGTGAAATTTGGCGCGCGGATTTTGTTTTGCCGAAATAAAAGAATATTTTTGTAGGCGTTAAGATGAAATCAAACTTTTAAAACTGAATAATTCTATGTGTAAAGCGCTGATAATCGGAGCCGGCGGCGTCGGAACGGTGGTGACGCAGAAAATCGCGGCCAATCCCGTCTTCACGGACGTGATGCTGGCCAGCCGTACCAAATCCAAATGCGACGCCGTTGTGGCCGCCATCGGCGGCAACCGCGTGAAGACCGCCGAGGTCGATGCCGACAACGTGCCGCAGCTGTGCGAGCTGTTCCGCGCGTTCAAACCCGACATCGTGGTCAACGTGGCGCTTCCGTACCAGGACCTTACGATCATGGACGCCTGCCTCGAATGCGGCTGCAACTACCTCGACACAGCCAACTACGAGCCGAAGGACGAGGCGCATTTCGAATACTCGTGGCAGTGGGCCTATCAGGACCGCTTCAAGGCCGCGGGCCTCACGGCGATCCTCGGCTGCGGCTTCGACCCGGGCGTGACGGCCATCTTCACGGCCTATGCCGCCAAGCACCATTTCGACGAGATCCACTACCTCGACATCGTCGACTGCAACGCCGGCAACCACGGCATGGCTTTCGCCACGAACTTCAACCCCGAGATCAACATCCGCGAGGTGACCCAGAAGGGCCGCTACTACGAGAACGGACAGTGGGTGGTGACCGAGCCGCACGAGATCCACAAGCCGCTCAATTATCCGGGTATCGGCGAGCGCGAATCGTACGTCATCTACCACGAGGAGCTGGAGTCGCTCGTGAAGAACTATCCCACGATCCGGCGTGCGCGCTTCTGGATGACCTTCGGCCAGGAGTACCTGACGCACCTGCGCGTGATCCAGAACATCGGCATGGCGCGCATCGACCCGATCATCTACAACGGCGTCGAGATCGTCCCGATCCAGTTCCTCAAGGCGGTGCTTCCCGATCCCAAGTCGCTGGGCGCCAACTACCACGGCCAGACCTCGATCGGCTGCCGCATCAAGGGTCTGAAGGACGGCAAGGAGCGCACCTACTATATTTATAACAACTGCGACCACGAGCAGGCTTTCAAGGAGACCGGCACGCAGGCCGTGTCGTTCACCACGGGCGTTCCGGCGGCTTTGGGCGCTTCGATGTGGGCCAAGGGCCTCTGGCGCGGCGCCGGCGTGTTCAACGTCGAGGAGTTCGATCCCGATCCGTTCCTCGCCGAGCTGGGCGAACAAGGCCTTCCGTGGCACGAGCTGTTCGACGTGAACCTGGAGGTATGATTTCCCGGTTCTCGAATAAAAAATTGCGGATGTGTGTCTCGTGTCCGCAATTTTTTTTATCTTTGCCTTGCAACCCAATCTATTTGCCTATGGTGTAAAAAACAGAAACTGAAATTGCGGCGTCCGGACATAGACGCCTTACATATAAAAGCGCATCGGCTTTTTTCTTACTCGCGAAAATTGGACACTTTCAGGATAGTAAGGAACAAAGGTTGATGCTCGCGCTGTTTTTTCAGCGTGGGCATTGTCTTATATCCTGCTATCTGGGTCGTCCAATACCTCGCGAGTGGATATAGTGATATGTCCACGTTTTTTATTTTGTAGTAACCCGACTTTCCCAGAGAAAGTATTAACAAACTGAATTCGATGAAGAAAATCAATGTTTTATACCAAGTTATCCTTTTTGTCTGCGGCATTTGCCTTTTTCTGTTTTTTCCGCTGGTTCAGGGAGATCGTTCGACCGGGGCCGAATTGCTCGAAGACCGGGGTAATTATTGGGACATGCTGACCTCCAGTTTTAAAATCGGACTGGTGCTGTTCAATTATGCTTCTACCGTTTTGTTGGCAGGATGTATCCTTCTGAAAAAGAAGGTCGGTGCCATTCTTCGCCTGATCGGCCTTGCCATGCCGTTGTGGATGGTTTGCATTTGGTTCGACAGCGATATGTCGGTGTCGGTCTTTTTCTCATTCGTGCTGCTGTCAGCTGCCGTCGTCTGGGCGGCGATCGGAGTCTGGCGGGCCTTTGCGCAGGGCGAAAAGAAATCTGCGGAAAAGGATCGTTTCGGCTGGGCTGCGGTCCGCAGGGCACGGGTTGTTGGTTGGTTGGACCGGATGAATCCCGCCCTCGTGCGGGCGTTTGTCGGGCTTGTCGGCATTGCGTTGTATTTTTTCGTCGCACTGATGTCGATATTCTCCATCAGCTACGGCAATCCGCTTAAGATGGCGGCCCACGTTGTAGCGGGTCTGTTCGGATTGGCGCTGGCTGCCGTCGTATTCGTAATTTTACGTCGGGCGGTTAAGTGGACCGGCGCTCGGAATATAGCGTTGCCGTTTTATCTCTATCTCATCTCTTATGCGCTGCTGGTGCCGTCTTTTGTTTTTCCGGGCAGCACCTCCGACTGTTTCGGAATGGCTTGGGTGGCTGTTGTCTTATGTTCGGCCGTCGTTGCCGTCTTCCGACTCTGTCTTTCCAAAAAGAGTTCGAAAAAGACGAAGCGTGCCGGAGCGGTGTTTGCTGTCGGCAGTCTGACACTTATCGGGGTTTTTGTGGCCGTACCGGTTGCATTCGGCATGTTGATGCCGGAACTTACCGCGCATACCGATAGCAATGCGTGGCCTTCTGCACGCTGACGCTTTTCTGCCGATACACAGACTCCGGGGCCGCAGGACTCCGGAGTTTTTGTTGCCCGTGGCGGTAAGTATAAATACGTATTTCTCCCAAAAACAGCCCTGTGCGAAGCGGTTGTTAACGATGATTTTGCTACTTTTGCAACTGTTTTGAGTTAAAAAACAATTCGATGATTGACTTTCTGACGATGCCTTCACCGTGCTACGTCCTCGACGAGGAGCTGCTGGACCGGAACCTGGCGACTATCGACCGTGTGCGCCGGGAATCGGGCGCCGAAATTATCGTCGCCCTGAAGGCCTGCGCCATGTGGAGCATTTTTCCCGAGCTGGCGAAGCACTCCGACGGAGCCACGGCGAGTTCCGCCGCCGAGGCGCGCCTCGTTTTCGAGGAGTTCGGGCGTCCCGCTCACACCTATGCCCCGACCTACACGGACCGTAATATCGACGAGATCCTGCGTTGCAGCGACCATATCACGTTCAACTCCCTGGCGCAGTTCCGCCGTTTCGGCCAGAAAGCCCTTATCAACGGCATTTCCTGCGGTCTGCGGATCAATCCGCAGTATTCGCCCGTCGAAACGGACCTCTACAACCCCTGCGTCCCCGGCTCGCGGCTGGGCGTCACGGCCGAACAGCTGGCGGCGCACGGAGGGCTTCCGGCCGGCATCGAGGGGCTTCATTTCCATGTCCTCTGCGAATCGCGCCCGGAGCATCTGCGAAAGGCGCTGGAGGCCGTCGAGACGCATTTCGGACCGTATCTCGACCGGATCAAATGGCTCAATATGGGTGGCGGCCACCTGATGACTGCCTCGTGGTACGACTGCGACGCCCTGATCGCCCTCCTACGGGAGTTCAAGGCCCGGCATCCGCACCTGCGGCTGATCCTCGAACCCGGCAGCGCCTTCACGTGGCGCACGGGCTACCTGGTGTCGACCGTCGAGGACATCGTGGAGAACGGTGGGGTGACGACGGCGATGCTCGACGTGTCGTTCGCCTGCCACATGCCCGACTGCCTCGAAATGCCCTATAAACCCGCGATCATCGGTGCGCACGATCCCGCCGACGGTGAGAAACGCTGGCGCATGGGCGGCACGAGCTGCCTTGCGGGCGACTACTGCGGCGACTGGGCCTTCGACCACGAGTTGAAGGTGGGGGAGCGCATCGTCTTCGAGGACATGATCCACTACACGATGGTCAAGACCACGATGTTCAACGGCGTCCACCATCCGGCCATCGTCATCGTGCGCCGCGACGGCCGCACCGACCTCATCCGCGAGTTCGGCTACGAGGATTTCCGCAGCCGCATGTCATAGATAGACAATTTGAATTTAGCTATACGAAACCTTTTCATGGAAAATTTTACACCTACCCCCTACACGTTGGAATGCGTCGCCACGGGCCGCGAATTCGAAGACGCCGGCTGGATGCTTGCCGACCCGCAGTGCAAGGAGCCTTCGCTCGTGCGCACCAAATATGCCCGCCGGCAGATCGACGTGAAACCCGCCGACTGGGGCCTGTACCGTTTCTCGGACTGGATGCCCGTGCGGCGCATCCTCAAGGGTTCGTCGGCTCCCGTGACCTATAAGAGCAAGGGACTGGCCGCGCACCTCGGGCTGGAAAACCTCTGGATCACCTTCAACGGCTGGTATCCGGCCATCGGGGCCACGATGTCGACCTGCTCGTTCAAGGAGACCGAGGCCTATTCGGTCTGCGGCCGCGCCGCTGCCGGCGAACAGCGCGTGCTGGTGGTGGCTTCGGCTGGAAACACCGCGCGGGCCTTCGCCAAGGTCTGCTCGGACAATAACATCAAGCTGCTGCTCTCGGTTCCCTACGACAATATCGGCGCGCTGTGGTTCGACCGGCCGCTGAACCCCTGCGTGAAACTCATTTCGTGCGAGAAGGGGGGCGACTATTTCGACGCCATCCATTTGAGCGATATCGCGCTGAAAGGTCCCGGCTTCTACGCCGAGGGCGGCGCCAAGAACGTCGCGCGCCGCGACGGCATGGCCTGCACGGTCCTTTCGGCCGTGACGACCATCGGCCGCATCCCCGACTACTATTTCCAGGCCGTGGGCAGCGGCACAGGCGCCATTGCCGCCTGGGAGGCCAACATGCGCCTCGTCGAGGACGGCCGTTTCGGGCGGAATACGATGAAGCTGATGGTGTCGCAGAACGCCCCGTTCGTTCCGATGTACGACGCCTGGCAGGCGGCATCGCGCAAACTGCTGCCTTACGACGACGACAAGGCGCGCCGCGACGCGGAGATCATCGACGCCAAGGTGCTTTCGAACCGCCGTCCGCCTTACAGCGTCACGGGCGGTCTTTTCGATGCGCTGAAAGCCACCGGCGGCGAGGTTTTCGTGGCCACCAACGCCATGGCGCGCAAGGCCCGCAAGCTGTTCCACGAACTCGAAGGCGTCGACATCTACTCGGCGGCGGGCGTTGCGCTGGCATCGCTCGTCAACGCTGTGAACGCGGGCAAGATCGAGAAGGACGCCACCGTCATGCTCAACGTCACGGGCGGCGGCGAGGAGCACTTCAAGGAGGGCAAGGAGCTGTGGTATCTCAAACCGAGCCACGTCTTCCCGCTCGAACCCGACGAAAACGACGTCGTGGAGAAGGTCGAGGCATTGTTCAACTGATCCGTTAAATAACCGGGCTTATGAAAAAGACATTCATTGTTTTAGCCGTATCGTTTATGGCTGTTTCCGCGGTTGCGCAGCAGCCTGTTTCCGCCGACCGTTTCGCCGATGCCGTGAACCATTGGAACAAGGAGCACGGCGCGCAGTCCTACGAGCGTTACAAGCCCGACCAGTTCCGTGAAATCGCCGACAACATCGTCGCTTACCAGAATGCCGACGGCGGCTGGCCCAAGAACCTCGACATGCTGGCCCGGCTCGACCCCGACTCGGTGAAAGCCGCCCTCAAGCCGCGCCACCGCCTCTCGACGCTCGACAACGCCAATGTCTATACGCAGGTCGAATACCTTTCGAACGTCTACCTGCTGACGGAGGACACCCTTTACCGCAATTCGGCCCGCCGGGGCATGGAGTACATGCTCTCGGCGCAGTACCCCAACGGGGGCTGGCGGGGCTGGGACGCCGACGCCGTGACGTTCAACGACGGCATCATCTACGGCGTGCTCTCGACGTGGAACGAGGTCCTCTCCGGAAAGCCCCACTATGCGTGGGTCGACGGCGATTTGAAAGCCCGCATCCGGTCCTCGTGGGACAAGGGTATCGAGCTGATTCTCAAAACCCAGTGGGTGCAGGACGGCGTGAAGACCGTCTGGGCGCAGCAGTACGACCACGAAACGCTGCAACCCGTGAAGGCCCGTGCCTATGAACTTCCCGCGCTGTCGGCCGGCGAGAGCGCCGACATCACGATGCTGCTCATGCGTATCAAGAACCCCTCGCCCGAGGTCGTCGGGGCGGTCGAGGCCGCAGCCGCATGGTTCGACCGCACGAAGATCACGGGCAAGAAGGTCGTGACGGTTCCCGTGCCCGAGGGGCTGGTGGAAGACCGGAAGATCAAGAAAGACCGGGTCGTGGTCGACGATCCCGAAGCCGCTCCCATGTGGCCGCGCTACAGCGAACTGTCCGACAACCGTCCCTTCTTCGCCACGCGCGAGGGGAAGAAGGTCTACGACCTGCGCGAAGTCCCCGCTGAACGGCGCGTGGGCTACTCGTGGTACGGCACGTGGGGCAACAAGGTGCTGAAAAAATACCCCGAATGGCTTCGCCGCCGGACGGAGGGAAAGTGACGGAGCCTCGCGGCGCGGATGCGCCGCATGCGTTCTTTACCGGAAACGGGCCGTTGCGGTCCGTTTTTTTTATTACCTTTGCGGGGCCGAACCGGAAGCCAGTGCAGCCGGACCGGTTCGGATTCTGTTTTTCTCATTCTTAACCCAAATTTCAAACACATGGAAAACATCCAGGCAAAACAGCTCTCCGTCACTCACTGGCGGCGCTGGAACCGCAAAGGCTGGTCGGTCTTTGCGAGTCTGCGCCGCTGCTGGGCGATCGGGGTCCTCTCCGCCGGGATGTCGATCCTGCTGCTTGCGACGCAAGGTGCGTCCGCGCAGACTGCCGACACGACCGCTGTCCTCAAGACGTTGCGGATCCGGGAAGTCGGCGTCACCGGGAGCCAGACGGCTCCCGCGCGCAACGCCCAGTCGCACACCCCGCTTTTCGACCGGAAAGCCCAGGCCCCGGCGCCTGTCCAGACTCTGGAAGCCGCCCTGCGCCTTGCGCCTTCGGTCGATGTCCGTGAACGCGGAGGCAAGGGAGCGCAGGCCGACATCTTCATCCGGGGAGGCTCTTTCGACCAGACCATGGTCCTTCTCAACGGCATCGATTTCACCGATGCCCGTACCGGGCATCAGTCCCACGCGCTGCCCGTCGACCTCGACTGCATTTCGGCCGTCGAACTGATCGACGGCGTTCCGGGCGTCGGGGCCTACGCCGGGGCGGTGAACATCCGCACCGCGCCGCTGCGGCCCACCTACCTGCGCCTCGAAGCCTCGGGCGGCCAGTACGGCTACGGCTACGGGAATCTTTCGGGCGCGGTGAGTGCGGGACGCTTCTCGGTGCTCGGCGCGGCCTCGTACCGCCGCAGCGACGGCTACCGGCACAACACCGATTTCTCCAACTACAACGCTTTCGTGCGCGCCACCTGCGACGGCGGCCGGGCCGGGTTCTTCGACCTGCAGGCCGGGTGGCAGGACCGCGATTTCGGCTCCAACGGCTTCTACGCGGCCTACAATCCCGACCAGTGGGAGCATACCGCCACGGCGCTGGCGTCGCTGCGGTGGCTGAAAACCGCGGGCCGCTTCTCGCTGGGGGCCGCCGCGAGCTACCGCAAGAATTTCGACCGCTACGACTGGACCCGCGGCACGGCGATGAACCGCCACAATACGGACAATGCCGGGGCGAAGCTCTGGGCCGACTGCGACTGGGCGGCGGGTGTGACCTCCGTGGGCGGCGACTGGGCCTTCAACCATATTTACAGCACCAACCTCGGTCAGCCGCTCGCGCATCCCGAAGGGCACTACACCCACGCCAAGGCGCGCCACACGGGCAACCTGTGGCTGCGGCACGCCAAACGGTGGCAGCGTTTCGACGCGGCGGCTTCGGCGGGCGTGAGCCTCACGCCCTACGGCACTTCGGCCCTGTGGAGCCTTTCGGCGGGCTATGCCCCCGCGGCCGGGCTGCGCCTCGAAGCCGGGGCATGGCAGTCGATGCGCCTGCCGACCTTCACGGACCTCTACTACACCTCCCCGGCGCAGATCAACAACCTCGACCTTGTGCCTGAACATGCTGTCACATACCGTTTTGGTATTGATTACCTCAAGCGTTGCTGGAACCTCTCGGCGCAAGCCTATTACCGCTCCGGACGCGACATCATCGACTGGGTGTGGCGCGAGGACATGGGCGGCAAATGGCATTCCGAGCAGACGAGCCGCCTCGACACCTTCGGGGCCGAGCTCGCGGGCGGCTATGCGGTTTCGGAAGGCTTCCTGCGCCGCGTGACGCTTTCGTACGGCTACATCACGACCGACCGGAACGCGGATGTCATCGCCAAAAGCGCGATGGACTTCATGCGCCACAAGGCGGCGCTGGCCGTGGAGGTGCGTTTCCTGCGGCGGATGTCGCTTGCGCTGACCGGCTCGGTCTACGACCGCAACGGCAGCTACACGCATTATCCCGAGCCGGGCAACGCCTCCCTCACCGAGGAGCGCGGCTACAAGCCCTATTTCCTGCTCGACGGACGCCTCCAGTGGGAGAAGGGCCTCTGCCGCCTCTACGTCGACGCCACGAACATCACCGACACGCGCTACTGCGACATCGGCGGAATCCGCCTGCCGGGCGTCTGGTGTACGGGCGGGGTGGTGCTGACCATCGGCAGATAACCCCTCTTTTCCGGGACCGGGGCGCTTCCGTCTCCGGGTTTCGGTCCGGCTGCTCTTACGGTCCGGCGCATCGTTGCGCCGGGCCTTTCTGTTTTTCGCAAAAAGTGCCTGTTTTGTTACGGTTTTTTCGGATTTCTCCCGATTATTGTTTATCTTTGAAGTATAAGAATTTAAATGCGACGATCCTATGTCCCAAAGAATCATTGAATGCGTTCCCAATTTCAGCGAGGGACGCGATAAAGCCGTCATCCGCCGGATCACCGCGGCCATCGAGGCCTCTGGGGGCGTCAAACTGCTCGACGTGGACCCCGGCGAGGCGACCAATCGCACGGTCGTGACCTTCGTCGGCAGCCCCGAAGCGGTCGTCGAGGCTGCTTTTGCGGGGGTGAAGCGGGCGGCCGAACTGATCGACATGCGCCGCCACAAGGGGGCGCATCCCCGCATGGGGGCCACCGACGTGCTGCCGCTGATACCGATTGCGGGCGTCACGCTTGCGGAATGCGCCTGTTTGGCGCGTGCGCTGGCCCGGCGTATCGCCGACGAACTGCGAATCCCGACCTACTGCTACGAAGCCGCGGCCTTTGCGCCCGAACGGAAAAACCTTGCCGTGTGCCGTGCCGGGGAGTACGAGGCCTTGCCCGAGAAACTGGCGCACACGGAATCCGCACCCGATTTCGGGACGCGTCCCTTCGACGAGGGGGTTGCCCGCACGGGGGCCACGACCGTCGGGGCGCGCGACTTCCTGATCGCCGTGAACTTCAACCTGAACACCACCTCCACGCGCCGCGCCAACGCCATCGCCTTCGACGTGCGCGAAAAGGGGCGTCCCGTCCGCGAGGGCAACCCGATCACGGGCCGCGTGGTGAAGGACGCCGCGGGGAATCCCGTGATGCAGCCCGGGACGCTCCCGGCCACGAAGGCCATCGGCTGGTTCATCGAGGAGTACGGCATCGCGCAGGTTTCGATGAACATCACCGACATCGCCCGAACGCCGCTCCACGCGGCTTTCGACGAGGTGTGCCGCAAGGCCGACGCCCGAGGCGTGCGCGTCACGGGCACGGAGATCGTGGGGCTGGTTCCGAAACGGGCTTTGGTCGAAGCCGGTAGATACTTCCTCCGCAAGCAGCGCCGCTCGACGGGCATCGCCGAGGAGGAGATCGTCCGCATCGCCGTCAAGTCGATGGGATTGGACGATCTGAAGCCGTTCGATCCGGCCGAGAAGGTGATCGAGTATCTGCTTGAAGCGGAGGTTTCGAAGAAGCGGCTTATCGACATGACCTGCAAGGGGTTCGCCGAAGAGACGGCGAGCGAATCGCCCGCTCCGGGCGGCGGCTCGATCGCGGCCTACATGGGTGCGCTGGGCGCGGCGCTCGGCACGATGGTCGCCAACCTCTCGTCGCACAAGGCGGGGTGGGACGACCGCTGGGAGGAGTTTTCCGACTGGGCCGAGCGGGGTCAGGCGGTTTTGAGCGAACTCCTGCACCTCGTGGACGAGGACACCGCGGCGTTCAACCGCATCATGGCGGTCTTCGCCATGCCCAAGTCGACCGACGAGGAGAAGGCGGCGCGCAGCGCGGCCCTGCAGGAGGCGACGCTCTATGCTACGGAGGTTCCCCTGCGGACGATGAAGGCCGCATCGCGGGTTTTTGAAATCGTGCGCGCCATGGCTTCGGAGGGCAACCCCAATTCGGTTTCCGACGCCGGCGTGGGCGCGCTGGCGGCCCGCAGTGCGGTGCTCGGGGCATGCCTCAATGTGAAGATCAACGCCGCGGGGCTGAAGGACCGCGCCCGGGCCGATGCGCTCGTCGCCGAGGCCGATGGGCTGGCGGCCGAAGCCCGGCGCCTCGAAGCGGAGGTGCTGAACATCGTGGAACGTAAAATTCAAGCGATATGACACTTCAGGAGTTTCAAGCCGACATTCGCGCGGGCATTCCCGACCGGCTGCCCGCCGCGAAACCGTATGACAAACAGATCAACCATGCGCCCAAACGCAAGGACATTCTTTCGGACGAGGAGAAGGCGCTGGCCCTGAAAAACGCCCTGCGCTACTTCCCTGCCAGGCATCACGCCGTGCTGGCGAAGGAGTTCGCCGAGGAGCTGCGCCGCTACGGCCGTATCTATATGTACCGCCTTCGCCCCGACTACGAGATGCACGCGCGTCCGATCGGCGAATACCCCGCCCGCTGCCGGCAGGCTGCGGCCGTCATGCTGATGATCCAGAACAACCTCGATCCGAAGGTGGCCCAGCATCCCCACGAGCTGATCACCTACGGCGGCAACGGCGCGGTGTTCCAGAACTGGGCGCAGTACCGCCTTGCGATGCAGTATCTTTCGGAAATGACTGAAAATCAAACGTTGGTCATGTACTCCGGGCATCCGCTGGGGCTGTTCCCGTCGCATCCCGACGCCCCGCGCGTGGTGGTCACGAACGGCATGGTGATCCCCAACTACTCGAAGCCCGACGACTGGGAGCGGCTCAACGCCCTCGGGGTGTCGCAGTACGGGCAGATGACCGCCGGATCGTACATGTACATCGGGCCGCAGGGCATTGTCCACGGCACGACGATCACGGTGATGAACGCCGCGCGCAAACGTTTCACGGCCGGCCGCACCGATACGCGCGGGATGCTGTTCGTCTCGTCGGGTCTCGGCGGCATGTCGGGAGCGCAGCCCAAGGCGGGCAATATCTCGGGCGTGGTGTCGGTCGTCGCCGAGATCAACCCCAAGGCGGCGCAGAAACGCCACGAGCAGGGGTGGGTCGACGAACTGCATGAAGTACTGGATGAGCTGATCCCGCGTATCCGCCAGGCTGTCAAGGCGAAAGAGATTGTGTCGCTGGCCTATGTGGGCAACGTCGTGGACCTCTGGGAGCGGCTGGCCGCAGAGGAGATTCCGGTCGATCTGGGTTCGGACCAGACCTCGCTGCACAACCCCTGGGCGGGCGGTTATTACCCCGTGGGATTGAGCTACGAGGCGTCGAACAAGATGATGGCCGAGGAACCGGGCCGCTTCCGCGAATGCGTGCAGGAGTCGCTGCGGCGGCAGGTCGATGCCATCAACAAATTGACGGCCAGAGGAATGTATTTCTTCGACTACGGCAATGCCTTTCTGCTGGAGGCCTCGCGCGCCGGGGCCGCGGTGACGGGCGAGGGAGGACGCTTCCGCTATCCCTCCTACGTGCAGGACATTATGGGACCCATGTTCTTCGACTACGGCTTCGGGCCGTTCCGCTGGGTCTGCACTTCGGGGAGTCCCGAAGACCTCGAAACGACCGACAGACTGGCCGCCGAAGTGCTGGAGGAGATCCGCACGACGGCTCCCGGCGACATCCGGGGGCAGCTCGACGACAATATCCACTGGATTCGCGAGGCCGGGCGCAACCGGCTGGTCGTCGGGTCGCAGGCCCGCATTCTCTATGCCGACTGCGAGGGGCGCACGAAGATCGCCGAGGCCTTTAACCGGGCCATCGCCGAGGGCCGCATCACGGCTCCCGTGGTGCTGGGACGCGACCACCACGACGTTTCGGGAACCGACTCGCCCTACCGCGAGACCTCGAACATTTACGACGGTTCGGACCTCACGGCCGACATGGCCGTGCAGAACGTCATCGGCGACTCGTTCCGCGGCGCGACGTGGGTTTCGATCCACAACGGCGGCGGCGTGGGCTGGGGCGAGGTGATCAACGGCGGCTTCGGCATGGTGATCGACGGTTCGGAGGATGCCGCCCGCCGCATCCGCGAAATGCTGCTGTGGGATGTCAACAACGGCATCGCGCGCCGCAGCTGGGCGCGTAACGAAGGGGCCGTCGAGACCATCCGCCGCGAAATGGACCGCACGCCCGGACTGCGGGTGACGCTGCCCAATTACGCCGACGACGACATCATTCGCAATGCATTGAACAACAATGATTAATACCCGGTTATTTCACATGGAACATCACCATATCACCGCGGATCATCTTTCGATAGACCGTGTCCGCGAAATCCTCGAACGGCGGCTGCCGCTCGCGTTGAGTGACGACGCCCGGGCGCGCATCGTCCGCTGCCGCGAGTACCTCGACCGCAAGATGGAGAACCCCGAGCGGCCGATCTACGGCATCACGACCGGTTTCGGATCGCTGTGCGACATTTCGGTGGGCCGCGACGAATTGTCGCGCCTGCAACAGAACCTCGTGATGTCGCACGCCTGCGGAACCGGGGAACGTGTGCCCTCGGAGATCGTGCGGCTGATCCTGTTGCTCAAGATACAGTCGCTCGCCTACGGCCATTCGGGTGTGCAGCTGGCGACGGTCGAGCGTCTCGTGGAGTTTTTCAACCGCGGCATCCTGCCCGTCGTTTACCAGCAGGGTTCGCTGGGCGCTTCGGGCGACCTGGCGCCGCTGGCCCACATGAGCCTGCCGCTGCTGGGGCTGGGCGAGGTGGAGTATGAAGGCGGGGTGCGTCCCTCGGCCGAGGTGCTGGCCCAGCTGGGGCTGGAGCCGATCCGGTTGCAGTCGAAAGAGGGCCTTGCGCTGCTGAACGGCACGCAGTTCATGAGCGCCTACGGCGTCTGGTCGCTGATCCGCGCCCGGCGGCTGAGCGAGTGGGCCGACCGCATCGGGGCGCTGTCGCTGGACGCCTTCGACGGGCGCATCGAGCCTTTCTGCGACGAAGTACACCGGATCCGCGCCCACCGGGGGCAGCTCGCCACGGCCCGGAATGTCCGCCAACTGCTCGAAGGCAGCGAACTGATCGCCCGGCCCAAGCACCACGTGCAGGACCCCTATTCGTTCCGCTGCATGCCGCAGGTCCACGGGGCCTCGAAGGACACGATCGACTATGTGGAGAGCGTGCTGACCACGGAGATCAACTCCACGACCGACAACCCGACGGTCTTCCCCGAGGAGGACATGGTCGTCTCGGCGGGCAACTTCCACGGCCAGCCGATCGCCCTGGCGATGGACTTTCTGGCCATCGCCCTGGCCGAGCTGGGCAACATTTCGGAGCGCCGCACCTACAAGCTGATCTCCGGGGCGCGCGAACTGCCCAAATTCCTCGTGGCGAACCCCGGGCTGAACAGCGGCTTCATGATTCCGCAGTATACCGCGGCGTCGATCGTGAGCCAGTCCAAGGGGCTTTGCATGCCCGCGTCGGTCGATTCGATCCCCTCGTCGCAGGGGCAGGAGGACCATGTGAGCATGGGTTCCAACGCCGCGACGAAACTCTGGCGCGTGGTCTGCAACACCGAACGGGTGCTGGCCATCGAACTGTTCAACGCCGCGCAGGCCATCGAGTTCCGCCGTCCGGCGCGTACGTCGCCCGCGCTGGAGGCGTTGTTGGCCGATTACCGCCGGCGGGTTCCCTTCATTGACAACGACGAGGTGATGTATCCCCATATCGAAGCCTCCGTCCGATTCCTCCGCGGCCTATGAAACTGCTGGTGAAGAACATCGCCCGCATCGTCGGCATCGAATCGACGGGCTGTCTGCGCTGCTGCGGCGCCGACATGAACAGGCTGGACACGCTCGACGACGCGTGGCTGCTGGCCGACAACGGCCGTTTCGCGGCGTTCGGACGCATGGACTCCCTGGGCGACATCGCCGCCGACGAGGTCGTCGATGCCGAAGGGGGCATGCTCTTTCCGTCGTTCTGCGACTCGCACACCCATCTGGTCTACGCCGGAAGCCGCGAACGAGAGTTTCTGGACAAGATCAACGGTTTGTCGTACGAGGAGATCGCCCGTCGGGGCGGGGGAATCCTCAATTCCGCCGACCTGCTGCATGCAACTCCGGAGGACGAACTCTATGCGCAGGCGATGGAGCGTGTGCGCGAAATCGCGGCGATGGGCACGGGGTGCGTGGAGATCAAGAGCGGCTACGGACTGACGACCGAAGACGAACTGAAGATGCTGCGCGTCATCGGCCGCATCCGCGAAAGCGTGCCGCTGGAGGTGCGCGCCACGTTCCTCGGGGCGCATGCCGTGGCGCGTGCCTACCGGGGACGGCAGGAGGCGTACGTCGACCTGGTGTGCCGCGAGATGCTGCCCGCCGTGGCGGCCGAAGGGCTGGCCGATTTCGTCGACGTCTTCTGCGACGAAGGTTTTTTCACGGTCGACGAGACGGCCCGCATCCTCAAGGCCGCGCGCAAGCTGGGTCTGCGGGCGAAGATCCATGCCAACGAACTGGCCGTTTCGGGCGGCGTGCAGGTGGGGGTGGCCTGCGACGCGCTGTCGGTGGACCACCTCGAACGCATGGGGCGGGAGGAGATCGAGGCGCTGCACGGCACGGCGACCATGCCGACGCTGCTGCCGGGCGCGGCGTTCTTTCTCGGGATGAGCTATCCTCCGGCGCGCGCGATGATTGACGCCGGGCTGGGCGTGGCGCTGGCTTCGGACTACAACCCCGGCTCGTCGCCCTCGGGCAACATGCGCATGGTCTGTTCGCTGGCCTCGATCCGCATGAAGATGACCCCCGCCGAGGCGGTCAACGCCGCGACGCTCAACGGCGCCTATGCCATGGGGTTGAGCCGCGACTACGGAAGCGTCACTTTAGGTAAGGTGGCCAACTTTTTCATAACCAAACCGATGCCGTCGGTCGAATTTTTCTCCTACGCGTATACTACACCCCTTATCCGGCACGTTTTCCTAAAGGGCGGTTTAGGAAACCGCTTTTAGAAGTTTTAGAAGGCCCGGGCGCAAGACGCCCGATTTGCAGGCGGGGGCCGGCCCGTCCTCGTCGTAACCCGGCTTTTAGCCGGGCGGCGTAGTTTTTGATGGGAGATATCTATGAGAACCGTTATTCTGATAATTTGCCTCGCCCTGTGCGGGACCGTAAATGGACAAACTATGAAACCGTTGACACCGGAGGAGAAGCGGGTGATCGTGGACAAGGGGACCGAAGTCCCCTTCACAGGCCGCTATTACAAACACAGCGAGGACGGAACCTACGTCTGCCGGCAGTGCGGCGCGCCGTTGTACCGTTCGTCGGACAAGTTCGACGCGGGGTGCGGCTGGCCGAGTTTCGACGACGAGATTCCCGGTGCGGTGAAACGGAGCGCTGATGCCGACGGGCGGCGTACGGAGATCACCTGCGCGCGGTGCGGCGGCCATCTGGGCCATGTTTTCACGGGCGAAGGGTTTACGCCCCGGAACACGCGCCACTGTGTCAACTCCGTGTCGCTGGAGTTCGTGCCTGCGGCGAAGAAGGAACATACCGAGACGGCGATCTTTGCCGGAGGCTGTTTCTGGGGTGTGGAGCATCTGCTTTCGAAGGAGCCGGGCGTCGTCGACGTCGAGTCGGGCTACACCGGAGGCCATACCGAGAATCCCACCTACGAGGAGGTGTGCGGTCACCGCACGGGACATGCCGAGGCGGTGAAGGTGACGTTCGACCCGGCGAAAGTCTCCTACGAAAGGCTGGCGCGGCTCTTTTTCGAGATTCACGACCCCACGCAGGTCGGGCGGCAGGGTCCCGACATCGGCGACCAGTACCGTTCGGAGGTCTTCTATACGACACCGGCCCAGCGCGCGACGGCTGAAAGACTGATCGCCGAACTGCGCGCGAGAGGGTACGACGTCGCCACGCGCGTCACCGCGGCCACGACCTTCTGGCCCGCCGAAGGGTATCACCAGGACTACTACGACCGCAAGGGTACGCAGCCCTATTGCCACGCCTACACCAAACGTTTCTGACCGCTGAAGAGGCCGGGCTTCTCGTTCGGTACGGCCCGGCGGCTTTCGTTCGGTCCGACGCTCCGGTCTCGGCGCTATTTCAGCAGATTGTCCTCTTCGTCCTCGTATTCCGATTTCCGGGTGAACAGCGAGCCGGCGCCTTTCAGCGCCTTGACGGCCCTTATCCGGAAACTGTCCAGCAGCGTGCCGTCCTTCGAGACGGTTCCGTAACCCGTCACGGCGCGTGCCCGGCGGCTGCGGACGAAGACGATGCGGCCGTACTGCTTGAGTCCGAGGGCCAGCGAGCCGTCTTCGCCGCGGATGATGTCGGTGCGGATGCCCACCTTGCGGGCCAGGGAGGTGTCGTAGGCGAAGACCAGTCCGCGGACGCTCAGCTCGGGACGTCGGAACGACTGGAGCCACAGGTGCGTGTCGCGGGCCAGTTCGTAGCACCAAAGTCCGAAGGCCGGGTGCGAGGCGTCGGGGATGTATCCCCACAACGAACTGACGGCCACGACCCCCGGGCGTTCCAGCGCCCCGACCAGCGTTTCGACGTAGCGCGGCGGATACATCGTGTCGGCGTCGATGTTGATGTGATATTTTCCCCGGGCGCAGTTCAGTCCGCAGAGGCGCGCATGGCCGCATCCGGGCGTCGTCTCGCGCTGCCACGGAAGGCCCAGGGCTTCGAGCACCTCCGCCGTGCGGTCCTTCGACAGATTGTCCGTGGCGATGATCTCCATCGGATAGCGGCATTGCTGTTCGGCCAGCGACCAGAGGCAGGCTGTCAGCCGCTTCTCCTCGTTGTAGGCGATGACCGACACGGTCACCAGCGGTCGGTCCGACTGCCGTTCGGCGAGTTTCGCGCGCACTTCGGCGACCGTCGCCGCAGGAACTTCGGCGAAGGGCTTTTCATAGACGGAGAGGTATTTCGAGTACCATTTCATGCGATCGGGGTTTGTAAGACAAAGGTAGCATTAAATTCCGCACGGGCAAACGATTCGCCGGCAATTACCGGGCGGACGGGAGCTGCGGGGCGGAGAGAGGCCCGGTGACGTTCGGCGGACGGACCGGGAAGACCTGGGCCGGAAAACGGTCTGCCGAGGCTGGCGGACGGTCCGGGTCAGGGCGGTCCCGGCGGCGGACTCTGAAGCCCTGCCGGGAAATGCGGAAAACCGTTCTGCGGAGGGCTTTTCCGTCCGCGACCGCACGGATTGACGATATATTTCTTATTTTTACGGCTCCAAACGAATTTTTATGCTGCGTGTCAAAGGCATTCTCTGGGCGGCTCTCTCCTCGTCGACATTCGGACTGGCCCCGCTGTTCACCCTGCTGTTGCTGGGCGTGGGTTATTCGTCGTTCGAGGTTCTGACCTACCGCTGGGGCGTGGCGTCGTTGTGCCTGGGGGCCTACGGCGTGCTGGCGGGTTGCGATTTCCGCCTCGGGAGGCGCGAGCTGGGCACGGTGTTTCTGCTGAGCCTGTTCCGTGCCGCGACGTCGCTGAGCCTGGTGATCGCCTATCAGAACATCGCCAGCGGGGTGGCCTCGACGATCCACTTCATGTATCCGCTGGTCGTGGCCGTCGTGATGATGTGTTTCTTCCGCGAGCGCGGCTCGGCGTGGACCTTCGCGGCGATCGGCATGTCGATCGTCGGGGCCGTGCTGCTGTCGCTGGGCAACGTCGATTTCACGCGCGGCGACACGACGCTGGGAATCGTTTCGGCGGCCGTCTCGGTCGTCGCCTACGGCGCCTACATCGTGGGCGTGCGCCGGAGCCGCGCGGTGGAGATCGACTCCACGGTGCTGACCTGTTATGTGATGGCCTTCGGCGCGCTGTTCTTCATCGCCGGGGGCCTGCTGACGGGCGGTGTGCGCCTCGAGACCGACCCGCATACGTGGCTTTACATCCTCGGCGTGGCCATTCCGGCGACGGCCGTCTCGAACATGGCGCTGGTGCAGGCCATCAAGAGCATCGGTCCGACGCTGACCTCGATTTTCGGGGCCATGGAGCCGCTGACCGCCGTGGTGATCGGCATCTGGGTCTTTGCCGAGCCTTTCACGGCGAAGGGCGCCGCGGGCATCCTGCTGATCGTGGCGGCAGTGTCGGTCGTGGTCCTGCGCAGCCGGAAAGGGTAGCCGGGGGCGGGACGGCGTGCGGCGATACGAAAAATCCCGGAATGCGAACTCCGGGATTTTTCGTGTCTATAAGGTGAAGACCATCGCGATGGGGTAGTGGTCCGAAATGTAGGGCGCTCCGTAGTTGCCGTCGAGCGTGGCGAAAAGCCGGCATTTGAGCTTCCCGCGGTAGTAGAGGTGGTCGATGACGATGGTGTCGGGAGCCGAGCCGAAACCGTTGAAGGTTCCCTTGTGGTCGGTCGTCGCGGCCTTGGCGCGGGCCGAGACCATGTATTTGGTCAGGGGTTTGAAGATCGGGCTGTCGACCGGGGTGTTGAAGTCGCCGCCGACGATGGCCGGGGCTTTCTTGCCGGCGATCTCGTGGATTTTACCGATGAGCAGCTTCACGCCCTCTTCGCGCGCCGCCTTGCCCTTGTGGTCGAGGTGGGTGTTGAAATAGAAGAACTCCTTGCCCGACTTCCGGTCCTTGAGTTCGACCCACGTCACTGTGCGGTTGCAGGCCCCGTCCCAGCCGCGCGATACCTTGTCGGGTGTTTCGCTGAGCCAGAATGTGCCGCTGTCGAGCAGCTCGAAACGGTCGCGCAGGTAATAGACGGCCATGAACTCGCCCTTCTCGGCGCCGTCGTCGCGGCCCACGCCCACGCGGGCGTACTGCGGGCATTCGGCGTCGATGTATTGCAGCTGGTCGATAAGTCCTTCCTGCACGCCGAACACGTCGGGAGCCTCCCGGCGGATCATCTCCGGAGTGGCGTGACGGCGTTTCATCCAGGCGTTGTCGCCGTCCTTGCCGTGGCTGTTGCGCAGGTTGTAGGAGATCAGTTTGACCGGTTCGGCGCCGTCGGCGCCGAATGCCGGCATTGAAAGAGAGGCTGCTAACAGCAGCAGAAGTGCTATTTTCTTCATTGGGGTTATAGGTGTGGTTAACTGTGCAAAGGTAGAAATATTTTCCGGAATGCCAACCGTTTTCAGGCTGTCAGGACCCTTTTCAGACGGTCGAGACCCTCGGCCAGCAGTTTGCGCGGGCAGGCGATGTTCAGGCGGATGAAGCCTTCGCCCGCGGCGCCGTACATGGACCCGGAGTTGACGTGCAGGCGGCCTTCGTCCAGCAGCCGTCGGGTGAGCGCGTCGGACGTGAGTCCCGCGGCCCGGCAGTCGGCCCAGACGAGGTAGGTCCCTTCCAGCGGAAGCACGGGGAATTGCGGGAGATGCCGCGCGAAGTAGTCCCGCAGGAAAAGGTAGTTCTCCCACAGGTAGCCGTTGAGCGCGTCGAGCCACTCGGCGCCGTCCGTGTAGGCCGCCGTCAGGGCTTCGATGGCGAAGGGGCTGATCATGCCCGTCTCGTTGATTTCGAGCGACCGGGCTATCCGCTCCCGGATGCCGGTGTCGGCGGCGAAGATGTTGGCAACCTGCACTCCCGCGAGGTTGAACGCCTTGCTGGGCGAGGCGCAGGTGACCGAGCGGCGCGCGAACTCCTCCGAAAGCGAGGCGAAGGGGGTGTGGCGGAATCCCGGCATCACCAGCTCGCAGTGGATTTCGTCGGCCACGACCAGGATGTCGCGGCGCAGGCAGATGTCGCCGATGCGGCGCAGTTCTTCGGGCGTCCAGACCCGCCCCGCGGGGTTGTGCGGGTTGCAGAGCAGCATCAGTTTCACGGCAGGGTCGGCGGCACGGCGTTCCAGGGCGTCGAAATCGACCGTATAGCGGTTGCCGCTGTAAGTCAGCTCGCACTCCGCGGCGGTGCACCCGCTGTTGTCGATGGCGATGAAGAAGTGGTTGTAGACGGGCGTCAGCACCAGCACCCGGTCTCCGGGGCGGGTCAGCGCCCGGAGGATGGCCGAGAGCGCCGGGATCACGCCCGTCACGGGAAGTATCCAGTCCGCTCCGGGCGCCCAGCCGTGCCGCCGGGCAAACCAGGAGGTGACCGCCCCGTAGTAGCTCTCCGGGACCGTGGCGTAGCCGTAGATGCCGTGTTCCACCCGGCGGCGGAGCGCCTCGACGACGCACGGGGCCGTGCGGAAATCCATGTCGGCGACCCACATCGGGAGGATGTCGGCCGCAGGTTCCTCGTCCCATTTCACCGAGTTGGTTCCCCGGCGCGGGATCGGTTCATCGAAATCGTATTTTGCCATATCGTTATGCGTTTTGGATGTAAAGTTACGAAAAAGTCGGACCGTTGCAAAACAGAACAGCATGTGATGCGGCAAAACCTCCGGCTATTTGCTCATCCGGTATGCCGACGGGGTCATGCCCGTGTGGCTGCGGAAATACTTGCCGAAAAACGACTGGTTGGGGAAATTGAGGCAGTAGGCGATCTCCTGAATGCTCATTGTCGAATATTTCAGCAGGTTTTTGGCTTCGAGCACCACGTAGTCGTCGATCCATTCGGCCGCGGTGCGGCCCGAGGTCTTGCGGATGAGCGTCGTGAGGTATTTGGGCGTCAGGTGCAGCAGCCCGGCGTAGAAGCCCACCGAACGCTCCTGCATGTAATGCTTGGCCAGTTCGCTCATGAACTGGCTGAAATACTCGTCGTTGCGGCTGCGGGCCGAGTTCTCCGGGGCGGGCTGCGCCTCGATATGCCGCCCGATGATGCGGCAGACCTTGTAGGCCAGCGTGCGGATCATCGAGCGCAGGACCTCCGGCGAATAGGCGTCGCCCGGGCGGGGCACGCCTTCGGAGCGGATTTCGTCGAACGAGCCGGTGATGCCGGTCCATTCGGTCTCGCAGAGCCGCAGGCAGGGTTGTTTCTCGACGCTTAAAAAGAGCCGCGAGAGCAGTTTGATGTCGATATTGATGCGCCGGATGAACTCCTCCTCGCACATCACCGCGTAGACCGAGGACTCCGGCCGGATGGATTCCACCTGCAGGATCGAGCCGGGCAGGAGGACGAAAAGCATCTTCTCGTCGAGCGTGTGGCGGCGCAGTCCCGAGGTGAACGAAATCGAACCTTCGGAACAAAAAAGAATCGCGAAGGCATCGAGCCGCGTCGGGTAGCGGAACAGGTCGATGTTGACCGTGTCCATGATATTGACGCGCGAAGCGATCAGGCAACCATCGAAATAGAGGTCTTCCGGGCGGGGTTCGTTGACGTTGAGCAATGTTTCGAGCGAGAAGCTCCGAATCTCCTTTTCGTTCATTTTATTGGTCGTATTTCGGACAAATATAGCGAATTGTCGAATACGATTTGTCGAAAAGTTTAAAATCGAACCAATCGACGAATTTAACCGACACGGCGGCCTTTTCCGGAGGGGGCTAAAAGGGGAACTTTGCATCGAAAAATTGAAGAACCGATGAAACGAACTGTTTTCTGTGCCGCGCTGCTGCTGGCCGCCGGCTGTTCATCTCCGAAAAAGGACCGCACGGTCGATCCGCTGCGTGTCGAAACCATCGTGGCCGCGCCCTCGGCCGACGCCGGGGCGGCTGTTTATGTAGGTGCGATCGAGGAGGAGGCTTCGGCGGCCTTGAGCTTCCCCGTCGCCGGGACCGTCGCCCGCACCTTTGCGGACGAGGGCCGGCGCGTCGGCAAAGGGCAGCTGCTGGCCGAACTCGACCCCACCTCGGCGCGCCGGACTTTCGAGGCCGCCGAAGCCGCGCTGAACCAGGCGAAGGACGCTTGCGCGCGTCTGAAACAGCTCTACGATGCCGAAAGCCTGCCCGAGATCAAGTGGGTCGAGGCGCAGACTCGGCTGCGGCAGGCCGAGGCGGCCTTCGGGATCGCGAAGAAGAATCTGGAGGACTGCTCGCTTTACGCGCCCTTTTCCGGGGTGGTCGGCCAGCGGCGGATTTCGGCCGGGGAGACGGCTCTGCCTGGCGTTCCCGTGCTGACGCTGCTCGAAACCGGATGCGTCAAGGTGCGCTTCTCGGTCCCCGAGCAGGAGATCGCCCGGCTCGGCGCCGACAGCCGGATCGGGGTGGGCGTCGCCGCGCTCGGCGACCGGGTGTTCCCCGCCGGGAAGATCGAAAAGGGCGCCGTGGCCAACCCCGCGGCCCACACCTACGACGTGCGCGCCACGCTGGACAACGCCGCGGGCGAGTTGCTGCCGGGGATGGTGTGCCGCGTGACGGTTTCGCCCGCAGAGTCGGCCGAGGAGATCGCCGTTCCGGTGCGCGCCGTGCAGCAGGCGGGCGACGGGAACCGTTTCGTGTGGACCGTGCGCGGCGATTCGGCCGTGCGTACGACCGTCACGACGGGGCGGCTGGTGAACAACGGCATTGTGCTGACCGGAGGCGTCGCGGCGGGAGACCGCATCGTCGTGGACGGCATGCAGAAGATCGGCGAGGGCAGTAAAGTCGTATGGCGATGAGAAGTTCGAATAGCGTAATAGCCTGGTCGATGCGGAATTTCCGCATCACCTTCCTGATCGTGGGCTGCCTGTTCGTGTTCGGAATCTACGCCCTCGCACGCATCCCCAAGCAGGAGTTTCCCGAATACACGATCCGGCAGGGCGTCGTCGTGGGCGTCTATCCCGGGGCGACGGCCGAGGAGGTCGAAGAGCAGCTGGCGAAGCCGCTCGAACAGTTCCTGATGACCTACAGGGAGGTGAAGCGTGCGAAGACCACCTCTACGTCGCAGAACGGCATGTGCTATGTGATGGTCGAGCTGAACGACGATGTGAACGACAAGGACGAGGTATGGTCGAAAATCAAGCACGGACTGGCGGCGTTCAAGATGCAGCTGCCTGCGGGTGTCGCAGCCGTGGTGACCAACGACGATTTCGGCGACACCTCGGCGCTGCTGATCACCCTCGAATCGGACACGCGCTCCTACCGCGAGCTGAAAGGGTATATGGACGATTTGAGCGACCGCCTGCGCCGCATCGAGTCGGTCTCCAACCTGCGCCCCTACGGCGTGCAGCAGGAGCAGATCTCGGTTTACGTCGATCATGCGCGTCTGGCGGCCTACGGCATCGGCGAGAAGGTGCTCTCCGCGGCGCTGGCCGCGCAGGGGCTGACACCGCTGGGCGGCTCGGTGAGCAACGCCGAAACCGAGACCCCGATCCACATCGCGCCGTCGCTGGCCGGGGAGCGGGAGGTCGCCGAGCAGATCGTCTGGAGCGATCCCGAAGGGCACGTCCTGCGGGTGAAGGACGTAGCGCGCGTCGTGCGCGAATACGACGATCCGGACAGCTACATCCTCAATAACGGCCACCGCTGCGTGCTGCTGTCGATGGAGATGCAGGCCGGGAACAACATCGTGGAGTACGGCCGCGAGGTCGACGAGGTCCTGCACACCTTCATCGAAGAGGAGCTTCCGGCCGATGTCCGGGTGCAGCGCATAGCCGACCAGGCCAAGGTCGTCGGCGACTCGGTGCACTCGTTTCTGCGCGACCTGTTCGTGGCCATGGCCATCATCATCGCCGTGATGATGCTCCTCTTCCCGCTGCGGTCGGCCGTCGTCGCCGCGCTGACGATCCCGATGTCGACCTTCATCTCGGTGGGCATGATGTACCTCTGCGGCATTCCGCTGAACACCGTGACGCTCGCCGCGCTGGTCGTCGTGCTGGGCATGATCGTCGACAACTCGATCGTGGTGATCGACGGCTACCTCGACTACCTCGGGCGCGGTCATTCGCGGTGGTTCGCCGCCGTGGAGAGCGCCCGGGAGTTCTTCCCCTCGCTGCTGCTGGCCACGATCTGTATCTGCATGATCTTCTATCCGATCCTCTTCACGATGACGGGCATGATGGGCGACTTCCTGACCTGGTTTCCGTGGACGATCACCATCAACCTGATGGTGTCGCTGCTGCTGGCCGTGATGGTCATACCGTTCCTCGAAATACTGATCATCCCCGTCGTGCACGTGCGCAGGGACGGCCGCAGGTCGTTCACCGACCGGGTGCATGACGTCTACCGCCGCGTGCTGGCGTGGACTTTCCGCCACGGGTGGCTGACGATCTCGCTCGGCGCCGCCTCGGTGGTCGTGTCGCTGCTGATCGCCACGCAGCTCAAGTTCCGCATGGTCCCCTTCGCCGACCGCGACCAGTTCGCCGTGGAGATCTACCTGCGGCCCGACACGCCGCTGGAGCGCACCGGGGCCGTCGCCGACTCGGTCTACCGGGCACTGCGGGCCGACGGGCGGGTGAAATCCGTCACCTCGTTCGTGGGGTGCTCCTCGCCGCGCTTCCAGATGAGCTACGCCCCGCAGATCGCGGGCAAAAACTACGCGCAGTTCATCGTCAACACCACGTCGGTGGACGATACGGAGTCCATTCTCGACGAGTACGCCGACGCGTGGGCCGACCGGTTTCCCGAAGCCTACGTCAAGTTCAAGCAGCTCGACTACCAGAACGTGCCGTCGCTGGAGTTCCGCTTCTACGGCAGCGACATCGACTCGCTGCACGCCGCGGCCGACCGGCTGATGGCCCGCATGCGGCAGATGCCCGAACTGCAATGGGTGCATGCCGATTACGAGGACCCGCGGGCGATCGCCGAGGTGCGGCTCGATCCCGTCACGGCGTCGCAGCTGGGCATCACGCGCACGGTCGTGGCTGCCAACATGGCCCTGGCGTCGGGCGACGTGGCCGTGGGTTCGGTCTGGGAGGGCGATTACAGACTCCCGGTGGTGCTCAAGCGCGACGCCCGGCTGGGCGAACGCTCGCTGTCGGAGATCGGGGACACTTATGTCTCCTCGCCCGTGCCGGGGGTCAGCGTGCCCCTGCGGCAGATCGCCGACGTGGAACCCGCGTGGAGCCAGTCGAAGATCGTCCACCGCAACGGCATGCGCTGCATCACCGTGACGGCCGACCTGAAACGCGGCGCCAACGCGATGCGGATGACCTCGCGGATCAACCGGATGCTGAAAGACGAAATTCCGCTTCCGCCGGGCGTCGGGACCGAGCTGGGCGGCGCGCACGAATTCGACGCCGAGACCCTGCCGCCCATCGCTGCGGGGTTGAGTATCTCGCTGGTGATCATCTTCTTCTTCATCCTCGTCAACTTCCGCAAATTCGGCATCACGCTGGTCGTCATGGCCTCGATGTCGCTGTGCCTGTTCGGCGCGATGATCGGGCTGTGGATCGCCGACTTCACCATCGGGCTGACCTCGGTACTGGGTTTCATCACCCTGCTGGGCATGATCGTGCGGAACGTGATCCTGATGTACCAGCACGCCGAGGACAAGCGCAAGGTCTGCCACTGGTCGGGCAAGCTGGCGGCCTACGACGCCGGAAAGCGCCGCATGGTCCCGATCTTCCTCACGACGGCCACCACGGCCGTGGGCGTCGTGCCGATGATGCTGGGCGGCAGTACGTTCTGGGCGCCCGTGGGCGTCACGATTTTCGCCGGGGGCATCGGCTCGCTGATCCTCGTGGTCACGATTCTTCCGGTCCTTTACTCCAAAATCTACAAGTGATGAAAAAGGCTCTCGTATACCTGATCCTGTGCTGCGCGGCCCTTCCGGCCGGGGCGCAGACCCTGACGCTCGACGAATGCCGTGCGGCCGCCGCCGAACACAACCGTACGCTCCGCGACAGCCGGTTCGACCTCGAAGCGGCTCTGCAAACGCGCCGCGAGGCGTTTACGAACTACTTCCCGCAGGTCTCGGCCACGGGAGGAGTTTTCCAGGCCCAGCACGGACTGGTGCAGGCCGATTTCGGCATGACCATCCCGCAGCTGGGGACGATGAACCTGCCGCTGTCGATGGTCAAGCGGGGGCTTGTGGGCGGCGTCACGGCCGTGCAGCCCGTCTTCGCGGGGCTGAAAATCGTCAACGGCAACAAACTCGCCCGGCTGGGCGAGGAGGTCGGACGCTTGCAGCTGCAGAAGACCGAGGCCGAGGTGCGCGAGCAGACCGACACCTATTACTGGCAGGTCGTGTCGCTGCGCGACAACCTTTCGACCATCGAAGCCGTGGAACGCCAGCTGGAGGAGATTCACCGCCAGGTGGAACTCTCGGTCAAGGCCGGACTGGTGACGACGAACGACCTGCTGCGCGTGGAACTGCGGCAGCAGGAGATCGCGTCGAACCGCCTGAAGGTCGAAAACGGGCTGAAAGTCTCGAAGATGCTGCTGGCACAGCATATTGGCGTCGACTGGCGCGGTTTCGACGTGGCGACGGCGGAGTTCGGCCAGCCCGAGGCGCCCGCGGCCTTCTACGTCCCGGTCGAGGAGGCCCTGGACAACCGGGCCGAGTACCGGCTCGCCGAGAAGAACGTCGAGGCGCAGAAGTACCGGAAACGCATGGAGCGCGGCAAACGACTGCCGACGGTGGGCGTCGGGGCCAGCTACCTCTACTATAACGTGACGGACAAGAATGTGGACGACGGGCTGGTTTTCGCCCAGGTGTCGGTCCCTATCTCCGACTGGTGGGGCGGGGCGCACGCCCTGAAGAAGGCCCGCATCCGGGAGCAGCAGGCCGAGAACGACCGGCAGCAGGCTCGCGAGATGCTGACCGTGGAGATCGAACGGACGTGGAGCGAGGTGCAGGAGTCCTATGCGCAGATCCTGCTGACGCGGCGTTCCGTGACGTCGGCCGCCGAGAACCTGCGGCAGAACCGCAATTTCTACCAGGCCGGAACGGCGCCGCTCACCGACCTGCTGGACGCCGAGACGCTCTATACCCGGAGCCGCAACGACTTCACCTCGGCATGCGCCGCCTACCGGACTTCGTTGGCGCGTTACATGCGCGTGACGGGACGGTAGCGGCCGTCAGCCGCAGAAACGGGCGTCCGGCCGGTTCCGGGCGCCCGTTTTTTCACTCCTTCCGGGCCGGTTTCGGGTCGAACATGCTCAACAATAGTCCACCCATGACGGCGCCCCACAGCGTGCTGTTGAGCGGCGAGGAGGTGATCGGACACGTGCCGTCGGCACACCCCGCGAAATACCAGTAGAGACAGCCTCCCAAGGCCCCCAGCGCCGCTCCCAGCAGCGTCGGCCAATGTCGTTTCAGCAGTTTCATCTTATACGAACAGGTTTACGTTTGCACGCTCGGCGCGTTCCATGTAGGTCGCCACGCCCCCGACGGTCACTTCGTCGAGCAGTTCCTCGCGTTTTACGCCCATCACGTCCATCGACATCTGGCATGCGATGAACTCCACGCCGCTGTCGAGCGCCTGTCGGCGGAGCGATTCGAGCGAGTCGATGCCCTTGCGTTTCATGATGTGGCGCATCATCCGGTCGCCGATGCCCAGCATGCTCATCTTCGAAAGCCGGAGCCGGAGCGAACTGGACGGCAGCATCAGGCCGAACATACGTCCGAAAAAGTCCTTTTCGACTTTCGGTTTGGAGACCTTCTTGATGACGTTGAGTCCCCAGAAGGTGAAGAACACCGTCACCTTGCGTTCCGTCGCGGCGGCTCCGTTGGCCAGTACGAACGTGGCGAGGGCCTTGTCGAGGTCGTCGCTGAACAGAATGAGCGTCTTGCCCCTGTCGTCGCATGGCGTGGCGCCGTCGCATGCCGCGGGCGAACCCTTCTCGATGACGACCGTGTAGCGGCCTTTCGACTCGCTGTTCGAGATCAGCCGGTTGCCCGTGGTGTTGCACCACGCCTGCGCGTCGCGGGCGAATCCCGGATCGGTCGCCACCATTTCGATACGCTCGCCGTCGGAGAGCGCGTCGACGGCCTGCCTGATCTTCATGACCGGGCCGGGGCACTGCAATCCGCAGGCGTCGATCTTCAGGGTTTTCACGAACCGGGCGGGACGCTGCGTGTCCGGGTCGGCGGTTTCGGGCTGTGCGGGGTGTGCCGCCGGGCGGTTTTCGACCGGGGCGGTAGCCGTGGAGTAGGTCCGGTAACCTCCCGAGAGGTTCTTCACCTGCCGGAATCCGTGTGCCGTCAGAATCCGCTGCGCCAGGTAGCCCCGCAGTCCGACGGCGCAGAAGATGTAAACGGCCTTGTCTTTGGGAATTTCGTCCAACCGGTCGCGAAGCTCTTCGAGCGGGATGTTCACCGCCCCGGGGATCGTTCCGAAGGCGTACTCCATCGGGGTGCGTACGTCGAGCAGGAAGCCGTCTCGGCACGCTGCATCCGTGATTTCGCGCCACGACACGACGGACATCGCGCCGCTGACGATGTTCCCGGCGACGTATCCCGCAATGGCGATCGGGTCCTTGGCCGAGGAGAACGGCGGGGCGTAGCAGTGTTCCACCTCCGCCAGGTCGCGGACCGTCCCGCCGCGCTTGATGAGCAGCGCGATCTGGTCGATGCGTTTGTCCACGCCGTCGTAACCGACCGACTGCGCTCCGTAGAGGCGGCCGGTGCGGGGTTCGAACGTGAGTTTGATGGTCAGCGGAAGTGCGTCGGGGTAGTAGCCCGCGTGCGACGCCGAGTGCGTGGTCGAAGCGGCGTACTCGATTCCCAGCTGCCGGAGCCGTTTCGCCGGGAGTCCCGTCGAGGCGACCGTCATGTCGAACACCTTGGCGATGGAGGTTCCGATGGCCCCTTCGTAGCGTGTCGTGTTGCCGAAAACCATGTTGTCGGCAACGATGCGTCCCTGCCGGTTGGCGGGGTTGGCCAGGTAGTTCAGCCACGGCTTTCCGGTGATCGGGTGCGGGAACTCGATGGCGTCGCCCACGGCGTAGATGTCCTTCGCGGAGGTTTCGAGGTACTCGTCGACCCGGATTCCGCCCGTCTCGCCGATACGGATGCCGGCGGATTCGGCGAGCGACGTTTCGGGGCGCACGCCGATCGAGAGGATGACGATGTCGGCCATGATCCGTTCCCCGCTTCTGAAGACGACAGCCACCTGTTCGCCCTGTTTTTCGAACCGCTCGACGCTCTGTTCCAGATACAGCGCCACGCCCTTTTGCAGCAGGTGCTGGTGGACGTGTGAGGCGATCGAGAAGTCGACGGGGGCCATGACCTGATTGCCCATCTCGATGATGGATACGTGTGCTCCGGTGCGGTGGAGGTTTTCGGCCATCTCCAGCCCGATGAATCCCGCGCCCACGACCACGGCGCGCCCGATCCGGTGCGTGGCCATGTAGGTTTTGATACGGTCGGTGTCGTCCACGTTGCGGAGCGTGAAGATGCCTTCCGTGCCGATCCCTTGCAGCGGCGGCCGCACGGGCGACGCCCCGGGCGAGAGCAGCAGTTTGTCGTAGGGTTCCGTATAGGTCGATCCGTCGGCACGGCGCACCGTGACGGTTTTGGCCGCGGGGTCTACCGCCACGGCTTCGCTTTCGACACGCACGTTGATCCTGAACCGTGTGCCGAACGAGGTTGGGGTCTGAACGAAGAGTTTCTCGCGTTCGGCGATCGTGCCGCCGATGTAGTAGGGCAGTCCGCAGTTGGCGTAGGAGATGTAACGGCCCTTTTCGAGCAGGACGATTTCGGCGGTCTCGTCCGCCCTGCGAATCCTTGCCGCCGCAGTAGCGCCGCCCGCAACGCCTCCGATGATGATGTGTTTCATAGTGTGTTTTGTCTGATAATTTTCCCGGGTCGGAGTTTTTCCGTCGGAAACAGCACTGCGAAAGTATTAATTATTTTCCATTAAAACAAATTTCCATTGGAAAATAATTAAATGGGGCTGACGAACGCAGAGCAAAGGGCAGTATGCTTGACGGTGATCCGATGTTGGATTTTTCGGAAGTTTGTCAGATTCTGCATCAGAGTGAGCGTCAGGTTCGGCGCTATAGGGAACAATGCGGGCGCTGCCTCTCCGTCTCCATGTCGGGGACTATGTCTTCCAATGCAAATATTGCGATGAGGATTTTTACAGCTCCGAGGTCCTCACCTCACCCTCGACACGACCGTCCGATGCTCTGCACATCGTCCGCGGTGTATTTTGTCGATTTGTCTCTTGCCGGTATTACCGGCTTTTCGGAACGGTTCCCTTGCTTCCGCTTTCGGAATATAATGTCCGCATCCGCAAGCGTCCGATAATTCGGGAATTCCTGTTTTTCGGGAGAGACGTACCTGATTTTAGTTAAATGCACCACAGGAGCAATGTGTAAAATACCCAAAAGTCGGGATTGCCGTGCTTTTCCGGGGCGTTTACCTTTGCAACACACAAAATGAAGAATCCGTTACGACACGGTTTCTGTTGCAAACAAAATGTTCAAACACACACTTTTTCGAATTCTCACATTGCTGCTGGCGTTGGGCTGTGGCTTTTCGGCGGCGGCGCAAAATCCGGCCCGCGGCCATCACGGGCATCGTCCGCTGTCTGTTCTCTCCGGACGGGTCGTAGCTGCGGACAGCACGGCTGCTGGTTTCGCTACCGTCTATCTGAAAGATACCAACTACGGGTGCTCAACCGACGATAAGGGGATTTATCACCTGAAAGCTCCGGCCGGAACCTACGAGCTGGTCGTGTCCGCCGTCGGTTTCGAACCCTATAAAAGTCGCGTGACTATTGGCCGGGACGGCCGGAATCGCTATACTGTGGTTCTGAAACCTTCGGTCACGGAAGTCGAAGAGGTCGTCGTGACGGGCAGCGGAGTGAGCCGCATCCGCCGGTCGCCTTTCAATGCCGTAGCGTTGGACACCAAAGAGTTGCAGAACTCGACCAAGAGCTTGAGCGAAGCGCTGTCGCAGCTCCCGGGCATGAAACTCCGCGAATCGGGCGGCGTAGGTTCGGACATGCAGCTGATGCTGGACGGTTTCAGCGGGAAACACGTCAAGATATTTATCGACGGAGTTCCGCAGGAGGGTGCGGGAACGGCTTTCGACTTGAACAACATTCCGGTCAATTTCGCCGAGCGCATCGAGGTCTACAAGGGTGTAGTTCCCGTGGAGTTCGGGACCGACGCCATCGGGGGCGTCGTGAATATCGTCACGAACAAGAACCGCCGCAGCTGGTTCGCAGACGCTGCCTATTCTTACGGGTCATTCAACACCCACCGTTCGTATGTCAATTTCGGACAGACTTTCAAGAGCGGTTTCATGTACGAGATCAACGCCTTCCAGAACTACTCCGACAACGATTATTACATCAACAACTGGGTGCGGGAGTTCGAAATCAAGGAGGACGGGTCGGTACACAAATTTCCGGTGGACGAAAACGACATCCGGCGTGTACGTCGTTTCAACGATGCGTTCCACAACGAGGTCGTGATGGGAAAGATCGGCTTCGTGGGCAAGAAATGGGCCGACAGGCTGGTGCTGGGTTTTTCGTACTCCGATTTCTACAAGGAGATTCAGACCGGCGTCTATCAGGAGATCGTTTTCGGACAGAAACACCGCAAGGGACACTCTTTCGTGCCGTCGCTGGAGTACCGCAAACGTAATCTCCTGGTAGAGAATCTCGACCTGACGGTGACTGCCAACTACAACCACAACATCACCAACAACATCGACACGGCGGCCCGCGCCTACAACTGGTACGGGCAGTATTACCCGACGGACAGCCGCGGCGAACAGTCGTTGCAGAACAGCGAATCGAAAAACACGAACTGGAACGCCACGCTGAACCTGAACTACCGCATCGGCCGGGCGCATTTCCTGACGTTCAACCATGTCTTCAGCGATTTCCGGCGCAGGAGCCGCTCCTATGTGGGAACATCTTCCGTGCTGACCGATTTCGACATTCCGAAAATCACACGCAAGAACATCGGCGGACTCTCTTACCGTCTGATGCCGTCGGAGAGGTGGAACGCTTCGGCCTTCGTCAAATATTACCGCCAGTACAACGAGGGTCCGGTGTCGCAGAGCGCCGACGGTGTGGGCAACTACGTCAACCTCGAAAAACGGGTAGGTTCGTGTGGCTACGGAGCCGCCGGGACCTATCATATCCTGAAGGAGTTGCAGGCGAAACTCTCCTACGAGAAGGCTTACCGCCTGCCGACTACCGACGAGCTGTTCGGCGACGAAGACCTCGAAGCCGGCAAGACCGACCTGAAGCCCGAAAAGAGCGACAATTTCAACTTCAACCTCAGCTATAACCGCTCGTTCGGACGGCACAATCTCTACATCGACGGCAGCCTGATCTACCGCAACACGAAGGACTACATCAAGCGCGGGCTGGGCAAGCACGGCAGTACGCAGTACGGTATCTACGAAAATCACGGGCATGTGAAAACCAAAGGGTATAATATCTCGGTGCGTTACGCCTTTGCACGGTGGTTCAATGTCGGGGGAACCTACAACAACATCAATACCCGTGATTACGAGAAGAACTGGACCGGAAATTCGCAGCAGGAGAGTATGCACTACAAGGTCCGCCTGCCGAACATCCCTTACAGGTTCGCCAATATCGACGCCAGTTTCTTCTGGCACGACCTGTTCGCCAAAGGGAACACGCTGAGCATCACCTACGACAGCTTCTGGTCGCACGAATTTCCGCTCAAATGGGAGAATATCGGCGACAAGGAGTCCAAAGCCTATGTGCCGGATCAGTTCTCGCACAACGTCGCCCTGTCGTATAGTCTGATGAACGGACGCTACAACCTTTCCGTCGAATGCCGCAACCTCACCGACGCGCGGCTGTACGACAATTTCAGTCTTCAGAAAGCCGGACGGGCTTTCTATTTCAAGGTGCGGGTGCATTTCGGCGATTGATACACTATCAACTAAAAACAGATAATTATGAAACACAAGTATTTTGTATGGGCCTTGATGGCCGCATTCTGCATGGGCGGTGCGCTGACCTCGTGCACCGATGACGACGAGGGAACGAACGGCAATCCGCCCGTCGATTGGGACGAAGCGTATGTCATTGCCGCCACGGTGGACGACGCCAGCTATCTGGTCGTTTCCCAGTCGCTCGACGAAGGGAGCGTGAGCACCGTGGGACAGGGTACGGAAGTAATCGAAGGAACCTACTGGGTGTTCAAAGACAACAAATATGTTTTCGCACTGGTCTATAATAAGGGCGGCGCCGGAACGGGAGCTTCCTACTACCTGAACAACGCCGGCAAGCCGGCGAAGAAGTACACCTACGAATACAACCGTATCACCACCTACGGCACCTGGGGCGATAACGTCATCACCGCGTCCACGGGCGATTCGACCGAAAAGGACGGTGACGACGTGGCGCAGGCCCTGTTGTTCAACTATCTCGACGCTTCGACCGGATCGCAGACGGAGAGCGCCGTGCTGGCCGAGAATTTTCTGGGCAACGGCGAGAAGGTGACTTTCGCGGGTATCGTCGAGGCCAACGGCAAACTCTACACCTCGGTCGTACCGATGGGCATGAGCAAATACGGCATCAAGAAGTGGCCGGAGAAAGTGACCGACCGGGACCTGATAACGACCAAGGACGGCGGCTCGGGCAGCGGAGCCTATACGGCCGGCGTAATCCCCTCGACGCAGTACCCGGACGAGGCTTACGTCGCCATTTACAGCGGGGACAATTTCGACGAGACGCCCGTTATCGTCAAGACAGACAAGATCGGTTTTGCCAGCGGCCGCATGCGTTCGCAGTATTATCAGACCATCTGGGCCGCAGACAACGGCGACCTGTATGTCTTCTCTCCGGGTTACGGGCGCACGTTCACGTCGTCCGACGATCTGAAGAAAGTGACGGGCACACTGCCTTCGGGCGTAGTGCGCATCAAGAAGGGCGAAACGGCGTTCGACCCCTCTTATTATGTGAATTTCGAGGAGATCGGGACACGGCATCCGATCTTCCGCTGCTGGCACATAACGGAAGATTACTTCCTGCTCCAGCTCTACTCCGACGGTGTCGAGGGCATGATGAGCGGCACGAGCGCCGTTACCGACGAACTTGCCGTCTTCAAGGCCGAGGAGAAGACCATCACGCCGGTGACGGGATTCCCTGCCGATCTGGCCGGGTTCGGCGGCGAACCTTACGGCGAGAACGGCAATGCCTACATCGCCGTCACGGTGACGGGCGGCGACAGGCCTGCATTCTACAAGATCGACGTGAAGACCGGTCGGGCGACCAAGGGTCTTACGGTCGAGGCCGATGCCATCAGTACGGCCGGCAAACTCTCCATACAGCGCTAAAAGACGATGAAAAGGTTCTTTGCGAAGGTTCATCTCTGGCTGTCCATCCCGCTCGGCATCCTCGTATCGGTCATTTGCCTAAGCGGTGCAGCGCTTGTCTTCGAGCAGGAGATCACCCGTGCGCTCGATCCGCAGCTCTACCGGGTCACACCGCCTGCGGGCATTCGGCCGCTGCCGCCTTCGCAGTTGGCAGCGCGTATTCGGGAGCAGGTGCCCGATTCACTGAAACTCTCCGCCCTGCAACTGTCGGGTGATCCCCGGAAAACCTGCATGGCGAGTTTCAAGGGCGCGGGACGCCGGACGTTAAGCGTGGATCCCTATACCGGCGAGGTGAACGGATGGACGAAAAGCCATGCGTTTTTCCAGACGACGCGCGAACTCCATCGCTGGCTGATGGATGCCCCGGCGGCAAAGGGGCAGAAGTCGGTCGGCAAAGCGGTAGTGGGTGTAACTACGCTGCTGCTGGTCGTAATTCTCGTAAGCGGTCTTGTGATTTGGATTCCCCGTACCCGCAAAGCGCTGAAACACCGGCTGAAAGTGTCGTGCAACAAAGGTTGGCGGCGATTCTGGTACGACAGCCATGTGGCGCTGGGGTTCTATGCCGCTCTGTTCCTGCTGGTGATGGCCCTGACAGGGCTTACCTGGTCGTTCGGCTGGTATCGCAAGGCCGCCTATTCGCTCTTCGGGGGCGGAACGCAGCAGACTGCGGCCGCGCATGCTCCGGCGAAAGGAAATCCGGGCCAGGATGTACGCGGCGGACATGGCGGCAGGGGTGCGGAAACTGAAAGGCAATCCGACTACGCCGTGTGGGACAATGTGCTGGACGGGTTGAAAGCACAGTATCCCGTGTATAAGACGATTACGCTGAACGAGCGGAGCGCGCAGATCGCTCCCGATCCGCATACGTCGATGCGTCGCACCGATACGGCGCAGTTCGATCCGTGCGACGGACGTATCGGGGAGATCGTCCGCTATCGGGACACACCCCGTTCACAAACCCTGCGCGGGTGGTTCTACGCTTTCCACACCGGGTCATGGGGTGGAACGGTGACCAAGATCATCTATTTCCTGAGCGCTCTGATCGGCGGTACGCTTCCGCTTACGGGTTATTACCTGTGGTTGAAGAAAAAGCGCCGAACTGCTAAAGAATGATTCGTTTCTTCAGTTAAACGGATGGAGCCGGTCGGGATATTCGACCGGCTCCATTGTATAATTTTCACTATCGCCGCACTTGGGACATACTCTTCGTTGAGCGAAATGCCCTACAGCGGGCAGCGGTCAATGTTGTTGTCGGGATAGGCCGTGGCAAGCTCGGTCTTGAACACTTCGCCCTTCATCATGTTCTGCGAGAGGCCGTTCTTAATGCCCTGCTTCTCGTATACGTCCGAAACGGCGGGCAACAGCGGGTCGTCTTCGCGCAAAATCAGCGCGTGGTCGAAATTTTTCAGCTCGTTCCAAGCCGTTTTCTGAATCTCGTTACAAGGGAATACCATGTTTACCCCTTCGTTGACTGTGTCCTCGACCTCGATGGTCAGGACGCCCGTGTAGCCGCGAAGATACTGGGCCTCGCCCTTGAAACCGTAAAAGCGGTGTGCGTACTGCAAGTCGAATTCTCGATATCGGCAGCGGGTTATGTTGCGGTTCTCCAGATACTGCCGGATTAGGCGGACCAGCTCCGCATCGTTGTAAACCATGATTCGTCCTCCGTCGAACAGGTGGTGATGTTCGTGCACCGTGATGTCGTAGTTGCATTTGCCCGTTTCGAGATGGCATGCCAGCGACAGATACCGGCCTTGCAGAACGAGTCGAGGACCCGATGGATCGTCGAGAGCGTCATTGCCTTGTCTTTTGACTGAACTTTGGCTATGATGACTTCGATCGGTGCATGGCGCAGTTCCATATGGCCTCGTAGACAGCCCTTCGTCGGGGTGCCAGTTTCAGTCCCGCTTTGCGTATCGTATCTGTTGTCTTTATCTGTCGCTTGTATTGCGCTGCACACGGGGAGAAGCACGCTGTGTGCCTGACAATAGGGATGTGCTTTGTAGCGGTCCAGAATCTTTCGAGCTTCCTCCAGCAAGGGAATGTTACACATGTTTTTGGTTTTCTGCCGCGCCTTTCGAATCCATTCCGGACAATGCCCGGGGCACCGAATAGGCCACGGCCAAACTGCTTTAAACAACTCTTTCTTGCGTATGTATAAAAACAAGAAAGCCTTATAAACGATTCGTTTACAAGGCTTCGTTGTTTTGTTCCATCGAACTCTGCGGTGCGTAGGGGACTATAACCTATAAAATCTTGAAACATCGCAAATGTGCAAATATCTGTTAATAAACAGTATATTGCGAGTTGTGCGGTATTTGAATTTCATAAGATATCTTTTGATATTTCAAAAATTGGGTGTATATTTGGGTGTTGATTTGATAGCTACACTATGAATATCAAACGTAATATCATCTTTACTTTAGAGAAACGTAAGAAGGCCGGAGTTATTGTCGTGGAGAATGTTCCGATCCGTATGCGTGTCATATATAATTGTAAGCGGGTCGAGTTTACTACCGGCTATCGAATCGATGCGGTAAAATGGGATGCAGTTAAACAGCGCGTGAAATTCGGTTGTACAAATAAACTCAAACAGAGCGCGTCGGAAATAAATGCCGATCTGCTGCGTTACTATACGGAAATTCAAAATACCTTCAAGGAATTCGAGGTACGAAATACTATGCCTACTCCGGAACAGTTGAAAGAGGCGTTCAATCGGCAGCATGAAGACCCGGAAGTAGCAGTTGAAGTTCCCGAATCGGTTTCGTTCAAGCCGCTGGATGTCTTTCCCGAATTTATTAAGGAGTGCGGAATGCAGAACGGCTGGTCGGATGCTACATACGAGAAATTTGCCGCAGTCAAGTCCCACCTGACCAAGTTCGATCCGGAGCTGAGTTTCGAGTCGTTGGATGAATCGCGTTTGACGCAATATGTCCAATTCCTCGAAGAGCGGGAAGGATTGCGCAATACGTCGATCTTAAAACAGATCGCTTACCTGAAATGGTTTTTACGCTGGTGCAGTAAAAAGGGCTACTGCATGAACAATGCCTACGAGGACTTCAACCCGAAGTTGAAGAGCACTCCGAAAAAGGTGATTTTTCTGACATGGGAGGAACTGTCGAAGTTGCGCGAATATCCGATTCCCGCTACGAAACAATACCTCGAACGGGTGCGGGATGTATTCTTGTTTCAGTGTTTCACGGGTCTGCGCTATTCGGATGTCTTCAACCTGCGCCGCAGCGATGTCAAAGAGAATCATATCGAAGTTACGACCGTCAAGACGGCCGACAGCCTCGTGATCGAGTTGAACAATTACAGCCGTGCGATCCTCGATAAGTACAGGCAAGTGGCATTCGAGGGAGATAAGGTTTTGCCTGTCGTCAGCAACCAGAAGATGAATGACTATCTGAAGGAGCTGTCGAAGCTGGCCGGTATCGACGAGCCGGTGCGGGAAACCTACTACAAGGGCAATGAACGGATCGACCTCGTAACGCCGAAGTACGAATTGATGAGTACGCATGCTGGCCGTCGCACCTTCATCTGCAATGCACTCTCTTTGGGTATTCCGGCGCAGGTGGTGATGAAATGGACGGGGCATAGCGACTATAAGGCGATGAAACCCTATATCGACATTGCTGACGACATCAAAGCGAACGCAATGGATAAATTCAATACGTTGTGAGCATGGAACAGGATATTTTTACTTCGATAACGGAATTGACTACCGTTTACGAAACACTCAACGAGTGCCTGACGTCCGATCTTTGTACGACAGATGCCTATCAGGTCTATCGTCAGCAAACCTATCGGGATGCGTGCGCCACTTTGCAGGCCATGCCCGTGGAGCCGATTGCCCTGCGCCTTATCGCCGAGGGTATCAGCGACCGGATACTTATCCGTTTACGGGATATGATCCGGGAGAGTATCCATATCTGCGAAACTCGTAAAGCGTTTTTCAGCCAAGTCTGTTTCGGCGATTTGTGCCGGCTTCAGGAAGACTACTTGTTTGCCGGAAAACGTACATTGCTGTTGCGCGATAGAAAAGAGATCGAAGAATATCCTTATCCGACGGAGCGGGAGCGCGAAGAATTGTTGCGGGAAAACCGTGCGGCGTTGAATGAACTCGATAACGAGCGCGACGCATACCGCCGGGAAAATGCCGGTTGGATCGGCAAGGACTATTATACCGCTATCTATGAAATGAGCCGCTTTTCCGCCTCGGTTCTCGATGGCTATTTTCCCATTGAAAAGAAGACGATAACAGCCGCACCGACAACGATGGAATCTGCCGATCAACCGATCGAGTTCAAAAGTATTTCGCCAGACGAAATCTTTCGGTCTCGGATGTTCGACAAATTCCGCGAACTGGAAACCCGACTGGTCAAATCGGGCGATCTGGGTGACAACCTGCGCTGGCAGGCGAAACACAAGAATGGCAAATCGGACATCAAACGGTTGGTTGCGTTTCTGGTCGGACTGAGCGACAACGATTATTTCCTCCCAAACCGCGATACGTCAATCAAGCGTTTTTTCGAGGAGCGTTACCGAATTCCGATCGGTCAGAATTTCGAACGGCGCCGCCGCGAACCACTGATGAAAATCTACCGTACGATTTTTTACGATCTTCCTTTTTAACAGTTCCGCTACGATCGTAGTACGATTCCGTATTAAATATAATTTTTGTATATCATTCGTAGTCAGTATAGTTATCCTGCACTGACTACGATTGCCCGTCCTCCGCTTTTCAGCGAATTATATTTGCGGCACGATCGACCAGCCGGCGATCGCATGTCTAACCAAATGTAATTCGCGTATGGATATAAAAGCATTGAAATCGAAACTGCTCTGGCAGATGACGGGCGAAGAGTTTCTTTTTCTCCAGCAGAACGGTGGAGAGCAACCGGAGCGGCAACTCTATGTCGCTGCTCCGTCGAAAAAGCACGTCTACGGCATTCGGGGAATCGCCGAACTTTTCGGGTGCAGTATTCCGACAGCCAACCGTATCAAACAAAGCGGAAAAATCGACCGGGCCATCACGCAGATAGGCCGTAAGATCATCGTGGACGCGGAATTGGCGCTCGAACTTGCCGGGCGCAAGACCGGTGGCAGAAAAGTCGGTTCCCGCGATGGCAAATAAGGCATCAGACAGCGTTTCCGTCCCCGGCAAGCAGTCCCGGAACGAGCGTATCGAGGAGTTCCTGCGGGAGCATT
>UQKD01000028.1 GCA_900541585.1 uncultured Alistipes sp.
TAGAGCGCCTGCTCGACAAGCAGGAGGTCAGCGGTTCAAATCCGCTTGTTCCCACCAATGAAAATCAGACAGTTGCATGATTGCAACTGTCTTTTTTTATATGCGCTGTTTTCGTGGTTTACCACCGTTTTTAACTGTTGAGTTAAACCGAGAGTTAAACCACAAACTCACATGGCAACAGGTGTCAGCATTTTGTGCTACAAGTCGAAAACGCTTGCAAACGGAGCGCATCCGTTGATGATTCGTCTCTGTAAAGACGGAAAAAAGAAATACGTCAGTCTTGGCGTAGCGGTTTTACCTCAATTCTGGGATTTCGAGAAGAATAGGCCCAAACGAAACTGTCCCAATAAAATAGTGATTGACAAACTGATCGCTTCGAAAATGGCGGAGTACAACGCATTGGTTGTCGATATGATGGCTGAACGCAAAGAGTACACCCCTCGATCGTTGGCACAGGCTGTTGAACAAAAGACCCAAGGGCAAACTGTTGCGGAAATGTACGGCAGGTTGTTTGCGGAGATGAAGAAGACGGAGAGGCTGGGTAATTTGGCGGTCTATAAATACTCCTTTAATTCGTTGATGAGTTACACGCGTAATAAACTCAATATTTCCTTTCGAGAGATTGATTGTGTGTGGCTGAAAAGATACGAAGAGTGGTTGCACGCCAGAGGATGTAAGGACACCACGATAAGCCAACTGTTTCGAACGCTCCGTAGCGTCTTCAATAAAGCCATAGAGCAGGACGTTATCAAGCAGGATGTATATCCGTTTAACAGATTCAAAATAAACAAGTTTGATATTCATACAGAGAAACGGTCGATTTCCAAGGAGGAGGTGCAAAGAATCCTCGCACTCGAACTTTCTGATTCAGGCTTTTATATGGGACTTGCAAAGGATTTATTTCTGTTCAGCTATTTTGGTGCAGGAATAAATTTCTCGGATATTGCATTGCTCCGCTTCTGCGATTTGAAGGATGGTAGGGTTTGCTATGTAAGGAAAAAGACAGGCAAGCCGATAAGTTTCCCACTGAATGACATTTCAGCTAAAATCGTAGAAAAGTATGCCAGTCCGTTTGGAAGTGATAGTGATTATATTTTTCCAATTCTCGATGCTGCCGTACATAAGACCGAACAGCAGAAACGTGACCGTATCCGTAAAACACTAAAAAAAGTCAATAGAGAGTTAAAGACGCTGGGAGAAATGATCGGTTTGGAAATGCCATTGACGACCTATGTAGCCCGTCATACTTACGCCACGGTCTTAAAACGGTCTGGTGTAAGCGTAGCACTCATTTCCGAATCGCTGGGGCACTCCGACCTGTCCACGACACAGATTTATTTGGATTCGTTCGAGAACTCTCAAATCGACGCGGCTATGGCTAATTTATTATAGGTTGGAAAGAGGACAGACATCGACAAGGGGTCTATATTAAGCCCCTATATCGATGTTTGTCCTCGCTGGTTGTGGATTTGTGGTTGCACGGGGACAGACTTTGTACGGCGGTATGATTTATAGACCGCTGTACGAAGTTTGTCCTTTCATTCAATGAGATTTACTTGCATTATCGAACTAACAGAACAGAATAGCATGCAAGATTGTTCTATTAGTTCACAAAAACATTGTTTTACAGACCTATTAGAACAAAAAAACGTGTTTTATAGGGTTTTTAGGACAAAATGTAATTTATTGGCTTGAACAGGCTGTTTAGTACGGACAAGAGTTGGCAGGTTTGCTCGGCTTGTGCTACTCGATTTCCTCGTGAGAATAGTTGAAAATTGTTGCCTTGGCTCTTTGCATTATTAAAAAATTTTGCTATCTTTGTAAAGCAATTCAGTAAAGACATCCACACTATACATTGAGCAGTTCCCATAAGGCAGATTCCGTCTGCCTTTTCGTTGCATTGTATTACCACATTTTTTGAGTGCGAAACGGATATTCCCTTTAATAAGATAGTTTCAGCATCGAAAAATATGGAACCTCTAAAAAGTGCATTCACTAAAAATAGGCACTTTTAACGACGCATCGTGTAATGGTGTGAACAATCGATTCGTGCAGAAAAACTTTTCATCGAAAAAGCGATGCGCGAATTCTTGCGCTGTTTTTTTCTCACACCTTATGTGATGAAAAACTTTTTTTGCATGATTTTTTGTTCACGCATTTTTGCGTGTAAAAAAATATCGCTAAAAAGTATTCAGCTTACTTGGTTGATGAATTTATTTTTCGTGATTAAAACAGTTCATCATACATTCGTTTCCACATTTTTTGAGTGTGAAATGAGTATTCTCTATAAAGAGTATATTTCAGAATTAAAAATTGTGGAAGCAAAATAAGAGCAGATAAGCAAGATTTACGAGGTGAAAACTTTTTTGCTGTTTTTGGCTTATTGGAAAGATGCCATTTAATGATAGCTATTCCATTAAGATTAGAGAGATTATAATTTACCACATTTTTTGAGTACGAAATGAACTTTTCCTTTATAAGTATAGTTTCAGAATTAAAAAATATGGAAGATTATAGAGACAGAAGATTTCAAGTAAGGAGATACAATTAACAACAAAACATTTACAAGTATGAATACAAATAACAACTGAACGTTTCCGATTAACGAGGGCAAAGACTGCTTGCAGTCTATGCCGAGAGTAGGAAACGAAGACCGAAGTTCAACAATCAACGCTCCCGCTGGAGCAACTTATTTGTCAGACTTTCTGACCGAGATTCCTATTAACTGCCTGTTCAACAAGAAGCAGACAGGTTGCGGTGCAACGGAATTGGCCATACGCAACAATACCCCAACCATTATCGCCATGCCTTACGTGGCATTGGTGAAGAACAAGACCATTTACCGCAAAGATGCTGTTTCCGTGCTGGGCGTTTACGAGGGTGTTGGTGAACAAGACATCATCGACTATGCAACGAGCCATTTTCCATTAAAGATCGCCACAACCTACGATTCTCTGCCGCGAACGATTCGTGCATTAGAGGCAGCAGGGCTTAACCCTTATAAAGAACTGTTCCTATTAGTGGACGAATGACACGTACTATTCAACTCCTATTCGTTCCGCCATACCGCTATTAAAAGCCTATTGGCAGAAGCCGCTAAATTCGATAAGGCGACTTATATGACGGCTACCCCGATCGAGCAGGAGTATGTTTTGGAGGAGTTGAAACACCTGCCCGTTTGCGAAATCAACTGACCGCATCTGCAAGAAGTCAAAATCCGTTCTCGTCAGACCCCCAAGCCTACACAGTATATCGTCAAGGAGTGCCACAAGGTATTGGATAATGACTTGCCCCATAACCTACATATCTTCGTAAACAGCGTGGAGTTCATCGCAAAGGTAATCGACCTTGCCAAACTCACTCCCGACCAAGTAAAAATAGTTTGCTCCACAAGTGGGGACAATGGCGAGAACAACCAGCGCAAGTTAGGCACGGATTATCTCATCGGCCAGCCGTCAGACCCCGTAAAGAAGATAAACTTTTACACCTCGACCTGCTTTGAGGGATGCGATATATACGACCAACAGGGCGTTACATTCATCGTCAGCGACGGGAATAAATCCAACACGCTGTTGGATATTTCCACGCTGTTCACCCAGATTTGCGGACGCCTGCGGGATTCCAGATACAAGGGCGAGATTATCCACGTTTACTCCACAACCAAGTACAGCCGTGAGGTGACATTGGATGAATTTACGGCAGCCACAAAGAACGTGCTTACAGAGGCCGTAAGCTATGCAGACGAGATAAACAAATTGAGTGAAACGACAAGAATCAAAACGCTGTCGAAAATCAAATATATCAACGAGCAGTATGTGCGTATAGAAGACAATCGGTTGGTGGTGGATAAGAACCTCGCCAATATGGATATAGTCAATTTCAAAATCTGCCGTCATATTTACAGAACCTATGTAAATCTTACGGACGAATTAAGGAGAAACGGCTACACGATCACCCGCCACACGTTCAGCGATATTATGGAGAAAATAGAAGATAAAGCCAACGCACGGGTTGCATTCAAGGAACTGTTCGATGAATACCACCGTCTGAAAACAACCAAGCCTTTCTTTTCGTTGGAAAACCACGAGGATTTATGCGCTCAAATTGCAGTTAAATATCCGTTGGTGAAACAGGCTTACGAAGATTTAGGTACGGCCAAAGTACAGGCATTGAAATACCATGTGGGCAATATCAAACGAGAACTGATGAAACGACAGCCAGCCCCTACCGAGTATAAAATCGTGAAGATGATAAACGCGACCTTTGCAAAACAGACACCCATTGCCAAAAGTAAGGTTAAGGAACTGTTGCAGGGTATTTACGATGATTTGGGGATTCAACGAACTGCCAAGGCCGCAGACCTCAATAAATGATACGAGGTAAAGCAGACCACGCCCAAAATCAACGGCAGGACAACGGCCTGCATGACCATTATTAGGGACAGGATGATAGCTAAATAAGTAAGGGATAAATAACGCAACACGCTGGATTAAAAATAGTTCAGCGTGTTTTTTCTATATACTGCCCACGAACAGAGTAACAGACTAAAGCCCCCTCCCCTTGTCGAATGTAAAAGTAAAAAATATGGACAGACAATCAAGGGCAAAACGCATTGCGGATTTGCATGTGTTTTATGGGCAGAACGAAGTGGTCGAGGAATTGATCCGTGCAGGTAAAATCGACGAGGAATACAGGTATCCTTTTGTCGATACGGACGACGAGGTTTTCGAGTGGTGGTTGGTATCGCCTTACTTGGCGGAGGAACTCAAGGAGCAGGGCGAGGTCATAATCGACGCACTCGATTGCCATTGGTGGGGACGCACTACGAGCGGGCAGGCAATCTACATGGATAGCGCGATACAGAAGATTGCAGGAGTGTAAGACTGCATCCGTTCGTTTACATAGTAAATTCATAAATTACAGAGATTAGGGGTATTGCAAGTTCGACAAGATTTTGCAACCCCTAATTTCTATTTTTACGTTGGCGTAAAGTCGAGAATTGGATGCAATGTATAATTGTAAAACATTGTTTTCGACCTTATGCGCCCTTAACCTTACAATCTTTTATCCCAATTTACGAATAACAAAGTTTTGAATCCATAAACCGTGCTATTGGAAAGATGCTTTGTTTTGACGAATTTTGATACGGCAACAGCACCCGCAAGGGTAAGATGTTTTGCAATTTCCGCTGAATATGCTACTTTTGCAGTAACATATTGAATACACGGAAAGTGTTGCTTATTCTTGCTAAACGAACGTAGGAAATTCGATTGAGAAGAGAATGGCGAACATCTTGCCGCGTCATATCCATTCGTGGATATAGGCGTGGGGCTGTTGCTTATTTTATTCTCATGGTTTCCTACGACCAGTTTAGCTAAATAAGTTTTCGGCACCACGCTTTCTGTTTCTTAAAAATCAAAAAAATTAACCGTCGCGGTGGTGCATAGCGACAAATAAAACTTATTACAACTATGAAAAAGTTGTTTCTATTGGTGGCTCTATTTGCCATAACTGCCTTTATCGCCTGTTCCGATGACGACGATAAAGTGCAAATCAATTTAGATGAACTGATCGGGACATGGCGTTACACACATTCTGTCGGTTATGAAATCGACGAGGGTGTAAAGGACGAGTGGAACGAGGACATGAACGATGCGCAAATTTATTTTGTGTTCAATTCCGATAATACAGGGTCTTACAAGGAAATGGATTCATCGGAAAGCATCGACTATTCGGTATCGTCCAATAATAAACTGACGGTACGATATACCCAATATGGCGACCCGCAAACCTTTACAATTACGGAATTGACGGCATCGACCCTTAAATTGGAGTACCACGAAAAGGGTGACGGTTGGGAAGAATACGAACTTAAAACATTCAGCAAACGATGAAAAAGATACTTTTGTTTACCGCCATTATGTTTGCGGCTGTTTCGTTCTTGGCTTGTTCTGATGACAAGGACGACAACAAGGATGCTTCCATTGTTGGAACATGGCAATTAGTACGCACTTATGGTTACGAAGTAGACCAAGAGTACGATTCCGACGATACGGATGACCAAGAATTTTGGACATTTAATGCAGACGGAGCCACTGGAATAATTAATTGGCGTGATGGTAGCAATGATAAAATGCCCTTTACTTATTCAGTAAACGAGAAGAAATTAACTCTAAAACTTGAAGAAGATACTACTCCGACTAATTACACCATTACAACGCTAACGGCAAAAGAATTGGCCATCTACATTAAGGAGCAAGACAACGAATATCATACTTGCTGTTTCGTACGCAAATAAGTTCAAAACAGACTTTGCAGGACAGACTTGTGCAGACGGTCTATATTATACCGTTCTGCCCAAGTTTGTCCTTTCTATATTACTTGCATATCTCATAAATTTTAGCTATATTTACATCATAATCAAGAGATAATGAAAAGAAAATGAAGAAAGAATATTTAACTGCACTTGGTTTATTAGGGTTGCAAGTTCTAATATCAGCAGTTTATGTCTATTTATTTATGCAATTACTTAAATTGCAAACAATGAACTGGATTTACGGAGTTGTTATTTTTATTTTTTTGTTGATTATCATTACAACTATTAACGATAAATGGCCTAATAAAATCTCTGCATTTGCACTCAATTTAATAACAGCCCCTATGGCTGTAATATATACAATCTTAACTTTCATATTACCAATTATTACTTTGGCAGTACATGTGATGATTTATTTTATAATAGTAATACTCATTCCGTTAATAATATATAGATTTAATCTAAAGATGCAGGTTTTCAATATTGAGACTGCTACATACTTATTCATAGCAATCTCTTTTTCTGCAATCTCGGCAATTGTGTTTTATAAATACATACTAAATTTATTGCTTTTAATATCTCCCATAAGATTAAAGACATCACAAAAATTGAAAAGGTTCAGAATAAAAGAATTAACAGAATACGTTTTGACGCCACAGCATATTAGATTTATGATTTACATGGCATATTTATTATATTTAATTCCATTCTCTTATAATACTCTTGAACATAAGAGCATATTCGCAACATCCGAGATAGATTTTGCAATAATGCAATCATTTTTAGTATTCTTAGCATTTGATAGCCTCCGTGTAAATATTAAGAGTGTAAATCTATCTGCAAAAATTCTATTATGGCGCACACTGCAAGGGTTTATAAATGAAAATGAGAATCACAAAAAAGAAAATTCACTATAAATTTTAGCTAAGATGAAAAGAAAAATACCAAAAATTGATTGAGACGCAAAGACGGAGACTGTCGATAATATTCAGTACTCCTATGTTGCCAAAGCCGTAACTTATGCTTGGGATTGCAATGTCTGTTTATTTGTAGGACGCAAGACGGCGGAACCTACACCTTTGAAATTCACTTATTATTTTGAACTCGACATCGACCCTGCAAAGGATATGACGATTCGATTCCGCAAACGAGGGCAGGATATAACAGGATTCTCCTTTCTGTTAGACCCGCAAGATTGAAAAGCAGGGGTTTTCGTGCTTTCATTGTCTAACCTCATAACATTCCCCAAATCCAATAATACCCTCAATCTCTTTGATGCCCATATCAAGAGCGATACGGTCATATTTGGCTACACATCATTGGAGGGTACACAGAAAGAGTTTCGTTTTCCGCTGGCTGGATTCAACGAGAAATATTTAGAGCAGTTTATATAGATACAAAAGCAACACAACATTCTTAAAAGGAGAGAGCAGGGGAAAGGGCAAAATTTTCTTGCGCGTTTTTCTCAACGAATTACGAGGACAGACTTTGCAAAGGGGTCTTAAATATACCCCTTTTGCAATGTTTGTCCTCTCTAATTTATTATATAGATAACTTAATTTATTAACCCATCTCGGAGTTAGCTACAAAGTTAAACCGCCAGTTAAACCATGAATAAACCGACACGAGCAACAGCTTCCAAAATCAAGTCCACAGTGCACTGTACAAGGCTTTGGAGCATAGCTCAGTTGGTTTAGAGCGCCTGCTCGACAAGCAGGAGGTCAGCGGTTCAAATCCGCTTGTTCCCACAAGCGGAAAAGCCTTTCGGATTCGTTCCGGAAGGCTTTTCTGTCGGATTGCGGCAATGCCGCTCAAGAAAAAGACGGATACCTGCGTATCCGTCTTTTGTTATGGGAACAGGGCATTTACTATTTGCCGGTCGCCTGTTCGCGGCTGTTGCCCGGGCAGACCTTCACCAGAACGACGCCGTGGGGTGCAACGGCGGTCTCGAACTTGTCGGTGCACTCCGTGAGGTCTTTCTGCCGCCACAGGTCGCGCACGGTCTGTTTGCCGCGCAGTCCCAGCATGCGGAGCGTGAAATTCATCTTCACGGTCTGCCAGCCCCGGTTGAAAAGCCCGACGGCCATCGAACCGTCTTCGAGGTGCTTGACGTAGATCACCTGGTCGCCTTGCTGCCAGACGGCTACGGCCTGAAGGCCCAGCGGGTCCTGGTTGACGTCGATCACCTCGTCGTTGGTCAGTAGGCTCCGTGTGAAGTCGTCCATCTGTGCCATGTCGCAGCCGATCAGCAGTGGCGCCGCCAGCAGCGACCAGAGGCTGATGTGCGTATACTGCTCGTCGGCCGTGAGTTGCGTGTAATGGAGTTTCGGACCCCAGCCCACCATGCCCACGACCAGCATGTCGGGGTCGGCCCAATGGCCCGGGCGGTTGAAGGGCAGCCAGCGGTCCTGGCTGAACCCGATGCTGCTGATGCTCTCCCACGTGTCGCGGATGTCGCCCGTCGTGCGCCAGCAGTTGGAGTACTGCATCCACTGGGGCGCGTCGCCGTAGGGTGCGCTGTTCGAGAGGCTGTAAACGACGTCGCGGTCGAGGGTCCGAAGGGCGTCGTGCATCTCCTTGACATGGTAGTAGTCGAGCGGATTCCAGTCGTACTTGAGGTAGTCGATGCCCCATTCACCCCATTGCTTCACGTCGGCTTCCACGAAGGAGTAAGGGCCGAGGTGCCAGACTTCGGTCCGGTCCTTCCAGTAGTTGCCGCCCTCTTTCTGATAGCGGTAATGTTCGTTGTGCCGGCCTTTTTTGATCCACTCGTTGACGCCGTCGGGGTTGTCCGAGTAGCTGCCGATGTGCGCGGCATAGGTCCCGATCCACGGCGTGGAGTAGATACCCACCCGAAGGCCCATGTCATGAATGGCGCGCGTGAGGCCCTTCATGTCGGGGAATTTCGCGTTCGGCTGGATCGCGTTGTCCTTGCCGCCGCGTTTGCCCTGCCAGCCGTCGTCGATGTTGATGTAGGACCAGCCGTGGTCGGCGAGTCCGCTTTCGACCATCGCGCGTGCCGACGAGAGCACCTGTTCCTGCGTGACGTCGCGCGCCCAGCAGTTCCAGCTGTTCCAGCCCATCGGCGGGGTGAGTGCGATTTCGCTCCCCACGACGATCTTCAGACTGCGCTCGCTGCTGCCCAGTGCATTCGTGGCTTTCAGGTGCACGGTATATTCGCCCGGTGCGGTTACGCGTCCCGTGATCCGTCCGGTCTTGGGGTCGAGTTTCAGCCCTTTGGGAAGCCCTTCGGCCGAGAAGGTCATCGGACGAATGCCCGTCGCGGCGATCGTGTAGAGGAATTCCGAACCCGGACGGACGCCGAAGACGCGCGCGCCGTTGATGCGCGGGGTGTCGGCGGGTTTCGGGGTCAGGATGTATTTCGACATGTCGGGCGCACTCTGCGCCGTGGCCTGCCCGGCCGCCGCCCCGCCGCAGAGTGCGGCCAGGGCGAGGGTCGTCAGGTAAAGCAGAATCGGTTTTTTCATCGGGGCGAAAAAATTGAGGTTTGAGTTCATTTCGTTTTTTCCGCCAGTACCGGAATGAATTCCGATACGGAGTACAGTTTGTTGCGGTTGCTCGCGTTTACGGCCAGCCGTACGTAGCGGCCCGAAACGGTCCACTGCTCGGCGGCGTAGGTTCCGGTCGTCGACGTGTTGGTCTTGTCGCCGAAATCGAAGTCCTGGGCTTTCGTCCAGTTCTCGCCGTCGTCCGAAAGTTCGACGTAGCCGGCACGGAGGTCGGTCACGTAGGAGTCGCTGCGGCGGACGAGCGTCATGCCGCACCAGTAGTACGTCTTGCCCATATCCCATACGGTCGATGCCTCGTCGGGGTTGATGTCGCCCTCTCCGATGGTGTTGTAACGGCTTTCCCAGCGGGTGACCAGATCGCCGTCGATCATCAGCTCGGGTCCGCGGCCGGTGTAGTAGGAGCTGCACGAAACGAGACTCCATTTATTGCGGCTGTCGTAGATCGGGAGCAGCGAGATGTGGTAAAGCACCGTGTTCTTCTCGCCGATCTTGAATTTCGAATTGTCCTTGAGTCTTACGGCCAGCGTGTAGTAGCGGTCTGCCGTCAGGTTCGATTTGTCGACTTTGATGGTCGAAACCGCTTTGTTCGAGCCGGCTTCCAGGTTGGCCGCCGTGAAGGCGTAGGCGCTTTCGGGCAGCGGGATGTATTGCGTGCCGTGCTCGGCGTTATAAGCCGCGAGCACCGCATCGCCGTGTTCGTATTCCATTTCGGAATCCCACTTGTTGTCGAATTCGGTGTAGGCCGTGAATTCGAGCGTGTTGGCGTCGGCGGCGCTCAGGTCGCTTTCCACGACACCGGCGTTCTCGGCCAGCACCTCGGTCTCCTGCATCCGGGGATTGATCAGGATGGTGTTCAGCTCCTCGTTGACCTCGGTTCCCGCGGCCGTGAGCCGCAGCGGAAGGACGTAGTCGTTCATGTAGGGCAGCGCCATGATCTCCTTGCAGTCGAGGCGGACGGTGAGGGTTGCGCGTCGGCCTTCGGCCGAGATCGAACCTGTGCTTTTGACGATCTGATAGTACTCCTCGCCGAGCAGCGTGTAGGAGGAGCCGTTCGCAGCGTTGAAGGTCTCGACGGCATCGGGATCGAGGACGACCTTCACCTCCGACGGCTGTCCGAAGTAGCCGCTGCTGTAAGCGTAAATGTCGTAGTCGAGCGTTTCCTCGACGTCGTAGTAGGTGGCGGTCTGCACCCCGTTGTTGACGATGTAGACGCGCGGGTCCACCAGGTTGTCGTTGCGGTGGTCCTTTTCGCAGGCGGTCAGCAGCAGCACGCCGGCGAAGGGTATCAATATGTTTTTCAGTTTCATAATTATCCGGATTAGTGGGGTTTACCAGCCGTAGTTCTGCGTGCATTTCACACGGTCGAGTTCTTCCTGGGAAATCGGGAAGAGATAGCAGCGTTTGGTGAAGACGCGGTTGCCGTCGCGTCCGCCGTCGTGGGCGCAGAGCGTCCGCTGCCAGAATTGACCGGTCGTCTTGTGGTCTTTCGCGTCGATGTTCATGCCGTAGACGGGCATGTTGTTCTCCGTTTCGGCGGTCATCCAGGTGCGTGTGTCGAAATAGCGCAGGTTCTCGAAGCACAGCTCGACCTGACGTTCGCGGCGGATCAGTTCGCGCATCCTGGTCTGGTCGCCGACGGCGTCGGGATAGGCCTCCTCGATGTCGGGGACGCCGGCGCGCTTGCGGATCATGTTCAGGTAGAGCGTGATGTCCGCGTTCGACGGATCGTACTCGTTGAGCGCCTCGACGTAGTTGAGCAGAATCTCCGCATAGCGGAATACGGGGAAATCCAGGTAGCCCCAGTTGCCGGTGGAGGTGTCGATCGACGGGTTGGTGAACTTATGCGCCAGGTAACCCGTCGGCGGATAGTTGTGCGATTTGCCCGGACCCGAGTTGCCGTTGAAATAGAACTGGACATTGGCTGTTTTCTTGTTGGCGCCGTGCCAGGTCATGCCGCTCCAGAACACGTTGACGTAGAAGCGCGGTTCGCGGTTCTGGTACATTTTGAACGTCTCCAGTTCGTCGCCGTAGATTGGGTGCTTGAACTTCGAGAATCCGCTTTCGCTGTAACCTGCGTCGGGATCGATGATCGGCCGCGTCTGGTCGCCGTCGGTGTAGCCCGTGATGGGGTAGCGGCCGTTGGCCATGGCGAACGCGTCGACCTGTTTCTGGGTTACGCCGTAGCCGCCGTAGGCCGTTCCGCCGACACTCGGAGGCGTGGTGACCACACGCCACTGGTAGCCGCTGGCGATGCGCGTGTAGATCTTCTCCGTAGCGCCGGTCCCGGAACCTACCGACGTGAAGAGCGTGTTGAAGCTGGCGTAGGGGTCCGTGCCGTCGGCGCCGACCAGCGAGTAGAGGTTCAGGTTCATGACGTCTTTGGCGGCTTGGGCTGCCAGCTCCCATTTCTTTTCGTCGTACTGGGTCGGGAACAGGTGGTCGCCGTTTCTGTTGACGATACCCTTGTAGAGGTCGTTGCCATTGAAGAGCTTGCGGGCCGAGTAGAGCAGCAGACGTGCGCGGGCGGCCAGGGCGGCGCCTTTCGTGGCACGGCCGTAGTAGATGTCGGGCCAGCTGTCGGGCAGCCCTTTCGACGCCTCCCACAGCTCGTTCGCTACGTAATCGACGCACTCGTTCCAGGTGTTGCGTTCGCGCTGGTCGAGTGTGCCCTGCGTGAAATCCACCGGATCGTCGCCGATGAGGAAGACGGGACCGTAGACGGGCAGCATCATGGCGTAGAAATGCGCGCGCAGGAAGCGGGCCTCGTTGTAGTAGTAGCCTTTGTCGACATCGTTCAGTTCCTCCGGAGGACACTTGTGGACGTTCTGCATGAAGTAGTTGGCTTCGCGGATGCCCTTGTAGAGCGTGTTGTACGTGTCGTCGCGGTAGTTGGGGAGCGACGGGTTCCACGAGTTGTAATTGATCTGGGTGTAGGCCCGGTCCAGATAGGAGAACGAGGTCTCGTCCGAGCAGGCCTCCCAGGGGATGTCGTTGTAGCTCGACACGCAGGCGGGAGCTTCGTAATCCGGCTGGTAGGAGTAGATGTTGGTCAGGTATTGGAGCGTGGTCTTCTGTTTTTTGAAGATGTTGTCCGAAGTCAGCGGCTCGTCGGGCTGGCGGTCGAGGTAGGAGTCGCAGGAAGCGAGCATGGCTCCGGCCGTCAGGGACAGGGCGAATATTTTAATAGTGTTTTTCATGGTTGTTGCCGGTTAGGGGTTAGAAACCGATCGTGAGACCGATGTTGATGATCCGGTTGTTCGGGTAGTTGGTGGCTCCGGTTTGCAGATCGGGGTCCCACAGCTTGAAGGGGCTGAAGGTGAATAGGTTCACCCCCGAGAGGTAGACGCGCAGGTTCTGCATGGCGATCTTGTTGGCGATGCGCTTGGGCAGCGTGTAGCCGAGTTCGAGGTTCTTCAGGCGCAGGTAACGTCCGTCGGCCATCCAGAAGGTCGACAACTGGTTGTTGTTGTTGACGGCGCCGGTCGTCATGCGCGGGTATTTGGCGCCGGGGTTCTCCGGTGTCCAGGTGTTGCCGTAGAGGTCGGCGAATACGCTCGACTCCTTGAGGTTGCGGCCGACGAACGCCTGCGTCTGGTCGGTGAGGGTCGAGAAGTTGACATGTGCCACGCCCTGGAAGAATGCCGACAGGTCGAATGCCTTCCATTGCAGCGAGAAGCCGAATCCGTAAACGATCTCGGGAATGTCCGAGTAGCCGATGGGCTTCGTGTCGTAGCTGTCGACGATGCCGTCGCCGTTGAGGTCGAGGTATTTGATGTCGCCCGGTTTCACCTCGCCGAAACTCTGCTTGGTCCACGAGTCGATGTCTTCCTGATCCTGGAAGAGTCCGACGGCCACCAGACCGAATTTCTGGTACTGCATCTGGCCGCTGCGGTTCATGTAGGTATAGGCGTAATCAGGCTCGTCCTGGTCCATGATCCGGTTGCGTGCGTAGGTGAAATTGCCGCGCACGGTGAGGTGGATGTCCTTGCCGAGCGGTTGGTGGTATTCGAGCGAGGCGTCGATGCCGCTGTTGCGCATCTTGCCGATGTTCACCCAGGGTTTGGTGCTCAGACCCACGTACATGGGGACGGATTTGCGCTGGAGGAAGATGCCCTCGCGGTTTTCCTTGAAATAATCCACCGATATGTTCAACTGGTTGAAGAACGAGAGGTCGGCGCCGAGATTGAGCTTCTTGGCCTTTTCCCAGCCTACGTTGGGGTTCGGGAATTCGCCGAGGCGGACCGAGGTGTACTGGCTGGGCGTCGTGCCGAAATAGTATTTGCCGCTGCTGACCACGGTTTCGTTGTAGATGAAACGGCGGTCGCCGCCGATCTGGTCGTTGCCCACCAGACCGTAGGAGGCTTTGAGCTTGACCATGCTGACCACGTCACGGATCGGCTCGAAGAATTTTTCGTTCGAGACGACATAACCCACGGCGATCGACGGGAAGAACCCGAAGCGGTGGTTGGGCGAGAAGTTCTCCGAGCCGTTGTAGCCGAAGTTGCCCTCGACGAAGTAGCGGTTGTCGTAGTTGTAGGTGATACGGCCCGCAATGCCCTGATGGCGGTAGGGCAGCGCTTTTTCCGAGTTGTTGGCGTTTTCGCCCACGTAGTTCTTCTGCGACTGCTGGAAGAGGAACATGGCCGAGAGGTCGTGCTTGCCGAAGGTGCGTGCCCAGTTGGCCACGGCTTCGAAGTAGACCGAACGATAACCCTTGTTGGTCTGCTTGTAGGTGAGGTTTTCCTCGCCGATCTTCGTCTGGTTGAATTCGAGTTCGCCCGCCTCGTTGCGGCCGGTGGCCAGCCATTGGGGCGAGGTTTTCGTGCGGCCCAGGTTGTTCTCGTTCTGGGCGTCGAACGAACCCTTGATAGAAACGGTAAGGCCCTTGGTCACCCAGTCGCCCAGATCCTGCGTCAGCACGAACAGCGACTGCGCCGTGTTGTAGAATATTTCGCGGTATCCGGTCTGCGTCAGCAGCGCATAGGGGTTCTCGCCCTGTCCCGATGCCGGGCCGGCCAGGTAGCCGTTCGAATAGACGTCCGGGAAGGCGTTGGCTGCGGTCTTGAGCGCATAGCCCCAGATGCCGTTGGCGCCGGTGGCGCTCGACCCCGGTTCGTTCTTGCGTTCGAACGTGGTGGCCAGGTTGACGTTGAGCTTGGTGTATTTGTGGAGCTGGACCTCGACGTTCGACCGGAAGTTGAACCGGCGGTAGAAGACCGACGTGTTGTACTCCTTCATGTTGTCGGCCTTGAACAGGCCGTCCTCGTTGTAAAAGCCGCCCGAGATGTAGTATTTGGCCGTAGAGCCGCCGCCCGAGATGTTGACGTTGACGCGCTGGTTGAACGAGTAGTCCTTGTAGAGCCGCTTCACCCAGTCGATATTCGGGTGCAGGTCGGGGTCCGAGCCGTCGCGGAACATCTGAATGTCCTTCCTCGAGTAGAAGTCGTATCCGGCCGCCGCGTTGTACATCTCGGCGAACTGGACGGCGTCGATCATGTCGGGAATCTTGGTCGGCTGTACCATGCCGGCCTCGAACTTGATGTTGATCTGCGGCTTGCCGATGGTTCCCTCGCGGGTCGTGATCAGTACGACGCCGTTGGCGCCGCGCACACCGTAGACGGCGGTCGCCGCGGCGTCCTTGAGGATCGAGAACTCTTTGATGTCCTCGATGTCCACCAGGTCGAGGTCGCGCTCGATGCCGTCGACGAGTATCAGCGGCGTTTTGTTGGAGCCGAAGGTGCTGATACCGCGGATCCAGAAGGTCGACGAGGCGCCCGGTTCGCCCGAACGCTGCACGGAGATGACGCCCGCGAGCTGTCCGGCCAGGTTGTTCGAGATCTTGCCCGTGGGCATCTTGATGTCGTTGACCGGAACGGAGGCTATCGAACCGATGACGCTGGCCTTCTTCTGGGCGCCGTAACCGACGACGACGACCTCTTCGAGGTTGTTGTCCGGCGAAAGGGAGATCACTTTGGGAATGCGGTCGATGGGGAACTCCTGCGTCTGATAACCGACGTAGGAGATGGTCACGAAGCCGAAGTTGCCGGTGAACGAATAGTCGAACGAACCGTCCGATGCGGTGCTTGTGCCGAGTGCCGAATCCTTGATCCAGACCGTGCCACCGATGATCGGCTGCCGCGTCGCGGCGTCGAGCACCTGTCCCGCGATGTGGTGTTTCTGTGGGGCGGCCGGAGCCGTGGCCGGGGCTGCGGGCGCGGGGTTTTGTGCCGCCGTGCGGGTCAGGATGATGTTGTTCTGACGGATGATGTAGGTGATGCCGGTCCCGCGCAGGGCTTCGTCGAGCAGCTGGGAAACCGATTTCGTCGATTTGGCGATTTTCACGGGGACGTTGTCCGCCAGGTTGCCCTGGTAGGAGATTCGGTAAGAGGTCTGCGATTCGATCTTCTGGATCAGCCCTTTCAGGCTGGTCACGTTTTCAACGCGGACCGAAGTCTGCTGGGGCGACGGTGCCGCCTGCGTTTTTCCCCCCCCCCACGGGATAAGGAGTGTCAGGCATGCTGCCAGAAGGTACCGGGCACGCCGCATACGGAGTAGCTTTTGTTTCATAGAGGTTTGGTTAAGATTGGATTATTTGTGAATGGTGATTTTTTCGCCGTTGCGGTTGAAACGGGTGTTCGTCGAAAGCGTCAGCACTTCGAGGATATGGTCGATCGGCATGTTGAAATCGAGCGTTCCGGTGAACTGGATGCTTTTGAGCGCGTCGTTGCGGAAAGCGATGCCGATGCCGTAGAAATCCTCGATCACCCCGGCGATCTGCTCCAGGTCGACGTGGCGGAACGTGCGCAGCCGGGCGGCCAGTTCCGCCTCCACGTTGACCGTTTGCAGCGTCAGGTCGTTGTCCGTGGGATTGTAGGAGACTTTCTGTCCCGGGTGCAGGGCCACGACATGTTCGGCGGCGCGGAAATCGACGGCTCCCTCGACCAGTACGGTTTCGACGTCGGAACTGTCGTCGTAGGCTTTCAGGTTGAATTTGGTTCCGCGGACCACGACCTCGGCGTCGTGGACCGTGGTGACGGTGAACGGCGCGCCGTTGCGCTTGCTGACCTCGAAAAAGGCTTCGCCGGTGAGGTGCACCGTGCGGTTCCCGTCGTCGAACGAGACCGGATAGTTCAGCTGCGAGCTGCGGGTGAGCCGGATGACGGAACCGTCGGGCAGCGTCACCGAGCAGTCGCTGTGCTCGGCGCTGACCGTGCAGATGCGGTCGTCCGGACGGTTCTGGTAGAGATACATGCCCGCGACGATCACGCCGGCGATGAGTATGGCGGCGTAACGCGAGACGATCTGCCGCCATTGGGGCCGTGTCTTTGTGCGGCGCAGTTCGATGCGCCGTTGTAGGGATCGGAATGCCTGGTCGGTGTTGACCGACGCGGCGGCCCGGAGCCGGTCTCCGGCGAAGAGCACGAAATAGAGCGTTTCGAGCCGGCGGCGGTTCTCTTCGGAAGCGTCGTACCAGTTTTCGATCTCGCGGTTGGTGGGTTCGTCGAGTTTTCCTTCGAGGAACTCGGTCAGCAGGTTGTCGTCGATCTCTTTCATAAGGGCGGTTTCTGTATGTAATACGATTCAGGGAAAATAGATACTAAACGAAAACCCGAATTTTTTTCGGGCTTTCGTTTTTATTGCATATAATCGGTTTCAGGGACAGGGGTTTCAGTTGCTCCCGGGCATTTCGAAAAACAGCGCTATCAGCGGCAGGTAATCCTTCAGGGCGACGCCGAGGACTTTGAGCGCCTGGCCGATATGGTAGTTGACGGTCTGGGGCGATACCTCCATTTCGGCGGCGATCTGCTGGTGGGTCATGCACTGGAAGCGGCTCATCTCGAAGATACGGCGGGTCTGCTCGGGGAGTTGCGCGAGCGCCTCGTGGTAGAGCCGCGCGAGTTCCGTGCCGAGGTAGAAGTCCGGGGAGTCGAACTGGTCGGCGAATCTCTTTTCCAGCTGCTGGTGGACGCGTGAATGGACGCTCTGGCGGGTTACGCGGTCCAGCGACTTGTTGCGGACGATCATGAACAGAAGTCCCTTCAGCGAAAGTTCCTCCATCAGGCGGTCGCGGTTTTCCCAGATGTACAGCATCGTGTCCTGTACGATGTCTTCCGCCGCGGGGAGGGATACCCAGCGCGAAGCGAAGCTGCACAACCCTTTGTAATAGAATCGGTAGCATGCTTCGAAACACTGCCGGTCCCCGGCGTTGAGCCGTCGGATGACCAGCCGGTTGTCGAGGATGTCGTATTTGGTGTTCAGGGACATAAACTGTCGGATCTCGCGTAATTTGAAAGGTTAAAATTACAACTTTTTCCGGAAAACGGTCCTGATTCCCGAAAAAAGGCTCACCTTTGCAGAAAAATAGAACCGGGCTTCCGGGGAGTCTGCGCCCCGGGGCCGCCGCATTGCATCGCTTATGAATACCGTCTGGATCGTATTACCTATATTGATCGTGCTGATGTTTCAGCTCGGCATCGAACTCGACCGGCAGGCCTTCGCCGGTGTGGCCCGCCGTCCGGCGGCCGTCGTCGCGGGACTGCTGGGCCAGTTGGTGCTGCTGCCGCTCATCGCCTTCGGCGTGGGGCTGGCGTTCCGCCTGCCGTCCGTTTACTTCCTGGGACTGCTGCTGATCGCCTGCTGTCCGGGAGGCAGTTCGTCGAATGTCTTTTCGATGCTGGCCAAGGGCGACGTGGCCCTTTCGGTGACGCTGACCGCTTTGAGCAGTCTCATCACGCTGTTCACGATTCCGCTGGTGATGGGTTTCGCCGCGCGTTTCGTCGCGGTGCACGCCGGTGCGGCCATCGAACTGCCGGTCGGGAAGCTGTTGGTGCAGAATATCGTCCTGCTGTTCCTGCCGATGCTGTGCGGGGCGTTTTTCCGCTATTGGCGGCCCCGGGCGGCACGGCATGTGCATGATCTGTTGGGGCGTGTGGCCTTCCCGGCCCTGATGCTGCTGGCGGCGGTGTTCTTCGTGCAGTATGCTTCGACGATCCTCGAAAACCTCGGCGTGCTGGGACTGGCCGCAGGAACGCTGATCCTGCTGGCGATGGCGGGCGGGTCGCTGCTGGCCCGCCTGTTCCGGCTCCGGCGGGCGGTGCGCCGCACGATCGTCATCGAGGTCGGGATGCAGAACGCTGCGCAGGCCATCGCCGTCGCCACTTCGCCGCTGATCTTCGACAGCGGCGAAATGGCTGTTCCGGCCATCGTCTACGCCCTCGTGATGAACGTGGTCCTGCTCTCGTACCTGAAATTGCTGCCGAAATATACCGGCGAAACAGCGTCGGGAGGTGTTTAACCGAGTATCTTTGCCGTATGAAATTCCTGAAAGTCGCAATTTTGTTTTTCGGCCTGGCCGCAGCGTTTGCCGTGCGGGCGCAGGAGGGAACCTATCCCGTCAGCGGACGGGTGATCGACCGTTTGAGCCGCAGGCCCGTGGCCTATGCCGCCGTGGTGCTGGCCGGGCAGGAGCGGAAGGGTGCCTCGACCGACTCGCTGGGGAGGTTCCGCATCGAGCGCGTGAAGCCGGGTATCTGGCGGCTGGCGGTCTCGTCGGTGGGCTACAAGAGCGCGACGACGCCCGAATACCTGGTTTCGGCCGCCACGCCCTTCATCGAGATCGAGATGGAAGAGGACGCCGCGCAGCTCGAAGCCGTGACGGTCCGCCCGTCGCCGTTCCGCGTCACGGCGGAGAGTCCCGTAAGTTTGAAGGTGATCGGTTTGCAGGAGATCGAGAAAAGCCCCGGCTCGAACCGTGACGTGTCGCGCATCGTGCGCTCCTATCCCGGCGTGGCCTTCTCGCCCGTGGGTTACCGCAACGACCTGATCGTGCGCGGCGGCGGCCCTTCGGAGAATAAGTTCTACATGGACGGGATCGAGATTCCGAACATCAACCATTTTGCCACGCAGGGTGCGACGGGCGGTCCGGTGAGCATCGTCAACGCCGACCTCGTGCGCGAGATCAGCTTCTACACCGGCGCTTTTCCCGCCGACCGGGCCGGGGCGTTGAGTTCCGTGCTGGATTTCAAACTGCGCGACGGCAATGCCGAAAGGCAGACCTTCAAAGCGACGCTGGGGGCCTCGGAAGTGGGGTTGAGCGGCAGCGGACACATCGGCGGCAAGACGACTTATCTGTTTTCCATCCGCCAGTCCTATCTGCAACTGCTGTTCAAGATGCTGGGGCTGCCCTTCCTGCCCAACTACATCGACGGGCAGGCGAAGGTCAGGACGCGCCTTTCGGAGCGCGACGAACTGACGGTGCTGGCCCTGGCCGGATTCGACAATATGCGGCTCAACGTCGACGAGAAGGGCGAGGACGCCGAATATCTGTTGAGCTACCTGCCCCGCATCCGGCAGGAGACCTTCACGGCGGGGGCCTCGTGGCGCCACTATGCGGGCCGCCACGTACAGACCGTGACGTTGAGCCACAACTACCTGAACAACCGCAACCTGAAATACCTGCGCAACGACTCTTCGTCGGAGGACAACCTCACCCTGCGGCTGCGCTCCGTGGAGCAGAAGACCACGCTCCGGGCCGAGAACCGCACCTACCTGGGCCGCTGGACCGTCCGCGAGGGCGTCGAGGTGAACTATTCCGATTACACGAACCGCACGCTGCAACGGCTCTATACCGACAGAACGCAGCTGTCGGATTACAATACCCGGCTGGGAATCGTCGGCTGGGGGCTGTTCGCCGGGGCCGAATACGCCTCGGCCGACAAGCGGTTCACCGCTTCGGCGGGACTGCGGGCCGACGGGTGCGACTACTCGGGGCGCATGGCGCGGGTGTGGCGTCAGCTTTCGCCCCGGGCTTCGGTCTCCTATGCGGTAAGTCCCGGCTGGTCGGTGAGCGGCAGCGCGGGGCTGTACTATCAGTTGCCGCCCTACACGGCGCTGGGGTTCAAGGAGGACGGCGCGCTGGTCAACCGATCGCTCGATTACATGCGTGTCGGGGTCTTCAGCGCGGGCGTCGACTGGCGGCTGCGCGACCGGCTGATCGTCTCGGTCGAGGGATTTTACAAACGCTACGGCGACGTGCCGCTGTCGGTCACGGACGGGATTCCGCTCTCGTGCAAGGGCAACGACTACGGCGTGGTGGGCAACGAGGAGCTGGTCTCCTCGGCGCAGGGGCGCGCCTACGGCGTCGAGGCGATGGCCCGCTGGCAGATTCCGGGACGGGTGAATGTCGTGGGGTCGGTGACCGTGTTCCGCTCGGAGTACCGCAACGACCGGTCGGCCCCGTGGATCGCATCGGCCTGGGACAACCGTTTCGTGGTCAACGTCAGCGGAACCTACGACCTGCCGCGCCACTGGAGCTTCGGCGCGAAGCTGAGCGCCGTGGGCGGGGCGCCCTATACGCCCTACGACGCGGAGAAATCGTCGCTCGTCGAGGCGTGGGATGCGCAGGGACGGCCCTATTACGACTATTCGAAGTACAACGCCGGACGGCTCGACGCTTTCGCACAGCTGGACGTGCGCGTCGACAAGGTGTTCTACTTCCGCCGCTGCATGCTGGGCATCTACATCGACCTGCAGAACGTTGCGGGCGGCCGTTTGCGCCAGCCCGACGTGCTGATGTCCACGGGGGAGATCGAGAACCCTTCGGCCCCGGCGTCGGAACAGCGTTACCGGATGAAATACCTCGAACAGGTGAGCGGCACGCTCCTGCCGACGCTGGGCCTGACGGTCGAGTTTTAAGCCTTCGGCGTCCGCCGGGCGTTCCGTTTGTCCATTGCGAAACTGATGATGAAGGGGATCGCGAGGAAGACCGCCGTGCCGGCCACCACCAGCCACGTGTACATCGCCGGACTGCCCACGGGCAGCTGCGAAGGCGGGAAGAAGGTGACGGCGAACGAGAACGCTACGGCGAGGAACCCCACGCCCCCGATCAGCCACATGCCCGTGTTTCCGCCCGGCACGCGATAGCTGCGGACGAGTTCGGGCTGCGTGTAGCGCAGACGGATTCCCGCGGCGTACATCATCATGTACATGATCAGGTATAGCCCTACGGTCAGGGCGCTCAACAGGAAGAACGCCACGCTGACGTCGTCCATCACGATGTAAAGCGACGAAAGGAGCGTCACGATGCAGCCCTGGATAATCAGGATGTTGATCTGTACGCCGTTCTTGTTGGTCTTCTGGAGGAAGCAGGGCAGAGCGCCGTCCTTGGCCGTCCACAGCAGGCCGCGGCTGGGACCCGAGATCCACGACATCACGCCCGCCAGTGCGCCGAAAGCCACCAACAATCCCATGACGTTCGTCAGCCAGCCCACATGGTAGCGTTCGAAAGCGATCTGAAAGGTGGTGAACAGCCCCGACTGGAGGTTGATCTGGTCGTAGGGGGTGATGATGGCCACGGCCAGCGCGCCCAGCGTGAACAGTCCGAACGAAATCAGCGCCGCGAGGAACATTGCCCGCGGGAACTGCGTCTGGGGTTTGGTCAGCTCCGGGGCGTGCACGGCGTGCACCTCCACGCCGGCGAACAGCAGCAGGATGCCCGCCAGGAACGCGATGTCGCTCATACCGGTGATGTGGGGGAAGAGCCGCGGGTGGACGTGCTGCGCGGCGTCGACATTGACGACCTGCGAAACGGTGGCCGGAATCTCCTTCAGGGCGATTTCGTTGCCACCCGCCATCCAGATGACGGCCATCACGATCACGACGACGCCCGGGAGCACCGTGCCGATCAGAAATCCCTTCGAGGTGATGCCCGAGATGGCCGACGTGCCGCGCAGGGTGACCAGCGTCGCGCACCAGTACATCGCAATCGAGAACAACCCGACGTAGAGTCCGTTCTGCGCCAGTGCCGGAACGCCGATCATGTAGGCGATCGACGCGGCGGCGAATCCCAGTACGGTGGGATACCAGACGACGTTCTGGATCCATTGCAGGAAGATCGCCGAGAAGCCCAGGTGGCGGTTGAAAGCCTCCTTGACCCAGGTGTAGACGCCGCCGCCCTTGTCGGCGAAGGCGCTGCCCAGTTCGGCGCCCACGAGGGCCGCGGGAATCAGGAAGAGGAACGTCGCGAAGAAAATGTAGAAGAACATCGTCAGTTCCTCCTGGGCCATCATCGGGAGTCCGCGCAGACTGATGACGGCCGCAGCGGTCATCAGCGCCAGCTGCGTCGTGGTGATATTTTTACGTTTTGCCATGATGAATAGGTTGGATTTTGCCGTTTTTCGTCATCGTCCGCCGCACAGTTTTCGTGCCGGAGCGCATTGGCGGCCCGTGAAATCTGCGGCCGGAGCGCCGCAAAGGACCGATCGGAACACCGGGCGGCTTTTTCGGACCCTGCGCACGCGGAAACGGCGGGGCCGTCCCCGTCCGCCCCGCATGCGGACACAAAAACAGCAGGGAATCTCGCGATTGCCTGCTGCCCCCGGAGGTTGCCCTCCTAAAACTACTAACCCAAACTTAAATAAATGAAGAAACCTCACTGCGGTTGCTGTGCCGCAGTTGACTTTTACAGTTGCAAAGTGCGTGCCGAACCTGCAATCGCCGTCCGCCGTGGACCGTTTGGCGGAATATCGGGTCTTGTCATGGAATTTTAATCCGAATAATTTTGTTTTTATATCTTTTATTGTTTTATTTGTGGTGCATATTTAATAATAGTGTTTCTAAAAGAAAATTTGAGGCATTGTAACATGGAAGAGGAAAAGGATATTTTGCGGCGGGTGAGCGGCGGGGACAGCGATGCCTTCCGGCTGATCTTCCTGAAATATGCTCCGCGTGTGGAGGCCTTCGCCATGAAGATGCTGAAGAATATCCACGAGGCGCAGGATGTTTCGCAGAATATCTTCACCAAACTGTGGATGCAGCGCAGCGAACTGGCCGGGGTCCGGTCGCTCAACGCCTATCTGTTCCGCATGACCCGCAACGCCGTGCTGGACATCTGCAAGCACAGCCGTATCCGGATGCAGTTCGAGAGCAGCGCCCGGGTCGACGGGCAGATACTCTGCGACGACGTTGCGGAACGTGTCGATACGGCCGAACTGTCGCGCCTGATCGCGGCCGCCGTCAGTAAGATGCCAGCCCGGAGGTATGAGATTTTCCGTCTTTCGCGCGAGTGCGGCAAGAATAACCGCGAAATTGCCGAGGAACTGAATATCAGCCCGAAAAGCGTCGAGAACCAGATCACGAAGGCGCTGGGCAGCATCAAAAAGGAAATTTCCTGAATTTTATTTTCATTCCGGCGTAGGGGTGTTGCCCCGCTGAATCGTCTTGTATGTGTAAAAGGATGACAGCGGACCGCGGCGCCCTTCCGGCGTTTTTGCCGCGCGGCGCTTCTCCCCGGAAAAGACCATGACGAAGAAGACCAGAGACATCGTTTCCGATTTCGCGAACAACGACATGCCCGCCGAGGTGCAGGAGCAGTTCCGCTGCTGGCTGGACGAACATGCGGGCGACGGGGTCGCGGAGGAACAGCTGCTTGAGGAGTGGAACTCCGCGAAGCTCGGCCCGGTGAACGGAGCCGCGTATGAGCAGTCGTTCGAACGGCTGATGCGGTCGATGCCCGAAGTTTCTCCGGTCCCGGCCCCGAAAACGGGCCGTCTCGCGCGCCTGGCCGCTTCGTGGCGGCGCATGGCAGCCGTCGCCGCCGTCTGCTGTGCGGCGCTGGGACTCGGCGCACTCGGCGCAAGAATGCTTCTGAAGCCCGAGAACGGGGTCTTTGTGGTTACGGGCGAGGACAGCAAGGGGCGTTTCGTGCTGCCCGACGGCACGCAGGTCTGGCTCAACTACGACAGCCGCCTCTATTATCCCGAATCGTTCGACGGCGACCTGCGCGGCGTACGGCTCGAAGGCGAGGCGCTCTTCAACGTCGTGCACGACGCTTCGAAACCGTTCCGCGTCCGGACTTCGCTGATGGAGGTCGAGGTGCTGGGGACGGTTTTCGACCTGAAATGCTACGAGCATCTGGATTATGCCGAGGTAGTGCTCGTTTCCGGTTCGGTCAAGGCCACCTGCGCCGGACAACTGCCCGTTACGCTCTGTCCCGACGAACGGCTGGTCGCCTACCGCAATTCGAAGAAGATCGACTACCAGACCGTCGATGCCGATAATTACAACAAATGGATGTTCGAGACACAGAAACTCGATGAGATGCGCCTCGACGATATTTTCGTCAATCTCGAACATCGATACAATGTCGAGTTCGACATCGCAGACGATGTCGGACTCGGGGCGAGGCTGACGCTTTCGCTGCGCAGCGAGCCGATCGAGGAGATTTTGGACGCCATCGCGCTGGTGGTTCCGATCCGCTACGAATCTTCCGGAGGAACGATTTTCATAACACGCAAATAGACCGTTTCGAGCGATGCCTCCATCGGGGTACCGAGGGGATAACTTTTTTGTCATTGAAATGTAATATATTGATATTCAATATAATATGTAAATCAACCTCAAAACTTCGATTCCTATGGTGAAACCTTTACGCATTCCGATTCCCGATTATTAGGGCTTTTTTGCGGCCGCAACCTACGGTTGCCCGGCCCGTGTGAATCCTTTTTTTCGTGCATCCCAAAAAACTTATTGCCTTGAAACTTCAAACTTCCTTTCAGAAACGGGCGTATTGCGCCCGTTGCGGTCTGCGACGCATCCTATCGGTTCTGCTGGCTTTGGCCGTCGCTACCGCCGCCCTTGCAGTACCCCCCCCCTCGCGCGACGGGAAACTGACCCTTAACGTAAAGAATATCACGGTCAAAGAGTTGCTGCAAACGATCGAGAAACAGAGCCGATACACGTTCGTGTACAACAATTCGGACTTCGACACCTCCCGCCGGGTCTCGCTCGACGTCACCGATGCTTCCGTCGAAACGGTCATCGCGCAGGCGATACCCGGGGTGGCGGTCTCGGTGCGGGGCGCACAGGTCGTGCTGGTGCGCAGGGCAGCCGGCAAGTCGCGGCCCGACGTGAAAATAACCGGTACGGTGCGCGACACCGACGGCGTGCCGCTGATCGGCGCGACACTGATCGTCGAGGGCACGACCCTCGGGACGAGCACGGGTGTCAACGGCGAATATGCGCTGAACGTTCCGGCGAACGGCCGGATCGTCTGCTCCTACCTGGGCTACGATGCGGTGACCGAGGCGGTGAACGCCCGTACGCGCATCGACTTCCGGCTCCGGGCCGCGGCCAACAGCATCGAGGATGTGGTGGTAACGGCCCTCGGCATCACCCGCAAGGAGAAGAGCCTCGGCTATGCCGTTTCGAAGATCGGTTCCGACGACATCACCAACAATGCCAGCGGCAACTGGCTGAGCGGCATGGCCGGCAAGGTCGCGGGCCTGAACCTCGATCAGTCGTCGGCCGGTCCCGGCGGTTCGGTCCGCGTGACGCTGCGCGGCGAAGGCTCGCTCTCGTATAACAACAACACGGCCCTGTTCGTGGTCGACGGCGTGCCCATCGGCAGCGGCATGGACTCCAACTCATCGTCGGGTTCCTACGAGTCTAACGACGCCCCGATCGACTACGGCAACGGCGCCGGAGACATCAACCCCGACGACGTGGAGTCGATCTCTGTGCTCAAAGGTCCTGCGGCCACGGCTCTCTACGGATCGCGCGCGGCCAACGGCGCCGTCATCATCACCACCAAGTCGGGCCGCAAGCAGAAGGGGCTGGGCGTGACGTTCACGACCTCGGTGACCTTCGACAAGGCGGGTTACTGGCCCGATTTCCAGTATGAGTACGGTGCGGGCGACTACCGCAAAACCACGATCAACAACGGCCACATGACCAACGGCCTGAATCCCGACGAATATTCGTTCTACACGGTCGACGCCGATCATTCCGACACGGGAAAGAAGGTCAACGCCTTCGCTTCGCGTTACCAGTTCGGCGAAAAGATTCAGGGGCAGATGCGCTACATGTATGCTTCGTACGATCCGGCCACGGATACCTACACGCGCATGCCCTACAAGGTCTACGACTGGTACAAGGGCTTTTTCCAGACCGGCGTGACCTACACCAACAGCCTGGCCGTGGATGCCAGCGACGGCCACGGATCGTCGTTGCGCGTCTCGATCAAGGACACGCGCAACGACTGGATCGTGCCCAATACGGGCTTCACGACGCAGAATTTCGGCGTCTCGGCCGTCAGCAAGCGTAACAAGTACATCGAGGCGGGCGTGAAGCTCAACTACTACCGCAAGAATTCGGACAATCTGCCGGTAGGCGGATACAGCAACTCGTCGCCCCTGAAGACCCTGCTGTGGCAGCCCGTGAGCGCCTCGGCCCGCGACGCCTACAACGAGTGGAAGAGCGGCCGCCTGATCGATTACTATTCGGGAGTCGATACCTCCGTAAAGCTGATCAACGGCTCGATGGACAACCCCTATTTCATCGTCTACGACTGCCTGAACACCCAGTCCCGCGACCGGGTCTACGGCAACGCCAGCGTGACGGGGCACATCATTCCCGGCAGGCTCTTGGTGACGCTGCGTTCGGGACTCGATTTCAGCAGCGATTTCCGCACTCAATGCAAACCGCAGTACACTCACGCCTATCTCGACGGCATGTACCGCGAGCAGACGATCCGCAGCATGGAACTCAACAATGATTTTCTGGTGAGCTACCACGACACTTTCGGTCAACTGTCGCTCAACGCCTCGCTTGGCGGCAACAACATGCTCTACAAGTACCACAACTCCCGTCAGACGGCCAACATGCTCGAAGAACCGAACGTCTTTATCCTGCAGAACGTCAACGGCACGCTCGACTTCGCCAATACGCGCAAGACCAAGTCGATCAATTCGTTTTACGGGCTTGTCTCGCTCGGCTGGCGCGACATGCTCTTTCTCGACGTGACGGGCCGCAACGACTGGTCGTCGACGCTGGCTCCGGGCTACAACTCTTACTTCTACCCATCGGTGAGCGCCAGCGTGCTGCTCGACGAGGTGTTCAAACTGCATGACAAGGCCAAGTGGATCGACATGCTCAAGGTCCGCGGGTCGTGGGCCAACGTGGGTAACGACACCGAGCCTTACCAGCTGTGGGGAGCCTATGCCAATTCGTCGGTGTTCACCGGGGCCTACGGGCTGCCCGGCTCGACGAAGAACTACACGCTCAAACCCGAGAACGTCGAGAGCTGGGAGCTGGGTTTCGAAGGCCACTTCCTTCAGAACCGCGTATCGTTCGACTTCGCCTACTACGATTCGGAGACCACCAACCAGATCATCAACGTGCCCTCCGACTGGGCCACCGGAGCCTCGTCGATGGTCATTAACGCGGGCTGCGTGCGCAACCGGGGTATCGAACTCGCCGCGCGTTTCCGGCCCGTGTCGACCAAGAACTGGCGGTGGGACATCGACGTCAACTGGTCGAAGAACTGGAACGAACTGGTCGAACTGGCCCCGGGCGTCAACGTCTGGCAGCTCAACGCCAGCAACACCATCGGCAGCAAAGTTTTCATCTACGCCTATCCGGGCGGCGAGCTGGGCCGCATCTACGGCTACGGACTCCAGACGGCTCCCGAAGGGGCCTTCTATTACGACGCCGACGGCAGGAAGGTCGATTGCTCGGGACAGCACATCGTCGACGCCGCGACCGGAAACCCGGTGCTCGACGCCACGAACCTGAAGGATCTGGGCAGCATCTATCCCCAGTGGAAGGCCGGACTGACGACCTCGCTGCGTTACAAGGGGCTGACTCTCACGGCGTCGTTCGCTGCGTCGTACAGCGGCAGGGCTTATTCGCTGACCAACTCGATCCTCTCCTATATGGGCAAGCTGACCAATTCGCTCGAAGGCCGTTACGACGGTCTGGTCCATCCGGGTGTCAACGTCTCCGCCGATGGTGTCTACTCCCCGAACAGCACCATCACCACCGATGCGGTCGACTATTACAACACGGTCATCTACCCGCGCGGCAATACCGAATCGAACGTCTTCGACACCTCGTACCTGAAACTCAAGGAGCTGCGGGTCGAATACCTGCTGCCCCGGAGCCTGTGCGCCAAGACAAAGGTGTTTCAGAACGTTTCGCTGTCGTTTTTCGTGACCAATGTGTTCTGCATCACCAATTTCCCGCAGTTCGACCCCGAGGTGGCCTCGCTCTCCGGCTCGTCGCTCTACCGCGGCGTGGAGACGGGCGCCTATCCGATGACCCGTTCCTACGGATTCAGCCTGAAACTCGGATTCTAAAACAGACCCAACCATGAAAAAGCTGAAACATATCCTTATCGCAGCCCTCCTGCTCGCCGGGGCGGGCGCCTGCACGGCCAACTTCGACGAATACAACACCAATCCCAATGAGATGGACCTGTGGAAGATCGCGCCTGCGGGCATGATTCAGGAACTGCTCTACTCGGGGACCGAGGTGTTCCTCTACCGTACGTGGCAGCTCAACGGCGAGCTGATCCAGTACACCATCGCCGGGTCGGGCAACAACACCTACCATCGCTATGTGGTTGAAAACTCGGTTGGCGCCTCGGCGTGGAGCAACCTCTACAAGCAGGCGGCCAACGCCGACCACATGCGCCAGCTGGCCATCCGCAAGGAGGACCCCAATTACGAGGCGATCGCCCTGACGCTGCGTACGCTCTTTCTGCAGAACATCGCCGACCTGTTCGGCGACGTGCCCTGTTCGGAGGCTTTCAAAGGTCCGTCGGAGAATGTCAAGCAGCCCGTTTTCGACACGCAGGAGCAGGTCTACCGGTCGTTGCTCGCCGATCTGGAACGAGCCAATTCGCTCTACGACAATTCGGTGGCGTTGTCCAGCGCGACGCGCGACCTGCTTTACAAGGGCGACCTCACGAAGTGGCGCAAGTTCAACAATTCGCTCTACCTGCGACTGCTGATGCGCCTGAGTAATCGCAACGCCGCAGTGGGCGTGGCCGCGAAGATCGCCGAGGTGTTCGACAACCCCGACAAATACCCCGTCTTCACGGGCAATGAGGACAATGCCGAGATGCGTTACGACGAGGTGGAGCCTTTCGTCAACTACTGGGGCACGAAACTCAACACGCAGTTCACCACTTCGACGGGCCGCCGGCCGGCCGAGCAGATTATCGGCATGATGGACAAGTCGGGCGACCCGCGTATCGGCATCTGGTTCCTCCAGCCGTCGGGCGCCGAGGGCTGGAAGGGCGGACAGAGCGGCATCGAGGCGCAGGACGCCGATTTCACGGGCATCGCCAACCTCAACAAGGCCACGCTCGGGGAGTACGGTTCGCCCTATGCGCTGATGAAATACGACGAGGTGCTGTTCATTTTCGCCGAGGCGATGCAGCGCGGATGGATCGCGGGCGATGCCGGGACCTACTACCGCAACGCCATCCGCGCTTCGGTCAAATATTGGGACGGGGTTGCCGAGTCGCTGACCATTCCCGACGTGGTGATCGAGAATTTCCTGGCGAACGTGCCCTACGACGGGACGCTCGAAACGATCATCGACCAGAAATACGTGGCCTTGTTCTGGGTCGGCTACGAGGCGTGGGCCGAGTACCGGCGCACGGGTTATCCCGCGCTCGAGATCGGCAGCGGCACGTTCAACGACCACATCCTGCCCACCCGGCTGGTCTATCCGACCAACACCGTGGAAACCAACAAGAACAACTACAATGCGGCCGTGGAGCGGTTGAGAAGCTACTACGGCGGTGCCGACGACATGAAAACCCCCGTCTGGTGGAGCAAGGCGGCCGTCGACAAAGGAATCAGATAACCGAAAAAAGACAGGACTATGAAAACGATGATAGCGCGTCTCTGCGCCTTTGCTGCCGCCGCGGCCGCCGTGGTTTCGGCGGCGCTCGGCACGTCGTGCGAGAAGGACGAGACGCAGGAAAAATATGTCTGCATTCTCGATAACGACCGGAACGGCATCCGGGAGGTGTCGTTCGATACGGCGGGCGGCACGCAGGATTTCCTGATGTATTCCAACTACGACAGCTGGAAACTCGTCCCGACCTACGAAGAGGACCTCGAATGGCTCTCCTTCTGGCCGACGGAGGGTGTCGGCGACGCCCGCTTCTCGGCGATGGTCGCCAAGAACAAGACGGCCTACCAGCGTCACGGAACGCTGAACGTCGTGGTCGACGGGGAGCCGGTGGCGACGATCCGTTTCAGCCAGACGGGCGCCGAGCCGACGCTGACGGTCAACGTCAAGGAGTCGGGCAGGACCGTCTCGGCCAAGGGTGAGACCTTCACCGTGGGGGTCGAGGCGAATATCGACTGGGTGGCCGAACTGGTCGATCCGGCCGATGCCTCGTGGATCACCGTCGGGGAGTTCACGCCCACGAGTCAGACCTTCGTCTGCGCCGCGAATCCGGGTTCCGAACCGCGGGAGGCCCGGGTGCGTATCGCGGCTTACGGGACTTCGGTGTCGTGCGTGTTTACCGTCACGCAGCCCGACATGTCGAGCGCCTTCGAGGAGGCCGAAAAGGTCACGATCGCCGAACTGCTGGCGATGGGCGAGGGCAAGATCGCGCGCAACGTCTACGTGGAGGGCAGCGTGATCAGCGACCGTGCGACGCGTAACTATCCCGTGGCCTATTCGCCGGGCGGCGGCACGCATGTGAACAACACGATGTTCATTCAGGACGAGACCGCGGGCCTGTGGATCGAGTTCGACGACGAGGCGGACAACCTCTACGACCTGAATCAGGTTGTGACGGTCCACATGTACGGACAGCATATCGAGCGCGACGTCTATACCAACGGACTGAAGATCGCTGGCCTTTCGTCGACGGCCGTGCAGAGCGCCGCGGCGGGAACGCCCGTCGAACCGGTCGTGATCGACGATCTGACCCGGCTGCCGGAGTACGAGAACCGCCTCGTGACGCTGCGAAACGTGGAATTCGCGCTGCCCTACGGCACGCTGGTCAACATCAACGAGGGGGTCACTTACCTGGGTATCAGGCAGGGTGCCGCCTACCAGGCGTCGGCGGACTACAACGACCTGACGATCGAGTACGGTCACTACCTGCGCGACGCGAAGGGCCATACGGCCAAGCTCTATACCACGTGGTCGTTCACCGAGCGGGCGCTTTCGATGATTCCCGAAGGAGCGGGCGACGTCACGGGCATCGTCAATAAACGCTACAAGTGCGACATGTACGACGGCCGCGACGAAATGCGCCGTCCCGTCGAGAGCTGGTGCGTGCGCATCCGCCGCGAGTCGGACGTCACGAACTTCGAGACCCCCGCCGCGAGCCGCCTTTCGAAGACCGTCATGCAGATCGGCCCGTGGACCGACAACAAGGGCGCCATGCAGACCGTCACGGCCTCCGTCGGACGGGGACAGCTGAAGCATTCGGTCGGCGTCGAAGTGCTCGGGTCGACCTCGGGCAACACGCAGCAGATGTATCTGGCGTGGGCCCACGCCCGCTGCGCCCCGGCGACGTGGGATGCGGAGAAGAGCCTCTGGCTTCCGGCCTACGGCAACACCAAGGGCGTGCAGTACATCGCCCTGATGGCCCAGGGGTGGTGGAAAAACACCGCGGCCGTCCACAGCGATACGGAGGGCTGTTGCTGGATTCTCTCGGACCTCACGACGAAGGGCTTCACGGGGCAGATTTCGCTCCAGTTCACGGCGTCGAGCAACACCTCCGGCCCGATGTACTTCCAGATGGAGTGGGCCGAGACGGACGATGCGAAGACGTGGACGCCGATCGGCAACGAATACGTGGCCTCGAACTGGCACAGCTGCATCGCGGCGCCCGAATACCTCTTCGTACTGCCCGACGAGCTGAAGGACCGCGAGGGTTTCTCGATCCGCCTGCGGGCGACGCGCCCGCGCAACGCCAGCGACACGGAGAACTCCGCTTCGGGAACCAGCCGCATAGGTGTCGTACGCATGTCGTGCCTCGATTTATAAACCGTAAAAATTCCGAACGATGAAAATATGGCAATATAAACTGAAAACGCTCTTCGTCCTGCTCGCGGGTTTCCTGCTCGCGGCAGGGTGCTCGGAGAGCGATCCCCGGGAGTTCGTGCAGCCCGAGCGGCTGGTGCGCAACCTCTACCTCGCGCCCGTGATGAGCGTGTACGCCGGGCAGAAGCTGACTCTGCAGGGCGCGGGGTTCGAGGCGGGCGACGTGGTTTCGTTCCGCTCCGCTGCCGCTGCGCTCGACATGCCTGTGAGCGACGTCACGGTCAAGACGGCCCGTGTGGTGATACCTGCGGGGATCGCCCGGGAAAGCTACGAGGTCTACGTGGTCCGCGGTGCGCAGGAACAATACGTCGCCTCGGTGAAGGTCTACCTTACCACCGATCAGGAGGTTCCCGACAAGGAGGGGATGAACCTCAAGGGTATCGTCTACTGCGGCGGCAAAGGCGTGCCGGGAGTCCGTGTGTCGGACGGTCTGCAAACGGTCGTCACCGATGCCGACGGCTACTACTGGATGCCGTCGCTCAAGACGCTGGGCTACGTCTTCATCACCATTCCGTCGGGTTACCTGCCCGCCGCGCTGGACAACGACATGATGGGCTTCTGGGCCGGGCTGACGGCCGGAGCGGAGACGTGCGAGACGCACAACTTCGAACTGGTGCGCGCCGATACCGAAAATCACGTCATGCTGTTGGGCGCCGACCTGCACCTGGCCGACAAGCAGAACGACCTGCGTAATTTCCGGAACGGCTTCCTCGCCGAGACGCAGGCTTTCGCCGACGCCAGTTCCGTGCCGGTCTTCTGCCTGATGGCGGGAGACATGACCTGGGACCGCTACTGGTACGACCGGAATTTCGGGCTTACGCATTACCGGCAGCTGCTCTCGCAGAGCGGCTACACCGTCCCCGTGTTCCACGCCATGGGCAACCACGACAACGATCCCTACGTGCAGGGCGACGCCCCGGGACAGCTTCCCTATTGCAAAACGCTGGGCCCGAACTACTATTCGTTCAATCTCGGGCAGGTGCACTACGTGGTGCTCGACGACATCGACTGGATCAACACGGGCGGCAAGGACGGTGTCCTGGGCAACCGCGACTACAACCGTGTCGTGTCGCTGGCGCAGATGGAGTGGCTGGCCGAGGACCTGGCCGCCGTCGGGGACAAGACGGCGCCGCTGGTGATCTGCCTGCACGTCCAGCTCCACGAGAATTACAACGCTTCGTTTGCCAATACGGTCAAGATGTCGAGCGCCACGGGCGGGACCGCGGCGCTGCTGAACGCCGTGAAGGAGTTCTCCGAGGTGCATTTCATGACAGGGCACACGCACCACAACGCCACGATGGTCATCAACGACCGGGTGATCGAGCACAACACGGCCGCCGTGTGCGAAACGTGGTGGTGGAGTTCCTACTTCTCCGACCGGGCCGTCTGTGTCGACGGGTCGCCCGCCGGCTACGGAATCTATACCGTCAACGCGACCGACGTGAAGTGGAGTTACAAGGGTATCGGCGAACCGGCCGGCTATCAGTTCCGCACCTACGACATGAACACCGTGAAGAAGCACCTCGACAACAACGTCTACAAATCCTACCTCAAGCAGTACTCCAGCCGCAGGAACGACGGCGACGATTACGGAACGGTGGGCGAGAACGTGGTGTATGTCAACGTCTGGAACTACGATCCCGCGTGGACGGTCGAGGTGAAGGAGAACGGCGTGCCGCTGCCGGTGACGCGCGTCTTCGACCGCGACCCGCTGCACACGATCACCTTCGACATCCCCCGCGTGGAGGCGAAATACGAGGCCAACTCCGACTGGGCGTCGTGCTGTTCGTCGCACATGTTCAGCGCGACCGCCTCGTCGGCCTCGTCGGAACTCGAAATCACCGTCACCGATCGTTTCGGCAACGTTTACTCCGAGCGGATGCAGCGTCCGAAAGCCTATGTGAAGAGCATGAAATAACCTGAAAAACGAAGACCATGAAAAAATACGGATTATGGCTGCCGGTACTCGCGGCATTATTCGCGGGGGCCTGCAGTACGGACGAAACCCGGGAGGGGACCCTCGCGCTCAACGCCACCTCGGTCAGCGCCAACAAGCGCGGAATGACCTACGAGGGCGGCGACGTTACGTTCGAGGTCATGTCGAACGTCTACTGGGTGATCAACCTCGACGAGCAGACCGACTGGCTGACCGTCACGCCCCGTGCGGCTTACGGCAACCAGACGGTGAAGGTCACCGCAGCCCTCAATGCGGGGGCGCGGCGCTCGGCGACGCTGCATTTCGACTCGCTGGACGGCGTTACCGCACAGATCGAGGTAACGCAGGGGGCGTATGACGAACTGATCCGCTACGTCCGCACCGGGGCCGGGAACTCGGCTGTTGCGGAGCCGGTCGCCGTGGGCGGCTATGCGGCCTGGGAGGCCGACGGCGTCGGAACCACGGCTGTCGGGTTCTCCGGGGTGAACGCCTTCGTGTCGGCCGACAGCCCTTCGTCGGGCTACGACGGGGCTTCGGGCGGCAACAATGTCCTGCTGGACGTTCCGGCGGCTCCCGAAGCGGGGGGTGTGGCCGTCGTGCCGTCGTTTTCGGTCGATGGCGTGGCCACAAAAGGAGACGCCTATTTCCGGCTGAAGATCGGCGTGCTGGCTCCCGACGGCGACCTTCAGCCCGAACGGTTCCGGGTGCTGATCGGCAACGGCGGTGACGAACGGGTTCCTCTGCAATACGAAGTGACCGACGGCACGGGTGCGTGGCGGGAGGTGCAGGCGCGTTTCCGGGTCGGCGAAGATACCCCCACGCTCGATTTTCGGATCGAGGCTCCGGCGGGCGGCTGCCGGATCGACGATTTCCGGCTTTATGAGGGCAATGTCGGCGAAGGCGAGGAGGTCGTTTTCCAGGTCGGCGGCGACGACGGCGAGGAGCCTGGCCACCTCTATTTCGGCGACGATTTCTCGTGGGTGACCGACGTGTACGGCGGAACCGACTACATCGGGACCTATCCCACGCCGCTGACGGCCGAAACCTACTGGAACGGCATAACCGTAGCCAGCCACGGGCAGGAGGCCTACGACGCTCTCGTCGGCTCGGGCTGGAAAACCGATGACAACAAGCTCAAGGAGCGCGTTTACCTGCGCATCGGCTATGTGAAGATGGGCCGCGGTTCCAATGCGGCGGGCTGCGGCGGAGGCTTGGTGACGCCCGCGCTGGACATCAAGAAGAATTGCGCCTCGACGCTCAAGGTCTCCTTCAAGTGCTGCATCTATGTAGCCGCCAACGGTAAGTGGGACCCCTCGACCATGCAGGTCCGCGTGATCGGTCCGGGCACGATCAACGACGACGTGTCGACCGGGAAAGTCTTTGTCATGCAGACCGAACGGCCGGTCGAGTGGGAGGAGAAAACGCTGCTCGTCTACGGCGCGACCAATGCCACGCAGCTGGTCTTCGAATCGGTCGAGGAGACCAAGGCCAACCGCTGGTTCCTGGACGACGTGCAGATCGTCAAGGCCGGTCCCGACGACCAGCCTTCCGTCGAACTGATGCCGCTGCCGGCCCCCGTGGTGACGTTCGACCGGGCTGCCGCCACCGAGAGTTCCGTGCGGTTTACGTGGACCGGAGTCGCCGACGCCGCGGAGTACGAATATTCCTACACCTGTCTCAACTGCGGCGAGGTGGTCGCTTCGCGCAGCGGCAGGACCCCCGATACGTCGGTCGGGTTCTCCGGACTGGAGGCCGGGACCTCCGCACGCCTCATGGTGCGTGCCCTGCCGGCCGAGGGCGACAAGACCTACAAGGAGTCGCCCTGGAGCGAACCCGCCGAGGGAGAGGTGGAGTCGTCGGGAGGCGGTCTGCCCCGGCTGGCGACGCCCTCCGGCGTGACGGTCTCGGCCAACAGCGCCTACGGGTTCGAGGCCGCGTGGAACGAAGTGCCCGATGCCACGGACTACACTTATTTCGTGGAATTGCCCAACGGACGAACCGTCGCCACGGGCAAGACGTGGGAGCCTCATGTGCATGTCGGCGGACTGGCCGGAAAGAGCCTGGGGAATTACCCCTATTTCAACTTCCGCGTGGTGGCCAACCACATGAACTACAACAGTTCGAAGGAGGAGATTCCGCAGACCTTCCTTTCGTCGGAGTCCTCCGAAGCAGTCCGGGCCGACGTCGTGCCGTCGTCGTCCACGGTCTATTTCCAGGACGATTTCTCCTGGGCCGACCCCTGGAGCGGCAGCGAACTGCTGGCGACCAACACCGACTGGATCAATACCTATTGCACGGTCGACAAAATGATCCGCTTCGACCTGCTGAAAAACGAGGGGACCGTGTCCCTCAACGGCTGGGATTACGACGCCACCGACAAGAGCGTCTACACCCGTCCGGGTTATATCCACCTCAATTCGTCGTCGGCATTGGGCCGGCTGATCTCTCCTGCGCTCACGGACATCGCCGGTACGGACGACGTGAAGGTCAGCTTCGACGCCACCTATTTCTTTCAGTATTTCTCCGGTGCTGCCGATACGAACAGAACGCTGACGGTCAGCATCCAGGGGGCGGGAAGCATCGAGGGCGCCCAGAACGGAGTCCTCTCGTTCCCGCTGTCGCGCGGCAACGCCTGGGAGGGATTCTCCTTCACCGTCACGGGGGCCGATGCCACGACCCGCTTCGTGTTCGCCCCGGCAACCAAAAGCAAAAACCGCGTGCAGTTCGATAACTTCCGCGCTGAATCGTTAACCCGTTAATCGTTAGAACCGATGAAAAAAATGAAACTGTTCCTGCTGGTCCTCATGTTCTGCGCGGCGCTGCCGTCGCAGGCGTGGGACCGCACGCGCCACGATGCTATCGCCTACATCGCCGAATGCAACCTGACGCCCCGGGCGAAAAAGAACATCGCCCGCTACCTCGAACATTCGATCGTCTACTACGCTTCGTGGATGGACAAGTACCGCAGCACGCCCGAATTCCGCGACGTCGAGCACGTGAGCTACGTGGATGCCGACATGCAGCTGGTCGACACGCTGCGCAAGGGAAAGACCAACTGTGTCGTGGAGCTGATGCGCGCCGTAGACCGGCTGAAGGACTACCGGAACATGAGCGACTCGCTCGTGCGGCTGAACCTGATGTATGTCATTCACATCGTGGGCGACATGCACTGCCCCTCGCACGTCAAGTATCCCGGCTGCAAGAGCGGCCGTGCGGACCTCAACGGGAAAAAGATGTCCTACCATGCGATGTGGGACTGGGGCGTGCTGGACGGTGCACACGGCTGGAGTTACAGCGAGTACCGACTGCTGCTGGATACCTTCTCCAAACGTGAAAAGGCTGCGATGGCCAAGGGTACGCCCCGCGAGTGGCTGCACGAGACGGCCGTCGCCTGCCGGGTGATCTACGACTGGCAGCGGGCCGACGAGACCTACGACAAGCAGTTCGTGATGGACACCTACCTGCTGCCCGAACGCCAGCTGATCCTGGCGTCGTACCGTCTGGCCGCCGTGCTCAACGATCTGTTCGGTTAGTGAGAGCCTCCGGGGATAAAAAAACAGCAGGGAATCTCACGATTGCCTGCTGCCCCCAGGAGGTTGCCCTCCTAAAACTACTAACCCAAACTTAAATAAATGAAGAAACCTCACTGCGGTTGCTGTGCCGCAGTTGACTGAAATAAGTACAAAGCGCGTGCCAAAGTCGCGCGCCGTCCGCCGGAGAAGGGCGCATCGTGGCCGGAACGCCCCGCGGCGCTGAACCGCGGGGCGCGTTCGGCGGAAATATTCCGCCGAATCGCTCGCTTCCTGCCGATAAAAGCGTACCTTTGCCGTGCAATGGTTTCCCCGTGGAGGGGGATTAAAAGGGAATGCCGTGTGAATCGGCAACAGTTCCCGCTGCTGTGAGTCCCGCCCGAAAGGGCTTTTTCGTTGCGGCATTCTTGAGCCACTGGTCCTCGGACCGGGAAGGCGCCGCTCCGGGGGACAAGTCAGAAGACCTGCCTTGCGCGATAGGGTGTTTGCTCCTGCGGAGAAAGGGAGTGCCTGAAGTCGTCGCCGGCGGTTTTTCCGTACGTCCTTATTTGCTTCGGCCCTCTTTTTCCTGTTGCTGCGAACCTCTTCGGACAGACTTTTTTACGGTCGGATGAGGAAGTCGTCGCCATGCTTTGCCGGGTGGTCATGCCTGTTTTTGCCTGTGCGGTATTCTCCGTGAAGTCTGTCCGTTACGGACGGGACAGAACAGATGGAACCATTAACTAAAAAACGAAGCATGATGAAAAAATTACTTGTGATCTGCACCTGGGCGCCGTAGGTGCGACCGCAGGCGGTACGGACGCTTACGGCATGTATTACCAGTGGGGGCGTAAGGACCCGTTCTACGGGGGCGAGAAAACGGAAACTTCGGCCAATGCGTTTCTCGAGGCGAAGAACGGCACGGCGGTGAATCCCGCTTATCCGGCGCTGGGATGGAATTTCAGCAAGAGTGCGACGACGACCGACGGGGCTGCCGCCAATCCCATGACGTTCTACAACAATAAGGTCGGAACCGGCTACAACTGGCTCGCGTCGCCGAACGCGACATTGTGGGGTGAGACCAAAACGCTCAACGACCCCTGCCCTCCGGGGTACAGGGTTCCTGAAACCGGTGCATGGGAGGATCTGATTGCAGGCCGCCAGTATATCGACGGCGTTTCGGTATGGGACGGAACGAATTGCGGTATGACCTACGCCCACGGGGGACGGACGGCCTGGTATCCGGCGCAGGGCTATCGCAATTACAGTTCGGGCGCCATCGTGGGCCTGCGCAGTTCGACCGGCGGTTCGGGGGCTTACTGGTCGGTGGAAGCCTCTTCGGTCAAATCCTATTACCTCTTCTTCCGCAGCAAACTGTCGAGCAGCGGTTCGATCAATAATGAGCTGGACAAGGAGCGTTCCTATGGCTATACGGTGCGTTGCTGCAAGGAGTAACGATCCGTTTGGAATGAATAGAGGCAGGACACTTTCGGGTCCTGCCTTTGTTTTCGATGCCGGTTCCGGTCTACCGGAACACGCCCGTGTAGGTCGAGGGCGAGAGGGCGCGCAACTCCTCCTTGACCGATTCGGCGACGTCGAGCGTTTCGATGAATGCCGCGATCGACTCGCGGGTGATGTGGGCGTTGGTCCGCGTCAGGGCCTTCAAAGCCTCGTAGGGCTTCGGGAAACCCTCGCGGCGCAGGATGGTCTGGATGCCTTCGGCCACCACGGCCCAGTTGTTCTCCAGGTCGCGCGCCAGCGCCTCGGGGTTGAGGATCACCTTGTTCAGTCCCTTGAGCAGCGATTTGAGGGCGATCACCGCATGGGCCATCGGCACGCCGATGTTACGCAGCACGGTCGAGTCCGTCAGGTCGCGCTGGAGGCGCGAAACGGGCAGCTTCGAGGCGAGGTGCTCGAAAACGGCGTTGGCGATGCCGAAATTGCCCTCGGCGTTTTCGAAGTCGATGGGGTTGACCTTGTGGGGCATGGCGCTCGACCCGACCTCCCCGGCCTTGATCTGCTGTTTGAAGTACTCCATCGAAATATAGGTCCACATGTCCCGCGAGAGGTCGATGAGGATGGTGTCGATGCGCTTCATGTTGTCGAAGATGGCGGCCAGGTTGTCGTAGTGTTCGATCTGCGTGGTGTACTGCGAGCGGCAAAGCCCCAGCGTCTCGTTCACGAACCGGTTGGCGAAAGCCACCCAGTCGATGGCGGGGTAGGCTGCCCGGTGGGCGTTGAAGTTGCCCGTGGCGCCGCCGAACTTGGCCGGAACGGCGATGTCGTGGAGCATGACCGACTGCTTTTCGAGCCGCTCGACGAATACCGAAAACTCTTTGCCCAGCGAGGTCGGCGAGGCGGGCTGCCCGTGCGTGCGCGCCAGCATCGGAACCTCGCGCCACTGTTCGGCGAACGACGCCAAGGTATCGCGGACCTCCTCGACGACGGGGTAGTAGACGCCCGTCATCGCCTCCTTGAGCGAAAGCGGAATGGCCGTGTTGTTGATGTCCTGCGACGTGAGGCCGAAATGCACGAACTCCTTGTAGCCGGCCAGCCCCAGGGTGTCCATTTTCTCCTTGATGATGTACTCGATGGCCTTTACGTCGTGGTTGGTCACCGACTCGATCTCCTTCACGCGCTGGGCGTCGGCGGCCGAGAAATCGAGGTACAGGGCGCGCAGGGCGGCGAATTTCGAGCGGTCGATGCCGGCCAGCTGCGGCAGCGGCAGTTCGCACAAGGCGATGAAGTATTCCACTTCGACGCGGATGCGGTAGCGGATGAGGGCCTGCTCCGAAAAATAATCGGCTAATTTCTCCGTTTTATTACGGTAACGCCCGTCGACGGGCGAGATGGCGGTGAGGGGAGTTAACATGTGGGATTGTGATTTGTTTTTCGTTTCCAGACGCCAAATTTACGACATTTAATTGAAATACGCATAATTTTCCATACCTTTGTGGAGATGTAAACCGAAATCGGAATGAATTTCATACTGGCAATCATCGACTCCCTGGCGGGCTTCGTGCAGCGCAACCCGCTGACGACGCTCCTCATCGTCATACTGGCGCTCGGCGCCCCCGCGTTGCTCAAGGGCATCGCGCTGTTTATCTTGTATTTTCTTATGGGACTTATTATTTTGGTCGTCGTGCTGATGCTGGCTTTCCGCTGGCGGATCTACAAGGTCCGCAAGCAGATGGAGCAGCAGTTCGGCGAAGGCTTCGGACAGCAGTCCGGACCGAAGGGCTTCGGCGGTTTCGGCTCGCCCTTTGCAGAGCAGCCGCGCAAGGCGCGCGAAGGCGAAGTGAAGGTGCACAAAACCCCGGCAACGCCCGAGAAGCGCGTGTCGAAGGACGTGGGCGACTACGTCGATTTCGAAGAGGAGAAGCAGTAGCATGTTGAAGATTTTCGAACTCATAGGGCGCTATTTCATGCTGATGGGAAAGGTCTTTTCCCGTCCGGAGAAGGCTGCCATCTACCGCCGGCGGATCATCTTCGAAATGGAGTCGCTCGGCATCAACTCGATCGGCCTGACGGCCATCATCTCGGTCTTCATCGGCGCGGTCATCACGCTGCAGATGTGCATCAACCTCGATTCGCCGTTCATCCCCCGTTCGCTGGTGGGCTATGCCACGCGCGAGACGATGATCCTGGAATTCTCGTCGGCGGTCGTGGCGCTGATTCTCGCCGGAAAGGTCGGCTCGTCGATCGCCTCGGAGATCGGAACCATGCGCATCACCGAACAGATCGACGCGCTCGAAATCATGGGCGTCAACTCCGCCTCGTATCTCATCCTCCCGAAGATCGTTGCCGCGATGGTCTTCTTCCCCTTCCTGACGATCCTCTCGATCCTGATCGGCATCCTGGGCGGATACCTCATCGCCGCCGCGACGGGCATCATGATCCCCGCCGACTACGTCGACGGCCTGCTGATGGATTTCAAGCCCTATTCGATCACCTACACGCTGATCAAGACCGTCTTCTTCGCCTACATCATCACCTCGATCTCGGCCTTCTACGGCTACAACGCCCGGGGCAACTCGCTGGAGGTCGGTACGGCCTCGACGCGCGCCGTGGTGGCCAGCTGCGTGGTGATTCTGCTTTTCGACCTGATCCTGACACAAGTCCTGCTCATATGATACGCGCCGAACATATCGTCAAGTCGTTCGACGGCCGGGTGGTGCTCGACGACATCTCGGTCGAATTCGAGACCGGAAAAACGAACCTCATCATCGGCCGCAGCGGCTCGGGGAAGACCGTGCTGCTCAAGACGCTGGTGGGGCTGCACGAACCCGATTCGGGCGACGTGTGGTACGACGAGGTGAACTTTTCGAAACTCGGTTTCCGGGAACGCAAGAGTATCCGCAAGGACATCGGCATGATTTTCCAGGGCGGGGCGCTGCTGGACTCCTCGACCGTCGTGGAGAACGTCAAGCTGCCGCTCGACCTCTTCACCTCGCAGAGCGAGCGGGAGAAGATGGAGCGCGTGAATTTCTGTCTCCAGCGCGTGCGGCTCGACGGGGCCAGCGAACTCTATCCGGCCGAACTGTCGGGCGGCATGATCAAGCGCGTGGCCATCGCCCGGGCCATCGTGATGAATCCCCGTTACCTGTTCTGCGACGAACCCAACTCGGGGCTCGATCCGCAGACCTCGATCGTCATCGACAACCTGATCCACGAGATCACCCAGG
>UQKD01000029.1 GCA_900541585.1 uncultured Alistipes sp.
GCCTTAGTCTCGTGGGCTCGGAGATGTGTATAAGAGACAGACGTAATTCCCAGACCACTACAATCAATAGAAATGATTTCGTTTACTTCTGATTGGGAGAGAAACCCATTTTCATCCTTATCAAAATTCGTTAAGATATATTCTTCGAATTTTGAATCTTCAAATTGATAAGGTTCTACTTTTACAGAGAACGAGAACATGACAAAACTCTTGGAATCCGTCCCCATTGCAGTAATTGCAATTTCACCACTCTCTTCTGCAAAAGTATTCTCTTGGGGAGGTGCAATAACAGTCATTACATCTCCAAGAACAGAGACTTTCCATCCGTCAGGTTTCGAGATTGAAATTTTGGCAATATTGTTCTGTACAATATCAAACGTTCTTGTTTCACCATATACAAACAATTGCCGATCAGAAACATTTGATACAGTAAAAGATACCCCTTTAGACAAGGGGATAGACACTACCTTCCCATCGGTGAATGTAAAATACACGAAATTATCGTCATAACGGACATTGTTGAAGAAAGAACTACCGTCAACCCCATCTTTTCCGTCTGTTCCATCCTGTCCGATTGCTTTTACATCTTTTCCATTTGTATCTTTCAGTCTTTGAATACCATTCCCCATGTCGATTGTCCAATATCCTTCGGAATCGACACCCAAAACCGGAGTGATGCCATCTTTGCCGTCTTCTCCGTCAGAACCGTCCTTACCATCGGTTCCATTCAAGGATTCCAGCCATTCTTCGATGGTTCCGGAATATCCTTTCTCTACTGCCAGTTCGTATGCAGATTTGCCATTCGATCCTTTCAATGATTCCAACCACTCGTCCAATGTCCCCTCATATCCTTTTTCAACAGCAAGTTCATATGCAGATTTGCCGTTCGACCCATTGGTTCCATCCAAGGACAACAACCATTCTTCCAATGTTCCTGTATATCCTTTCTCTACTGCAAGTTCATATGCAGATTTCCCCTCGGAACCATTCTGACCATCTGAACCTTTCAATGATTCCAACCACTCCTTCAATGTCCCCTTATAACCTTTTTCAACTGCAAGATCATATGCAGTTTTGCCATCTACTCCGGAAACTTTCAGTTTATTTCCATCGTTATCCAACAACCAAGTCTTGTTTCCATTGGTTGTGATTGTCCAATAATAGATACCTTCGTAGATGTCAATACCGATAATAGGGGAATCTTTGCCATCGATTCCATCCTTGCCATGTTTAATGGTAATGGTATTCCCTTTTGCAAAAGTGATTGTATATCCACTCTTGTCTGCAAGTTCTTCTATTTTGACAATGTAATCCCTTGCATTGATTGCATCGATGATACTCTGAATCGAACTGATGTCCGAGTTCATGGTTTGTACCGTTTTCTCCAAGGATGCAATCCGATCTTTCAGATCATTGACATTTTGCCACAGTTTACTGTCGTCATACTCGTCACTGCAACTTACAAACAGCAATGTAGCAATACACAACACCGATAGAATTTTTTTCATAGTAACTATTGTTTGAATTGGTTGAACATTCAAATTGTAGTTACCATTCAACTCCCAAATGGTGGATTCAATCAAAAAAGAAAGTGTGGAGTTGTTTGTTTATCTGACAGGAGGTTCTGACAAAACCCGAATACAAATAAACAATACCCCACACCTGTCTGATATGTTGAGATATGAACATACCAATACAAGTGATGAGTGTTATTGTTATCCTTGTATTCTTGAAAACTGTCAGATTTCCTGTCAAGGATAAAAGCAAAACACTTTCATCAATAATATGTTGTTCCCACGGGAACACCACAAAGGTATAAAAATGTTTGCTAATATCAACACACTCAACGGGGTATTGCCGAACAAATTTAACCCGAATATTCCAAAAAATCACTATTTTACTTTCAGTATCTTCTCAGTATGTTGCCGGTTTTTCCTCTCGATAAATATAAAAAAACGAATCTACCTATGGATTTTCCTACTTACAAAGTCACCGAACGAACTTATCGATACGGAGTTCGTATCCCCGATTCCAATTTCTTCGATTATCTGGTCAGTACCTATGATCTCATCGTCGATAAAGAGGGCAAAATCTCCCCCTACGACACTTCGCGAATTACGAAGATAGATTGTTCCCACCGAGGGATCGAGTCGTTTGCAGGGATCGAATCGTTCCCGAATCTGACCTATTTAAATTGCGGATGGAATCCCGTCAAAAAACTCGAATTACGGAATCACTATAAACTGAATTATTTGTTTTGTCCCGGATGTGAATTGTCCCACCTCGATATAATGTCGTGTCATTTCCTTACGGTTCTGAATTGCAGGTTCAATCGTCTCCGAACTTTGAATCTCGACTATTGTTACTCCCTACGATTTTTGTCGTGTTGCAACAATTTACTTAAAACACTCGACGTCACACCTTGTTCCGATTCGATACGGGTCAACCGTAACGACAATCCCGGTCTTTTTGAGATAATACACCGGGTTCAACAAAGATCAATATAGGGGAGGGATGCTATTGGCTGCCTTTCGTTTCGTTCTGTCAACGACCTTTGCATATTGCATGGTGGTTCCGATATCGGTATGTCCCAATATCTCCTTGACGGTATAGATGTCCACACCGGAGTTCAACAACAAAGTTCCGCAAGTGTGTCTGCTGCAATGGAACGTGATATGTTTGTCAATACCCGAATCTGATACCCACTTTTTCAGGGTTTCACGGATTGCATTATCCGAAGGTAACGGGAATACCGAATCGGACGAATGTTGTTCCGGGAGTTGAGAGATTGCATTGTCCGACAAGGGAATGTAGTTCTCGATCTTTGTTTTTTTCTGTCGAAAGTTGAGTTGCATTTGATTGTCCGATCCCGTCGTAATGTGGTTCCACGTCAGATTACGGACATCCGAAAGTCGTAATCCCGTAAAACAACAAAATAAAAATGATCTTTTGACAACTTCGTTCCTACTGGGGGTGGCTATCAATTTTTTGAGTTCCGATTCGGTCAGGTACTCTTTGTGAGATTGTACTGTCGTCGGGGAATCCACCGATTTGGTCGGATCATGGGCCAACAATTCATCTTTGATTGCCTGATGAATAATCATTTTCAACGAGGCAAAAATATTGTGTTGAGTCGATTGTTTGAGGGTTCGTTTCTGTCTGCCGGAATTTGCCGATATTGCAGAAGACAAATATCGGACGAATCCGTTCAGGTACTTGACATCTACATCTTTCAACAGAATTCGATCACCCTTGTATTTTTTCAGGTGGTATATCAACATCCGTAGAGAACCGGGAACCCCGTTTTTGCCGATCTTCTGTTTGTTGTCACTGACCTGTTCGATGTATTGTATCAAATTGACATCGGGTCTTTTGCTGGTAAACCCGTGTAGATCATTGAAGAACTCGACGGTTCTTTGGGATTTGATTGCATTTGCCAACCGGAGGGTTTCCTCGTTTTTAAGTCGGTCGGATTTTGTTCGTTCGGGGACAAGATACAGATGCAAAAATTCGTATCGACGATCTCCTCTGTAATACAGATCGAGGTACAGGGACCGATTCCCACTACCGGTCGGTTTACTTCGCAATTTTATGATTCCATTATTTGTCATATTTTATTTTTAATATTTACATATTATATGAGGGAAATAATGAATCGATTAAATTTGTCCGGATTTTTTTATTTGGATTTTCGGAGTTTTTTTCGTATATTATAAAGTAACAACAGGGTAACAAATCAAGACCAGCAAACAGTCGTGTAAAACAGTTATTCACAGACTCCGGATTATATTTCTGACAAATGGAATGAATTGACTGCCATTTGCTGCCGTTCAATGATTTTGTATGTTTTATTGATTTCTTTTTGCCGATAAATAGTTTTGTTGTATATTTGCACTCCCTTAATCGGGTTTTAACCAAAAATAATCAAACAATGAAAGTTTGCGAAATCACAGGCAAGGTGGCGATCGTGGGAAATAACGTCTCGCACTCGCACCACAAGACCAAGCGCAAATTCAGTCCCAATCTGAAAACCAAGCGCTTCTGGTCCGAGCAGGAGGGTCGCTGGATTACCCTGAAGGTATCCGCCGCCGGCATGAAAACAATCAACAAGAAAGGGCTTGCAGCCGCTCTGCGCGAAGCTGCCGCACCCAAAAGCGTGTACTAAAAACAACGAGTAGCAAATGGCAAAGAAAGGCAACAGAGTTCAGGTCATCCTCGAGTGCACCGAACAAAAAGAGAGCGGCGTTGCGGGAATGTCCCGTTACATCACCACCAAGAACAAGAAAAACACCCCCGACCGTCTGGAGCGTAAGAAGTACAATCCTTTCCTCAAGCGGGTTACCGTTCACCGTGAAATCAAATAGTAAAGAAGCTCTATGGCAAAGAAAGTAGTCGCAACACTGAAAACCGGCACGGGTAAGCAGTTCACCAAGTGCATCAAGATGGTCAAGTCGGACAAGACCGGTTCCTACATGTTCAAGGAAGGTGTCATCGCCAACGACCAGGTAAAGGATTTCTTCGAGGAGAAGAAATAAGTATTTTAAGAGCACGACTCTTAAATACAAAGGGCATCTTTCGGGATGCCCTTTGTGTTTTCAGGATGTCGGCGGCAGGCCGTTACCGCCGCCGCGCCGTTTCCCGGATCAGGCGGCGGGTGTTGCGGACAAACTCCCCGACGCCGTGCACGGATTTCACGTACTCGCACGCCGCAGCGGACAGCTCCTTGCGCCGCGCCTCGTCCTTGATCAGCGTGCGGACCGCATCGACGAAGAGGTCGACCTTGTCGAATCCGTCACCGAGCACAGGTCCGGTGTAGATACCGAAGCGCGAAGTCATCCCGTCGGGGTCCTGACAGCTCACCAAAAGCGTACCGCAGGCCAGCGCTTCGAGGAACGTCACGGGCAGCGCCTCGTGAATAGACGTGTTAATCAGAATCTTCGCCTCGCGGATGCGGCGGAACTTCTCTTCGCCTTCGAGGTGTCCGACGAAATGGAGGTTGGGAATGCCCGTGCGATAGGGCGCCATGATCTCCTCGTTACGATCCTTCTCGATCTGCGACTGCCCGACCAGGTAGAACTCGTATTCGGGCATACGCTTGGCGACCTCGCAGAACAGCCACGCCCGTTTAACCGAGGCGATGCGGCCGACGAAAACCACCTCGTCATGCTTGACGCACGTGTCGGGATCGAACCCGGTCTCCACGTCGATCGGATTGGGCAGGTACTCCACGGGGGTCTGTCCGGCGAGCCGGTAAAGGATGCGGGCCTTGTCGGCGAGGTAGCGCCCCTGGGTAACGAACGACACCCGTCCTTGTTTGAAAAGCCGATTCACGGATTCATAAATCCGGGTGTTCCAGTAACAGGTTTCAGGGAACAACCCGACTGTCTGAATCTCCAGCCAGTCGGTCCAGGGCCGCGGGTCCTGCACCCAGAGCAGCAGCGGCGTATCGCTTTTCCCCTCGTAGTGGAGCATGTCCCACGTCATCTCGGGCGCGAAGTAGAGGTCGTAATGCTTGCGTTTAAGCCACCGGGCGATAAAATGGCGGCCCGGCAGGCGGTAGAGGAAAACGTTATCCACGCGAATCCGCGAAGCCATCGAGAGTCCGTGATGCCGCCCGATCAGCACGTCGATCCGGATGTCGTCGCAGGGAATGTATTTGGCAATGTAGTTGCGCGCAAGGAATCCGATGCCACCGATGGCCGTGCCTCCGCCACCAAAAAATTCATTGACGATCAGCGCGACCCGAATGGGTTTCACCCCGGCCGGCTGTTTGCGCAGGAACGCCGGCAACGTTTTCTGCACGGTCTGCCGCAGTTGCAGCCCGTAGCGGGCCAAACGGTACGGCGTACGGGCCAGGTAATGATAATAAAGCCCTTTCAAGGCATTGGGGCAGAGCGCAGCCGACCAGGGTTTCCGGGCGCCGGTGTAGTGGACGACAACAGCCCCGGAACGCCGGTCGGGATAGTCGCGAACATACTCCGAGGTGAAATTGAACCGATCGGGCAGCTCGAGAATCCGCCCCCGGCAGACGATATTGATAATATCCTGGTCCTGAAAACGGATCCGCCCCTCCAGTTCCTGCGTCGCAGCGCACAATTTGCGAAAAAGCCCTTCCCTGCGCATCTCCGCGAGGTTCAACACCAACACCCCGGCGTTGACGTACAATTCGTCCAACTCGAACCCGATCTCCGGCTTGTAGTGAAGCAATTCAATTCCCCGGTCGCGCACTCCGGCACACAGAAATCCGCCGAGGTTCGTATTCCACAACTCCGCAAGACTCCCCCGGACCACCAGGTCGGCGTCGAGGTAGAGGGCCTTGTCGAGCAGCGGAAAGAGTTCCGCAATGGCATACCTATAATAGGTGTGCCGCGAGACGTGGGGGATGTTGAGTTTCAGTTCCCGGAAAACGGCATCGTCGACGACACGGACATCCAGCCGGCAATCCGCATGGCGTTTGGCCACCGCGTCGAGCCGGCGCCGGCTGCCCTCTGAAAGGCCGTCGGTCAATATGCAACAGTCGAACGCCAGTTCCGGGTTGTTTTCCAGTACGGAAACCAGCATCACACAGCAGTGCTGCGCATAGCTTTCGCCGATAGCGACGAAAAGATTTATTCGCTCCAAAGAATGCATGTTATAAAGATGGTCAGAACCTGTGCACGGCGCGCACGAGGAATTTATTGTATTTCGGAATTTCGATCACATAAGGAGGCTCGATGCCCATATGGGTCGTGTAGGCGTTCTTCTCGTCCATCTCGGTCGAGGAGAAATAGTAGACCAGGCGGTCCATGCGCTTACCCCCGGCGCCCTTGAGCGAGTCGTTGAATTTGTTGCGGGCCTGGCGGTTGTTCTGTACGCGGGTTCCGCCGTTGTAGTTGTGGCCGATGGTCAGCAGTTCGTCGATGGCCGGCAGATACCAGCCTTCGCCCTTGTCGCGACACCATTTGAAAGCCGGAAAATCGTCCCACGAGAGGTTGTTCGCAGCGATGTACTGCGCCACCTTCTCCATGTTCGCCACACCGTCGGTGCGGTTGTCGGCACCCGCAAGGCGCAGGTCCGGCTTGCGGAACTCGCTCCAGTGGAGGTAGATTTCATCGAGCGACACGACCAGTCCGTGCTGGCGGTCGTCCGAAAGCTGGCAGATCACGCCCCGGATGCCGTTCTGATCGTAAAGTTCGCCGATTTCATATTGCTTGAGCACATACCGGCCTCCGGAAACGGGCTGCGCGGCAGGCGCAGCGGGAGCGGCCGGGGTGGCCGGAACAGTCGGGGTAGCCGGTGTGGCCGGAGTGGCCGGAGTCAGCGGCGTCGCGGGAATGGTTTTGGTGTAATATTCCTTTTCGCCGTTGGCATACCGGATGTAATGGATTTGCGCAACGGGAAGCACGTAGGTCGGACCGTCGGGGTTCGAAAAACGCTTGTAACGCACCGCTTCGGGCGTGATTTCGATCACTTTGGCTTCGATCTTCGAGGCATCGGTCCTGACGATCAGGTCCTGGGCGGCGGCCGTCAGAGCGCCGCACAGCGCTGCGAGCAACAGCAGAATGGTTCGTTTCATCATTGTCAATACAGGTATATACGACAAATATAACGCTTTTTTCCAAACTTTCTTGTTATCATCGGTGTCGCGACGACACTTTTAGGAGTCGGAACCTCTTTTTCGCCCCGAAGGCGTTCGAGTTCGGCCCCATCCGGCTTTTTCGTCTCTTCGGTGCCGGGGTCGTAACGACCCTTTCATGTATCGGAACGTTTTGCCGGACCGGATGGCGATCCGGTTTTGGAACCGTCCTGCATTTTTCCTATCTTTGCAAAGGATTAATCCTTAAGACATGGCATTTTTCGATATTTTCAAAAAGAAACAGGATACGCCGCCCACCGGGGAGCAGGCGCAGAAACAGCAGGAAGAGCTCTCCGCCGGACTCGAAAAGACCAAAACGGGGCTTTTCTCGAAACTGGCGCGGGCCGTGGCGGGCCGGTCGACGATCGACACCGGGGTGCTCGACGACCTCGAAGAGGTGCTCATCTCGTCGGACGTGGGCGTGGAGACGACCGTGAAGATCATCCGCCGCATCGAGGAGCGCGTGGCCCGGGACAAATACATGAACGCCTCGGAGCTGCAATCGATCCTGCGCGAGGAGATCGCAACGCTGATGGAGGATGCGCACGGTTCGTCGGAGAATTTCGGACTGGACGCCACCGAGGGACAGCCTTACGTGGTGATGGTCGTGGGCGTCAACGGCGCCGGCAAGACCACGACCATCGGCAAACTGGCTGCGCAGCTCGGCAAGGCGGGCCGGAAGGTCTGGATCGGCGCGGCGGACACGTTCCGCGCGGCCGCCATCGACCAGTTGCAGGTGTGGGCCGACCGTGCCGGAGCGACGATGATCCGCCAGCAGATGGGTTCCGACCCCGCATCGGTGGCCTTCGACACGCTCACCTCGGCCAAGGCCAACGGCGCCGACGTGGTGCTGATCGACACCGCCGGGCGTCTGCACAACAAGGTGGGCCTGATGAACGAGCTGACGAAAATCCGCAACGTCATGGGCAAGGTGATTCCAGGCGCGCCGCACGAGGTGATGCTCGTGCTCGACGGCTCAACGGGGCAGAACGCCTTCGAGCAGGCGAAGCAGTTCACGCAGGCCACGCAGGTCACCTCGCTTACGATCACCAAGCTCGACGGCACGGCCAAGGGCGGCGTGGTGATCGGCATCAGCGACCAGTTCCACATCCCGGTGCGCTACATCGGCATCGGCGAAGGCATCGACCAGCTGCGCATCTTCGACCGGAAGGAGTTCGTCAACGCGTTGTTCGGCCATGAAAAAAATTAACGTCATAACGCTCGGATGCTCGAAGAACACCGTCGACAGCGAGCATCTGATGGCACGGCTCGCGGCCGCCGGGTACGAGGTCCTCTTCGACAGCGACCGCACCGACGCCAAGGTCGTGGTGATCAACACCTGCGGATTCATCGGCGACGCCAAGCAGGAGTCGATAGACATGATTCTGCGCGCCGCGGCGGCCAAGCAGGCCGGAAAGATCGAACGGCTGTTCGTCGTGGGATGCCTCTCGGAACGCTACGCCAACGAACTGCGGGCCGAGATTCCCGAGGTGGACGAATACTTCGGCGCACGCACGTGGGACGGCATCGTTCGTGCGCTGGGGGCCTCGGAGGACCCGGCGCTGGCCACCGAACGCCGCCTGACGACCCCGAAGCACTATGCCTACCTGAAGATTTCCGAAGGCTGCAACTGGAAGTGCGGCTACTGCGCCATCCCGCTCATCCGCGGCGGCCACGTCTCCGTCCCGATGGAGGAGCTGGAGGAAGAGGCCCGCAAACTGGCCGCGCAGGGCGTCCGGGAGCTGATGGCCATTGCGCAGGACACGACCTACTACGGCATCGACCTCTACGGCCGGCGGATGCTCGCCGAGCTGTTGCGCCGCCTGTGCCGCATCGACGGCATCGAATGGATCCGGCTCCACTACGCCTATCCTGCCGGATTTCCCGACGAGGTGATCGACGTGATGGCCTCGGAGCCGAAAATCTGCAAATACCTCGACATTCCGTTCCAGCACATCTCCGATGCGCAGCTCGCGTCGATGCACCGCCGCCACACCAAGGCCGAGGCCATGGAGCTGATCGGCCGCCTGCGCAGGGCGATCCCCGACCTGGCACTGCGCACGACGCTGCTGGTGGGTTATCCGGGCGAAACGGAGGCCGATTTCGAAGAGTTGCTGGCATTCGTGCGCGAGGTGCGTTTCGAACGGCTGGGCGTCTTCCCCTACTCGGAGGAGGAGGGAACCTGGTCGGCCGAAAACCTCCGTGACAACGTCCCCGAGGAGGTCAAGCAGCGACGCGCGGAGCGTATCATGGCCCTGCAGAGCGAGATTTCGCTCGACAACAACCGCCGCCGCGTAGGACGCACCGAACGGGTGATCATCGATTCGCGCCAGGGCGACTGGTATGTCGGCCGCACGCAGTACGATTCGCCCGAAGTGGACCAGGAGATCCTGATCCCGGCGTCGGAACACCGCCTGCTGCGCGGGCGCTTCTACGACGTGACGGTCACCTCGGCCGCCGACTACGACCTCTACGGAGAAGCCCACACAAAATAATTTTTGGCTTTTCGGCGTTTTTTTCTTACCTTTGGTGTCGTAACGACACTTTTAGCAGGTCGGGAAGTTTTGCCGGGGCATACGCAATTCCGTTTTGGAACCGTCCGGTTTTTTTCCTACCTTTGAAAAGTAAACCGGAACTTTACCCGAAGGCCATGGCCGACAAAAGCGTGATAACGAACATCGAAGCCCGTGTGCGGCAGCTGATCGACGACCACAAGAGGCTGTCGGACCTTTGTGCGGAACTGACTGCGCAGCGCGACACGCTCCGCTCCGAGAAACGCACGCTCGAGGAACGCGTCAGGGAGCTGGATGCCGAACTGGCGCGCATGCAGCTGACCGAAGGGCTTGCGGGCGGAGGCAGTAACCGGGAAAAAGCGCGGGCACGCGTCAACCGTCTTATGCGGGAGGTGGACAAGTGCATCGCGTTGCTGGGCCAGCCGCTGGCGGCCCCGACGACGCAGGAGGCCGAATAAACGGCCCCGGGGAAAACGGCCGGGAGGCCGGAGAAGAGGACGACGGAATAAACGAAACGAAAAAAATGGCAAAACAGGCAATAACCCTCAAAATAGCAGGCAAAAGCTATCCGTTCAACATCGAGAGCGGGAAGGAGGAGATGTACCGGCTTGCCGAACGGGAGGTGAACAGCTACCTCGCACTGATAAAACAACAGAATATCAAGAACTGGAACGACCAGGACTACCTGTCGATGACCGCGCTGAAATTCGCCATCGCGAACGTCGGAATGCGGCAGAGCCGGGAGGTCGACAGCGAAGATCTCCGGCAGCTCGAAAAAATCGGCACGGAAATAGATGCGTATCTGAACGACCCGAAGAAGTGACCGACCGAAGGCCTCCGCAAACGGGAGGCCGGTAGAGGGGAGGCCGGCGAAGGGGAGGTGCCCGGGACAATACGCATCGTACGAAAAACGTTCTTTTACATACAAGAATCTACCCGCATAGATTCCTTACAGCTTTGCGAAACTGAACATTTTTTAAATTGGGGCAACTCAAGGCGCTTCAAAATCAGGCCTTACCACCCTCACGGGGAGTACGTTACGGCGTACCGTTGGAAGATTGCGATTGTCGGAGCCCCCACACATGACTGATCGGCAGATTCGTCAAACAAGACTAAGGAATCCTATGCGGTTTTTTTATAACTACAATTAAAACCCTATTAATAACTAAAAACAAACAAGCAAAGACCCATGTATAGTATCATTTTGGCTGCCTCAATCTCTGCCGTGGTCGCCGTCGCAATCTACGCGGTCGTAACGAACCTCGTGGTCAAGACGTCGATCCGCAAGCGCCGCGAAGCCGCCGTCAAGGAGGCTGAAGCCGAGGGAGAGATGATCAAGAAGGAGCGTATCCTTCAGGCAAAGGAAAAGTTCATACAGCTCAAGAGCGAATACGACCGCCAGGTCAACGAGCGCAACCAGAAAATCGCCCAGAGCGAGCAGCGCGCCAAGCAGATCGAGCAGAACCTGCAGAACCAGCAGCGCGAACTGGAAAACAAACTCCGTGAGAACGACCGTCTGAAAGAGCAGATGCAGAACCAGCTGCAGATTCTCGAACACAAGAAAGAGGAGGTCGACCAGATGCAGCGCGAACAGAACGCGCGTCTGGAGCAGATTTCGGGCATGAGTTCCGAAGACGCCAAGAACATCCTGATCGAGAACATGAAAGCCGAGGCCAAAACCGAAGCCGCCGCCTACATCAACGAAACGGTCGAGGAAGCCAAGCTGACCGCCACGAAAGAGGCCAAGCGCATCATCGTAGCGTCGATTCAGCGCGTGGCAACCGAGACGGCCATCGAAAACGCCGTGACGGTGTTCAACATCGAGAGCGACGAGGTCAAGGGCCGTATCATCGGCCGCGAAGGCCGCAACATCCGCGCCCTGGAGGCCGCAACGGGCATCGAGATCATCGTCGACGACACTCCCGAGGCCATCATCCTCTCGGGTTTCGACCCCGTACGCCGCGAAATTGCGCGTCTGGCCCTGCACCAGCTCGTCACCGACGGCCGCATCCACCCCGCACGCATCGAGGAGGTGGTCGCCAAGGTTCAGAAGCAGATCGAGGAGGAGATCGTCGAGGTCGGCAAGCGCACGACGATCGACCTGGGAATCCACGGACTGCACCCCGAGCTGATTCGCATGATCGGCAAGATGAAATACCGTTCGTCCTACGGCCAGAACCTGTTGCAGCACGCCCGTGAAACGGCCAACCTCGCAGGCATCATGGCATCGGAACTGGGTCTCAACCCCAAGATCGCCCGCCGCGCCGGCCTGCTCCACGACATCGGCAAGGTGCCCGACGACGAACCGGAACTGCCGCACGCAATCATCGGCATGAAACTCGCCGAGAAGTTCAAGGAGAAGCCCGAGGTCTGCAACGCCATCGGCGCCCACCACGACGAGGTGGAGATGACCTCGCTCATCGCCCCGATCATCCAGGTCTGCGACGCCATTTCGGGCGCACGTCCCGGAGCGCGCCGCGAAGTGGTGGAGAGTTACATCAAGCGTCTGAAGGAGATGGAGGACATCGCCCTCTCGTACCCCGGCGTGATGAAGACCTACGCCATTCAGGCCGGACGCGAACTGCGCGTGATCGTCGGAGCCGACAAACTCTCGGACCAGGAGTCGGAGGGACTTTCGCACGACATCGCCAAGAAGATCCAGGACGAAATGACGTACCCGGGTCAGGTGAAGATCACCGTCATCCGCGAGACCCGCGCCGTTTCATACGCGAAATAAGCGATGTGACCCGGGTACGCCATCCGGTTCGCTGACAATCCTCCCTAAATCCCTCTTGATAAGGAGGGACTTTTTTTACCGGGTCAGGTAAGATCACCGTCACCCGCGAGACCCGCGCCGTTTCATACGCGAAATAAACGATGTGACCCGGGTACGCCATCCGGTTCGCTGACAATCCTCCCCAAATCCCTCCTTTGACAAGGAGGGATTTTTTTCGTACCTTGCAACCATGAACTCGGAACTCGAACAATACATCGAACGGGAGATCATTCCCCGCTACGAACATTTCGACGCCGCGCACCGCACGGACCACGTCCGGACGGTCATCGCGCAGAGCCTTGAACTGGCCGCACATTACGACGCCGACCCCGACATGGTTTACACCGTCGCCGCCTATCACGACACAGGTCTCGTGAACGGTCGCGAACGACATCACATCGACGCCGGACGCATCCTCGCGGCCGACGCCGAGTTGCGCCGCTGGTTCACCGAAGAGCAGATCGCGGTGATGCGCGACGCCGTGGAGGACCACCGCGCCTCGTCGGACCACGAACCCCGCACCGTTTACGGCCGAATCGTGGCCGAAGCCGACCGGGTGATCGACCCCGAGACGATCATCCGCCGCACCGTCCAGTACGGACTGGCGCACTACCCGGAACTGGACCGCGATGGGCAGTATGCCCGCTGTCTCGCACATTTGCAGAAGAAATACGCCGAAGGCGGTTACCTTCGGCTCTGGATCGCAGAATCGGAGAATGCCCGGCGGCTCGAAGAACTGCGCGGCGTGATCCGCGACCCGCAGCGGCTGCGGGAGATGTTCGACGCCACGTTCGACACGCAGACCGCGAAATAAATCCCGCAACGCCGGACAAGACAACCGTTTGCAGACATCGCACCGCACAACAGCCCCGCAAAAAAATCTCCGGCACCGGACCAACCCCGTCCCGCTCCGCAAAAAATCCCGGACGCCAGCAAAAGGCATCCGGGATTTGCGCTCGAAGCGATGCAAAGTCTACTCGGCATCGTGCGGGAAATATTTCATATACTGTACGCGCTGGTAGAAATCGCCCTCCGAGGAGCCGTAGTCCATGCGTCCGCGGAACTCGTCGAGCGACTCGAAGCCCTGGCGGGAGGCCCACGCGTCGATGAACCGGTTCATCTCCCCGATTACCTCGTAGCCGTATCTGTGGATCGCCGTGCAGACCTGCACCGCCGCCGCTCCGCAAAGCAGCGACTTGACCGCGGCGGCCCCGTCGTGGACACCGGTCGAAACGGCAATGTCCAACTGCGGAAGCGCATGGGCGCACAGCGCCGTGCTGCGCAGGACATTGCGCAGTTCGCTCGGCTCGCTGAACGGATCGCCGTTCACCAGGCACATCTTCTCGATGTCGATGTCCGGCTCGAAGAAACGGTTGTAGAGCACCAGTCCGCCGGCACCGCGGCCCAGCAGCGCGTCGCCGACCGACAGCACGTTCGTAAGGCGCATCGGCAGCTTCACCGACACGGGAATCTTCACCTCGGCGGCAACCTTGCGCACGATGTCGGCATAGTGGCTCTCTATTTCCTGCGCCGAGGCCCGGCGATCTGTCGGAAGCAGGAAGATGTTCAGCTCCAGCGCCGAAGCGCCGGCCTGCTGCATGGCCGCGGCATATTCGATCCACACGTCGCCCGCGCCGGCGCAGTTGATGCTGCCGATGACGGGAATGCCCGTCTTGGCGGCATCGGAAACCAACTCCAGCAACTCCGCCTTATAGGCTTCGCCCAGATAGCGTTCGAGGTATTCCCTGGCATCTCCGTAACCTTCCATACGGTCGAGCGAGGCGGCCTGACGGTAAATCTGCTCCTCGAAAATAGACTTCAGCACCACGGCGCCCGCGCCGTTGCGGACACACTGCTCGACATTGCGGATCGACGCGGTATAGGGCGAACTGCTGACTACGACGGGGCTGGAAAGGTCCAGCCCGAGATATTTCGCTTTCATAGAGTAAATCGGTTACGGTTTATACGAACGGAATTTTCACCACTTCGGCCTTCACGGGCTTCTCGCGGATGATCACAGCGATTTCCGTGCCCGGTTTGGCATAGGCCGCCTCGACGTATCCCAGCGCCACGCCGACTTTCAGGCAGGGAGACATGGTTCCCGAAGTGACGTGACCGATCCCGGTTCCGTCCGGCGCGGCGATCGCGTAGCCGTGGCGCGGAATGCCCCGCTCGACCATTTTCAACCCCACCAGCTTGCGCCCCACGCCCTCGGCTTTGAGGCGTTCCATCGCGGCGCGGTCGATGAAATCCTTGCCCTCGGCGAATTTCGTGATCCACCCCAGCCCGGCTTCGAGCGGCGACGTGGTGTCGTCGATGTCGTTGCCGTAGAGGCAAAAGCCCTTCTCCAGACGCAGGGTGTCGCGCGCCCCGAGGCCGATGTTTTTCAGCCCGAACTCCTCGCCGGCCTCCCAGAGGGCCTTCCAGAGTTTATCGCCGTCTTCGTTGGCGACGTAGATCTCGCAGCCGCCCGACCCGGTGTAACCCGTGATCGAAAGGATGGCGTCGCACCCGGCGACGGGCATCTTCTTAAAGGTATAATACTCCATCCCTTCCACCGGCTCGGCGCACATTTTCTGCACGATCTTCATGGCCAGCGGACCCTGCACGGCCAGCTGGCAGATTTCGTCCGAAGCGTTGTAAAGTTCCCTGCCGTGGCCCGCCTCCATGCCGAAGGCCTTGCCCTCGGCGCAGATATGCTTCCAGTCCTTGTCGATATTGGCGGCATTGACGCAGAGCATGTAGGTTTCGGCGTCGATGCGGTAAACCAGAATGTCGTCGACGATGCCCCCGCGGCCGTTGGGCATGCAGGTGTACTGCACCTTGCCGTCGAAGAGCTTCGAGACGTCGTTGGTCGTGATGCGTTGCAGCAGGTCGAGCGCCCGGGGACCCTTGACCCAGATTTCGCCCATGTGGCTCACGTCGAAGACCCCGGCGCCGTTGCGCACGGCCATGTGCTCGTCGGTGATGCCCGTGAATTCGATGGGCATGTTATAACCCGCAAATTCGGCCATCCTGGCCCCTGCGGCGATGTGATACTTGGTGAATACGGTGGTTTTCATATATAACGTGTGTTTGATGCAGGCTTCATGTCATTCCGAACGGCGCTTGACCCCCAGGCGCGGACAGCGGTGGAACTCCTTCGTCCGGTCGAACAGGTAACGGTAGGTGGTGTGGACCTTGTGGCGCGTGGCGCAGACGTAGGTTTCGATCATGCGGTTCATCACGGGGTTGAAGTCGCCGATCCACGCCAGTTCCATCGATTTGTAGGGATTTTTGGTCCGCTCGAGGAACTGCCAGTACTTGACCATGATGGCCGACTCGACGCCCTTGCCGTGAAATTCGGGAGCGATGCCGAAGATGATGGCGAAGATCCTGTCACACGACTTGCGAACCTTCAGGTCCCACATCAGGCGCAGTTTCTGCCACAGCCCGAACTTACCGTGGAACTTGCCGATCAGGCGGTTCAGGTCGGGGACGGTGATGAAGAAGCCGATCGGCTCGTCGTTGAAATAGGCGAAGAAGATGATATTGGGATCGATGATCGGTTTCATCTCGTGGACCATCTCCAGCGCCTCCTCCTGCGTCATGGGCCTCACGCCAGAGAAGAGCGACCACGCTTTGTTGTAGATAACGCGGAAACTCTCGGCCGCCTCCTCCAGGTTCTTCATGTCGATGTTCTCGACACGGTAACCCGGGACCGTATAGAGCCGTTCGGCGCGAGCGAAGATCTGCTTGTTGGCCTCCGAATCGTTGACGCGCCAGATGAAACTGTGCTGGTTAAAATAGTTCTGAAACCCGTAGTTTTCGAACAATTCCTTATAATAAGGGGGATTGTAGGGATTCATATAGAGCGGCTGAAACTCGTAGCCCTCGACCAGCAGCCCCCACCAATCGCGGCGCTGTCCGAAGTTGATCGGACCGTCCATCGCCTCCATGCCGCGGCTGGCCAGCCACATGCGCGAGGCTTCGAACAGCATGTCGGCGACCTGCTGGTCGTCGACCGACTCGAAAAAGCCGCAGCCGCCCGTGGGCTGCTCCTCGATGGCGGCCTTCTCGCGGTTGTAGAAGGCGGCGATGCGCCCCACGACTTCGCCCCGGGTGTCGCGCACCATCCAGCGGATGGCCTCGCCGTCGGCGAAAAGCTCGTTTTTCGAAGGGTCGAAAACCTTGAGGACGTCCACGTCCAGCGGACGGACCCAGTTGCGGTTGCCTTTGTAAATCTTTTCGGGGAAGACCAGCCACTCGCGTTCCAGGGCGGGGGTGGTCACCTCCTGCAGGGTATATTTCTCCTTGCTCATCTTGTCTTGCGGTTATTTTCAGCGTTTCCGATTTCAAAGGTAACAATTTTTTCCTTATTTTTGTTGGTAGAACAAATTTAGCATCCGAATGAACAAAAGCCTGGAACAATACATGCCCGACGGGAGCAAACTCCCCTACCGCTTCATGAAATACCGGATTCACAAAATCCTGCTCGTATGCTGCAGCTACGACGGGTACATTCTGGAGGAGGACGGGCACATCGAGTCGCAGATCAACCAGGAGTACATCGACCTCAACATGTCGAACCCGCCGTCGCTGACGCGCGTCAGCTCGACGGCCGAGGCGCTGGAGGCGCTGGCCCGGGACGATTCGTTCGATTTCATCCTCACGATGTACAACGTCGGCGAACCCGACGTCTTTTCGTTCGCCAAGATCGTCAAGGAGCGGCATCCCAATACCCCCGTGGCGCTGCTGACCTCCTTTTCGAAGGATATTTACCGCCGCATCGAGGAGCAGGACCGCTCGGGACTGGACTACATCTTCTCGTGGCACGGCAACACGGAACTGATCATCGCCATCATCAAGCTGATCGAGGACAAGATGAACGCCGACGAAGACATCCGCGAAGGAGGCGTGCAGGCCATCCTTCTGGTCGAGGACTCGATCCGCTTCTATTCCACCTATTTACCCGAGATCTACAAACTGCTGCTGCTCCAAAACACCGAATTCCTGAAGGACGCCTTCAACGAGCAGCAGCAGGTGCTGCGCAAACGCGCACGCCCGAAAATCCTGCTGGCACGCTGTTACGAGGAGGCCGTGGAACTGTACGAACGTTACAAGAAAAACCTGCTGGGCGTGATCTCCGACGTGGGGTTCGTGCTCCGCCGCAACGACCCGCCCGAGAGCGAGAAACTCGACGCCGGCATCGACCTCTGCCGCCGCATCCGCGAAGACAATCCGCTGATGCCCGTACTGTTGCAGTCGTCGCAGGTGGCCTTCGGCAAGCAGGCCGCGGAGCTGGGCGCGGGATTCATCGCCAAGAATTCCAAGACGCTGCTCTCGCAGCTGCACGACTACATCGCCGTGGAATTCGCCTTCGGGGACTTCGTCTTCAAGGACCCCGACACGGGGACCGAGATCGGCCGCGCGAAAGACCTGACGCAGATGCAGCAGATGATCGCCACGATCCCCGACCGGGCCTTCGAATACCACACGTCGCAGAACCACCTCTCGAAATGGCTCTACTCGCGGGGACTGTTCCCGCTGGCAGCGTCGATCCGCCAGTACAACAAGAGCCACTTCTCGTCGGTCGAAGAGCACCGCCGCGTGCTGGTGGGACTCATCCGCGACTACCGCACGCTGCTCGGGCAGGGCGTCGTGGCGCGTTTCGACACCGAGACCTACTCCGACGCCGTGGCCTTCGCACGCATCGGCGAGGGATCGCTCGGCGGCAAGGCCCGCGGTCTGGCGTTCATGAACTCGATGCTCATGAAGCACCGCCAGTACGACAAGCACGAAAACGTGCGCATCATGATCCCGCGGTCGGTGGTCATCGCCACGGAGTTCTTCGACGACTTCATCCGACACAACGGCCTTAAATACATCATTTCGCAGGATTTCTCCGACGAGGAGATCCTCTCGGAATTCGTCAGTTCGGTGCTTCCGTTCCGGCTGCGCGAGGCGCTGAAAAGCTACATCCGCACCGTGCGCACGCCGCTGGCCATCCGCTCGTCGTCGAAACTCGAAGACTCGCACTACCAGCCCTTCGCCGGCATCTACTCGACCTACATGATCCCCTACGTCGACAACGAGGACCAGATGCTGCGCCTGCTGCTCAAGGCGGTCAAAAGCGTCTACGCCTCGGTCTATTTCGCGGCGTCGAGGGCCTACATCCAGTCGTCGCAGAACCTTATCTCGGAGGAGAAAATGGCCGTGATCATCCAGGAAGTGTGCGGCACGGAACAGGACGGGCTGTACTTCCCCACCTGCTCGGGCGTGGCCCGTTCGATCAACTACTATCCCATCGGCGACGAGCGCCCGGAGGACGGCGTCTGCAACATCGCCATGGGGCTGGGCAAACTGGTCGTGGACGGCGGACGCACGCTGCGCTTCTCGCCCCGCTACCCGCAGAAGGTGCTCCAGACCTCGACGCCCGAGTTGGCGCTGCGCGACACGCAGAACGAAGTGCTGGCCCTGAGCCTCCGGCCCGAGGAGTTCCGCACGTCGATCGACGACGCGGTGAACCTGCGCCGGCTGGGCCTTACGGAGATCGGCGGCTTCCGCAACTCGAAATTCGTCTGCTCGGTCTGGGACCGCGAGAACGAACGCATCTCCGACAGCCCGTTCGACCAGGGACGCAAGGTCATCACGTTCAACAACATCCTCAAGTACAACACCTTCCCGCTGGCCGAAATCATCTCCGACATCCTCCAGATGGGCGCCGAGGAGATGCGCTGTCCCGTGGAGGTGGAATTCGCCGTCAACATGGACGTGGCTCCCGGGCAGCGGCAGGTTTTCAACCTGTTGCAGATCCGCCCGATTATCGACAACCAGGACAACCGGTCCATCGACTGGAACGAGGTCGACGCCTCCCGGGCGCTGATCTACGGCGAACAGGCCCTCGGCATCGGGCAAATGACCGACATCGCCGACATCATCTACGTGAAGTCCGACGCTTTCGACTCGCTCTCGACCGAGAAGATCGCCGAAGAACTACTGACGCTCAACAACCGCATGCGCGACCAGGGACGGCCGTACATTCTCGTAGGACCCGGCCGCTGGGGCTCCTCGGACCCGTTCCTCGGGGTTCCAGTCAAGTGGAACCACATCTCCGAGGCCAAGGTGATCGTCGAGTGCGGCATCGAGAAGTTCGACGTGGAGCCTTCGCAGGGCACGCACTTTTTCCAGAACGTCACCTCGCTGGGCGTGGGTTACCTGACGATCAACCCCTTCCGCGGCGACGGCCTCTTCCGCGAAAAGGAACTCGACGCCCGGCAGGCGCTGTACGACGGAACGTACCTGCGGCAGGTGCGCTTCGACCGCCCGCTGTGGGTCTGCATCGACGGGCGTTCGAACAAAGGGATGGTGCGCGAAGGGAACGACGATTAGGATTTCGAATAAATTTCCCCGAAAAGATTACAATCTGTCGGAAATATTTTTATATTTGTGAAAGAATAGAACCCGAACTGAACATGCAAACCAACCAAAAACCGATAGAGCTATGAACGTTAACAAAATTATGGCGGAACTCGAGCGCAAGCACCCCGGCGAAAGCGAATACCTGCAGGCCGTGCGCGAAGTTCTGATGACCGTGGAGGATGCTTACAACCAGCACCCGGAATTCGAAGCCAACCGCATCGCCGAACGCATCGTGGAACCCGACCGAACCTTCACGTTCAAGGTCGTATGGGTCGACGACAAGGGCGACGTGCAGGTGAACACGGGCTACCGCGTGCAGTTCAACAACGCCATCGGCCCCTACAAGGGCGGACTGCGCTTCCACCCCTCGGTGAACCCCTCGATCCTGAAATTCCTCGGATTCGAGCAGATCTTCAAGAACGCCCTGACGACCCTTCCGATGGGCGGCGCGAAGGGCGGTTCGGATTTCAATCCCAAGGGCAAGTCGGACCGTGAGGTGATGCGTTTCTGCCAGGCCTTCATGACCGAGCTGTGGCGTCACATCGGCCCGCAGACCGACGTTCCGGCAGGCGACATCGGCGTCGGCGGACGCGAAATCGGCTATCTCTACGGCATGTACCGCAAGCTGGCCCAGGAGAACACCGGCGTGCTGACGGGCAAGGGCATGACCTACGGCGGTTCGCTGATCCGTCCCGAGGCGACGGGCTTCGGAGCCGTCTATTTCCTGCGCCAGATGCTCGAAAAGGCCGGCATGGACATCAAGGGCCAGACCATCGCCATCTCGGGCTTCGGCAACGTGGCCTGGGGCGCGGCGACGAAGGCCACGGAACTGGGCGCCAAGGTGGTGACGATCTCGGGTCCCGACGGTTACATCTACGATCCGGAAGGCCTCGACGCCGAGAAGATCGCCTACATGCTGGAACTGCGCGCGTCGAACAACGACGTGGTAGAACCCTACGCCAAGAAGTTTCCCGGCTCGACGTTCTTCGCGGGCAAGAAACCGTGGGAGGTCAAGGTGGACATCGCCATGCCGTGCGCCACGCAGAACGAACTGGACGGCGAAGATGCCAAACGCCTGCTGGCCAACGGCGTGAAGGTCGTGGCCGAGGTTTCGAACATGGGCTGCCGCCCGGAAGCCATCGACGCCTTCATCGCGGCGAAGATTCCCTACGGACCGGGCAAGGCCGTGAACGCCGGCGGCGTGGCCACGTCGGGTCTCGAAATGACGCAGAACTCGCAGAAACTCAACTGGACGGCCGAGGAGGTCGACGCCAAGCTGCACCAGATCATGTCGTCGATCCACCACGCCTGCGTGGAATACGGCACCGAGAAGGACGGCTACCTCAACTACATGAAGGGCGCCAACATCGCCGGATTCATGAAGGTCGCCAAGTCGATGGTCGAGCAGGGCGTGCTGTAAGCCGAAAGGCCTCATACAACCGAAAATCGGAACTTCCCGGCCGGGAGGTTCCGATTTTTTCAACCCCGGCAAAAAAAGGTTGCACAGGCAGCTATTATTTCATATATTACACGCAACCAACCCGCACAGTATGCGTCACTCCTTCCTGATCGCCTGCCTCGCGCTGTCGTCGTGCGCCGCTTCGCAGTGTCCGCAGCTCTACATGAGCAGAACCCGCGGCGGAATGCCGTGTTATTTCACCGACGAATACGGCCACGCCGTTTTCGGGAATGCCCGTTACGAAGACGCCCGGCAGTTTATCGGCGACCGGGCCGCCGTACGGCTCAACGGCAAATGGGGGTTCATCGACCCCACGGGCGCAACGGCCATCCCCCTGCAATACGACTGGTGCAGCAGTTTCGGGGAATACGGGTTCGACAAGAGCGTCGCGATGGTCAAAAACGAAGTCGACAAATTCAAAGTGCCGATTCTTTCGGATTGCCCGACGGCCCTGATCGACCGGAAAGGCAACCGGGTCACGCCGTTCTACGGGTTCATCTTCCCGGTCCGGGACAAGGCGGCGTTCGTGAACGACGGTCGCACGGATTTCGCGGATACCCGGTTGCAGAACCTGGGCTTCGCCGACGGGAAATGGGGCTGCGTCGATCCGAAAGGCCGTCTCGTCGTGCCGTGCGTCTATGAACTGGCCTACCTGCTCGAAAGGACCTACGGATTCGCAATCGTGCGGCGCGACGGCAAGTGGGGCGTGCTGAACGACCGCGGCCGGCCGATCGTCCCGTGCGTCTACGACGCGGTCTATTACAAGTCCGGCCATACCGTCATCGACACGCAGGCCGACACGGCAGAAGCCGGGAAGAGCGTCGCGGCTCCGAACGGCGGGTTCCGGGAAAAACTGCTCTACATGCAGAAAGAGGACGAAACAGAGATTTTCACCGAGAAAGGCAGGCGGGTGCGCGGCGAATAGGAGCCGCCATCCGAAAAAAGGTCCATCCGCCGAACGGATGGACCTTTTCATTATCGGCCAAACGATTACAGCCGCGCCTTGATGGCTTTCGACGCCTCCTCGTAGCCGGGTTTATCCAGCAGGGCGAACATGTTCTTCTTGTACGCCTCGACACCGGGCTGGTCGAAGGGATTCACACCCAGCATATAGCCGCTGATGCCGCAGGCCTTTTCGAAGAAGTAGAGCAGCGAGCCGACGACTTCGGCGGAGATTTCGGGAATCTCGATGCGGATGTTGGGCACGCCGCCGTCCACATGGGCCAGCTGAACGCCCAGTTCGGCCATACGGTTGACCTCCGAAATACGCTTCCCGGCCAGGAAGTTCAGCCCGTCGAGGTTCTCCCCGTCGGCCTCGATCAGCACCTCGGCAGCGGGTTTGGCCACCGAAATGATCGTCTCGAACAGGGTGCGCTCGCCGTCCTGGATATACTGGCCCATCGAGTGCAGGTCGGCCGTCAGCGTGACGCTCGCCGGGAAGATGCCCTTGCCCTGCTTGCCCTCGCTCTCGCCGTAGAGCTGTTTCCACCACTCGTTGATATATTGCAGTTTAGGCTCGTAGGAACCCAGAATCTCGATCTTCTTGCCTCCGTCGTAGAGGATGTTGCGCACGGCGGCGTAGACGGCTGCCGGATTCTCCTCGAAAGGCACGCCTTCGGCCGTGGCCTTCTCCATCTCCTGCGCGCCGCGGACGAGGGCCGCGATGTCCACGCCGGCGACGGCCAGCGGCAGCAGCCCCACGGGGGTCAGCACCGAGAAGCGTCCGCCCACGTCGTCGGGAATGACGAACGTCGGATAGCCCTCCTGCGTGGCCAGCGTCTTCAACGCCCCGCGCGCCTTGTCGGTGATGGCCACGATGCGCTCCGCAGCCTCTTTCTTGCCGTAACGCTTTTCGATCTCGGCCTTGATCAGGCGGAACGCGATGGCCGGCTCGGTCGTCGTACCCGACTTCGAGATCACGATGGCGGCGATCGAATGCTCCTTCAGCGCGGCAAGCAGTTCGGCGGTGTAATCCTCCGAAATGTTCTGTCCGGCGAAAATGACCGTGGGGTCCTTCTGCTCCTTGTGCAGGAGTTTGAAGGGATCGCTCATGGCTTCGAGCACGGCCTTGGCGCCGAGGTACGAGCCGCCGATGCCGATGCAGACGACCACGTCGGCCTTCGAACGCAGTTTCGCGGCCTCGTTTCGGATGGCGTCGATCTCATTCTCCGAAATCGACGAGGGAAGGCGCACCCAACCCAGAAAATCGTTGCCGGCACCCTTGCCCGAATGCAGCAGGGCATTGGCAGCCTGCGCCTTGGCCTCGATGTCAGCGGAAATCTCAATGCCCGTCTTGGCAATGTCCAATTTCACATTTTTCATCATATCGCTAAATTAATTTGGTTGTCAGTTCCTGCATGCACCTGCGCGCCGAGGCGCCCTCGTAGAGCACCCGGTAAACCATGTCGGCGATGGGCATGTCGACCCGGTGGCGGAAGTTGATGTGGCGGATACAGTCGGCCGCGAAATAACCCTCGGCGACCATCGTCATCTCGTTCAGGGCGCTCTTGACGGTACAACCGTGGCCGATGAGCAGTCCCAGCCGCCGGTTGCGGCTGTAAACAGAATAGCAGGTCACCAGCAAATCGCCCAGGTAGGCCGAGACCTGCGTGTCGCGCTCGGCGGGATAGCTCTCCTCCAGAAAACGGGTCATCTCGCCCGCCGAATTGGCGATCAGCACGGCGAGGAAGTTGTCGCCGTAGCCCAGCCCCACGGCAAGGCCGACCGAAAGGGCGTAGATGTTTTTCAGAATAGCGGCGTATTCGATGCCGTAGAGGTCGGTGGAGTAGCTGAACCGGACATTGTCGCCGGCGAAATGTCCGCCGATGCGCCGCGCGTTTTCGGGATCGGTGCAGACGACCGTGAGGTACGAGAGCTTGCCGCGCGAGACCTCCTCGGCGTGCGAAGGCCCGGTCACCAGCCCGATCTGTTTATACGACAGTCCGTAATGGTCGTGGATGTACTCCACGACGGTCTGATAGTCGCCCGGGACGATGCCCTTGATGGCCGAAACGACGAATTTGTCACGGAGCGGAACGGTCAACGGGGCGAGGAAATCCTTGAGGTAGGCCGAAGGGACGGCGAGGATCACGATGTCGGCGTCGCGCACCACGGCGTCGAGGTCGGAAGACGGGGCGATGCGGCTGCGGTCGAACTCCAAATCGCTCAGATAGCGGGGATTGCGTCCTTCCGTGCACAGCGATTCGAGCACCTCGGAATTGCGGACATACCACCCTACGCGCCGGCCGTTGGCCGCAAGCAGTCCGACGATGGCCGTTGCCCAGCTTCCATAGCCGATGACCGCGCAGCGGGCTTCGGTTGCGATTTTATATTCCATGCGGAGATTCAGTTTTTCCAGCACAAATGTAATTAAAAAAAATTAGAATAAAATACAAAAATTTCCGGGGCTTTTTGCTACCTTTGTCGGGATATGTCATCCGCCGGAACCCGAAGCGGTGTTGCGGGCACGTATCGGATTGAGAATAAAGCATTTCACGAAATAGAACAGTTGGGTGTAGGAATATGGGAATTTTTTCACTGACACAGGAGCTGGCCATCGACCTCGGAACGGCCAACACGCTGATAATTTACAACGGCAAGGTCGTCGTCGACGAACCTTCGATCGTGGCCTTGGACGTCCACACGGGCAAACTCGTGGCCATCGGCCAGCAGGCCCGCCAGATGCACGAGAAGACCAACCCGAACATCAAGACCATCCGTCCGCTCAAGGACGGCGTGATCGCCGACTTCAACGCCACGGAGCTGATGCTGCGCGGCATGATCAAGAAGGTCAAGACCTCGGGCAGCCTCTTCGCCCCCTCGCTGCGCATGGTGATCTGCATTCCCTCCGGCTCGACCAACGTCGAAATACGCGCCGTGCGCGACTCGGCCGAACACGCCGGAGGCCGCGAAGTCTACATGATCTACGAACCGATGGCCGCGGCGCTCGGCGCGGGACTCGACGTCGAAGCCCCCGAAGGCAACATGGTCATCGACATCGGCGGCGGCACGTCGGAGATCGCCTGCATCTCGCTGGGCGGCATCGTCTGCTCGGAGTCGATCAACACGGCGGGCGACGTCTTCACCAACGACATCCAGAGCTACGTCCGCCAGCAGCACAACATCCGCATCGGCGAACGCACGGCCGAGGCGATCAAATGCTCGATCGGCGCCGCCGTTTCGGACCTGGAGCAGGAACCCGAGGATTTCGTCGTGACGGGTCCCAACATGCTGACCGCCCTGCCCCAGACCGTGTCGCTCTCGTACAGCGAGATCGCCTACGCGCTGGAGAAGTCGCTCACGAAGATCGACGCGGCGCTGATGAAGGTACTGGAATCCATGCCGCCCGAGCTGTACGCCGACATCGTGAAGAACGGCATCTATCTGGCCGGCGGCGGTGCGCTGATCAAGGGACTCGACCGGAGGCTGAACGAAAAGACCGGCATTCCGTTCCACATCGCCGAAGACCCGCTGCGGGCCATCGCCCGCGGAACGGGAATCGCCCTGAAGAATATCAACCGGTTCTCCTTTTTAATGAAGTGATTCTTGTGATAACGGTCGTCTTCCGCACTTCGTTTGCCGCCCGGTACCAGTCATATACGAAAACCGGCAAAGGCCGATCGGGTAATATTTTGAGTGAAACGATTGCGGGCTTCGGTCCGCAATCTTAAATTAAGGAAGAAACTTTGCGCAAACTGTTCGAGTTCATACGAAGCGTCTACGTCGTGGTGCTGTTCGTGGCGCTGGAGGTCGCAGCCATCAGCTACTACGCCCATTCCACCCACTACACCCAGGCCCGGCTGCTCGCACGGTCGAACCAGGTGGCGGGAGGCGTGCACGGATTCTTCGCGGGCATCAGGCGCTACTTCACCCTCGGACGCGAAAACCGGCTGCTGCTGGGCCGCGTCGCACAGCTCGAAGAGCGGCTCGCCCAGTACGAGGAGGCCGAGACCAACGCGCGGCTCGACAGCTACATGCAGGACATCGGCGAATCGAAATACCGCTTCGCGACGGCATCGGTCGTGGCCAACACGGTCAACCGGGCGCAGAACCTCATCACGCTCAACCGCGGACGCCAGGACGGCGTGGTCGAAGAGATGGCCGTACTCTCGCCCGACGGCGCGATGGCCGGCTACGTCGTCGACTGCACGGAACGCTACGCCGTGGCGATGTCGGTGCTCAACACCTCGTTCCGGGCCAGCGGCAAGCTCGCCGACGCCGAATATTACGGCTCGATCTACTGGGACGGACTGGACCAGAACGTGGTGATCCTCGGCGAGCTGTCGAAATACGCCGACCCGAAGCCCGGACAGGAGGTCGTGACGACCGGATTCTCGCAGTATTTCCCCGCCGACGTGCTGATCGGCTGGGTCGAGAGCGCCTCGCTCAACGAGACCCGCACGGCCTACACGGTACGGGTGCGGCTCGCGGCCGAAATGTCGCGGCTGAACGAAGTCGTGCTGGTCGGCAACCGCGACTTCTACGAAATCCGCAACCTGCAGCAAAGCGAACAAATCGAACAACATACCCGGCCCGACTAAATGTATCGCACACTACCATATCTCGGACTTTTCGCGGCGGCGGTGCTGCTTCAGGTTTTCCTGTTCGACAACCTGACCATCAGCATCTACCTCAACCCGCTCGTATACATCGTCTTCATCGCCCTGCTGCCGCTCGACACGCCGCCCGCGGCCGTGCTGGGCGCAGGACTGGCGCTGGGCGTCACGATGGACTTCGCCATGGGCGCGGCGGGAATCAACACGATCGCGACCCTGCTGATCGCCTTCCTGCGCCCGACCCTCGCCGGCATGATCTGCGGCCGCGACAACGTCCGCGAAGGAGGCATCCCCTCGTCGGCACGCCTGGGCGAACGGAAATTCATCACCTACCTCGTGGCGCTGACGCTCGTGCACCACGCCGTATTCTTTTCACTGGAGGCCCTTTCGTGGACCCACGCGCTCCACACGCTGCTGCGCATCGTCGTCAGCACGGCGGTATCGGCGGCCTTCATCTGGATCATCGCCCGCATCTTCACCGCCAAAATCCCCGTGCGCATATGAGAAACTCCGAGAGTTTCATCCGGATGCGCACGCTGCAGGTCGTCGTCCTGCTGATCTTCGCGCTGATCGTCGGGCGGCTGGCCTACATCCAGCTCTTCGATTCGCGCTACGACGACCTGGCACGCGCCAACGTGCTGCGCCACGTCGTGCAGTACCCGCCGCGCGGCGAGGTCTTCGACCGCAACGGCGAATACCTGGTGCAGAGCCGCGAGTGTTACGACCTGATGGTCATTTCGAGCGAAATCGGCAAACAGGGCTTCGACACGGCCCGCATGTGCGACGTGCTGGGACTTTCGCGCGCCCGGCTCGAACGCGAGCTGGCCAACGCACGGATGCGTCCGCGGGCGCCGCGGCTGATCATGAACTACATCTCCAAGGAGGACAAACTGCGCTTCGACGAGTGCAACTTCCGGGGTTTCTACACCGTCTACCGCACCGTCCGCCGGTATCCCCGCGAGGTGGGCGGCAACCTGCTGGGGTATGTGAGCGAGGTGAACCCCGACTACCTGAAGCGCAACCCCGAATACAAGACGGGCGACTACGTAGGGATGAACGGCGTGGAGTCGGCCTACGAGCCGCAGCTCCGAGGCCGCAAGGGCGTCCGGATCCAGGAGATCGACACCCACGGTGCGATCAAGGGTTCCTACATGAACGGCCGCTACGACTCGGTTCCCGAGCCGGGGCGCTATCTGGTGAGCACCATCGACGCCCGCCTGCAACTGCTGGGCGAGGAGCTGATGCGCGGCAAGGTGGGAGCCGCGGTGGCCATCGAGCCTGCGACGGGCGAAATCCTGATGATGGTCTCCTCACCGACGTACGATCCCGATGAACTGGTGGGGCGCCAGCGGGGCAACAACTACATGAAGATGCTCTACAACAAGCGCAAGCCGTTATTCAACCGCGCGGTGAAGGCCAAGTATCCCCCGGGGTCGACCTTCAAGCTGGTGCAGGGGCTGATCGGCCTGCAGGAAGGGGTGCTCCGGCCTTCGGACCTGCACTCCTGCCACATGGGCTACCAGGCGGGGCGCCTGAAGATGGCCTGCCACGCCCACGCCTCGCCGCTGGACCTGCGCTTCGCGGTGGCGACCTCGTGCAACGCCTACTTCTGCTACGTCTTTCGCGACATCCTCGACAATCCCAAATACGGGAGCGTGAAGGAGGGTTACGACGTCTGGAAACAATATGTCGAGAGCTTCGGATTCGGGCGCAAACTGGGTTCGGACTTCCTCGACGAGGGCAACGGATATGTGCCCGACCGCGCCTACTACGACCGCCAGTACCGGGGTTCGTGGAACTCGCTGACGGTGCTGTCGCTCTCGATCGGGCAGGACGCGCTGGGCTGCACGCCGTTGCAGCTGGCCAACCTGGCGTGCATCGTAGCCAACCGCGGCTACTACTACATCCCGCACATCGTGAAGAAGATCGAAGGACAGGACTCGCTCGACGCGCGTTTCTACGAACGCCACTACACGATGGTCGAACCGAAGCACTTCGAACCCATCGTCGAGGGCATGTGGCGGGGCGTGAACGTCGGGGGAACCTCGACCCGCGCCCGGCTCGACGGGTGGGACGTCTGCGGCAAGACCGGAACGGCCGAAAACCCGCGCGGCCGCGACCACTCGACGTTCCTCTCGTTCGCCCCGAAGGACAACCCGAAAATCGCCATCTCGGTCTACGTCGAGAACGGCGGATTCGGCGCCTCGGCGGCCCTGCCGATCGCCAGCCTCCTGGAGGAGTACTACCTCACGGACACGATCCGCAGGCCCGAACTGCTGCAATACATCAAGGACATGAACATCTATTATCCCGCTTATGACAAGTAACCGGCATAACGGCATCTTTTACGGCGTGGACGGCTGGACCGTCCTGCTCTACGTGCTGATCGTCGTGGCGGGATGGATCTCGATCACCTCGGCGTCGTACGACGAAGGCACGGCCGACCTGTTCTCCTTTTCGCACTTCTACATGAAGCAGCTGATGTGGATCGGCACGGCATGGGTCACGGCGATCATCGTCCTGCTGCTCGACGAGAGGTTCTACCACATGTTCGCCTACCCGGCCTATCTGGGCGGCATCGCGCTGCTCGTGGCCGCGCTGCTGTTCGGCCGCGAGGTCAACGGCGCGAAGGCGTGGTTCGAGTTCGGGTCGCTGCGCGTACAGCCCGTAGAATTCGCCAAGATCGCCACGGCCCTGGCCCTGGCCCGCGTGATGAGCGAATACTCCTTCTCGATCAACCGCGCGGGCGACCTCTTCAAGGTCGCCGTGGTGATCTGCATCCCGCTCTTCATCATCATCCTGCAGAACGACACCGGGTCGGGCATCGTACTGGGGTCATTCCTTTTCGTACTCTACCGCGAAGGGCTGAACAAATGGCTCTGCATCCCGGTGCTGCTGATCGCCGCGCTGTTCATCGTCTCGTTCCTCCTCTCGCCGATGACGCTGCTCGTGACGCTGATTCTGGTCTGCACGCTCTCCGAGGCGATGATGAACGGCCAGTGGCGCTCGCGCCTCGTGTTCCTGGCCGTCGTGATGCTGTCGGCCATCCTGCTGTGCCTCGTGATGGCGCTGATCGCCCCCAGAACGCTCGACCTCTACCACAGCCTGCTCACGACGACCCTTGCGGCGGTGGTCTTCGCCGCCGTATACGCCTACCGCTCGAACATGGCCAACATCTTCATCACGCTGGGACTGTTCGTCGGTTCGCTCATCTTCCTGCCCACCACCGACTACATCTTCAACTCGATCCTCAAACAGCACCAGCGCGACCGCATATTGAGTTTCCTGGGCATCATCAGCGACCCGCTCGGAACCGACTACAACGTCAACCAAGCGAAAATCGCCATCGGCTCGGGCAACTTCTGGGGCAAGGGCTTCCTCGAAGGAACCCAGATCAAATACGGATTCGTCCCCGAAAAGCACACCGACTTCATCTTCTGCACCGTGGGCGAGGAGTGGGGATTCGTCGGCGCGGTCGTGGTGCTGACGCTCCTGTGCCTGCTGATCCTGCGCCTGATGCGCATGGGCGAACGGCAGCAGGAACCGTTCGGACGCATCTACTGCTACTGCGTGGCGGCGATCCTGCTGTTCCACGTGCTGGTCAACGTGGGCATGACCATCGGCCTGATGCCCGTGATGGGCATTCCGCTGCCGTTCATGAGCTACGGAGGCTCGTCGCTCATCGCCTTCACGATCCTGCTGTTCATCGCCGTGCGGCTCGACGCCTCGACACGACAATTTTCCGTACACAAACTATAATATCCGATGATTCGCTACAACCCCAAAGGACTGACTACCCCGCAAATCGACGAAAGCCGCCGGCGTCACGGCGACAACGTCATCACCCCGCCGAAGGACGATTCGGCCTGGCGCCTGCTGCTGGAAAAATTCCGCGACCCGATCATCCGCATCCTCCTGCTGGCCGCCGTGCTGTCGCTCATCATCGGATTCGTCCACAAGGACTTCACAGAATCGGTGGGTATCATCTGCGCCATTATCCTCGCCACCTGCGTCGGCTTCTGGTTCGAATGGGACGCCCAGCGGCGTTTCCGGAGGCTCAACCAGGTCAACGACGACATCCCCGTGAAGGTAATGCGCGACGGCTCGATCCGCGAAATTCCGCGCCGCGACGTGGTCACGGGCGACGTGGTCTACATCGAGAGCGGCGAGACGATTCCCGCCGACGGAGAACTGGTCGAGGCCGTGTCGCTGAAAATCAACGAATCGACGCTCACAGGCGAACCCGAGGTGGACAAGACGGTCGACGAAGCCGACTTCGATCCCGAGGCGACCTATCCCTCGAACGCGGTGCTGCGCGGCACGACCGTGGCGGACGGCTACGGCGTGATGGTCGTAACGGCCGTTGGCGATGCGACCGAGGCCGGGCGCGTCACGGAGCAGTCGACCGTGCAGAGCGAAGAACAGACACCCCTCGACCGTCAGCTGACGCGCCTCTCGCGCCTGATCGGCCGGCTGGGCATCCTCCTCTCGGCGCTGATCTTCTGCGTGATGCTCGGAAAGGCGGTCTTCGCGGGCGGGCTGCTCGAGAGCGACTGGCTGACCATCTCGCAGCACGTTCTGCAAATCTTCATGGTCTCGGTGGCCATCATCGTCATGGCGGTGCCCGAAGGGCTTCCGATGTCGATCACACTGTCGCTGGCGATGTCCATGCGGCGGATGCTGAAGACCAACAACCTCGTGCGCAAAATGCACGCCTGCGAAACGATGGGCGCCGTGACGGTCATCTGCACCGACAAGACCGGCACGCTGACCCAGAACCGCATGCACGTGCAGGAACTGATCCGCTACGACACGCTTCCCGCACGGGAATTCGCCGAGGTCGTGGCCCTGAACACCACGGCGTTCCTCGACGCCGAAGGCCATATCATCGGCAACCCCACGGAAGGGGCGCTCCTCCAATGGCTGCATGAACACGGAGAGGACTACGAATGCCTGCGCACCGAAGCGAAGATCGTCGACCGGCTGACCTTCTCGACCGAACGCAAATACATGGCGACGATCGTCGAGAGCGGCGTCTCGGGCCGCCGCATCCTCTCGGTGAAGGGCGCCCCGGAGATCGTGCGCACGATGTGCGCCCCGGACGGAAAGGACGCGCAGGTCGCCGAACAGCTCCTCGGATTCCAGAGCCGCGCCATGCGCACGCTGGCCGTGGCATGGGCCGAAACCGCATCGGACGACTGTCTCGAAGCGGTCAAGGCGGGCGGGCTGCATTTCGCGGCGGTGGCCGCCATTTCGGACCCCGTGCGCGAGGACGTTCCGGCGGCCGTCACGCGCTGTCTGGAGGCAGGAATCGGCATCAAGATCGTCACGGGCGACACCCCGGCCACGGCGCGCGAGATCGCCCGTCAGATCGGGCTGTGGGACGACGCCGCGGACGGCGACCGCAACCACATCACCGGCACGGAGTTCGCCGCCATGAGCGACGAAGAACTGCTGGAACGCGTGCAGGAGCTGAAGATCATGTCCCGGGCCAGGCCGCTGGACAAGCAGCGCCTCGTCAGGCTGTTGCAGCAGCGCGGCGAGGTGGTGGCCGTGACGGGCGACGGCACGAACGATGCCCCGGCGCTCAATTTCGCCAACGTAGGTCTCTCGATGGGTTCAGGGACCTCCGTGGCCAAGGACGCCTCGGACATCACGCTGCTGGACGACTCGTTCGCCTCGATCGCCACGGCCGTCATGTGGGGCCGCTCGCTCTACCGCAATATCCAGCGTTTCGTGCTGTTCCAGCTGACGATCAACTTCGCGGCCATCACCATTTGCTTCATCGGCGCGGTGTTCGGAACCGAGATGCCGCTGACCGTGGTGCAGATTCTCTGGGTGAACATCATCATGGACACCTTCGCGGCGATGGCCATGGCCTCGCTGCCGCCCAGCCCCGAAGTGATGCACGACAAACCGCGCCCAAGGGACGAATTCATCATCACCCCCGCCATGGCCCGCACCCTCTTCACATGCGGCGCGGCGATGGTGGTCGTACTGCTGGGAATGCTCTTCCGGTGGACGATCCTGCAGGGCGGACTCACGGTGGAACAGCTGACCGTGTTCTTCTCGACGTTCGTCTTCCTCCAGTTCTGGAACATGTTCAACGCCAAGGGATTCGAGACACGCCATTCGGTCTTCACATGTCTCGCCGGCTGCCGCGAATTCTTCCTGATCCTCGCAGCGATCGGCGTGGGGCAGGTGCTGATCGTGGAGTTCGGAGGCGAGGTGTTCCGCACCGAACCGCTCTCGTGGATGCAATGGGCCGAGGTGATCGGCTTCACCTCGCTGCTGGCCGTCGGCGGCGAAATCATCCGCGCGATCCACAGAAAAAGAAAGCAGTTGCGATAAAATACGATGCTCAGACGTCTGACCGCCGCCTGTCTGCTCTCATTCGTGGGCCTGGGAGCAGCTGCGCAGTTACCGGACAGTGTGGACATGAGCGCCGGAGGGGAGTTCCGGCGGCGCATCGACCGCCACACGTCGACAAAAGCCTACCGCATGTTCTTCGTCGGCACGCCGCTGATCGTAGGCGGCGTCGTGATGCAGGCCTACGACTCCGACTTCCGCCGCCTGCGCAACGGGTACAGCCGTTCGTTCCGCCACGACTACGACGACTGGCTCCAGTATGCTCCCGCCGGGGCGATGGTGGCCCTGAAAGCCGGCGGCGTCAGGGGACGCAGTTCATGGGGCCGCATGCTGGTCTCCGACGCCTTTTCGGCAGGACTCATGGCCATCGGGGTCAACTCGCTCAAATACTCCTGCCGCGTGATGCGCCCCGACGGATCGTCGCGCAACTCCTTCCCCTCGGGGCATACGGCGACGGCCTTCATGACCGCCACGATGCTCCACAAGGAGTACGGTCACCGCAGCCCGTGGTACAGCATAGGAGGCTACACCGTGGCGACGCTGACGGGCGTCACCCGCCAGCTCAACAACCGCCACTGGATGAGCGACATCATGGTAGGCGCCGGCATCGGCATTCTCGCCACGGAACTGGGATATTTCCTCGCCGACCTGATTTTCAAGGAAAAGGGACTGAACGTCACGGAGACCTGCTCGGTCTACGACCGCTACCGCCGGCCGTCGTTCCTCGGGTTCAGCCTCGGATTCTCGACCGTGCCCGGAAGCTACACGCCCTATCCCGGGATGCACATGCAGTTCCTCTCGGGACCGGCCGTCTCGGTGCAGGGCGCCTGGTTCGCGACGCCCTACTGGGGCTTCGGCGGCCGCATGTCGTGCACCAACCTGCGTGTGAAGGTCAACGGCGTTGCCCAGAACGACAACCTGGAGTGCGCGTCGATGTACGCGGGCCCCTACTTTTCCTACCCTTTTTCGATGCGGTGGCTCGTGGGCGCCAAACTGCTCGGAGGGTGCGAGATCTACAAACCGTGCCGCACGGACCTGCGCAGGCTGGAAGGACGCGCCGGATTCTCCTTCGGAACCGGACTTTCGACCACTTACCTCGCCACGCAGAACCTCGGCGTGCGGTTCACGGCCGATTACGACGTCGCACCTCCCGTGGTACGTTCGTCGCGCGAACGGCTTCACAAACTCACCTTCGGCATGGAGGTCTGCGCGGTATTCTGAAAAAAAGCGGACTCCATCGGGAATCCGCCATAGAACCATAATTTGCAGCCGCTTTTACAAGAAAGGTTTTTCTGCCTCGGCCCGCACGTTTTTAACCGTAATGCCATCCTTGACGTAATCGGGAATCTCCGCGGCGACATACTGCGAAATATTGCCGGCAGTTTGGGAGCGGAGTCGCAACAACTCCGCCGTCTGACTCTCGACCACATAACTGCTCTCCCACGGAGTGCCGTCTGTATAAGTCCCCGAAAGAAGCGCCTTCTGCTCGTACACCGTAACGGTATACGTGCCGGTATATTTCGAATAACCGTAACCATCCGAAATAAGCCGCCTTTGACAATTCTATTTTGCGAGCGAACT
>UQKD01000030.1 GCA_900541585.1 uncultured Alistipes sp.
ATCTTGACCACATTGATCAGGCAGTCCAGATAACGGCAGATGCTCGTGAGTTTAAGCGCCCGTTCCGTTTTCAGATAGACATGGAACTGTTCGATGAAGGACTGTTCCAGTTCGGCAAGGGCGATGTCGCTCACATGGTATTTCGCCGTAAGGAACGCCTGCAGGTGTTTCATCGTCGCAAGATAGCGGTACCATGTGTTTTTCGAGCGGTCGACGCCGATACGCCCGTGCAGGTCGTCCGTGAAGCTGCGGAAAGTGGACAGCAGGGTGCGGTAACGCTTCCCGAATCCCAGCCAGGCGTTCTTCACCTTCTCGGCCGTCACATAGCTTTCCCGGTCGCGGATATCCCGATAATGACGGTCGATTTGAGAGCGAATATCGTCCAGATACCGGTTGATACGATCCGCTTCGAGGCTTCGGCCCTTGGCACGGCCGCCGCGGACTTCCCACAAACGCTCCGGAACCGTGAGCTTCGCACTGAACTGCGAAATAGTACCGTTGATCGTGATGCGGCCCATGACCGGAACCGTAGACTGTGTTTTTTCCTTGTTCCTTTTCAGGTAGAACAGAACCTTGAACGTGCTGCGCATAAACTCTGCTTTTTAAGGGGTACAAAACTAATTTCTGCAGAGTCTCCGATCAAGATGAACGGAAATGCAATAGACGGAAAATCACCGTTTTGCGAAATGAAAAGCATTTTCGAACGAGGTAATGTTTTGGAAACCGAAACCTCGTTCGACGATGCCGTCGGCTGGCCATTCGAAAACTTCTACAGGGCGAACCGAAACGAAAAACAGCCTGATTATCAATACCACTGCGCTTATTTGCCCGTTTTGTGGATTTGTTGTACTTTTGACACCAAAAGGTAGCTACTCGCCGCGGTTCAGTCTTTTTGCCGCCAAAAATACAATCCTACCGCGTAAACCGGTAATAGGTTCCCAACGGCAGTTGCTTGCCGGCCCGGTCGGTGAAACACAACTCGCCCCACTGCTCCTCGCGCGGCGCACCAAACGCCTGCCTCACGGCCGTGCGGGCCAGCGTCGACGAGAGACCCATCGAGTAGAGGTTCAGAACCAGAAACGCTCCCCGGGGTTCGAGCAGCTGCGCGCAGCACTCCAGCATTTCGCCGATGTTGTCCTCCAGAATCCACCGCTCGCCGTCGGCCCCGCGCCCGTAAGCCGGGGGATCGAGGATGATTCCGCGGTAACGGCTGCCGCGGCGCACCTCGCGCCGGACGAATTTCAGCGCATCCTCGACGATCCACCGCACGCCCTCCAGGCCGCTCAGCTCCATGTTCTCGCGCGACCAGGTCACCACCTGCCTGACCGAATCGACGTGCGTCACCTCGGCCCCGGCGGCCCGCGCCGCGAGCGTCGCCCCGCCCGTGTAGGCAAAGAGGTTCAGCACCTTGGGGGCGCCACCTCCCGCAACACTCGAACCGAACTCCGCAACACGCTCGCCGCCAGATGGTTCACCTCCGGCCAAAGCCCGGCAGCTGTCGTAGATGAAATTCCAGTTGGCGGCCTGCTCGGGGAAGATGCCCACGTGCTTGAACGACGTAAGCCCCAGCCGCATCCGCAGCCGCATCCGCTTATAGACATACTCCACCGCCCAGCGGTCGGGCATTCCGGCAGCGAGACGCCACTCGCCCCGCTCGTCGCTGCGCGCATCGCGCCGAAACGAGGCGTCGGCCGTGCGCCGCCACTCCTCTTCGGCAAGCGTCCGCCGCCAGATGGCCTGCGGCTCGGGACGGCGCGTCACATAGCGCCCGAAGCGCTCCAGTTTCTCGAAATCCCCCGTGTCGATGAGTTCGTAATCGTTGAAATCGGGTGTAAGCTGTTCCTGCATGGATCGGTTTCTATTTTTTACATTCGTCTATCAATGCCATTTCGCATGCCTGGCAGTCGAACTCCAGCCGGTAACGGCAGGCGCCGTGTTCCAGAAACAGGTCGCCGCGCAGCCGCGGATGCTCCCGGAGACATTCGCCGATCTCGCGGCGGATGCAGTAGGCCGACCGCATGACCGCATGCCCGGCGGTCGCCGGCGCGAGGTCCAGCCCCCGTTCGATCTGCCGCACCCCGTGGTCGCGGTAGAACGCCTCGGCCAGCCGGTTGGTGACGTTCTCCTCGGCCGTAAGCCGCTCCGAAGGGTATTTCGCGGCGGGATTCTCGGACAGGATGCGGTGTTCCGGCCGCCGCTCCCGGCGCACGAGTTCGAGTGCGGCCAGCGCTTCGCGGCGCAGTTCCGCGGCCAGCGACGCCGGCACGAACCACTCTGCGCCCCGCACTTCGGCTTCGCGGACCGCAAAGATCGTGTCGCCCGACTTCATCGCCTGGGCACGCAGCGCGGCGGCATTGGCATCGGGATTCTTCGCCGGATCGAGCCGCACGGCCCGCACGGCCGAGACCGCAACGCCCTCACAATCCGTATAAGTGAGTTTCAGCCCTTCGGCCGTCGCCTCCGCCGCGGCCTTCGCCGGAATCACCCGCCGCGTGCGGCTGCGCTCCACGGCCAGCGTGAAACGGCGGTCGAAATTGCGGCGGACCTCCGCCCCGGGCGTGATTCCCTCCATGCGGTTGGGCGTGATGCGGCGGCCCTCCACGGCATTGACGTTGGTTCCGGTCACGCCGCGCGGCGTCAGGAAGCAGACACCGTCGCCCGGCGCAAGGTCGTGCCCGCCGTCGAGCGTGAACGTGCCGCCCGAAACGCCCGCCACGCGACCCACCCGCTCGCCGACAGCTTTCGGAGTATCGAACGACGCCACCCCGGCGCGTTTTCCGTCCAGAAAGTATTCGGACTCCCCGCGCGTGAAACTCTTCGACGGGTCGGGTGTGAAATCCGGGACGCTCTCGCCGACGGACGACCGCCGAAACCCCGGCCGCAGGGCCAGCGCCTCGTCCACCGCCCGGCGGTAGTAGGCCACAACGTTGCGGATATAAGCGAGATCCTTGAGCCGACCTTCTATCTTGAATGAAGTGACGCCCGCATCCAGCAGATCGCCAATGCGTTGCGAAAGGTTCATGTCGCGTACCGACAGCAGGTGCTTCCCGGCGATCCAGGTCCGGCCACGCCCGTCGGTCAGGTCCCAGGCCAGGCGGCAGGGCTGGCTGCACGCCCCGCGGTTGCCGCTGCGTGCGGACATCGACCGCGAGAGAAAACAGCGGCCGCTGTACCCCACGCAGATCGCCCCGTGGACGAAACATTCGACCTCGGCAGCCGTCGCAGCGCAGATGGCCCGGATCTCCTCCAGCGAGAGGTTGCGTTCGAGAATCACCCGTGCAAACCCCGCCTCGCCCAGAAACCGCGCCCCTTCGGGCGTGCGGTTCGAAACCTGCGTCGAGGCGTGCAGTTCCACCGGAAGGTCCATCCGCCGCAGAGCCATGTCCTGCACGATCAGCGCGTCGACGCCCGCGGCGATCAGCGCCCGGGCCTGCCGTTCGGCGGCCTCCAGTTCGTCGTCCCACACGAGCGTGTTGAGCGTGGCATGGACCCGCACTCCGAAGCGGTGGGCGTACTCCACGACCCGGGCGATCTCCCCGTCGGAGTTCCCTGCGGCCTGCCGCGCGCCGAACCGCGCGCCGCCGATATAGACCGCATCGGCGCCGTAATCCACGGCCGCCGCGGCCGAGGCGTAATCTTTGGCAGGAGCTAACAGTTCGACGGGTTTCATTTCTTTCTTTTTGCAAAAGTAACAAAAAGCGGTCAATATCGGGACTCCGCCGCCGGAAAATCGCGGCAACCGCCGCCGGAGCGGAGGTTATCAGCGATCATTCAACGACTTACGCACGACATGGTCAATATTTAACAAAAATCGTTCTTTCCCTCCGGACCCGGAACACTCCCGCAACAACAATATCCGACAAGCAAAACAGCCACAGCCAAAAAACAGCCTGCGTTTTTCGAATTCGCTATTGTTCAACAACATACATACATATTCGGCCGAAAAACAAGCAGACAGAAAAGATTCGCACGACAATATTTTCTGGTTTTCCAGAAGACATTCGGACAAATTTTTCTTATATTGTGCCGCAAATAAACAAGTCCAAAAATTCGGTATGATGCAATTTTCAGCAAATACGGTTCTCCGGAAACGGGATACCGTACCTATCCATTTTTTATTCCTAATCCAATTTTTATGAGAAGATGCTTTACGCTATTGACGGTTCTCGTCCTCTGCGCCGCAAGCGGCTGCGATGACAAGAACAAAGAGGAGGTCGCGGATGTGATCGTCCTCTCGCGAAGCAGTGTCGCGTTCGCCCAGAAAGGCGGAACGACCACCGTCGCGGTAGCCACGCCCTCCGACTGGAAGGTGAGCTGTCCGGACGATTGGGTGACGCTGGTTTCCGAAGACGGTCTGCTGACCATTTCCGTGACAGGCAATACGACCGACGATGTCCGCAGCTCGAAAATCGCCGTGGAAACGGCCGGCGACAAACAGGAAATCACCGTTCACCAGGCGTTCTCTCGGGAAACGGTCCTGCTGTCCACCACCGCTTCGGACGAAATTTCGCTGGATTCCGAAGGCGAGAGCGTTCTCTTCACCGTGGTCACCAACGGCCAGTGGAGCGTCACGAGCGACGCCGACTGGGTTTCGGTCGAAAGCGACCCGGTCAGCGGAACGGTACGCGTCGGCGCCCCGCGCAATCCCGACGCACACCGCGACGCGACGCTCACCGTCCGTTCGACCAAAGGCTCCGCTACGGAAACCTGCAAAGTGTCCGTTTCACAAATCTCACGCGAGGAAAATCCCTATTATCAGATGCTGGGATATTACGGGCTTTATGCGGAAAACTGGTATTACGGCCGTGAGCCGATCGGCGTGAGCGGCACGGGCACGTTCTGCACCGTCGAAGAGAAAGAGTACCGCAAAAGTTTCTACATCAAGAACCTGTTCCTGACGGGCACGGTCGTGGAAGCCGCCTACGACAAAAACACCCAAACCATGTCGATCGAACTCGGCAGGCTCTGCTACACCCGCGAGATCTCCTCGACGGTCTCGCGCTTCCACTACCTGTACTCGATCAACATGCAGGGCGGAGGTTTCCACAACGGCATGCTGACCGGCAGGCTGGGAGAGGGTTACAACGACGACGCGGACGAAAACCGCAAGGCGATCCTTCTGACCGGATTCGAGCCGCCGTACACCACGCTGGGCATCATCGGATACCAGGAGCAGCAGTGGCTGTCGTTCGGCGACCTCTACTACGCCACCGGCACGATGTACCTCGTGGACTGGGACATTCCGGCCGACACCGGCACGGCTTCGACCTCCGTCACCCGGGCCGCCGACGGCATCGCCCCCTCGGACCGCACCTTTCCCGTATCGAAACATTAAACCGCAGCACACATGAAAAAATTATATGCACTGACAGCTTTACTGCTCGGCATGATGGGGTGCTCCGAAGAGACGATCACCTACACCAACCCCGTTCCGGGCGACGAACCGTCCGGCGTCGCGGCCGAACTGGGCATCTCGTCGAAAAACACGTGGTTCGCCGCTGAAGACGAACGCAACGCCTCGATCGGCTTCAAGAGCCTGGGCGGCGAAGTCGTCGTGGACATCCGGACCAACACGACCTGGAAATACGACGCCGTCAACGCCGGCTGGCTGACCATCGAGAAAGACGATGTCGCCGACCAGCTCATCCTGAGCTGCGAGGGCAACAAGTTCGAGGAGCAGCAGCAGGCTACGATCACCATTACCGCCGGTGACAAGACCGCGACCATCTCCACCAAGCAGAACGCATACGGCACGCTCGAAATCGCCGCATCGAAAAACAATTTCCAGATTCCCGCCGTCGGCGAACTGACCGCCGAATTCGAGGTGCAGTCGACCGACGAAGACTGGGTCTTCGAAACCAAAGACTGCCCGTGGCTGCTTCTCGAACAGCAGGGCGACAAAGTCACGATGACGCTCGACCCCAACGAGGAGATCGAGGACCGCGAAACGACCTTCGTGCTGATTGCCGGCGAGGGGGGGGGAAATCCCGTCACTGAAACGATCCGCGTCACGCAGGACCGTGCCGTCTACGTCAATGTTTCGCTAAAAACCATCCCCCTCTCGCCCACTCCCACCGAATCCGACAAAAAAGAGTTGGGAATCAGGTCCAACTACGACTGGGAGTACACGCTTTCCGAAAATTCCGACTGGCTCTCCGCCACGAAAACCGAGCAGGGGCTTACAATCACCGCCGAGACCAATTCGAGCGGATCGTCGCGCACCGCAACCATCACCATATCGGCCGGTGACGGCAAACAGAACCAGACCGAACAGGTCGTCACCGTCTCCCAGACCGGCCTGGACCTCGACGCCTTCATCCTCGGAATCGACATCACCTCTTCGAGCCTCAAAACCTTCCTTCCCTTCGACAAGGCCATCGACGCCACCATCGACTGGGGCGACGGCAATATCGAAGAAAACGTCACCTCCGCCTATCCCACACACACTTACACCGACCCGGGCTACTACATCGTCTCGGTCAAGGGCAGCGTGCCGTCGCTGAACTCCTACGACATCCCCACCTACGGACTGGGCAACCAGTTCAAGGAGGTCTACAACTGGGGCCGCACGGGGCTGACCTCGATGGCGCGCGCGTTCCAGAACTGCCGCGAACTGGAACGGATTCCCTCCGACAACACCGAAGCCTTCGCCAAGGTCACCACCTTCTATTATGCATTCGCCGACTGCCGCGTCCTCGAAGCCGTTCCCGACGGACTGCTCGACCATGCGACCGAGGCGGAAACCTTCGCCTACTGCTTCCAGAACTGCAACGCGGTCACCGAAGTGCCCGCCGACCTGCTCTACAACTGCACGAAGATCACCTCGGTAGGCTCGCTCTTCTCCGGCACGGCGATCACCCAGATCGACGAGGATTTCTTCTCACGAAACACGGAGCTGACCGACTGCTCGATCATCTTCTCGAACGGCAAGCTGAAGACGGTTCCCGAAAAACTCTTCGCCAACAACAAGAAGGTGACGACCTTCAACTCGCTGTTCGCCAACACGCTTTCGTTCGAATCCGTCCCGGCCGGCCTGTTCGCCAACAACCCCGAGGTCGATTCGTTCCGCATGCTGTTCTCGGGAACCAGCCTGAAATCCGTCCCGGCCGGCCTGTTCGCCAACAACCACAAGGTCACCAATTTCCAGAGCGCATTCAGCAAAACGGCTATCCAAAGTGTTCCGTCCGACCTGTTCGCCGACTGCGACAAGGTGACGACCTTCATGAGCTGTTTCACCGGCTGCGCCGAACTGCAAAGCGTCCCCGCCGAACTGTTCAGGAACAGCGGAGCCTTCACGACTGTGACGAAGACCGCCTTCAACAACATATTCAAGGACTGCGCGTCGCTGACCGAAGTGCCCGCAGGACTGTTCGACGGCTTCACCCTGGTCACCGCCTTCAACGACGCCTTCAGCGGTTGCACGTCGCTCACGACACTACCCGCAGGGCTGTTCGCCACCAATACGGCGGTCACTTCGTTCACTAATGTCTTCAAGGGCTGCACCTCGCTCAAAAGCATCCCCGAAGGCGTACTCGGCGGACTTTCCAAGGTCACTTCGTTCTCGGGGCTGTTCGCAGGCTGCACGGGACTCGAAGAGATCGGTGCCAACATCATCTCCGGCTGCGCCGCCTGCAAGAATATCTCCTCGATGTTCAAGGACTGCGACAACCTGAAAACCGTCTCGGCGGAGGCGTTCGCCGGGGCACCCGCGATCACCAGCGTGGCCAGCCTGTTCGAAAACTGCACGCTGCTCGAAAGCATTCCGGAGGATATTTTCGCCGGGATGCCGAACCTGGCGACCGCCACCAGCGTATTCGCGGCGTCGGGACTGAAAACGGCTCCCGCCGGTCTGTTCAGCCGCAATCCCTCCGTCACGACCTTCGGCAAGGTGTTCCAGAACTGCGCCGCACTGACGACGCTGCCCGACGGACTGTTCGCCGGCAACCCGAAAGTGACGACCTACTCCAACGCCCTGCAGAACTGCACGGCCCTCGAATCGGTCGGCCTCCTTTTCGGAACGAGCACCGCCTCGGCCAAATGCGATTATCTCTTCGCAGGGAACACGGCGCTGAAGAGCGTGCCCGCCGGAATCTTCGACGGACTGACCGGGGCGACGGCCTTCAACAACGCGTTCTCCGAATGCTCCGCCCTGGAGACGATTCCCGCCGGACTCTTCGCCAAGAACGTCAATGTGACCACCGCGGCCCAGTGCTTCCTGAACTGCACCCGGCTCGCAGCGGTTCCCGCGCGCCTGTTCGAGACCAACACCAAGACGAAAACCCTGACGGAGATGTTCTCCGGATGCTCGGGAATCGAAAGCATCGCACCGGACGCCTTCACGGGACTGAACGGAACGTCGCTCAATTTCCAGAAGGCATTCTTCAACTGCACGTCGCTCCGGGCGATCCCCGACGGACTGCTGAAAACCGCGCAGATTTCAACCTACACCAGTCTGTTCGCCGGTTGCACGGGACTGGTCCGCGTCGGGTCGGAGGTGTTCAACTGCGCCTCGGCCACCATGTTCAATTCGGTCTTCGACGGCTGCGTGTCGCTCGAAGAGGTCGGCAAGAACATGCTCGTCAGCCCCGTCAAACTGACCAGCGTAGCGAATCTTTTCCGTGACTGCGGGAAGCTCAAGAGCATTCCGGCGAGCATGTTCGACGAAGCCGTGAAGCTCAAGACGCTGACTTCGACCTTCCAGGGCTGCGCATCGCTCGAAGGCGAATCGCCCTACACGGTCGTCGACGGCGTGAAATACCACCTGTACGACCGCACGGCGGAGAATGCCGCCGCCTCGGGACTCACCGCGATCACCGCCGCCAAGAGCAGCTTTGCGGGATGTACGAAGCTCTCGGACTACGACAAGATCCCCACCACGTGGAAGGAATAGACGAACACAAAACGATCCCGAACATGAAAAATACGATAATATGCAGCATCGCAGTGCTGTCGGCCGCACTGCTGGCAGCCTGCACCGAGACCACCCGAATCTGGCCGGAGGAGGGCGAAAGCAAAGCCTACGTAGAGGTGTCGAGCGAAAAAGTGATCTTCGACGCCGACGGAGGCAACGCCGTGATCGCTGTGGCGACGAACGCCGACGGCTGGGACTACGCCGCTGAAGGCGACTGGTTCACCGTCGCCCGGCAGGACGGCAACGCCCTGCTGGTCGAGACCCTGATCAACGCCGGAGCCGAAACCCTGACCGGCAAACTCACGGTCAGCGCCGAGAAGAACGGGGAGACCGTTTCGCAGGAGGTTGCGCTCGTACAGCGCGCCGAACGAAGCGTCAACCTGAGCGCCGAAGGCACCGCCAACTGCTACATCGCCCGGACCGGCGGCGTCTACAAATTCGACGCATCGATCAAGGGCAACGGCGGCGGTGACGGAGTCAGCGACTACATCGCCAACTACGGACTCGCCATCGACGACGGCGCCTTCGCCGAACTGCTCTGGGAATCGCGCCACGACGGCGACAAGACCATGTCGCGTGAAATCATCGACGGCGCGCCGATCTACCGGGGAGGTTACGTGACCTTTTCGACGGGCCGGTCGGAGGGCAACGCCGTGATCGCCGTGAAGGACATCAAGGGCAACATCGTCTGGAGCTGGCACATCTGGGTCTGCAACGACGAAATCACCGCGCACGACCACATCGACTCGGAAGGCAAAGTCGCCGCCGTGATCATGGACCGCAACCTCGGGGCGCTGAACAACACCCCGATGGACGTGGGCAACCGCGGCATGTTCTACGAATGGGGCCGCAAGGACCCCTTCACGCCTTCGCGCTCGCCCTATCACGCGGATACCGACGGCGACAACGTCCCGGCCTACAACGAACCGAACACCGCGATCGGCGACGGCACGGGAACCTGGGTCTACGACGCGCAGGCCGCCGTGCTCGCCACGCCGCCGGCCAACATCCCCAATTCGATCCAGAACCCGATGACCTACCTGCAGTCGCCGTACAACGGCCACGCCGACTGGTACTGCACGGGAACCGACTCGAAGGCCACGCATCCGGGGCTGTGGGGTCCCGAGAAGACCATTTTCGACCCCTGTCCTCCGGGCTACAAGGTCCCGGGGCCAGACCTCTGGGGCATTCCCGCCGGAAACAACTCGATCACCAACGGCGGCGCCGCGGCGGATTACGACGAAACCGGCGTCAGCCCCAAATGGGACTGGAACGTCTACGAAGACTGCGGGCGCCGCTGGAAAAACACCGGCGACTACTACCCGATGGCCGGCAACATCTACTACACGGACTACATCTCGGTGAGCATCTGCAACTACACGGGAGGCATGGCGTTCTACTGGACCGCCCAGGCGTCTCCCGACGCGACGAAGGCATCGGTCTACTTCGTGAATTTCAACCCCAACTGGTGCAATTACAGGCTCGCCGAACACGACTGTTCGGCACAGATACGCTGCATCCGGGAATAACTCCAAAAACTGATCGTCTATGAAATACATATTCAAATCGCTCCTTCTGGCGGCAGCCGTCCTCGCGGCGGCATCGTGCGCCAAGGACGACACGCAGAGCAGCGGCGAAGAGACCGCGGGTCCCGTCATCGTCAACGCCTCCCCGGCGGCCATCGGCGGCGAGATCATCCTCAAACTGAAGACCGAGGCCTCCGGCATCGTGGAAAAGAGCCGCGCGCAGGGCGTTTCGAAAGGCAGCGGCATCGACGAGATCGACCGCATCCTCAACACGGTGAACACCGTCCGCTTCGAACGGCTCTTTCCGGACGGCGGGCGCTTCGAAGAGCGTACCCGCCGGGAAGGCCTGCACCTCTGGTATTACGCCAAATACGACCCGTCGGTCCCGACGAGCGAGATGGCCAGCCTGCTCTCCTCGTGCAAGGACATCGAGATCATCGAATACTCGCTGGCCGCCGAAACTTCGGACTACCGCCGCACGGCATCCCCCGCCGCCGGGGCGCAGAGCGTCACCCGCGCCATCGAAGACGAGGTGCGCAACGTCCCCTTCCCCTTCAACGAGAGCGAACGTTCGCAGCAGATGCAATGGCACTACAACAATACGGGCAACGTCTTCGCACAGGCGAGCAGACTGGGCGCCGACGCCAACGTGTACGCCGCCTGGCAGCTCTCGACGGGCGATCCCGACGTGATCGTCGCCGTGGTGGACCAGGGCGTCAAGTACGACCACGAGGACCTGGCCGCCAACATGTGGGTCAACGAGGCCGAACTGAACGGCACGCCGGGCGTCGACGACGACGGCAACGGCTATGTGGACGACATTTACGGCTACAACTTCACCAAGGAGACCGGCGAACTGGATTTCTCGGCCGAACTGATGCACGGCACGCACGTCGCCGGCACGATCGCCGCCGTGAACAACAACGGCGTGGGTGTCTGCGGCATCGCAGGCGGCTCGGGCAGGGGCGACGGCGTGAAGATCATGTCGTGCGAGATTCTCGGCAAGTCGGAGTCCGGATCGTCGGGCGCCGGACTGGCCGGACAGATCCGCGCCATCAAGTACGCCGCCGACAACGGCGCCGTGATCTGCCAGAACAGCTGGGGATACACCGCCGGAACCATCTCCGTGACCGACTGGACGCGCGGCTCCTACTCGGCGCTCTCGCGTGCCATGGAATACTTCAACAAATATGCGGGACTGGATGAAAACGGCAACCAGACGGGTCCGATGGCCGGCGGCATCGTCCTCTTCGCCGCGGGCAACGACGCCTCGAACGAGATTTGCTATCCCGCCGCCGACGCCAACGCGATCAGCGTTGGCGCAACCGGATTCACGGGCGCCCCGGCCTACTACACCAACTACGGAAAATGGGTCCGGATTTCGGCCCCGGGCGGCGACCAGATGTTGAGCAACGCCTACGGCGGCGTCTACAGCACGAGCGTGGCCGCCGACGGCTCTTCGGGCTACGAAGGCAGCCAGGGAACCTCGATGGCCTGCCCCCACGTGTCGGGAGCCTGCGCGCTGGCCGTCAGCTATTACTACGGCGCTGAAAAACGCAAGGGCCTTACGGGCGAAATGCTCCGGCAGGCGCTGTTGAGCAGCACCCAGTCCGTCGACCGCTACTGCACCGGCAGTTACCAGCAGTATCTGGGCAACATGGGCATCGGCAGCCTCGACACCTACAAGCTGCTGCGGACCATCGCCAAGATCGACGGCATCCCGGCGCAGCGGGTCGGCGTGGGCGCCACCGTCAGCATCGACCTGGGCAACTACTTCACCGCCACCAATGTCCTGGGGTACACCGTTTCCGTCCCCGACCTCGTGAAGATCGAACTCCGGGGCGGAGTGATGAAGCTCACCGGCCTCAAGAAAGGCCGGACGACGATCATCGTCTCGGACGGCGCGGCCATTCGCAAACCGATCGAGGTAACCGTCGAATGACACATTCACTAACGCAAAAGAGAATCAAACCTATGAAAACCTTCTATAAATACGCGGCATTCGCTGCGGCGAGCCTCGCGGGACTGTGCGCCTGCTCGTCGGACGACGACGCGGCAGAAACCGGCTCCGGCCTGCAGGCCGTCGCACAGCCGCAGATCATCGTCAGCGACCTGACGACCTCCGGATTCACCCTCCGCTGGGAAGCCGTCGACGACGCAGGGTCCTACGTCTACACGTTCGACGGCGGGAGCGAGACCCCGACGACCGACTGCCGGCTGGAATTCAACAGTCTGGAACGACAGAAAGAGTATGTCGTGGCGGTCAAGGCCTGTCCCCGGGACCCGGCCGAATACACCGAATCCCCCTTCACCTACATCCACGTGCTGACCGACGACCTGGAGCAGCTTCCCCAGCCGAAGATCACACTCGGCAGCGCCTATGCGTCGAAAACAGTCATCTCCTGGACCGAAGTGCCCGAAGCGGAACTCTACGAGTTCTCGGTCGACGGCGGGGAGGTCGCGACCACCCGAAACCGTACGGTCATCCTGTCGAAGCTCGACAAGGGCCGCACCTACTCCTTCTCGGTGCGCGCCATGACGTCCGACGCCACGCGCTTCACCAACTCGGAGGCCGCACAGCTCTCGTTCGTCACCTCGGACGCCGACGTTCCGCCGTTGGTCATCGCCCCGACGACGATCATCTCCGACGCCGTGGCGTTCGACATCTACGCCTCCAGCGACGAAACCTACTATTATGAAATCCTCCCGGCCACGACCTTCGCCAAGTATTCGCCCGAAGAGCTGATGACCGCCTTCCAGACCTATATCGTCGAATACGCCAAAAAGCAGGGCATCAGCCTCCAGCTGGCCATGGCCTCGATGCTCAAATCGGGGACCCAGAGCCTTCAGATGACGGGACTCACCCCCGAGTTGAGTTACGTGATCTTCGCATTCGGCATGGACCTGCGGGGCAACATCACCTCGAACCTCTCCTCCACGCAGTTCAAAACCACGGCCGACGGCTATTCCGCCGGTCCGAACTACGGCGGCAGCGACTGGTTCACGCAGCGGTTCTACATCAGCAACGCCTACCTCGCCATGACGGGTTACGGCTGGACCAACTCCGTGTGGACCCACTGGAAGGGAGACGACGTGACGGACGTCCGTTACCGTACGCTGACGACCAAACTCTTCAACCAGGTCTTCCCCGACCCCTACGACCGGCAGGCCGTCGCCGCATTCCTGAAAGACCCCAATTACGGACTCCAGTTCAACCCTGCGCTGCTCTCGGCGACGGTCAACAGCGCCGACGGTTACAACGGACTTACGGAAGGCGTCAGCGCCGGCACGTCCTACACGCTGCTCACGCTGGCCACCTCGTCGAGCGGTGCCGAAACGGTCTGCGTCAACTCCGTCACCACGAAGACCAGCACGGAGGCCGCCGCGTGGTTCGCAGCCGCAGCCTCGACCAACGCCAACTACGGCCCGACGCACAACACCGTGGCCGGCGTCATGAAGGGCATCGACATCGCAACGGTGCGTTACGCGATTTTCAAACAGAGCGCCCTGGCGAACGTCGGCACGAACAACTATCCGGCCGTGATCGAGGAGTTCGGACACGACGTCAAGGAGGAATACCTCCCCTACATCAACGGAAACGGCTTTGCCATCCTCTTCACCGGGGAGAGCGGCGTAACGCCTGAAACCACGTACGTCTTCATGGCGACGGCGACCAACACGGTCGGCGACAAAGTCACCAAATGGGGTTCGGCGACCACCAGCGCGGCTCCGGCAGCCGCCCGGGCGAAGGCGCAGGCCGCAACCCGCGCGAACGAACCGCTCCGGTCGCCCGTCGGGAAACCCATCGCCAACCCCGGGAAGTTCATCTACCCGATGGAGAGCGTCCAGCTGCCCGCCGGAGCGAAACCCGAAGGCGACCTCTGGACCATCATTCACAACACGCACAATATCAAATAAGAGTACATCTATGAACAAGATAGCAGCAATTCTCTGGTGCATCCTGTCGCTGGCATGGACGACGGCCTCCTGGGCGCAGAACGTCACCGTCAGCGGCAAAGTCACCGGAGCCAACGGCGAAGCCATCATCGGCGCGAACGTTCTCGTGGAGGGCACTACGCAGGGCATCACGACGAACGTCGACGGAGACTACACCCTGACCAACGTCCCGGCCAACGCCACGCTCGTCGTCTCCTACCTGGGCTACAAGACGGAGAAAATCCCCGTCGGCAGCAAGACCCGCATCGACGTCACGCTCCGGGAGGACACCGCCGAGATCGAAGGCGTGATGGTCGTGGCCTACGGTACGGCCAAGAAAGAGTCGTTCACCGGTTCGGCCGCCGTCGTCAAGGGCGGCGAACTCCAGAAACGCGTCGTGGGCAACGTCACCAAATCGTTCGAGGGAACCGTAGCCGGCGTGCAGGTCGCCTCCGGCGGCGGCCAGCCGGGCGAGGCGGCATCGGTCATCATCCGCGGCATCGGGTCGGTGAACGCCTCGGCGACACCATTATACGTGGTCGACGGCATCCCCTTCGACGGGTCGCTCAGTTCGATCAACCCCGCGGACATCGAGACGATGACCGTGCTCAAGGACGCATCGGCCGGTGCGCTCTATGGCGCCCGCGGAGCCAACGGCGTCATCGTCATCACGACCAAGAAGGGCAAGAAGGACAAGATCCGCATTTCGTACAAGGGCAACGTCGGCATCGCCTCGCGCGCCATCCCGCGCTACGACCTGGTCGGCATGAAAGATTACGTCGAAATGAGCTACGAAGCGCTGCGCAACAGCGCCCAGTACGGCACGGGCATGGACTTCGAGGGCGCGAGCCGCTATGCCGCCGCCAACCTCGGCCAGCAGATCGGCGGACTGAAGAACCCCGAATACTACAACCCTTACAAGAACTACACGTGGGAGACGCTGATCGACCAGTCGACGGGCAAGATCCGTTCGGACGCCAAAGCAGCCTGGAACGAGAACTGGCTGGACGAGATCAGCGACAATTCGGCCGTGCGCACCGAACACATCGTCTCGGTGAACGGCGGTTCGGAACGCGCCAACTACGTCGCATCGCTGGGCTACTACATGGAGGACGGCATTCTCCAGAACACCGACTTCTCCCGCTACACGGGCCGCGTGGGCGCCGATTCGCAGGCCAAGAGCTGGCTCAAGATCGGCATGAACGCCAACTTCGCCCACAGCGAATCGAGCTACCAGAGTTTCGAGGACGCAAGCACGTCGAACGTCTGGTATACGGCGCAGTTCATGGCCCCGGTCTATCCCGTCTACCTGAAGGACATGGCCGGCAACAACGTGCGCGGCGCCGACGGGCAGCTGCAATACGAATACGGTTCGGAGGACGACAACGGCTACGCCAACCGCCCCTCGGCCCAGGGCTTCAACTCGAAGGCCGAACTTTACAACAACAAGGCCTACTACACCCGCAACTCGCTTTCGGCGCGCAGCTACATCACCTTCGGAACCGTCAGGGAAGAGGCCCGGCTCTACGGACTGAAGCTGACGATGAACTTCGGTACGGACTACACCGACTACCAGCGCACGCTGGTCTACGACAAGGAGCACGGCAACGCGGCCCAGCAGGGCGGACGCCTCAGCAAGACCAACACACGCACGCTGAGCTACACGTTCAACCAGCTGCTGACCTACGACCGCACGTTCGGCGACCACTCCCTCAACCTGCTGGCCGGCCATGAGTACTACCGCTACAAGTACAACTACGCCAACGGCGAAAAAACCGGCATCGTCGGCGGAATCGACGAGTTAGGCCCCGCCGTGACGACCACCGACAACAACAGCTATTCGCACAACTACGGCGTGGAGTCCTACCTCGCGCGCGTCAACTACGGTTTCAAGAGCCGTTACTACGTCGACGCCAGCTGGCGAACGGACGGTTCGTCGCGCTTCCACCCCGGCGACCGCTGGGGCCATTTCTGGTCGGTGGGCGCCTCGTGGCGCATCTCCGAGGAGCAGTTCATGGAGAACACCCGCCAGTGGCTCGACAACCTCACGCTGAAGGTCTCCTACGGCGTACAGGGCAACGACAACCTGGGAACCTACTACGCATGGCAGGGTCTCTACGACTACACGTGGCCCAATGCCACCGATGCGGGCGCCTTCGTCGACAAACTCGAAAACAGGGAGGTGACCTGGGAGAAGAACGGCAACCTCAACGCCGGCATCGAGGCCACGATGCTGGGCGGACGCCTGGGCGTTTCGGTCGAGTACTACAACCGCAAAACGCGCGACATGCTGCTCAACAGTCCGCTGCCGATCTCGACCGGATTCACGGGCTTCAACGACAACGTCGGCTCGCTGCGCAACCAGGGACTCGAAGTCTCGCTGCGCGGAACGATCCTCGACAAGCGCGACTTCCGCTGGGACGCGACGCTGATGGGTTCGTTCAACCGCAACAAGGTGCTCTCGCTCACGGGCGGCCAGGATGTCATCACGTCGGGCATCCGCGTCATCGAGGTGGGGCGGCCGATCTACACCTTCTACCTGCCGAAAACGGCCGGCGTGGACCCCGCCACGGGCAAGCAGCTCTACTATGCCTACTGGACCCAGACGGTCAACGACGAGGGTTCGCTGGTGAACACGCGCTGCGACGAGTACATCACCGACAACGTGGCGATGGCCACCTTGAGCAAGTACTACCACGAAAGCCGCGAGCCGAAGCTTTTCGGCAGCATCGGTTCGACGTTCACGATCCTGAAGAATATCGACGTCTCGTTCCTGACGACCTATTCGATCGGCGGATGGGTCTACGACGGACTCTACAACGGCTCGATGTACGTGCAGTACGCCGGCAACAACTGGCACAAAAACGCCAAACGCCGCTGGCAGAGGCCGGGCGACAAGACCGACGTGCCGATGCTCGAAGTGGGCGGATCGTACGCCACGGCCGACAACTCGCTGATAGACGCCTCGTACTTCGCCATCAAGAACATCACCGTCGGCTACACGCTTCCCAAGCGCTGGCTCAAGAAGATCGACATCGAGTCGCTGCGCATCTACGCCACGCTGGACAACATCGCCATGTTCAACCACATGGACGGCATGGACCCGCAGTATAACTTCACGGGATCGGTGGCCTACAGCTACACCCCGTCGCGCGTGATCGCATTCGGTATCGACCTGAACTTTTAACCACGGGAGAAAACAACTATGAAAAAAGCAATATATCTTATCATCGCGCTGATCGGCTTATCAGCCCCCTCGTGCAGCGACTCGATGCTCGATTTCTCCCCGACCGACTCGGGTTCGGGCAAGGAACTGCTCAAATCGGCATCCACGGCCATCACTTCGGTCAACGGCGTCTACCGCTCGATGTGGACGGCCGGATGGTCCACGACCGCAAACACCCACCAGTGCTTCGGCATCGCGGCCTACAACCTGGCGCTCGACTGCATGGCCGACGACCTGATCATGCAGTCGCAGGGCAACGGCTGGTTCTGGGGCGACCACTGCTACAACGTCAAGAGCAACTACACCTCGTCGGCCTTCCGGTCGTACGACGTCTGGTACGCCAACTACAAGTGGATCGCCAACGTAAACTACATCATCGACGCCGAGCCGGAAATGGCCGGAACGGAGGCCGACGTGGCCTACGTCGCAGGACAGGCCTACGCCATCCGGGCGCTCTGCTACCTGAACCTGGCGACGTGGTTCTCCCGCGCCCCCTACAACCCTCTGACGGGCGCTTCGCGCTGGAACGAGGCCTGCGTACCGGTTTACACCACCGGCACGTCGATCGACACGGGCGGACAGCCCCGCGAATCGCTGCGCACGGTCTACGGCCGCATCGACCAGGACATCGACCGTGCTATCGAACTGCTCGAAAAGGCCAGGGAAACCACGCTGGCCGAGAATAACAAATCGCACATCAACCTCTACGTGGCCCTGGGCATCAAGTCGCGCGCCTGTCTGGCGGAAGGCGACTGGGACGGAGCGTTCAAGGCGGCCAAGCGCGTGATCGACGAAGGCGGCTACGCCGTCGGCACGAAGAGCGACCTGACGGGCGGCATGAACTCGCTCGGCAAGCAGAACGTCATGTGGGGCGCAGGCATTCAGGTGGCCGACCAGGCGGGCGGCTACGCCGGGTTCTTCACCCACATGGACAACAAGGAGGGCGCCTATGCCAAATCGGCTCCGAAGCTGATCAGCAAACAGCTCTACAACCGCATCAGCGCAACAGACATCCGCCGCGACTGGTGGGACCCCTCGGACAAGGAGTCGCCCTACGTCAGCAAAAAATTCTCGTTCGGCAACGTGGCCTCCTTCCTGGGCGACTACATCTACATGCGCGTCGAGGAGATGTACTTCACGGCTGCCGAAGCGGCCCTGCGGCTGGACGACCTCAAGAGCGCCCGCGAACTGATGAACACCGTCATGGCCGAACGCGACCCGGGTTACAGCGCCAACAACCGCAGCGGCACGCTGCTCGGCGCGACGACCACGACCTGGACCGGATCGTTCCTCGAAAACATCCTCACCCACCGCCGCATCGAACTGTGGGGCGAGTACGGCCGGCTGTTCGACGTCCGCCGCCTGGGCCAGGGCATCGACCGCCGGACCGACGACGGCTTCTCCGAGGAGTGCATTTCGATGATGAACCGCCGGAACGTCAACATCACCAAAGCCGACACTTACGACTGGGTGCTGACCATTCCCAAAGCCGAACTGGATGCCAATCCGAACATCAACGAGGAGGACCAGAATCCCTAACGAGCCTTTGAACCGTTGAAAATCAAGTACACTATGAAAAACATATCGAAATACCTGGGTGCGGGACTGCTGCTCTTCACCGCGGCCTGCAGCCAGACGCAGGAGGGCGACCAATACACCCCCAACAAGGACGATGCGAAGGCGATCCACTTCATCCAGTCGTCCATCCAGAAGGAGTTTCCGCAGGACGCCGTGCAGGGCGTGATCAACGTCGAAATCGCGCGTCCGGGCAACAAAGGCGCCTACAAGGTCTATCTGGCGACCAAAGACGACGACTACGAGCTGTTCTCGGTTCCGGCCGAGGCGACCATTCCCGACGGCAGCCACTCCGTGACGATTCCCGTCGAGGTCGACCTTTCGAACTTCGTCATGGGTTCGAACTACAAGACCACGCTCTACATCAGCAGCCGGGAGGCGCGTCCGGGCGACAACGCCGCGCAGGTGGCGCAATACTCCGACAAGGTGACCCTTTCGGCCACCTACGAACTGGAGTGGGAGACGCTCTACCGCACCACCGGAGAGGGCGAAGAGATCCCCCAGCTGGCGACCTACCACTACAACGGGTACTACTCGGGCCGCGATTCGGGACTGGAGGTCGAGAAAGCCGTGGGTGCCAATATCTTCCGGCTGAAGGACTGGGCCAGCGGCGTGACGTTCAAGTTCGTCCTCCACGACGACAACACCTGCACCGTGCCGGCGCAGTCGATCGGCTACTACAACTCGAACTACAACGAGTACGTCTACGTCGCCGACATGGCCGTCTACACCGGCAACGACTCGGCGTACGCCAGCTATCCCTGCACGTTCGACGGCGAGAGCACCTTCTCGTTCTACCTGATCTACTACGTGTCGTCGGGCTATTTCGCCCAAGGGACCGAGAAACTGGTCTTCGACACCGACATCGACACCACGCCCGTCGTGGAGATCGCCTTCGAGGGCATCGAAACCACGAGCACCGGGTTCAAGGCCCCGAAGCTCCACTTCTCGCCCAACGACTACACGAAGTACTACAAGGCCGCGGTCGTCGCCGGAGACATCACCGCCGACACCGAACGGCAGCAGGAGGTGCGCCGGCAGCTGATCGACGACAAACTGGAGGCCGTAACCCCCGTGGTGACGCTCCATGCGGAGGACGCCTCGGTGTGGAACGTACCCTCGGGCAACTACACCGCCGTGGCGCTGGCCTACGACTCGATCGAGAACCCCTGCAAACTCTACATGCAGCGGTTCACGAACGACCCAAGCGACGAATACGCCCCCCGATCGCTCGAATTCGAATTCTACGCTCCGGAGAACAACCTCAACTACTCGCCCTACAACACGCTCGTCTGGCAGATGCAGACCGCGAATGTGGCGGCGATGAAGTATCTCTGCGTCAAGACCGCCGTCGCCGACTACCTGTGCGAGGCACTCGGCATGACACTCGAGGAGCTGACCGCATCCCGGGGCTACGACGTCCCCGAGGAGATGATCGCACAGCTCAACTCCCCCGAAGGCCGCGGCACGGCGTTCAACACGCTCGACGAAGGCAGCACATACACGCTCTCCCTGCTGATGTACAACTCGTTCGGCGACACGGCTTTCGTTTCGAAGAGCGCGTCGACATTCGGCTACTTCGCCAAGGATTTCGACCGGACGAAGACCCTGGAGGACTTCATCGGCGCATTCGGCGTCACGGCGACCGTCGACGTCGATTCGCAGTCGTCCGAAAAGACCTTCCGCATGGACATCGCACGCATCAACGACCGCGACGTGCTCATCAGCGGCATGACCGACATGCGCGACTTCGCGCCCCAGCTGAAAGGCTACTATGACAAGGAGCTGCACATGCTGATCGTCGAACCCCAGTCTGCGGGGATGTACAACGGCGCCTATGCGACGCTCGGCTTCTCGAACGGTCTGTCGATCTTCTGGGGCGGCGCCGGAATGGCCGTCGGGTACATCGGCGACACGCTCTACTGGGCTTCAAGCCCCTACTCGGCCGAGGAGGTCAACAGCTACATGTTCCTGCTCTTCAGCACGCCGCAGGCGTCGAGTTCGAGCTACCTGCGCCAGTACGCCGGTTCGAAAACCTACTCGTCCCTCAAGATGAAGCCCCTGCAACAGGCGTCCGCACAGACCGCGGCGCGCGGCGCGGAATCGCGGACCGGAATCATCGAAGCCGGCGGACAGCGCTTCACGACCCACCTGACGGGCGAACGCGTAGCCGTTCCGGCGAAGGCCGCCGGAAGCGCCGCGGCGACTGCGAAAGCCCCGGCCGAAGGCAAGCGTCTGCGCACGGACCTCGTGCTCCACACCCGCTGATCCGCAGCCCGTACAACCGAAAACCGGACTTCCGCATTGGGCGGAAGCCCGGTTTTTCGGTAAAATCGCAAAAAACGGCGTCACGGCGTCACAGTTTGGCGCGAATTTACTAATTTTGCAGGTTGTAACGCGAAAACACAAAAAACTCACGATACTATGCTTACCATAAAGCAAATCCGCGACGACAAAGAGGCCGCCGCACGCAAGCTGGCTAAGAAGGGCGTGGACGCCGCACCGGTCATCGAAAAGATCATCAACTTCGACGACCAGCGCAAAGCCCTCCAGCTGGAACTCGACAACACGCTGGCCGCCCAGAACAAGGCCGCCAAGGAGATCGGCGCACTGATGGGCCAGGGCCGCCGCGAGGAGGCCGAGGAGCGCAAACGCTTCGTGGCGGACCTCAAGGAGAAATCCTCACGTCTCGAAGCCGAGCTGACCGACGCCCGGCAGGAGTTGCAGGCCGCCATCGTCTCGCTGCCCAACTTCCCCGCCGAGATCGTCCCCGAAGGCAAGACGGCCGAAGACAACCTCGTGGTGAAACTCGTGGAGAACTACACCGCGCTTCCGGAAAACCCGCTGCCCCACTGGGAGCTGGCCCGCAAGTACGACATCATCGACTTCGACCTGGGCGTGAAGCTCACCGGCGCGGGATTCCCCGTCTACAAGGGCAAAGGCGCACGGTTGCAGCGCGCGCTGATCAACTTCTTCCTCGACTGCAACACCAAGGCCGGCTACCTCGAAGTGGAGCCGCCCGTGATGGTCAACGAGGCTTCGGGCTTCGGCACGGGACAGCTCCCCGACAAGGAGGGGCAGATGTACCACGCCACGGCCGACAATTTCTACCTCGTCCCCACGGCCGAGGTTCCCGTGACGAACATCTACCGCGACGTGATCCTCGAAAAGGAGGATTTCCCGGTGAAGATGACCGCCTACACCCCCTGCTTCCGCCGCGAGGCCGGGTCGTACGGCAAGGACGTGCGCGGACTGAACCGCCTGCACCAGTTCGACAAGGTGGAGATCGTACAGCTGTCGCTGCCCGAAACGAGCTACGAAGCATTGGACGGCATGGTGGCCCACGTGGAGAGCATCGTCAAGGCTCTGGGTCTGCCCTACCGCATCCTGCGCCTGTGCGGCGGCGACATGTCGTTCACCTCGGCGCTGACCTACGATTTCGAAGTCTACTCCGAGGCCCAGAAACGCTGGCTCGAAGTGTCGTCGGTGTCGAATTTCGAGTCGTTCCAGGCCAACCGCCTCAAACTCCGCTACCGCGACGAGGAGAAGAAGATCCAGCTGGCGCACACCCTCAACGGCTCGTCGCTGGCCCTGCCGCGCATCGTGGCCGCGCTGCTGGAGAACTATCAGACCCCCGAAGGCATCCGCATTCCCGAGGCGCTGATTCCCTACACGGGTTTTGATATTATCAAATAAGTTTTTATATTTGCACACACACATTTAACAATAAACACTCAACACAATGGCTTACAAAATTACCGACTCGTGCGTTGCATGCGGCAGCTGCATCGGCGAGTGCCCCGTAGAGGCTATTTCGGCCGGCGATATCTATGTGATCGACGCCGACAAATGTATCGACTGCGGAACCTGCGCAGGCGTATGCCCGAGCGAGGCAATCGTTTCGGAGTAACACGGAATATCCGAAAGAGAAGCACACTCCGGCAACGGGGTGTGCTTTTTGCGGTCTGAAAGGCCGCTTCTATCAACCCAACAACGACACAAACGAATCATGGGCGATCTCGAAAAAATGAAAGCCGGGCTTTGGCTCCACGCCATCTGTCCCGAAATCGGCGGCGCGCTGCTGCGGACCGAGGAGCTGGTGTTCCGCTTCAACCAGCTGCCCCCGACCCGGCGGGAGGAGCGGGAGGCGATCATCCGGCAGCTGTTCGGACACGTCGGCGAGTCGGTCTGCATCCACAGCCCGTTCCACTGCGACTTCGGAGAGCAGATTTCGGTCGGCGACCACTTCGTGGGCAACTACAACCTGACGATCCTCGACGAAGCGCCCGTCACCATCGGCGACTATGTCTTCATCGGGCCGAATGTCGGCATCTACACCGTCAACCACGCCCTGCTGCCCGACCAGCGCAACGCAGGCATCATGCGCTCGCTGCCCGTCACCATCGGCAACAACGTCTGGATCGGAGGCCACACGGTCGTAATGCAGGGCGTGACGATCGGCGACAACACGGTGATCGGGGCCGGGAGCGTCGTCACGCGCGACATTCCGGCGGGGGTGATCGCCGTCGGCTCGCCCTGCCGTGTCCTGCGGGAAATCACCGAAGCGGATCGGGTAACGCCCGTATGAAAAAGAAAAAGCGCTCCGATCCGGGGCGCTTTTACGTCATTGCGAGGAGCCGCAGGCGACGCGGCAATCCGATTGCTGCGCTATGGCATTACGGCCCAGATCAAGAATCAGACGAACCCGTCCGATAAGTCCTTCCACAATGAATTTTGAGAGTCTATTAACCCGATTTTCCGTTTCCGGCTCCAACTCTTGATTTGTTTCTCCCGGGCGATTGCATCCCGAACGTCCCGATACTCCTCGACGTAAATCAACTTATGGACGTTATAGCGGCGCGTAAATGCAGACTGACCGGCGGCATGTTCTTTCATACGCCGGGATAACGAGGTCGTAACGCCGACATACAGCACCGTATGCAGTTTATTGGTCAATATATATACATAGCTGCTCTCCATGGCCGACTCTGCGTTTTTTTCGGATTGCCACGTCGCCTGCGGCTCCTCGCAATGACCTAAACCCCCATCATTCTATTCGTAAAGCAAGTACTGCACCCGCTTTTCGCGGTAGCGTTCCACATCGGGAACCCAGCGGGCGCGGATCTCGGCGTCGGAAGCCCCGGCCGCGATCATCTCGCGCACCCATCCCGCACCGACCAGTTTTTCGAACATCGGCGTGAAGAACCTGTCCCCCAGCCCCAGATCGCGGTAGGCGTCGATCACGTAGCGCAGCGAGAATCCCACTTCGCGGGCCTCGGAGAGCGGCATACGGCGCAGGTCGACACCGTGGCACAGCCGGCCTTCGAGCGGCGGATGCTTGGCCCCGGCCGTGGGGTGCGGCGTAAAGGAAAAGGCGCGCCCGGTCATATCGGGATGGCCGTAGATCTCGAACGGGCTGTCCGTTCCGCGTCCGAGACTCACGACCGTGCCTTCGAAGGGGCACAGAGCGGCGTAGAGGCAGACGGCCCGCTGTGTCGGAAGGTTGGGCGACGGGGCGACGGGCAGCCGGTATTGGGTGGCATGGGTGTAGTTGCGGCACTTCACGACCGTCAGGCCGCACGGTTTCGCCCACCCTTCGCCGACGGCCATGCGGGCGATCTCACCCATCGTCAGTCCGTGAAGCACGGGGACCGGAATCGCTCCGACGCCCGATTTGTATTTCATGTCGAGAACGGGTCCGTCGACCAGATGCCCGTTGGGATTGGGGCGGTCGAGCACCACGACCCGCTTCCCGAAATCGGCGCAGGCGTCCATCATCCGCAGCATCGAGATATAATAGGTATAGAAGCGCAGACCCACGTCCTGCATGTCCACGACCAGCACGTCGAACGAGCGCATCGCCTCGTCCGAGGGCCGTTTCGCATTGCCGTCGTAGAGCGACCGGATGGGAATCCCGGTCCGGGCGTCGACCGAACTTGCGACATGCTCTCCGGCGTCGGCCGTGCCGCGGAATCCGTGTTCGGGCGAGAAGATCGCCGCCATATCGAACCCTTCGCCGTGGAGCAGGTCCACGAGATGCACCCGTCCGGCGGCATCGGCCCCCGGGGCGCCGTGCAACTCCGCCACGGAGGTCTGGTTGGCCAGCACGGCCACGCGCCGCCCCCGCAGCAGCGGGTAATAGGCCGCCGTGTCGGTCATGCCGACTTTCACCTGCGCCGGAGCGGCGAAGGCAGCAAAAACGGTGAATATAAGGATAAAAACAGATCGCTTCATAGAGCAAAGATAATATTTTGCGCCGAAAAATGCTATCTTTGTGAAAACCCGCCACCCATGAAACTGATGCCGATACTGATTTTGTTGCTCGCCGCATGGCCCGTGCAGTCACAGATTCGTCATAAAGACCCGTACTCGGATTATCTGACGGAACAGTTCGTCGTATCGCAGAGCCGATGGCTTCTGAAGGGGTTGGACGAACTGTCGGACCACCGTTCCGATTCCAGTCTCCGGGCCTTTTTCGAGTCGTGGCGCGCATTTCAGCGACAAGCCGCAACGCCCGAACCGCTGCTCGACACGCTGTACCGTCTGGCAACGGACATCACGCAGCTCAATGCCGCCGGAGCTTCGATCGACGATCCTCCTTCGACGCCTTACGTCTTCCGTTTTCCCGAGCGATACGGCGTTTTGCCGGACAATGCGTTTCCGCAGAACGGCCTCGCGTTTTCCAACAGGCTGCAAGATGCGATTCCCGAAACCGGAAGTTTCTACCCCTGCACCGGAACGAACGAGCTGACGCTCCACATGACACAAGAATACAACCGGATACTCGACAGCCCGCTCTACGGCATTACGATACCGGGCCTGCCGGGCTATGCGGCGCAGGAACTGCTTTTCGAAACGACACTGAAATACATGGAACTGCTGGAGGAGCGGATACCCGTCACGATCGGACACTTCTTCGAATGCAACTACATACGTCCGGCATCCGTCGACCGGCTGCTGCTGAACGAATCCCGCACCGCGGCGCTGGCCTGCGTATACAGCAGCGACGGAGGGATTTACCACATCCGGATGTCGCCTGCCGAAGGGCGCTGGCAAATCAGGCGCATCGAACAAAAAGGCTGCTGGGTTCAGTAAGGCCTCCTATGCCTGCGCACCGTATTCCATCAAGTAGGCCTTGATGAAGGCATCCAGGTCGCCGTCCATCACCGACTCCACGGCCGAAGTCTGGACGCCCGTGCGGTGGTCCTTCACGCGGCGGTCGTCGAAGACATAGGAGCGGATCTGCGAACCCCACTCGATCTTCTTCTTCGAAGCCTCCAGCGCCTGCTGCGTCGCCATACGCTTGTCCAGCTCGCGCTGGTAGAGTTTCGAGCGGAGGATGCGCATGGCGTTCTCGCGGTTCATCAGCTGCGAACGCGTCTCCATGTTCTCGATCAGATATTCGATCGCCTCGCCCGTGTCGGGGTCCTTCGCGTGGTAGCGCAGGCGCACGGCCGTCTCCACCTTGTTGACGTTCTGCCCCCCGGCGCCCGACGAACGGAACGTGTCCCACTCGATGTCGGCGGCATTGACCGTGATCTCGATCGTGTCGTCGACGGCCGGAGAAACGAACACCGACGCAAAGGTGGTCTGACGCTTGTTGTTGGCGTTGAACGGCGACAGGCGCACCATGCGATGCACGCCGTTCTCGCTCTTGAGGTAGCCGTAGGCATATTCGCCCTCGAACTCCAGCGTGCAGGACTTCACCCCCACTTCGTCGCCTGCCTGGAAATCCAGCACCTTGACCTTGTAGCCGTGGGCCTCGCCCCAGCGGGTGTACATGCGCATCAGCATCGACGCCCAGTCGAGCGCCTCCGTACCGCCCGCCCCGGCGTTGATGTCGAGGATGGCCCCGAGTTTGTCCTCCTCGCGGCGCAGCATGTTGCGCATTTCGAGCTTTTCGATCTTCTCGAGCGTCGCGGCGTAGTGCGCGTCCATCTCCTCCTCGCTGACCACTCCCTCCTTCACGAAGTCGGGCATCAGCCGAAGGTCCTCGGCATCCTTGCGGATGGCGTCGTAGTCGTCGACCCACGCCTTGATCCCCGCCACCTTGCGCAGCTGCTCGCGTGCCTTGTCGGGGTTGTCCCAGAAATTCGGCTCCTGGGTTTTCTCCTCTTCGTTGCGCAGGTCGATGCGCTTCTGGTCGATGTCCAAACAGCGTTCCAGCGCTTCCCGGCGCTGTTCGATCTCCTTGATCTGTTCCGCAAGTACCATAATATGCTCAAAATTTCATGTTCAGTTTCCGTGCGGCGAACTCCAGGATGAAATCCGCCGTGCCCTCGTCGCCCAGCGGCGAGGTGCTGACGCAGAGGTGGTAGGTCGCCGCCTCGCCCCACGTCCGCGAGCTGTAATAGTTGTAGTACGAGGCGCGCCGTGCGTCGACGCGCTCCATCATCGCGCGGGCCTCTCCGGCGGTGCATCCCTGCCGGCGGCGGATGCGGTCGATGCGGTCGGCATCGTCGGCCGTGAGGAAGACGTTGACACAGCGCGGGTTCTCGCGCAGGATGTAATCGGCGCAGCGGCCCACAAAGAGGGCCGATTCACGCGCCGCGACGGCGCGGATCACGTCGCTCTGAATCTTGAACAGCGCGTCGTTCGACAGCACGTTCGTCACGCCCCCGTCGTCGCCCACGAACGGCGCCCGCAGGTAGCTCACCACGGTCGAGATCACGCCGCGCGACTCCTTCTCGTCGGCCTTCTCGAAAAACTCGGAGCAGATGCCGCTCTCCCGCGCCGCCAGGTTGATCAGCTCCTTGTCGTAAAGCCTCACGCCCAGCCTGCGGGCGATGATCTCCCCGACGGTCCTGCCGCCGCTGCCCAGCTGGCGGCCGATATTGATGACGAATTTTTCCATAGTCCTATCCCTCTTTGGCGGCGTTTTCCGCACCGATGGCCCGGAATTTCCGCAGTTGGTAAGTCAGCATGAAGAAGGCCACGAGCGAAGCCAGGAAATCCGACAGCGGCATCGAGCACCACACGCCCCAGCTGCCGTTCCACTCGGTGCAGACGTCGAAAATGTGCGGCAGGAAGATCAGCCCGGGCATCAGGAACAGCAACTGGCGCGACAACGACAGGAAGATCGCCTTGCCGGCCATGCCGATGCTCATGAAGAAGTTGGTGGCCACCATCTGGAAGCCGATGATCGGGAAGCAGAAGAAGACGATGCGCATGCCTTCGACCGCCAGGCGGATCAGCTCCTCGTCGGTGGTGAACAGCCCCACGGCCAGACGCGGCATGAACTCGCCGAGGACGAATCCCGCCGAGGTGACGCACGTCGCGCCGATCATCGTCAGTTTCAGCACGCGCATCACGCGGTCGTACTGCTTCGCGCCGAAATTGTAACCCGCAATGGGCTGCATGCCCTGGTTGACGCCCAGCACGATCATCACGAAGAAGAACGCCAGGCGGTTGACGATACCGTAGGCGCCGATCATCAGGTCGCCGCCGTACTCCTTCAGCCCCTTGTTGATGAGGATGACGATGAAGCAGGCAGCGAGGTTCATCAGGAAGGGCGACATGCCGATGGCCAGCATGTCGCGCACGATTTTCTTCCGCAGGCGGTAGATGCCGCGGCGGAAGTGGAGGAGTTCCTGTTTGTTCGAGAGGATGCGCAGCTGCCACACGAGCGAAATGACCTGCGCCAGCACCGTGGCGATGGCCGCGCCGCGGATGCCCCAGCCGAAGCCGAAGATGAACAGCGGATCGAGGATCGTATTGATGATCACGGTGTTGATCGTGGCGTACATCGACTTGCGGGGATGCCCCGAGGCGCGCAGCACGGAGTTCAGGCCCAGATACATGTGCGTGACGACGTTGCCCAGCAGGATGACGGTCATGTATTCGCGGGCATAGCCGATCGTGGCCTCGCTGGCCCCGAAGAAATAGAGGATCGGGTCGAGGAACAGAAGCGCCACGAAACCGAACGCTATGCCGATGATCAGATTGAGCACCAATACATTGCCCAGCACCCGCTGGGCCGTTTCGTAGTCGCGCTGCCCCAGACGCATCGAGATCAGCGTCGCGGCGCCCAC
>UQKD01000031.1 GCA_900541585.1 uncultured Alistipes sp.
ATCATCGCCACGCAGCGTCCCGACGTGAAGGTCATCACGGGCGGCATCAAGGCCAATTTCCCGGCCCGCATCGCCTTCCGCGTGATGCAGATGATCGACTCGCGCACGATCATCGACCAGCCGGGGGCCAACCAGCTCATCGGCCGGGGCGATATGCTCTTCTCGAAGGACGGCGACCTGACGCGCATCCAGTGTGCGCTGGTCGAGACCCGCGAGGTCGAGCGCATTTGCGAATACATCTCCAAACAGCAGGGCTATACCGAGGCCTACACGCTGCCCGACTATACGCCCGACGGCGGCGACGGCGCTCAGATGGGCAGCGAGGAGTCCTCGGCGCCCGTGAAATACGACTCGCTCTTCGCCGAGATCGCCCGCGACGCCGTGTCCGGGGGGCAGATTTCGACCTCGATGATCCAGCGCAACTACGAGGTGGGCTTCAACCGTGCGGGCCGCATCATGATGCAGCTCGAAAGGGCCGGCATCGTCGGCCGCCAGCAGGGGGCTAAGCCGCGCGACATCCTCTACCACGACATGCCTTCGCTGGAGGCGAAATTGCAGGAACTGGGGCTTTTTTAAACCGACTCTGACGATGAAACGACTTTTTGTCCTGCTGGCCCTCGCGACGGGCCTTTGCACGGCTTCGGCCGCCGGCCGCGCCACGGAGATCCTGGAGCGCCTTGCGGCGGGTTTCCGCGCGATGGACGGCTACGGCGTGAAGTTCGGGGTTGCCTCGGGCGACTACGAAGCCCGCGGCAGCTATGCCGTGGAAGGCGGGGGCTATTACCTCGTACTGGGCGACGCGGAGGTTTTCGCCGACGGCGCGGTGCGCCGCGAGGTCGACAACCGCCGCCGCGAGGTGACCGTCACGGAGGTCGACACCGCGAGCCGGAATATCCTGAACAATCCGGTCCGGGCGTTCGATTTCCTGGGCAGCGAATACACGCCGTCGCTCGTCTCCGAGACCGGCGGCCGCGCCGTCGTGCGGCTGACGCCCGCCGCCGGGAATGACTCCCCGGCAGGCGACGTCACGCTGACGGTCGACACCGCGACGATGCGTCCCCTGTCGCTCTCCTACGACTACGACGGCGAACAGGTGCTGGTGACCGTGCTGGAGGTCGCACCCCTTGCGGGGCACGTCCGGCGGTTCGATCCGAAAAATTATGAGGGCTACGAATTTATCGACTTCCGCTGACCGGATCCGCCGCGCGGTAGGTGGTCTCCGCCGGAGACTTTGGGGGCTTCGTCGGGGACTTTGCGGTCTCCGCCGGGCGGTATGCTGCGCGCTGCTGTTGCCGGCGGCGTTTCCCGCGCATGCGCAGCGGTCGCTGTCGCTGACGCGCGACGGCGGGCATCTCTACGCCGAAGTCCTGTTGCAGGATTCGGTCCCGGCGCGGGCCATGCTCGAATCGGGAATTGCCTTTCCGCTGATCGACAGTGCGCTCGTGTGGTCGCATCCCGATCTTTTCCGACCTGAAAAACTCGACTCCGCGGTCCGTTTCCGCATGGCTGCCGGAGCGAACTACGCGGCGCGTTACAAACTGGCTCCCGGCCTCTCGGTGAACGGCTCCCGTAGCCTGTGCGACGCTTACGTGGTGGATATGGGCGGTCATAAGGGCGATCTGCTCTGGCCGCTGAACCGGTTTACGACCGACAGCGCCGCGGCGCCCGGCATTTTCGGACTCGACATCGCCCGGGGACGTCTGGAACTGCTCGCGGAGGAGGAATTGCCCGGTGACGGCTGGACGGCCTATGCCATGACGCGCGACGAACGGTCGGGCATGTACTGCCTCCGGGGGTTGCTGGCGCTTGTCAACGACCGCGGCCGCCGCACCGCAGAACAGGCGGAACTGGTCGTGGATCTGGGCAACGCCATGCTGCTGGCGCTCTTTACCTACAAGCCCGAAGTGAAAAAGTTCGTTTCCCGGGCGCGCATTCCGGAACTGGAAGGGCGAACTCCCGCCGGCAAACGGCTGCCGGTGCTGCAACCGGCCGCGGTGACTTTTCTGGACGCCTATACTTTCCGCGGCCGGCCGGTGCTGCTGCTTGAAAACCGGATGCGGCTTCCGGGCCACGGTTTTCTGGGCATCCGTTTCTTCGAACGTTTCCGCGTGATTTTCGACTTCCGCCGTGCGCAGCTCCGGATCGCGGAGCCGTCGCCAGCCGACGGCGCGGACCTTTCTATCGGTTGAAATAATCGTCGTGCGGTCCCGTATTTCCGCAGCCCGCAGTTTCCGCACTCCTTGCGGTTCCTGCCGCACCTGCGATTTTGGCAACGCCTGTGACTTCTACGGGCTCCGGGATTCTTCTGGTTTCTGCCGGTTCTCTCCTTCTGCGGCCCTTCGCGGCCTGCGGCGACCCGTGTTTTTGCCGGCAAACTGCCGGGATATTTTTTTCAGGGCGTCAGATCGCCGGAAAAGGGGCAAAAACGGGGTGCTCCGTCGAAAATATCGCACGCGCGAAGCAGATTTATTCCTCTAAAGTTGCTCAAATCGGAAATAAATCGTATTTTTGTTCGTTAAAAAAGTGGTAATTTGAAGGTATCGACGGCCGGGCCGGACTGTCTTTGCAGGAATGGAGCCGAGGATCGGATGGCAATATCCTAACCCACAGTTTCGGAAATCCCGATTTTGCCGCGAAGCGGCACCAAGTTCCCTCCGAGGAGGGGATTTAGGGGAGGGTCAGAATTGCAAACGCCGCCATGAGCGGCGAACGAGTCCGGCGGATCGTGGTATCGGTGCAAAAAGTTTTAAACGGTAAATAATGTTAACTGAAGAAGAAAAGAATGCCGGTTTGACGGGGCGTATCATCCCCATCAATATCGAAGAGCAGATGAAATCGGCGTACATCGACTACTCGATGTCGGTCATCGTGTCGCGTGCGCTGCCTGACGTGCGCGACGGCATGAAACCCGTGCACCGCCGCATCCTCTACGATATGAGCGCGGAGCTGAACCTCTACTCCGACAAACCCACCCGTAAGTCCGCCCGTATCGTCGGCGACGTGCTCGGTAAGTTCCACCCCCACGGCGACACGTCGGTCTACGACGCGATGGTCCGCCTGGCGCAGGACTGGTCGATGCGTTACCCGCTGGTCGACGGGCAGGGTAACTTCGGTTCGATGGACGGCGACTCACCCGCCGCCATGCGTTACACCGAGGCCCGCATGAAGAAAATCACGGACGAAGTGATGGCCGACATCGACAAGGAGACGGTCGACTGGACGCTGAACTTCGACGATACGATCCCCGAACCCACGGTCCTGCCCACGAAAATCCCGCTGCTGATCGTCAACGGCGCCAGCGGTATCGCCGTCGGTATGGCCACGAACATGGCTCCGCACAACCTTTCGGAGGTGGTGGACGCCTGCTGCGCCTATATCGACAACCCGGAGATCACGGGCGAGGAGCTGCTGCACTACGTCAAGGGTCCCGACTTTCCCACGGGCGGTATCATCTACGGCTACGAGGGTGTGAAGGAGGCGATGCTGACGGGCCGCGGCCGCGTGATGATGCGCGCCAAGACCGACATCGAGCATACGCCCAGCGGCCGGGAGTGCATCGTCATCACGGAGATTCCCTACATGATCAACAAGGCCGAGATGATTAAGAAGATCGCCGACATGATCAACGACAAGAAGATCGACGGCATCTCCTACATCAACGACGAGTCGGACCGCAACGGCCTGCGGATCATCATTATCCTGAAGCACGACGCCGTTGCGAGCGTGGTGCTCAACACGCTGTTCAAGAACACGCCGCTGCAAACGTCGTTCGCCGTGAACAACATCGCGCTGGTCAACGGCCGGCCGCAGATGCTGCCGATGCGCGACCTGATCAAATACTTCATCGAGCACCGCCACGACGTCGTCGTGCGCCGCACGCGCTTCGACAAGCGCAAGGCCGAGGAGCGTCTGCACATCGTGCAGGGCCTGCTGATCGCACAGGACAACATCGACGAGATCGTGCGCATCATCCGCGCCTCGCAGACGCCCGACGCCGCCAAGCAGACGATGATCGAGCGTTTCGCGCTGTCGGACATTCAGGCTTCGGCCATCATCGAAATGCGCCTGCGCGCCCTGACGGGACTCGAAAGGGGCAAGCTGCTCGCCGAGCGCGACGAACTGGAGAAACTGATCGCCCACCTGACGGAGGTGCTTGCGAACGTCGGCCTGCAAATGCAGATCATCAAGGACGAGCTGCTGGAGATGAAGGAGAAGTACGGCGACGAACGCCGCTCGGAGATCGTCTATGCTTCGGAGGAGTTCAATCCCGAGGATTTCTACGCCGACGACGACATGGTGATCACCATTTCGCACATGGGTTACATCAAGCGCACGCCGCTGGCCGAATACCGCACGCAGAACCGCGGCGGAGTGGGGGCCAAGGGCAGCGCCACGCGCGACGAGGACTTCATCGAGCACATCTACGTGGCTTCGATGCACAACACGATGCTCTTCTTCACGGAGAAGGGCCGCTGCTACTGGCTCAAGGTCTACGAGATTCCGGAAGGCGCCCGTTCGTCGAAGGGCCGTGCCATCCAGAACGTCATCCAGATCGAGCCGGACGACAAGGTCCGCGCCTACATCAACGTCAAGAGCCTGGCCGATGCGGAGTATGTGAACGACAACTACATCATCATGTGCACCAAGGACGGCACGATCAAGAAGACCAAGCTGGAGGCCTACTCGCGTCCGCGCCAGAACGGCGTCAACGCCATCGTCATCCGCGAGGGCGACCAGCTGATCGAGGCCAAGCTCACCAGCGGCAACGCCGAGGTGTTGATCGCCGCCCGCGACGGCAAGGCCATCCGTTTCAACGAGTCGACGGTGCGTCCGATCGGGCGTGTCGGGGCCGGTGTGCGCGGCATCTCGATCGAGGACGGGGACGAGGTGATCGGCATGATCTGCGTGGAACCCGATTCGAAGCAGGATGTGCTGGTATTGAGCGAGAACGGCTACGGCAAGCGTACCGATCTGGACGAATACCGCATCACCAACCGCGGCGGAAAGGGCGTGAAGACCATCAACATTACGGAAAAGACAGGCAAACTCATATCGATCCAGGCCGTCACCGACGACAACGACCTGATGATCATCAACCGTTCGGGACTCACCATACGCACCGCCGTCGGGCAGATCCGCCTTGCGGGCCGCGCTACGCAGGGTGTGCGTATCATCAACCTCCGCGAGGGCGATGCCATTGCTTCGGTGATGGCCGTGCCGGCTGCCGGGGAAGAGGAAGAAGTGCAGCCCGCGGAAGGCGTTGAGACCGGAGGCGAAACCCCCGGAACCGCTCCCGCGGAGGAATAAGAAAAAGAAACAACAAAAACTTTAAAATTTCAGTTTACCATGAAGAAAACGATTTTGACGGCTCTTGCGGCGCTGCTCGTGGCAGTTCCCGCCGTGAAGGCCCAGAAAGTGAACAAGGAAGCCCTTCTCGCCAAGATCGAAAAGAGCGACGCCGACATCGCCAACGAGAAGAAGGCGGCGAAGGCAGCAACGTGGCTCGCCCGCGGCAAGGCTTTCTACGAGGTGGCGGTGGAGCCTACGAAAAGCATCTTCGCCAACATGGAACCTGCGATGCTGAAACTGGCTGTCGGCGAACCCAAGTCGACGACGAAGGAGACGCTCAACGGCACGGAGTACGACGCATGGGTGTATCCCTATTTCACGGCTTATGTCAAGGACAACAAGGTCGTGACGTGGAAGCAGAGCAAGTGGGTGCTGAAAGACGCCCCCAAGAAGGCCATCGAGGCTTACAACAAGGCTTATGAACTCGATCCCAAGACGGCCGACAAGGTCAAGGAGGGGCTGAAGCAGGTCAGCGACTTCTGCTCGCAGGTGGGCAACGTCGGCATCGACTCGGGCAACTACGTCGAGGCCGCCGACGCTTACGTGACGGCTTTCGAAGCGCAGTCCAGCCCGGCTTACGAGAAGGCCGATCCCGCGCTGCTCTACTATGCGGGTTACCTGCTGACCGTCGACGGTTCGAACAATTCCAAGTCGTTCGCCAAGGGCGGCGAGTACCTGACCAAGGCCATCGACCTGGGTTATGCCGACGAGGAGGGCAATATCTACTACTACCTCTTCCACTGCCTCTACGGACAGAAGGACCTCGACAAGGGGAATATCATGAAAGCGAAGGATGTGCTGCTGACGGGTATCGGGAAGTTCCCGAAGAACGAGCGCATCCTCGACGGACTGATGCAGCTTTACACTGCGGAGCAGGGCGTGGGCGACCCCGCCGACCTGATCGCGCTGATCGACAAGGCCATCGAGGACAACCCGTCGAACGTGGACCTCTGGTTCGGCCGCGGCCGTATCTTCTATGCGCTGAAGGACTACGACCAGAGCATCGAATCGTTCAAGAAGGTCGTGGAGCTGAAGCCCGACCTGTTCGAAGGCAACTACTACCTGGGTGTGTTCTACACGATCAAGGGCGACGCGCTCAACAAGGAGATGAACGAGAAGCAGTACAGCAGCCAGTCGGTTTACGACGCCGATCTGAAAGTTGTCAACGATGTCTACAAGGAGGCCGTGCCCTGGTTCGAGAAGGCTCACCAGATCAAGCCCGACGATGTCGACACGCTGGAGTTCCTCAAGTCCATCTGCTTCCGTCTACGCGACGAGGCCGGCATCATGGAGAAGTACAACACCTACAATGCCCTTTACAAGCAGGTGAAAGGCATCGAATAGCCGCTTGATGGGCGGGATTCAGCGGTGATAGTTCGCCGGTCCCGCCCTTTGAACGGAGTTGCGCTGCCGTCCGTTCGGCAGACGTTATGAAAAATGCCCGGCTGGAAAGCCGGGCGTTTTTGTTTTGAAATGGAACGGGCGCAGAATCGCAGATAAGGTTTTGGGGACTGTCCCTGCGCATCCTGGATCCCGGCTTTCAGCCAGGCGGTTAGCGGGCGATGCGGCCCGAGACGGAGCCGCGGGCCAGCTGTTCGACCTCCGCGGCCGTGAACTGGTTGTAGTCGCCCGGCACGGTGTTTTTCAATGCGCAGGCCGCGGTTCCGAAGTCCAGCGCAAACTGTGCGTCGCCGGGATGTGCGGCCATTCCGTAGAGCAATCCGCCCACGAAGGCGTCGCCCACGCCGACACAGTCGACCACGGGGTCGATGTCGTAAACCCGTGCGGAGAGCAGACGCCCGCCCGTGTAGAGCGTCCCCGAGATCAGGTGGTGGTTGGCGCTCAACACGCTGCGCAGTCCGAAGACGATGCTCCGGCAGCGGGGGAAGCGCGCCGCAACCTGTGCCGAAGCCCGTTCGTAACCCGCCGTGTCGGGACGGTAGCCGGCGTCGCGGGCCGCAAACTGCGGCAGCTGCATGCCGAGCACCTTCTCGTATTCGTCGTCCGTGCCGAAGAAGGCGTCGCACTGCTCCATCAGCGGCGGCAGCACCTCCTGCGGCTCCTTGCCGTATTTCCAGAGGTTCTTGCGGTAGTTGATGTCGCACGAGACGGTCAGTCCCGCCGCGCGTGCCGCCGCAATCGCCTCGGCGCACACGGCCGCCGTGTCGGCGCTCACCGCGGCCGAAATCCCCGACCAGTGGAACCACGAGGCGCCGCGGAAGACGCCGGCCCAGTCGATCATCCCCGGTTGCAGGGTGTCGAAGGCCGAGTCGGCGCGGTCGTAGACGACGTGCGACGAGCGCATCGCGGCGGCCTCCTCCATGTAGTAAATCCCGAGCCGCTTGCCGCCGCGCAGGATGCCGTCCGTCCGTACGCCGTAGCGGCGCAGGTCGTCGATGCAGGCGTCGGCTACCCGGTTGTCCGGCAGGCGGGTGACGAATTCGCTTTGCAGGCCGTAGTTGGCGAGCGATACGGCGACGTTGGCCTCGCTTCCGCCGTAGCTGGCGCGGAAGAGGTTCGTCTGGTTGAAACGCAGGTAATCGGGCGGCGTGAGCCGCATCATGATCTCCCCGAAGGTAACGATCTTTTGTCTGTCCATGATTTTTGTGAATAGGAATTACAAATATAGGTAAAAAGCCGGACAACTGCAAGACCGGATGGCACCCGGTTCGGGAAAAGGCTCCGACATGTGAAAGGCCCGGTCGTCGGACCGGGCCTTTCGGAAAAGGCAGGACGTTATGCCTGCCCTTTTTTGGGGGGGGCTTTTACTTGCGGACCGTCACCTGGAGGGGCGTCACGGCGGCGGCCTGCGCCTGTGCGATCTCTTCGACCCACTCCTTCATGTCCTCCACGCCGCCCTGGCTCCAGCCCGAACCGGCGTAGTAGGTCAGCGTCTGGCCGGGTTTCACGGCCTTGACGGCTACGGCGTGGCCCAGCGTGTCCGCGAGCATCTCGGCTCCGGGCAGAATCACGCCCAGGTAGATGTCGCCGTCGCGCGCAGGGTTCTTCGAGTCCGAAGCGGCCTCGCACATACCCATCCAGCCTTCGCCGTGCTGCATCTGCTTCACGTCGTGGCGCACGAAGCCCGCGGCGATCGGCATCTCGGCGAACGCGCCCTCGTAGACATTGTCCATGCGGTTGAAGCGCTGGTTGGCGTCGAGCGAAATGACTTTGGTGAGCGTCACGGGCGTACCGTCGACGTCGAACGGGGCGTAGGTCAATTCGACCGAAGTGCGGATCGGGCCGTTGTCGAGCGTCCGGGCCGTGGCGTAGTTGTGTCCCATCATCCAGAATTTGCCGCCGGCGAAGGGCAGCGATGCGCCCGAACCGAGCGTCACGCCCACCTTGTAGCAGTCCATGCCGTCGCCGTAGTTGTGGTGGTAGTTGCCCCGGGCGTACCACTCGTCGATCACCAGTTTGTCGGAGCACTTCACCCATACGTCGATGCCCGGGGTGATGAGCTTCTCGGGCGAGGTTTCGAGCGCCGGGCCGTAGAGGCGGTAGGCTACCTTGTTGTTCTCCCAGGCGTAGTCGTCGTAACGCTCGGGAACCGTGCGGCCGAACGCCTCGGCGGGGTAGTTCTCACGCTGGCCGGTGACCAGTCTGAACCGCTTGGTCTCCATCGGGTCGGCATCGGTCTGAAAGATCAGCGCCTGCGGCTCCGTTCCGCCGCGGAAGAGGACCTGCGAGGGGATCTGCTCGTTGTCGTCGTTCAGGACGACGATGTTGTCCGGCGTCACGCCCTTGAGCGCGGCGACTTCGGACCAGGTGATTTCGACGGTTTCGTCATCGCGTTCGGTCGGGGTCGTGTTGGCGACTTCGACCTTCAAACCGGGCGTGCAGGAGGCCATCAGGAGGGCTGCAGCCCACAAAATCGGGTTTTTCATAAAATTAGAATTGAAGTTTTTCCATTGTTTGTAGGCAAATTTACAATTTTTCCGTATATTGGTCAACCAAAACGGCAAATATTCTATTTAATTCGGTAATTTTTCATATTCCGAGTGGCGGAAAGTTACTAATTTTACATTGTGAAAAAGAGCCTGATACGCATAGAAATTTAACCGCGATACCTTTATTTTTATGAAACAGTTCAACGACGACAACTTTCTGTTGCAGACCCCGACGGCCGAACGCCTCTACCACGAGCATGCGGCCCGGATGCCGATCATCGACTACCATTGCCACCTGATTCCCGAGTACGTGGCTTCGGACCACCGCTTCGACAACCTGTCGAAAATCTGGCTCGAAGGCGACCATTACAAATGGCGCGCCATGCGCACCAACGGGGTCGACGAGCGTTACTGCACGGGCAAAGATACCTCCGACTGGGAGAAGTTCGAGAAGTGGGCCGAGACGGTTCCCTACACCATGCGCAACCCGCTCTACCACTGGACCCACCTCGAACTGAAGACGGCTTTCGGGGTGACGGAACTCTTGAACCCCTCGACGGCCCGCGAAATCTACGACCATTGCACGGCGCTGTTGCAGCGTCCCGAATACCACGCCCGCGGCCTGATGCAGCGCTATAATGTCGAGGTGGTCTGCACGACGGACGATCCCGTGGATTCGCTCGAACACCACATCAAGGTCCGCGAGGACGGTTTTGCGACGAAGATGCTCCCCACGTGGCGTCCCGACAAGGCGATGGCCGTGGAGGTCCCGTCCGAGTTCCGGGCCTACATGGACAAGCTGTCGGAGGTCTCGGGCGTCACGATCGCGAAGTTCGCCGATGTGATCGACGCCCTGCGCGTGCGTCACAAGTTCTTCGAGTCGGTCGGCTGCCGCCTTTCGGACCACGGCATCGAGGAGTTCTATGCCGAGGATTACACGCAGGCCGAGATCGACGCCATTTTTAATAAGGTATACGGCGGGCACGCGCTCACGCACGGGGAGATCCTCAAGTTCAAGACCGCCATGATGGTCGAGTTCGCCACGATGGACTGGGAGACGGGCTGGACCCAGCAGTTCCACTACGGCGCCATCCGCAACAACAACTCCCGCATGTTCCGCCAGTTGGGCGCCGACACGGGTTTCGATTCGATCGGCGACTTCACGGTCGGCAAGCAGATGTCGAAATTCTTCGACATGCTCGACCGCAACGACCGCCTCACCAAGACCATCATCTACAACCTCAATCCCCGTGACAACGAGCTGGTGGCCACGATGATCGGCAACTTCCAGGACGGCCGCTACGGCGCCGGGAAGATCCAGTTCGGTTCGGGCTGGTGGTTCCTCGACCAGAAGGACGGCATGGAGAAGCAGATGAACGCCCTCTCGACGCTGGGACTGTTGAGCCGCTTCGTGGGCATGCTGACCGACTCGCGGTCGTTCCTTTCCTACCCGCGCCACGAGTATTTCCGCCGCACGCTGTGCAACCTCGTGGGCAACGACATCGAGAACGGTCTGCTGCCCGCCTCGGAGATCGACTTCATCGGCCGGGAGATCATCGAGGGCATCTGCTACCGCAACGCCAAGGACTATTTCAAATTTTAAGTTGACACAATACCATGAAAATCGTAACATTAGGTGAAATCATGCTGCGTCTTTCGACGCCCGGAAACACGCGTTTCGTTCAGTCCGATTCGTTCGACGTCGTCTACGGCGGCGGCGAGGCCAACGTGGCCGTTTCGTGCGCCAACTACGGCCACGAGGCTTATTTCGTCTCGAAACTTCCGAAGCACGAGATCGGCCAGTCGGCGGTCAATGCCCTGCGCAAATACGGCGTCCGGACCGATTTCATCGCCCGCGGCGGCGACCGCGTGGGTATCTACTACCTCGAAACCGGAGCTTCGATGCGTCCCTCGAAGGTGATCTACGACCGTGCGCATTCGTCCATCGCCGAGGCCGACGCCGCTGATTTCGATTTCGACGCCATCATGGAGGGCGCCGACTGGTTCCACTGGTCGGGCATCACCCCCGCGATTTCGGACAAGGCCGCCGAGCTGACCCGCCTGGCCTGCATCGCGGCCAAGAAGCACGGCGTGACGGTGTCGGTGGACCTGAATTTCCGCAAGAAACTCTGGACCAAGGAGAAAGCCCAGTCGATCATGAAACCCCTGATGGAGTATGTCGACGTCTGCATCGGCAACGAGGAGGACGCCGAACTGTGCCTCGGGTTCAAGCCCGATGCCGACGTCGAGGGCGGCGAGACCAATGCCGAAGGCTACAAGGGCATTTTCCGCCAGATGGCCGAGACGTTCGGGTTCAAGTATGTGATCTCGACACTGCGCGAGTCGTTCTCGGCGACGCACAACGGCTGGAAGGCCATGATTTACAACGGCAAGGAGTTCTACGAGTCGAAGCGTTACGACATCGACCCGATCATCGACCGCGTGGGCGGCGGCGACTCGTTCTCGGGCGGCGTGATCCACGGCCTGCTGACCAAGCCCACGCAGGGCGAGGCACTCGAATTCGCCGTGGCGGCGTCGGCCCTGAAGCACACGATCAACGGCGACTTCAACCTTGTATCGGCCGAAGAGGTGGAATCGTTGGCCGGAGGTAATGCCAGCGGCCGCGTCCAGCGCTGATTTTGCCGTGAGGGCGGACGCCTTTCGGCCTTCCCTTGCAGGCCCCGAATGGGAAATAGGCTACTATGTCCCATCCGTGTCCTGCGGCGCGAAAACCGAAATCCGTCTCGCCCTGACGACAAAATGGATTTGATTGGTAATTAAAATACAATGAGATAATGGCACGTTTTTCAAAAATGCAAGTCATGGAGGCCATTGCCGAAACCGGCATGGTTCCCGTTTTCTATCACGCTGACGCCGAGATCGCCAAGCAGGTCGTGAAAGCCTGCTACGAGGGCGGCGTGCGCGCTTTCGAGTTCACCAACCGCGGCGATTTCGCTTCGGAGGTATTCGTCGAGGTCATCAAGTTCGCCGCCAAAGAGTGCCCCGAAATGGTGCTGGGCGTCGGTACGATCGTCGATGCCCCGACCGCGGCGCTTTACATCCAGTACGGGGCCAATTTCGTCGTGGGTCCCTACCTGAACGCCGAGGTCGCCAAGGTCTGCAACCGTCATCTGGTTCCCTACACTCCCGGCTGCGGATCGGTCACCGAGATCGGTTTCGCACAGGAGTTGGGCTGCGACCTGACGAAGGTGTTCCCCGCGGGCAACGTGGGCGGCCCGTCGTTCGTCAAAAACGTCAAAGCGCCGCTGCCGTGGTCGAACATCATGGCCACCGGAGCCGTGGAACCTACCGAGGAGAACCTCACGGCGTGGTTCAAGGCCGGCGTTTTCTGCGTGGGCATGGGCTCGCAGCTCTTTCCGAAAGAGGTCATCGCCGCGAAGGACTGGGCGGCTATCACCGAAAAATGCCGTTTCGCACTCGGCGTAATCGCCGGGCTGCGCTGAATGTAAACCCGCAGGCCGCCGGAGGGCGCGCCTGCAATCACCGACAGACACTGACACTACTTAATTAAACCTCCATAATGACAAACAACAAATCGACTCTCGCTGGGAAGATGACGCAGTATCGCTGGGTCATCTGTGCGATGCTCTTCTTCGCAACGACCGTTAACTACCTCGACCGTCAGGTGCTCTCGCTGACGTGGGACGAGTTCATCAAACCCGAATTCCACTGGAACGAGTACCACTACGGACTTATCACTTCGATCTTCTCGATCGTCTATGCCGTCTGCATGCTCTTCGCGGGCCGTTTCATCGACTGGATGGGAACCAAGAAAGGTTATCTGTGGGCCATCGGCGTCTGGTCGATGGGCGCCTGCATGCACGCCCTCTGCGGCATCGCCACCGAGGCGTGGGTGGGACTTCCCGATGCCGCCGCGCTGCGCGCCGTCGAGGCCGGGTCGGCCCTGGCCGCGACCATCGCCATGGTCAGCATGTATTTCTTCATCGCCGCGCGCTGCATCCTCGCGCTGGGCGAGGCGGGCAACTTCCCGGCAGCCATCAAGGTGACCGCCGAGTACTTCCCCAAGAAGGACCGCGCCTACGCCACCTCGATCTTCAATGCCGGCGCCTCGATCGGCGCGCTGTTCGCCCCGCTGACCATTCCGCTGCTGGCGAAAGCCTGGGGCTGGGAGATGGCCTTCATCGTGATCGGCGCCCTGGGCTTCGTCTGGATGGGCTTCTGGGTCTTCATGTACAAAAAACCGTCGGACCACCCGAAGGTAAATGCCGCCGAACTGGAGTACATCGAGCAGGACCAGCACGAAGTGATCGACGGCGAGGCTGTCGGAAAGGAGCAGGAGGGCGAGAAGATCTCCTTCTGGAAAACGCTCGGCTTCAAACAGACGTGGGCCTTCGCTTTCGGTAAGTTCATGACCGACGGCGTGTGGTGGTTCTTCCTCTTCTGGACCCCCTCGTACCTCAATTCGCAGTTCGGCATCAAGATGTCCGAAGGGCTGGGCGTGGCGCTGATCTTCACGCTCTACGCCATCACGATGCTGTCGATCTACGGCGGCAAACTCCCGACGATCATCATTAACAAAACGGGCCTGAATCCCTATGCGGCACGTATGCGCGCCATGCTGATCTTTGCGTTCATCCCCCTGCTGGTGCTGCTGGCGCAACCCTTGGGCACCATTTCGCCGTGGTTCCCGATCATCCTGATCGGTTTGGGCGGCGCGGCGCACCAGTCGTGGTCGGCCAACATCTTCTCGACCATCGGCGACATGTTCCCCAAGTCGGCGATCGCCACCGTGACGGGTATCGGCGGCATGGCCGGCGGCGTAGGCTCGATGATCCTGCAATGGTTCGCCGGGTGGCTGTTCGTGCATGCCGACGAAACGTCGATGCAGTTCATGGGCTTCGAGGGCAAACCCGCCGGATATTTCGTCGTTTTCTGTATCTGCGCCGTGGCTTACCTCATCGGCTGGATCGTGATGAAGACGCTGGTTCCGAAATACAAGCCGATTGTATTGGAGTAATTTAAAAAACTGACATACAATGATTAAGCAACTGAATAAGTCGACCGTCGAAAAGGTCGGCCGCCCCGTTCGCATCCTGCAGTTCGGCGAAGGCAACTTCTTGAGGGCCTTCGTGGACTGGCAGATCGACATCGCCAACGAGAAAGGCGTCATGGATGCCGGCGTGGCCGTGTGCCAGCCGATCATCGACCCCGAGCATAAGGTGCTGGGGATGATCGATCTGATGCACAAACAGGACAACATGTACCACGTCTACCTGGAGGGCATCGAGAACAGGCAGCCCAAGAAGGACGTGCGGCTGGTGAAGAGCATCATGGATTCGTTCAATCCCTATGTGGACTATGCGAAATACGAGGCCTGCTTCCTCTCGCCGGAGCTGAAGATCACCATTTCGAACACCACTGAGGCGGGCATCCGCTACGAGGAGGGCGACGACCTGACGGCCTGTCCGCCGAAGTCGTATCCCGCCAAGATGACGGCGCTGTTGTACAAGCGTTTCAAACACTTCAACGGCGATCCGGCGAAAGGGCTGTGCATCATCTGCTGCGAACTGATCGAGAACAACGGCTCGACGCTGCACGAATATGTCATCCGCCATGCCGAATATCACAAGCTGGGGCAGGACTTCATCGACTGGGTCGAAAAGAACTGTCACTTCTGCGACACGCTCGTGGACCGCATCGTGCCGGGCTTCCCGCGCGAGCAGATCGGCGAGATCAAGGAGGAGATCGGCTATGACGACAATCTCGTGGTGAAGGCCGAGCTGTACCACCTCTGGGCCATCGGCGGAGAGGGCTACAAGGAGGTGATGAAGGAACTTCCGCTGGACAAGGCGGGGCTGCACGTCGTTTTCATGCCGTCGATCAAGCAGTTCCGCGACAAGAAGGTCCGCATCCTGAACGGATCGCACACGGGTATGGTCCCCATCGCCCTGCAAATGGGCTGCCAGACGGTGATGGACGCTTTCAATACGCCCGCCATCGAGCGGTTCATCAACGACATGGTCGCCGAGGAGGTCATTCCGATGATCGACGAGGACCGGGAGGAGCTGACGAAGTTCGCCGCCGGGATCCTGGAGCGGTTCTACAATCCCTTCATCAAGCACATGCTCCGCTCCATTTCGCTCAACTCGCTCTCGAAGTGGGAGGCGCGCAACTATCCGACCGTGCGCGACAACTGGTTCAAGGCGCAGCGGCTGGCCGAGCGCGAAGCATTCACGTTCGCCGCGCTGATGACCCTCTACGGGCCGAACAGCGGCTTCGAACCCGACGACACGAAGGAGTTCGTGGACTACATCCGCGCCAACTGGGATTCGGCCGACATGGAGGCCGCGATCGCGAAGATCGTGAAGGAGAGCGGCATCTTCACCGTCGATTTCTCGGAGGTTCCGGGATTCATCCCGGCCGTTGCGGGCTATGTCCGCGACATCGAGGCGCTGGGCATGGAGGGCGCCTTGGCGAAGTTCTTGAAGAAATAATTTACCTTCGGAGGGCAGGGTGCGGCCTCTTTTCGGAGGCCGATCCTGCCCTTTTCAGCATACGATGATTATGAAACGATTCCTGAAAATCAACGCCGCGGACAATGTCGCCGTGGCGCTGGCCGACGACCTGCACGAGGGCGAGACGCTCGATGTCGAGGGCGTTGCCGTGACGCTTCGCGAGGACGTTGCGCGCGGCCATAAGTTCGCCCTGCGCGACATCGCCGCGGGCGAGAACGTCGTGAAGTACGGCTATCCCATCGGCCATGCCACGCAGGACGTGCCGCAGGGCGGGTGGATCCACTCCCACAACCTGAAAACCAACCTGCGCGACGACCTCGAATACAGCTACACCCCGAAGGTCTACGACGTGGACTTTCCGCGGCGCGACGTGCGGGTGATGGGTTACCTGCGCCGCAACGGCGCGATGGGCATCCGCAACGAATTGTGGATCGTGCCCTCGGTGGGGTGTGTCAACGGGCAGGCGCAGGCCATCGCGGAGCGCGTGAAGCGCGAGTGCGACTGTTCGCACCTTGACGATGTGCGGGTTTACACCCACAACTACGGCTGTTCGCAGCTGGGCGACGACCACGCCAATACGCAGCGGGCGCTGGCCGCGCTGGTGAAGCACCCCAATGCGGGCGCCGTGCTGGTGCTGGGCCTCGGGTGCGAGAACAACCAGGTGTCGGCGCTGAAAGAGGTGATCGGCGAATGGGACGACGAGCGCGTGAAGTTCCTCGTAGCGCAGGAGGTCGAGGACGAGATCGAAGCCGGCTTCGAGATCTGCCGCGAACTGGTCGGAAAGACCAAAGCCGATAAACGCCAGCCGCTTCCGCTCGCTTACCTCAAGGTGGGCTTGAAGTGCGGCGGCTCGGACGGTTTTTCGGGCATCACGGCCAATCCGCTGGTGGGGCTGTTCTCCGACTGGCTGATCGCGCAGGGCGGCACGACGGTGCTGACGGAGGTTCCCGAGATGTTCGGCGCCGAGACGATCCTGATGGACCGCGCCGCGGACCGCGGGGTTTTCGACGGGACGGTCTCGCTGATCAACGATTTCAAGCACTATTTCCGCAAGTTCGACCAGCCCATCTACGAGAATCCCTCGCCGGGCAACAAGAAGGGCGGCATCACGACCCTTGAGGAGAAATCGCTCGGCTGCGTGCAGAAGGGCGGGGCGCAGCCCGTCGTCGACGTGCTGACCTACGCACAGCCCATCGAAAAGCAGGGGCTCAATCTGTTGCAGGCTCCGGGCAACGACCTGGTGGCCGCCTCGGCGCTGGCCCTCTCGGGCTGCCAGCTGGTGCTCTTCACCACGGGGCGCGGCACGCCTTTCGGGTCGTTCGTGCCCACGATGAAGATTTCGACCAACACGCAGCTCGCGGAGTTCAAGGCCAACTGGATCGACTTCAACGCCGGTACGCTGGTCGAGGACGAGGAGCCGCAGGCCGTGCTGGACCGTTTCATCGACAAGGTTCTGGCCACGGCCGGCGGCGAACGTCTCAAGCACGAGAAGACGGGCTTCAAGGAGATCGCCATCTTCAAGACGGGGGTGACGCTGTAAAATATTACTCCGGTTTTCGATCGTTCCAGTGCATTGCTCGGCTGTATTCGTCGCCTGCGGCGCCGTTTATAAGTCTGACCCACCCCCAAACCCCCGCCTCGACGGGGGCTTAAGGCGCAAAAACACGCGCCTTGACTGCAGTGGCGGCTCGGCAATTCGCAAGCGATTGCGCTCGCCTGTTGCCCGCAGTTGTCGCGACGTATCCGGAATGACGAAGGTAATGAATTCCAAAATGCTTGATAATGAAATTTTCAGTAATCGCAGCGATACTTCTCTTTTCCGTTTTTGCGGCCTCGGCGGAGACGGTTTATACCGTCGACTGCAACGGCGGCGGGGATTTCCGGACCATTCAGGAATGCTTCGACGCCCTGCCTTCGAAACCGTCGGAGTGGCGCACGGTGCGGATCATGCCCGGTGTCTATCGCGAGAAGGTGACGCTCGACGTCTACAAGGACAAGGTCCGGATTCTGGGCGATGAAATGGCTGAAACCCGCATCGTCTGGGACGACTATGCCGGCAAAGTCGTCGATGGCTGCGAGCTGACCACCTACGACAGCTATACGATGTCTGTCCGGGCCGACGAGGTCTGTCTGGATTGCCTGACCGTCGAGAACGATGCCGGAAGGGTAGGGCAGGCCGTGGCGCTCGAAACCCGCGGCGACCGCATCCATCTGTATCATTGTGCGCTCATCGGCGATCAGGACACCTTTTTTGCCCGCGGCTACGTTTCGCGCGTGCATGTCGAGAATTGCCATATCGAGGGAACCACCGATTTCATCTTCGGCCCTTCGATCGTGCTGTTCGAGTGTTCGACGATCCATTGCAAGGCCGACAGTTTCATCACGGCGGCCTCGACCACCGAGCGTAACGAATACGGATTCGTCTTCTCCTGCTGCCGTGTGACGGCGGCCGAAGGGGTGACGCGGGTTTACCTCGGGCGTCCGTGGAAATCCACGGCCCGCACCGTGTGGCTGGAGTGTGAATTTCCGGCGGCGATCCGTCCCGAGGGGTGGCGCGACTGGCACGACGCGGCGCGCAAGGGCGACGTGTACTATGCCGAATGGCGCTGCGAGGGTCCCGGCGCCGACCGTTCGGGCCGCGTGGCGTGGTCGCGGGAGCTGACCGACGCCGAGGCCGACGTTTACGACAACCGGCGTGTCTTTGCCAAAAAGACCGGCTCCGAACAGTTCCGCGACGACTGGGAAGGCGGCGCGGAATGGACAGCCCGATAAGCCTTATTTTTACGGTATCACCCCTGCCGGAAGTATCTCCGGCAGGGGTGATTTTCATTCGGGGACACTTCTTCCGTGCCGGCGGCCGGTTCCGGAAGCCTTACGCGATCTTGTCGTAGATGGTTTTCAGCCGGCGGGTCATGAAGAACTGGATCACCCCGCGCAGGAACATGTAGAGCGTGAAGGCCAGCCAGAGGGCGTTGTTGCCGATCAGCGGGTAGCAGGCGTAGTAGATGGCGAAGTAGGCCGCCGTGGCCCAGAACATCGAGTCGCGCATGACGCGCGTTTCGGTGGCCCCGACCATGATGCCGTCCATGATGAAGGGCATGGCCGAGGCGATCGGGATGAGGATGATCCAGACGATGTAGCGGCCCGCCAGTTCCTCGATCGTCCCGGCGTTGGGCGCCGAGTGGTCTATGAACACGCCCACCAGGTCGCGCCACCAGACGAGGTAGATGCCCACGAAGACCACCGATACGAGCGTTCCCCAGGCGATGCACCTCCGCAGGCAGTCGCGCAGCGACACGCTGTCGCGGGCGCCGATGAAACGTCCCGTGAGCGCCTCGGCGGCGTAGGCGAAGCCGTCGTTCATGTAGGAAAAGAGCGTGAAGAGTTGCAGCAGCAGGGTGTTCACGGCCAGCAGCGCGGGGTCGTCCATGCGCGCCGACGCCCCGGTGAAGAAGGTGTAGACCGCGACGATGCAGAACGTGCGCAGGATGATGTCGCGGTTGATGATGAAGAACGTCTTCAGCGGTTTGAAGTCCAGCACCTCCGACCAGTCGATCCCGGTGAGGATCGGACGGTATTTGACCGCGAGCAGCAGTGCCGAGAGCACCACGCCGGTCCATTGGGCGATCACCGAGGCGTAGGCGATGCCCACGATGCCCATGTCCATCCCGAAGGCGAACCAGAGGCTGCAAAGGATGTGCACGACGTTGACCGTGATGGCCGTCAGCATGGGGAATATGGCGTTCTGCATCCCCGTGAACCAGCCGTTGAAGCCGAAGAGCACGATGCCCGCCGGCACGGCCCAGATGCGGGCGTAGAAGTAGTCGCGGGTCATCTCGCTGCCGTTCATGGCCCAGAGGGCCAGTTCTCCCGCGGGGTATTGGAGCAGGATCATCAGCACGCCCATCACCGCCGATACCGACAGCGCGCGGGCCAGCATGTTGGTGCACTCGCGGAAATCGCCCGCGCCGAACGCCTGGGCCGTCAGCCCGCTGGTTCCCATGCGCACGAACGAGCAGTTCCAGTAGATGAAGTTGAAGATCGAGACGCCGATGGCCAGCGCACCGATCGTGGCGGCGGAGTCGGCTCCCCAATGTCCGGCGATGGCGGTCGATACGATGCCCATCAGCGGCACGGTGATGTTCGAGACGATATTGGGGAGCGCGATGCGCAGTATTTCGCGGTTCATGTTCATAACGCAGGATCGGGTGTCGCAGCCGATGCCGGGCGCCGCAGGGTTCCCGCCGGAATGCGGCCGGTCATCGGGGAGTTAATTTTCGGCAAAGATACGGCAAAAGCGGGCGTTTTGTCGCCCTTCGGCGCAATTATTCCCAAAACGGTTGAAATCGGGCACGTTATGTGTTATAATCCGGAAAAATGGATTACCTTTGCCGGGTAAGAACCCGGCTCGGACGGGCTGCGCCCGGCATAACGCGCGTGAACCCGGTCGGCACGTCCCGGTCTCTGCCCGATAATTTATTAGACGAATAGAAAATGAAAGATCCTAAAAACGACTCGACCCCGGTGCTCGAACGCTTCGGACGCGACAAACGCAAGCGCACCGTAGTGGCTACGGCGGAGCGTGTCGAGCGTCGCCCGCGTTTGCAGCGTGATGCCGCCGATTCGGAGCAGCCCTCCTTTGAGAACAGGCCCGAACGCCGGGCTTCGTATAACCCCCATTTCACGGCCGACAACCGTCCGGCTTTCGAGAAGCCGCATTACGGCGGCAAACCCCGCGGGGAGGGCGACCGCCCGCACCGCCAGTATGACGACAAACCGCGGCAGTACGGTGACCGCCCGCGTCAGTATGACGATAAGCCGCGTCCCTATGGCGACCGTCCGCGTCAGGACGACGACCGTCCGCGGCGTTCCTTCGGCGACAAACCCCGCTACGATAACGACCGTTCCCGCAACGACGAGGAGCGTCCTCGCCGCAGTTACGGCGACAAGCCGGCCTACGGCGAGAAGAAATTCGGCCCCAAGAAGTTCGGCGACAAGCCCTACGGTGAGAAAAAATTCGGCGAGAAGAAATTCGGGGATAAGAAATTTGGCGACCGGAAGTTTGTCGACAAACCCTTCAAACCCGCCTACAAGAAACACGACGACAAACCGGCGCCGTATCCGAAATTCAATCCCGAGAAGCAGACGGGCGAGATGCGCCTGAACCGTTTCATCGCCCAGTCGGGCATCTGCTCGCGCCGCGAAGCCGACGATTTCATCACGGCGGGTGTCGTTTCGGTCAATGGCGTGATTGTCACCGAACTGGGGACCAAGGTGCTGCCGACCGACGAAGTGCGGTTCAACGACGAGCCGGTGCAGGGCGAGAAAAAGGTCTATCTGGTGCTGAACAAGCCCAAGGGCTACGTCACCTCGCTCGACGATCCCCATGCCGGAAAGACGGTCATGGAGCTGGTCGAAGGCGCCTGCACGGAGCGCATCTATCCCGTGGGGCGTTTGGACAAAAACAGCCTCGGGCTGCTGCTGTTCACCAACGACGGCGACCTCACCAAACAGCTTACGCATCCTTCTTACAGGAAGAAGAAAATCTACCAGGTGACGCTCGACAAACCCCTGACGCGCGCCGACATGGACCGCATCGCCGAGGGCGTCACGCTTGAGGACGGCGAGATCTTCGCCGACGAGATTTCCTATGTCAAGGAGAACAAGCAGGAGGTGGGGATCGAGATTCACTCGGGCCGCAACCGCATCGTGCGCCGTATTTTCGAGTTTCTGGGTTACACCGTGACCAAACTCGACCGCGTTTACTATGCGGGTCTCACGAAGAAGAACCTCAAGCGCGGAGCGTGGCGGTTCCTGACCCGCGAGGAGGTGGAGCGGCTGAAATCCGGCCAATACGAGTAATTTCGATGACTGCGGCGCACCTGCCGCACATTCCTCAAATCCCCGAATGGGACGTACCTCGAGTACTACCCATCCGGGGATTTTTCACGATGCACGGTATATGCACCGCACGGATCGAGAACCGATGAGGATGACGGGTTAATACAGTTCGATGAACTCGTAGGTGTTGCCGACGGCGGCGAGGTATCGCAGGAACTCTTCGCGCGCGATGACCACCGTCGCGCGGTTGTCGTTGGGGTGGAACGAATAGGCGGGGCAGTCGCGCAGGTGGACGTCGAGGAACAGGTGGACGTGGTTCTCCGGGTCGTTGATCAGCCCGAAGGGCGATACCGAGCCGGGACGCAGTCCCAGCCAGCGTTCCATGCGCTCGGGCGAGGCGAACGACAGCTTGCCCTGCCGCAGGCGGGCTTCGAGGTCGCGGATGGCCAGCGACCGCTCCGAATCGAAACACACGAGGTAGTGGCGGTCGCCCTTGTGGTTGCGGAAGAAGAGGTTCTTGCAGTGTTTCGAACCGTCGTCGCGCCACCATTGGCGGGCGATTTCGATGGTCGGGGCCTCGGGGTGCTCGTACCACTCGTAGCGGATGCCGCGGGCGTCGAGAAAGTCGAAAACAGGTTGTTTGCGGTCCATGAATCAAGCATTGAAACGTCCGCGCAGGCGCAGCGATGACCTGCGCAGCGCGATTCGGAAATAGAGGAGCGTGCGGCACTCCCTTCCCTTCAGAATGCGGTCGAGCAGCGGGCGTTTCAGCAGCGGATGCCAGCGGGGCGTGTAAGTCTCCGCGCCGAACAGTTCCGGGCGGGCGGCAATGGTCCCGAGGACGTTCAGGCGGTCGCCGAAGCGGATGTTGTTTGCGGCCCGGAGCAGCGTGTCCCGGACGAGGTTCTGCCGCAGGGCGAAGAGATAGGCCTCGTCCGTGATGCCGAAGCGTTGGGCCAGCTGCGGGATGAAGCGGTCGAGCCGCTCGGCGGCCTCGACGAGTGCGCCGGCCGGCATGGGCCGTGTGCTGAGCGTGTTCCGCCCGCGGCGCATGTAGTGCATATGAACGCCGCTGCGCCAGATGACCGACTGCATCCGGCTGATGCAGGTGAAGAAGAAGAGGTGATCTTCGCGGGAACAAAGGTGTTCGATGAAGCGGATTCCGAGGCGGCGGAGCGTCTCCGTGTGGTAGAGTTTGCAGACGCTGCACCCGTCTTGCAGGAATCGCTGGCTCATTGCCGCCGAAGGGTCGTCTCCGATGGTGAAAGCCGTATCCTCGTAACCGAACAGAATCTGGTTCGGTTCCGGCGGCTCGGCCTCCGAGAAGTCGAGCAGGATGCCTTGTATGACGATCGTTCCGGGTTCCGGCGCCGGACCGCGGAAAAATTCGGCCAGAAACTCCTTTTCGGCCCAGTCGTCGGCGTCCATGAAGGTGATGAAGCGTCCGCGGGCGGCGTCGATGCCCGCATTGCGGGCCGCCGAGACCGACGCTTCGTCGAGCGTCAGGGTGCGGATGCGTCCGGGGTGTTCCGCGGCGTAGCGGGCGCAGCGCCCCCGCGAATCGTCCGACGAGCCGTTTTCGACCAGGATGAGTTCGAAATCGGTGTAACTCTGGGCCAGCAGGCTCTCCACGCATGCGCCGAGGTGGGACGCTGCATTGTGGACCGGGATTACGACAGTGAGGTTGGGTTCGGGCAGGGACATCGGCTATTGGTTATTTGAGGTGTAGAAATCCCGGATGTTGCGCGCGATGCACTCCACGAGTATTTCGATCGCCTCGACGGGCGACCAGGCGTTGTGGGGCGAGAGCAGCAGGCGGTCGGGTTCGCGGACCGAGAGCAGGGGATTGCCCGGTTCGAGCGGTTCGTGCGTGAAAACATCGAGCCCGGCTCCGGCCAGCTTCCCTGCGTCGAGGGCCGCGGCCAGCGCCGCTTCGTCCACGATGCCGCCGCGCGCCACGTTGACGAGGATGGCCGAAGGCTTCATCAGCGCCAGTTCGCGCGCGCCGATCAGGTTGCGCGTGCGGTCGGTCAGCGGGGCATGGATCGACACCACGTCGGCCCATCGGAGCAGGTCGTCGAGCGGCTTTTCGGGATAGGGTTCCTCGCGCACGACGCCCGAGGTCGAGGCGTAGGCGATCTGGCATCCCAGCGCCTCGGCGACGCGGGCGACGTTGTGGCCGATGTTGCCCAGCCCGACGATGCCCCATTTCGAGCCGTAAAGCTGGTGGGTGGTGCGCCCGAAGTGATATTGCAGGGGCGATCCGGCATACGCGGTCTTGACGTAGCGGTCGTAATAGACCACCTGCCGCCGAAGACCGATGGCCGCGCCGATGGTGGTCTCCGTCACGGCGTGGGTCGAGTAGCCCACGGCGTTCTTCACCGTGACGCCCTGTTCGGCCGCGGCGTCGAGGTCGATGTGGTTCATGCCCGTTGCCGCCACGCAGATCAGCCGCAGGCGGGGAAGCCGGCGGAGGGTTTCGCGGCTGAAAACCACCTTGTTGGTGATCACCGCGTCGGCTTCGCGGCAGCGGCCGATGACCTCCTCGCGGGCCGTGGTCCGGTAACCCGTGTAATTGCCCAGCGCGCGGATGGCCCCGAGGTCGGCGCCTCCGAGGCTGTACTCGTCCAGAAATACGATGTTCGGTTGCATATCCTTTGTGTTTTTTAAATTACGTTCGGCAGCGCGGACTTGGTTCCCGCATGCGAATCCGGTCCGCCGTCCTTGCAAGAGGGCTTTCAGCCCTTCAGTTCTCCGATCAGGCCGCGGATGACCACCGATGCGCATCCGATTCCGAACAGCGCGGGGATGTAGGAGATCGTCCCGACGTTCGACTTCTTGTTCAGCTCCTCGCAGAGGATCATGGCTCCCTCGCGCATCGGCTCGGGCGAGAATACGGCCCGGAACCCCTTGCGGATGCCGATTTTGTGCAGCCGCTTGCGCAGCATGTGGGCCAGCGGGCAGTGGTGGGTCTTCGAGATGTCGGCGATTTCGAGTTTCGTGGGGTCGGTCTTGGCCCCGGCGCCCATCGAGCTGACGAGCGGAAGTCCGCGCTCCAGCGAGGCGGCGATCAGCGCCAGCTTGGGCGAAAGGGTGTCGATGGCGTCCACCACGTAGTCGTAGCGCGCGGCGTCCAATAAGATATAGGTCTCCTCGTCCTTGATGTACTTGCCGACCACCGAGAGTTCGATCTCGGGGTTGATGTCGCGCAGGCGTTCGGCCAGCACCTCGGCCTTCGGGCGGCCGACGGTCGAGTGGAGGGCCACCAGCTGGCGGTTGATGTTGGTCGCGTTCACCGTGTCGGCGTCGGCAACGGTCATGCGTCCCACGCCCGCCCGGGCGATCATCTCCGCGGCGTAGGCCCCCACGCCGCCCAGCCCGACCACGAGCACATGGGCGTTGCGCAGCAGGTCCAGTTTCTCGCTGCCGAGCAGCAATTCGGTTCTTTCCAGCCAGTTATCCATGCCGATTCTCAAATATTCGTTCGTAGTTTGCCAGCGTCGCCCGTTGCAGTTCCTCCACCGGCACTCCTTTCGCCTCCGCCGCCCGGGAGTAGATTTCCGCAATGGACACGGGACTGTCGTCGGTCTCCAGAAAAAGCTGCGAAAGAGGCGTCTCGCGCAGCGCCGCCAGGGTCTTGGGCGATGCGAAAGCGCGCTCGCCGAACGAGAGGTAATAACCTTTCGCCAGCGCCTGCCGCGCCTGCTCGGGCGAGCCGATGAAGCCGTGGAAAATCACGGCCCGGGGTTCCGAAGCCGCCAGGCAGCGCATCAGCGGCTCGAAAGCCTTCACGCAGTGGAGCACCACGGGAAGTCCCCGCTCGCGGGCCAGCCGCAACTGGGCGCGCAGCGCCTCGAACTGCACTTCGCGGGCGGGACCGTGCACGAAGTCAAGCCCCGTTTCGCCCACGGCCTGCGCCCCGCCGAGACGCTGGCCGAGCGTTGCGGCATCCTGCGCCGCGGCGTCCCACGGGTGCACGCCCGCCGTGCGGAGTTCGATCCCCGAACCGGTCGGGCGATGGGTGTGTATGTTGACGTAGGGGAGCATCCGGACTGCAAATGTAGGAATTTTAACGGGAGCATTGCGAATTTGAAGCCAATTTTTTAACCTTCGGTCCCGGCTGCCGGCCGGCGTTCGGCCGGGGTGCTTTCCGGCGGCTGTTTCCGCTTCGTATTCTTTCGATGTTCTTTCGCATCGTAAGCATTCGTAAGGCCTTTATTTTGTCCCGAAAGCGGACACTTCAAATCTTAATTAAATTTAAGAAATAATGGTTTGTGCATAGGAAATTTCGGGAAAAAATTCGTACTTTCGCACGCGAATTAATTGTTAGCACACTAACAGCCGAACTTAAATTCCAAACATAACAATCAAAATCATTAACCATGTCGAAAATCATTACACTACGCAAGGGTTTAGACATCAATCTGGTGGGCAAACCCCAGGAGTCGCTCGCGGACGCGCCGCAGGCTTCGGAGTATGCCCTCTCGCCCCTCGATTTCGAGGGCGTGACTCCCAAGCTGCTGGTTAAGGAGGGCGATCGGGTGAAAGCCGGCACGCCGTTGTTCTTCAACAAGTACAACGAACGCGTGCTTTTCACGTCGCCCGTCAGCGGTACGGTGGCCGCCGTCAACCGCGGAGAGAAGCGCAAGGTCCTCTCCGTGACGGTGACTCCTGACGCCTCCCAGGAGTACGAGGAGTTTGAGAAGACCGACCTCGGGTCGGCTTCGCGCGAGCAGATCGTCTCCCTGCTGCTCCGGTCGGGTCTCTGGCCGATGATCGTGCAGCGCCCTTACGGCATCATCGCCGATCCCAGCGACACGCCGAAAGCGGTCTTCATCTCCGCCTTCGACTCCGCGCCGCTGGCCCCGGACTACAATTTCGTGCTGAAAGCCGAACAGAAGAACCTCCAGACGGGTATCGACGTGATGCGCAGGCTCACTCCGGGCAAGGTGCACCTCTCGGTGCGCGCCAAGGCCGAAGGGCAGATGCCCTCGATCAAGGGCGCCGAACTCCACACCTTTGCGGGCAAACACCCCGTCGGCAATGTCGGCGTGCAGATCCACCATGTGGACCCGGTGAACAAGGGCGAAGTGGTGTGGACGGTCAACATCCAGGACCTGGCCATCATCGGCCGCCTGTTCAACGAAGGCCGTGTCGACATGACGAAGATCATCGCCGTGGCCGGTTCGGAGATCGAGCGTCCGCAGTACGTCCGCATCGTGGCGGGCGCCCGGGTCGATTCGATCCTCAAGGGCAACGTGAAGAAGCAGAAGGAGGGCGACAGCGTGCGCATCATCTCGGGCAACGTGCTCACGGGCACGAAGACCCCGGCCGACGGCTTCATCGCCTTCTACGCCAATCAGCTGACCGCAATCCCCGAAGGCGACAAGTACGAACTGCTGGGCTGGGCGATGCCCCGTTTCGGGAAGTTCTCCGTGTCGCGCGCCTATTTCTCGTGGCTCTGCCCGAAGAAGGCCTACAACCTCGACACCAACATGCACGGCGGCGAACGCCCGTTCGTCGTGACGGGGCTTTACGAGCGGTACCTGCCGATGGACATTTACCCGATGTACCTGCTGAAGGCGTGCCTCGCGGGCGACATCGACAAGATGGAGAACCTCGGCATCTACGAGGTCACCGAAGAGGACTTCGCGCTGTGCGAGTTCGTCGATCCTTCGAAGATCGAGATTCAGCAGATCATCCGCGACGGTATTAACTTAATGATCA
>UQKD01000032.1 GCA_900541585.1 uncultured Alistipes sp.
ATACTCAAATAAACATAGGCATTGGATACCTTCCCTCTTATGCGCACTTAATTTTACTTTTATTATGGAACTAAGTGCGTATCAAATTTCCAATAGACTTTGTAATGATACATTCCGCCCAATCCGATTAAGTGGTTCCAGTTCTCCCGTTATCTGGGTGTTCTGATAACTTTGTAACTTGAAAATTGTTTCTCCATTTGAATTTTTACCTCGTGTAACATTACATAACTGACCCAATAATTTAATCGGTGTCACATCGCTCGTAATTTCCTTATTTAAATGATATCGAACCAAACCTCGGATTTTAGACAAACAATCATTCTGGGAATAAATCTGATTAAGGGCAAATTCTCGCTTTACCCCCATTTTAAATGGATGTTCCTCCTCCAAAGCCCAAAAGATAACCCCATTACTAAAACCTTTAAACCAAGTTGCATTGCTGGAATTTTCTTGTTGGAGAATTTCCACTAATATTTCAAACGGCACATACATCTGTAATTTCTCAAATCGTTCTAAAAACCGTTTTTCTTCTCTTGAAGCCTGTCTTCTAAGTGGTGTCAGAATCATTGGATTAACCGAACCATTCACCGCCAATTCCCGGAGTCTCCCTACAAGGGCACTAACAGCCTGCTCTTGAATTGCATCCAGTTCTTCATTAACTGCATTTTCGATTTGTCTTTGCTCGTCATTCTTTTCTTCAAGCTCGGCTTGACCGATTGATGCTTCACAAGACGTCAATAGAGCCTGTTGTACATGAGATACAGAACGGTACATTTCAGTCCGAAGAGTCAACCCCTCACGGATAGCATCTATATTGAAATAAGAAATTTCACACACACCATCTTTATTCAAACGAATATAAGAAACCGGATCACTATCACAGTAAGCGGTTGCCGAATCTTTGACTATATGTCCTTTCAGATTTCTAATAGCCACATCCGTCACCATATTTCCATGACGAGCCATAACTACCCCGGCTTGATTGGCTAAATTACACATATCACCAGCATAGGCCATCAGATGACCTATTTTTTCATCTACATTTATCTCCTCAAAGTCACTGCGTACATTATAGTAAATCTGCTCGCTCAATAATCCCGGTCTACATCGTCCTGCAATTTGTTGTAATCTGTTAGGAGACAACATCGTATAGAGATAGGCAGTATTCGATACGGAAATTAAATGAAATCTATCAGCTATGTCAATCCCGACAAAAAATGTACAGGTTATAAAGGTAATCTGTTTGGAAAGATGCCCGTCCTCCAATTCCGTATAAAAATCACCCGCACGTTCTTTGCTCTGAGGACTACATAATATGGCACAGCGCTGTTGCAGGTCCGGAGATAATAAGCCTATTATCTGGCGAATCTGCTGCAATTTGTTGTATGCAACGACTATCTTTTCCTCCGGATGTTCCGTCAGCAGTTTTGTGATATGCTTGGTAACCGAGCCATTGAGATTTTTGGAATAGGTCAATGTTACAGCTCGTTTCCTCTGAATGGAATAATTGATATTGATAACCGGCTCCTCTTGAATTTTCGGATGAGAGAAAGGCCGAATTGTCGCAGATACAAGACACCTCTGCGTAGCAGGGAATTCAAAGTAATAGTCTATGACATTCTCCAAACTCGGTCTAAATACACTATCCGACTGATAAATATCAATTTCATCCACCATCAGGAACCATTCAGCAATCGTAATATGCCTGAGAACCTTGTACAGACTATCTGCGACAACCAAAATCTTCTTGAAAGGAACCGAGGAATTTATATATGCAGAAATATCATCATCCGACGGAGCTCTCACAGACTCCATATCACTACCTACATATAAAAAGCGGCTGACTCCTGTTTCCAAATCAATCCCTGTTTTGTACTTTTCATAAGCCAAGGCTTTTGTCGGAACAACAATGATACTGTTACGCTCACATCGAAGTTCCAAAGTAGTAGCTCCGATTCCCGTTACATTCTTTTTCACCACTCCGTAGGGCGTTGTATAGAAAATATCGCTTAGCTTTTTACCCTCTTCCAAAATGGTAATATCGACACATTCAACCGTCCCTCCGATTTTACCGTCTACCCATCTGACAGAGGGTTTCAACAAATCCCCGTTCTTGATTTCCGCATTTTGAGCAGATTGCAGAAAATGCTCTTCTCCAAAAGAGGCCCAAAGCAACTCATATCGTCCCTGTGAAAAGATAGAACTCGAATTATAATATGATTCTTCGAACTCTTTACGACACAACTCGTCCATTTCATACACTTCACGTTCCATATCAGTCATACGCACTTAGTTTATATATTATAACCAAAGTAAGTGCGCAGGAAAAAGCCTGCACACCTACCAAAGTTACAAAAATATCCCTCAGTTTTTTCCCTGTAGGCGCTTTTCCAGCAAATTCATGTGGTTACTGATATTCCGATTTACAACTTGAGCATAGGATTTCTGCGTAACAGCAATATCCGAATGTCCCAACAACATACTAACCACCTCTATTGGAACATCGTGGTACAATAGCACCGTCGATGCAAAGGTCTTTCGGGCGGTATGATGCGTCAGTTTTTTATGAATTCCGACAATCTCTGCAATCTCTTTCAAATATGAATTAATCTTCTGGTTGCTGATTCTCGGCAGAACATAGCCATCATTTGCCCTTGACTTCGCCAAAATACCAATCAATTTTTCAGCCTGCGGTAATAATGGGACGGAAAACTCCCTATCGGTTTTCTGTCGGATAAGTGTTATCCAGTTCCTACCGTCAAATCCTCGGGATATATGGTCATGCCGTAAATTGACGGCTTCATTGTAAGCCAACCCCGTGTACACTGAAAACAGGTAAATATTTTTCACCTGTTCCAGACGCTCCTGCGAAAAATGATAGCCCTCCAACTTGTCTAATTCTTCCTGCGTCAGAAAAACCAACTGTTTTCTCTCTTTGAGCGGTTTGTAATCCACAAACGGGTCACGCTGAATATAGTTGCACCTCAGGGCATAAGTTATCATCTGCCTCAGTCTTTGGATAATCTTATTAATCGTGATTGGCTTCAATCCCCGTTCCAATAAGAATTCTTCGTACTGCTTGATAAAAGCATATCCTAACTGTTTCAGCGGAATATCTTTCACCCCGAATCGTTCTGCCACATACTCCTGTACATGCGCATATACCTCCTTGAATTTCTTCAACGTAGCAGGAGTATATTCTTTTCCAACCAAGGCCTCCATTTTTCGCAGACGCTCTTTATAGATTTCAAAAAGTGTATGTTCTGTACTCTTAGTTTCTATAACGAGCATAAATTTCCTCTATGGAAATTGTACCCCCCTCGTCATACAGTTGCTTTTCTATGCGAATCAACTCCGAATAAATCTCTTGTAACTGCCTGTTAAGCAACTGTATTTCTATCGAATAACCTTTGGCCCTCTGAGATTCGACATCCCACAGTTCAGGTGTTAGATTTAACCCCGTAGAAAACTGCTGTTTCTTGGAAGCCAGTACGATGCGACAATAAATAGGGGCCTCTCCTCTGGAATTTCGTTTGTAGAGATAATGAAAAAAAGTAATTTTGAGTTTGCTGACCATAAAAAATCAGTTTAGTAAATCCGAACAAACTCATTGAAATACAGAATTTTATTACATTTTGAATACTATCGGCGGACTCGAACCATAGTATTCAAAAAAGTATTCAAATCCCGGCTGTCATTCTTCTATATCGAGAATATCAAATCAGCAGGTAGCACAAGACACAAGCTGATTATCAGAGTGTTACCTCAAAATTCAAAATAAAAAAAGAGACCAATTTTTTCAATTTGACCTCTTTAGTAGCGGGAGGAGGACTCGAACCTCCGACCTTCGGGTTATGAGCCCGACGAGCTGCCAACTGCTCCATCCCGCGATATGTCTTCAGATAGGATCTATCGCTTTTGCGTGTGCAAAGATAAGACAAAAATCCGGATTGTGCAAATATTTTCGCACACTATTCATCCGCACACCCCTTACCAGGCTCGCTATCAGCAACAAAAAAATTACTTTTTATATTTCTCGCACGTCATCTCCATCCGGAACTTCTGATACTCATCCCCGGAAACGAAGCCGCTGCTATTAAAAATATATTCGCCGCCCGGCGAGGCGATACGCATCCGTTCATCGTCGTTTTCGACAAACGTCAGTTCCCGAATCTCCAGTTCGACCGGTTCCACACGGTTTCCATATCGCACATCCATCCGTAGCCGGCCCGCTTCGAGCCGTATTTCGCCATCTATTTGGGACCCTTTAACCATACTTCGGAACCCGACATAAGCAACCCCGATTCCGATGGCCAAAGACGACATGAACGCATACAAACGTATCTCCGGCGGCAAAAGGCCGAAAAAGCCACGGGAAGAATCGCCCTGAAAATAATCGACCGCCAGATACAGCGACCACGAAGCCGGTATCCCGAAGAAAATCAGATTAGTCATCAACTTCTGATTGCGCCTTCCGTATTTATACTGTCCCATAATCAATGAATATTAGCGGCCACGATCTCCGCCAGGTCGCGGATTTCACCTTTCGTTCCGCGGCCGAGGGCCTTTTTGCAAAGCGGACAGGCCGTGACGATCACTTCGGCGCCCGTGGCGTCGAGTTCCGCTGCGACCGACTGCGCGATCCGTACCTGCTGACCGTCGGAAATCGCCGTATTGGCCACCGAGGAGCCGCAGCAGAGGGCGTTCTCGCGCGTCGAGGCAGGTTCCAGCAGCTCGCCCACGGCTTCGATCACCGCCCGCGGCTCGTCGTAGATGCCGCTCCCGCGCCCCAACTCGCAAGGGTCGTGGTAGGTGAAACGCGTCTCTCCGCGCTCCGGCGCGAGGCGTCCGGCACGAATCAGCCGCAGGATATATTCCGAATGGTGCAGCACCTCGATCCCCGGCAGGTCGTAATCCTCGCGGAACACCTTGAGGCAGATCGGGCACGAAGTCACCAACGTCGTGATGCCGTGCCGGCGGAACAACTCCTCGTTGTAACGCATCATCCTGTGCGCCGAATCGGTCTCGCCCGCCAGTTTGAGCGGACGGCCGCAGCAGACGCCTCCTTCGCGGTCGGCCCACCAGACCTCCTCGCCCGCAGCGCCGAAAATCGCCGACATCGCCGACATCGTGCGCGGCGTCAGCAGGGTCATGCATCCCGCGAAGTAACCCACCTTGCCCTCACCCGCGGAACGGTCCAGCCCCTTGAAATAGCCGTAGCGGCGTTCGTCGGGGACGTTGCGCATCTTGTCGCGCGAGTTGACGCGGAGCGTATTGAGGTCGATGCCGACGGGACATTTCTCGGCACAGCGGCCGCACATCAGGCAGTTGTCGGCCGTCTGGAGACGCAGCATCCGGTAACGGCGGTCGCGCAGGAAATAGACCGACTGCACGTCGTCAACACCCAACACGCTCTGCAACTGGCAGGGGTCGATGCAGATGCCGCAGCGCGAGCATGCCTCGACCTGGAAATTATCGAAAGAGGACTCCTTTTCGCCCGAGCGCAGGTTGTAATGACGCAGGAAGATGAGAGGAATCTCCGTAAAAATGTGCATGTAACGCGAGAACGGCAGCGCCACGAAGAACACCCCGAGGCACGAGGAGTAGAACCACCATGCCGCGGTTTCGAGGTTCATCAGCGGCATCATGCCGATATGTGCGGACATCCACGCCCCGAGGCTTCCGGTGAGGAATCCCCCGCCGCCGTAAAGCGCGCACGTGGCGCTTTCGGCCACCAGGCGCGCCGGGAATACGAACCACAACGCCGACAAGGCCACCCGGTCGCCCGGGACGTGCTTCGTCGTGCGGCGCATGCCCATCGCCCGGGAGTAGAGACGCTTTCCCCAGGCCAGCGCCACGCCCGAAAGGACGAACAGCAGCAGCAGGTCCATCGTGAAATCGAAGAGGGGCTTGTGCTCCAGCCCCGTGGCGAAATACTTGAAAAAGACGTGCCCCTGCAACGGTACGTAGCGGAACCCGAGATAGGAGACGGTCTCGATCCACCCCACGGCGATCAGCAGGAACCAGCCGAAAGCCAGCGACATGTGCATGTACCCCAACAGGGGGTTGACCTTGAAGATGCGGCGGTGCAGCAACGACTCGCTCACCACCTCCCACGCCGCCCCGAAGGTGCGGCGCGTCGGCAGTCCGGACAGAATCCGTTTCTTATCGGCGCGGGGCAGGCGGTAGAGCCACGTCCCCCACTTCCAGGCCAGGACAGCAAACATCACCGCGGCGCCGATGATGAACGGCAGACAGAATGGTGCGTAGAAAGTCATCGTCAGAAATCCCCCAGTTTACGTTTGATAAGCATTACCACGCCGCGCGTATTGATGCCGCGCGGGCATACCAGCCGGCATTTGCCGCACAGCATGCACTTGTTCATCTCCTCGTAGGCCCCCTGGTATTCGCCGCGGCGCACCAGCGTGTGAACCTTGCGGAAGTTGAACTCCGTGAGGTTGCCCGCCGTACAGACCGCCGTGCAGGCCCCGCACCCGATGCAGGTCTGCAACTCGGGCATCTCGCGCAGGATCTCGTCGCTCTTGCGCAGGTTGTTGCGGTCGATGTCGATGGCCCGGGGCTTCGAAATGGTGTATCCGAAATTGATCGCCGCCATTGCTATGCCTCCACGTATTTGGCCGCGGCGTCGGCTGCGGCGATACCCTCGTTCAGCGACTCGCCGATGTTCTTGGGTGCCGTAACGGTCCCGGCGTAGAAAATGCCGTCGATGTTGCTCTTCACGTTGCCGAGGAACATGTCCCGCGGAGCCATGAAGCCGCTCGGAGCGCGCCGGAGTCCTGCCCCTTCGGCCAGCGCGGCGTTGTCGTCGTTGGCCCGCATGCCCACGATCAGCACCAGCATGTCGACGCTCATGCGCAGGGGGCGGCCCGTCAGCGTGTCCTCGGCCTTGATCTGCACCCTTCCGTCGATCGTCGGACTGGCCTCCGAGATGCGTCCGCGCAGGAAGTGGATGTTGTATTTCTGCTGCGCCTCGCGGTACATCTCCTCGTAGCCGGGGCCGAACATGCGGATGTCCATGTAAAAGTTGAAGACGTCGGCCTCGGGGAAGAGCTGTTTCATCTCCATGGCCTGCTTCACGCCCGTGATGCAGCACACCTTCGAGCAGTGCTGCTGGCACACCTTCTCGTCGCGCGAACCCACGCAGTGCAGGAAGGCGATGCGCCTGGGGCGCGAGCCGTCGGCCATGGCCACGCGGCCCTCGTTCAACATCCGCTCGATGTCGACCGTCGTGAAGACGTTGTCGTAGATGCCGTAGCCGTACTCCTCCTTGATCGAGGCGTCGAAAAGCGTGAAACCGCTGGCCACCACCACCGAATCGCACGGCAGCGTCCGCCCGTCGGCGAGCGTGACGCTCTGCTTCGTGAAGCCCGTGACCTCCGTGGAGGTCATCACCTCGATTCCGCACTCGTTGACTCTGCTGCGCAGCTGGGTCAGCACCTCCCCGGCGGGGGTGAACGACGGGAACAGCACGTGCCAGCCCCGGAGCTTGCCGCCCAGTTCGGCCTCCTTCTCGATGATGACCGGGCTGATGCCCTGCTCCGCCAGGCGCAGGGCCGTCTGCATGCCCGCAACGCCGCCGCCGATGATGATAACTCGTTTTTTCATTATTCTCTGATGTCGTAAATCGTATCCGTCGGGCAGCAGTTGACCACCGCCGACTCGGGTTTTCCGATATATTTCCCGTTGCGGCCCAGATACTTGGCCGCGGGGTCGTACTCGACGCCCATCTTGTCCAGCAACGGTTCCACGTCGACCTGGTGCATCTGCATGCCCAGCGCCCAGGGGTCGTAGCCCAGCACCAGCCCGGCCATCTCCTCATAGGTCAGCACCGGGATTCCGTGGCCGTTCTGGCCGTAGGTCGTACCCTCCATCTCGGCAATGGCGTACTGCCACTTGTCGAGGAACATCGCGCAGCCCGGACAGTTGGCCACGATGAAATCGGGCTTGTAGGGCGCCATGCTCTCCAGTTTCTTGTGCGAATTGGCGATCGAATAGCCGCGGTTGGCCTGCACGAGGTAGTTGCGGAAACCGAATCCACAGCAGTGCCGGCGTTCGGGATAGTCGACTACATCGCCGCCCCACGACTCGACCATGCCGGCCAGTACATACGGAAATTCCGACCCTCCGATACCGGATTTCGGAAATATCTTGGCATAGTGGCAGCCGATGTGCTCGACGACTTTCAGCGGTTCGCCCGTCGCGGCGTTGACGAGCCGTTTCCGGGCCTTTGCGGCGATCTCCTCCCGGAAATGGAACACGATGTCCGAGGTGTGGGCCAGGCTCGCGGGCTTCTTGAACTCACGCCGGGTCGCCTTCCAGAGGTTCTCGCGCGTCTTCTCCTCCGTCTCGGGGAACTCGTGCCATGTGGCCAGAATCTCCGAATAGACGCCGAACGAGGTGATGCACGAAGTCACGAGGTTCTCATACCCCGCCTCGCCCATCAGCGCGAACTGCCGCGCCACGACGGTCATGATCGTCTCCAGCGGCACAATATCCGAATGGTAGCCGATACCCGTGCACGACGAGTGCTTGGGGTCGTCCGTGAGGTCCTTGCCCAGGTCGTTGCGCAGCATGTCGATAAACAACTTTTCGCTGCCCGGGAAGAAATTCTGCCGGATGCAGCTGCGCGCGTAATAATAGTGGTCGTCGGCGATCTCCTTCTGATAGTCCTGCCAACTCTTTCGCTTCATGGTCATCTCAATAATGCTCGTTGCTATTGTTCAGGAAGACATCCATCATGTACTGCTGGTCGGCGCCCTCCTCGTAGCCCAGTTCGCGGGCCTTGCGGTCGGAATGCCGCTCGATGGTGTCGAACATCTCGCTGCCGCCGCTGACCTTGAAGATCTCGTTGATCTCGGAGAGCGACTCCTCGTCCAGACGGCGCAGGGCACCGGCACCGTGGCGCATGTAGACGGGCGTGAACTGCCCGTAAATCTCCCGGTCGTTGTCGTAGACCCATTTCCAGACGGTCCCCTGCTCGGGATGCAGATCGGGTTTCACGAGGCGCGGAACGATGCAGTAGCCCGTGCGGAGGATGTTCTCGCCGATGATGCGTTTCAGGGCCAGCTGCTGGCGGCCCTTCTCGCTCTCGACGAAGAAACCGAGTTTCTGCGACAGCGTGCGCAGCGCCTGGATCACGTAACCCGGCGTATTGCCCCGCGGACAGCGCGGACGGCACGACATGCATTCGCCGCAATACCAGATCGTGTCGCTCTTCAAAAGCTCCTCGATGGCTTCGTCGTCGCGCGTCTGCACGATGGAGACGATCTGGCGGGGATCGTAGTTGTAGAACTCGGCCGCCGGGCAGACGCCCGTACAGACCCCGCAGTTCATGCACGACTGAAGGCCCTCCTTCATCCGCACGTCCTCCATAAGCATATCGAAGTACTTGGTAGTCATATATTCATCTCTTTTTTTCGCAGGTTCTTTCCGCTTTCGGTCGTCCCTGGCTCACGGCGTTCCACCGTGTTTGCAAGTTTGACCCCTCACCAAACCCCTCCCAAGGGAGGGGCTTGTCGCATCGCGTCCGGAATGCGGACAAGACGAAACCGGGAAACATAAAAAAACCTTTGCAGTGCAAAGGTAGGGAATCCGGCCGAGCCGGGTGGTGGTATAAATGCGTAATTTGCCCGGGCACCTACGGACGCTCCCAGGTTTCGAACGCAAAGGGATACGGATACTCCTCCCCGCAGGGGAACGACTCGGAATCCGTGAGCCGCCATTCGCGCTCGTCCCACGCGGGAAACCGCGTGTCGCCCTCGTAGGAGCGGAAAACACGTGTGAGGTAGAACCTCCGGGCCAGCGGCAGCGCCTCGGCGTAGATCTGCGCCCCGCCGATGACGAACACCTCCTCGTCCTTGGGAAAGAGTGCGATGGCCTCCTCCAGCGAGTGCACGACCGTGCAGCCCGGAATCGCGGCCTTTTGCCGCGTGACGACGACGTTGGTGCGGTTGGGAAGCGGGCGCCCGAGCGACTCCCAGGTCTTGCGGCCCATGACGACCGGATGGCCCGTCGTCACGGCCTTGAAATGCCGGAGGTCCTCGGAAATGTGCCACAGCAGGGCATTCTTGTCGCCGATAACGCCGTTTTCGGCAACGGCTACGATAAGGCTTATCATAAAGTCATTTTGTTTTCGAAAAGAAAGAAGCTCCGCCCGACCACACGGGACATAACGGGCAGGACACCGTTCCTATCTGGGTCTAATCATAATCTGTTCGAGGAGCATGGTTTCGGCTTCGCTTTTCTCGACGCCGATGATCCAGTCCCCATACGCATAATATTGAAACCGCCCGGCCTTCCCGGAAGCATACGGTTGCAGAAGCCGGCAGAGATCGTCGGCAAACGATGTCTTGTCGACAAGATTGAACCAGGAAAAAGAGGTCACTCCTTTCCGGGTTTTACCGATAGCGAGCACCATTTCGCCGGGTTTCCCCTGCTGATAAATCGGCGCATCCGCATCGTCGCTCATGCACGTGAGTCCCAGGGACGACATCTCCTTTTTCCAAGCTTCGAAATCCTGCTCCGCATAGCGTATGAGCAGATCGATCGTAGGGACGACAAACCGAATGCCATGCACCTCCCTCATCGCAACGGATCGCTGCGCAAAAGCCCCGGTGACCACCAGCAGAAACAACACGAGCAGGCTAAATGTCTTTTTCATAAGCAACGGTCTTTTTTTCACGAACGGCACTGCCGGGAAAACTGTCAGAACGACATCGGGGCCTTGATCGCGGGCCACGGGTCGTAATCTTCGAGCGTGAAATCTTCGTAGCGGAAGTCGAAAACCGACTTTACGGCGGGGTTCAGCCGCAGCGTCGGCAGCGGACGCGGCTCGCGCGACAACTGTTCGTCGACCTGCTCCAGATGGTTCAGGTAAAGATGCGTATCGCCCAGCGTATGGATGAACTCGCCGGGCTGCAAGCCGCACACTTGCGCCATCATGGAGGTCAGCAGGGCGTAGGAGGCGATGTTGAACGGCACGCCGAGGAACGTATCGGCGCTGCGCTGGTACAACAGGCACGAGAGGCGCCCCCCGGCCACGTAGAACTGGAACAGCACATGACACGGCGGCAGGGCCATCGCGTCGATCTCGGCGACGTTCCACGCCGAGACCAGGATGCGCCGCGACTCGGGGTTCGTGCGGATCAGCTCGACGGCCTGCGCGATCTGGTCCACGACGCCCCCGTCGGGCCGGGGCCACGAACGCCACTGGTAGCCGTAGACATGGTTCAGGTCGCCGAAGCGGTAGCCTTCGACCGGCGATTCGACGCCCGCCGAGGCGAGGAACGTCTCCCGGCCGACGGGCAACACCCCGTGGCGCACGCACAGTTCGTTGTAATGACGGTAGGCGTCGTTGTCCCAGATATGAACGCCGTTCTCCACGAGGTATCTGATATTGGTGTCGCCCCGCAGGAACCACAGCAGTTCGTGGATCACGCCCTTCAGAAAGACCTTCTTGGTCGTCAGCAGCGGGAAACCCTCCGCCAGGTCGAAGCGCATCTGGTGGCCGAAGATCCCCTTGGTCCCGGTTCCCGTGCGGTCGCCCCGCACGACGCCTTCCGTCTTGATCCGACGCAGCAGATCGAGGTATTGTTTCACTGAATCGTCATTTAATCGTTTTATCTCGAAACCGGAGCCTTACCCCAGCATTTTCAGCGTCATCTCACCCGCCGCATCCAGCACAGCGTAAGAGGGATTCCCGGCCCAACAGCCGAGGTTCACCACGTGCAGCGACCCTTCGCGGTAGTCGCGCGGGAAGTGCATGTGTCCGAAAACGAAATGGTCGACCACATGCGCCCGGGCGTACTCGCGGGCGTACTCGACCAGCGGCTCGGTGTGCGGCTCGGAAGGTCCCGTGTAGGGTTCGGTCAGCACCGCCCCGCGGACCGCCTCCTCGCCGTGCCCCTTGCGCGACTTGCCGCTCCACCAATGGCCGAAGCGCAACGCCCAGTCGGGGTGCACGCCCCACGAAAAGAGCCATTTCAGCGTCCGCGAACGGAAAATGCGGTTCAGGAACTTGAGCATCGGCTGCCCGTCGATCTTCATGTTGTCGCCGTGGGCGATGAAGACTTTTTTGCCCGAGAGGGTCATCACCTGCGGCGCGGTGTGAATCTCCAGCCCGCACTCGCGCGCGAGGTAGTCGCCGACCCACATGTCGTGGTTGCCCGTGAAGAAAACCACCCGGACACCCCGGTCGGTCAGTTCGGCCAACTTGCCCAGCGTCCGCACGAACCCCTTGGGGACCACGCGGCGGTATTCGAACCAGAAATCGAAGATGTCCCCGACCAGGAAGATCGCCTCCGCATCCCGGGCCGCGTCGTCGAGCCACGCCACGAAACGCCTTTCGACCGCCCGCGCCGTCGCGGCATCGCCGGCTCCCAGGTGGATGTCGGATGCGAAATAATACATGATTCTATTTTGTCAGCTCGTCCAGTTTCGCTTCGAGGCTCTTGCCGTAGATGTTCTTGGCCACGATCGTGCCCTCCTTGTCGATCAGAAAGTTCGCCGGAAGCCGCTGCACGTTGTAAAGCCCGAGGGCCACGGACGAGCGCCCGCGCAGGTCGCTGACCGAAATCCACGGCAGCTGCTGTTCCTGCACGGCGGTGATCCACAGCGGCTTCGACGTATCGACGGCCACCTGATAGACCTCGAACCCGACGGGTGCGTCGGCATATTTCCGATAAAGTTCCTTCAGATCGGCGTTCAGCGCGTTGCTCGACCCCAGCTCCGCCGACCAGAAATCCAACAGCACGACCTTCCCCGCCAGCGACGAGAGACGGATCTTCTTGCCGTAGATGTCCGTCATTTCGAGGTCCGGATGGCGAGCTTCGGTGATCTGCGAAGTGAGGCTGATACGGGCGTCCATGCGGGCGATCTCGGCCAGCAGCGATTGCAGGTAGGGCGACTCGGGGTAGCTCTCCTGCAACGCCTCGGCAACGGTGCGGTAGTAGACCACGTCGCTGTCGCCGTTGAACAGGTACGTGTCGCCCGGCAGCCGCTGGTAGAGGGCGTAGACCGCCGCCAGCGACGCCTTGTGCTCGATGATGAACCGCAGCTGCTCGCGGCGGATGCGGTAGTATTCGGCCGTATAGTCCTTGATCAGCGCCTTGCGCTCTTCGTCCGTGAGGTTGCGCGCGAATCCCGCGCCCATGTTCTCCAGCCGCTGCGCCCCCGTGACGAAGGCCTGGTAAAACTGCCGCAGCAGTTCCGACTCGGAGGAACCCTCCACCGTATAGTTGCGGATGACGCTGCCCACGGAACTGACCGTCAGCCGGTCGCCGCCGGCGATCAGCAGCGGAATGCGCTCGCCGTCGTAGATCACATTATATAAGGAAGGGTTTTTCGCCACGCCCGTGAGTTCCATGCGGTAGCTGCCGTCGGGGGCCAGCGCCGCCGAATCCACGACCGACTGCGTCAGCGGAAGAACCTGCTCCAGATAGATATTTTTCGCGTCGCCGCCGACGAAGCGGCCCGAAATCTTCACTTTCGACGACTGACAGCCACACATCAGGGCGGCCGTCGTAAGCGTTACGAAAAGCGTTTGCTTGTTCATTTACGATCGTTTTCGCGGTTAATGAAGAACAAAGATATAAATTTTCCGCAAATACGCGCCCTTTATTTCGACGAATTGCGGTGCGGCCCGTTGTTTTTCGTGAAATTGCGGTAGGACTGCTGGTTGCGGTTTTTCTGCTGCCGCTGCTGCTGATGGGGCTGGCGATGCTGCTGCGGACCCTTTTGGGGACGCGCCGAAAAGGGCTGTTTATAGTCGCTTCGGAGATTATTCAAGGCAACTTCGTCGATTTGGATAGCTCCCCCGGACATGCGCTTGATGTCTTTTACGATCACTTCGTTACTGGGATGCTCCTGGTTGTATTCGTAGCTCTTCGTGCGCATGTAGCGGGCCAGGTTGTCCACCGTGCGCGAGACCGTCCGCGGGTTGCGCTCGTCGGCCAGACCGCGGATCATACGCTCGACGTATTTGCCGTAATGCTTATAGGTGATCCGCCCTTGGGAATAGGACATCCGGCGGGGCGATGCGGTCAGCTCCTGGCGCGAGGGCTGCGGGTAGGGTGAGTCCACATCGAGCTGAAAATCAGACATGATGAAAAGGTGATCCCAGAGTTTGTGGGTGAAATCGGCCGTGTCGCGCAGCAAAGGATTCAGATTGCCCATCACGGCGATCACGGCCCGCGCCTGGCGGTTGCGCTCGCGGCGGTCCTCGATTGCCAGCAGCGAGTCGATCATCTCCTGGATATGGCGCCCGTACTCGGGCAGGTACAACTTGCGTCGTGTGTAATTGTAATTCTTTTTCATATTGTATTTGCGGTCCGGCACACTAGTGCGATTCGTCCGCCGGAGCCTCCGGCAAGACCTTTGCGGTAGACCGTTTAAAGATCGTTTTCATCATTATCCGCACTCCGGAGCAAGACCTCCGGGATTCGTTTTACACGGCGGAAAATCATAACTTTGGGACAAAAGTAGGTAAAATTTCGGAAAAACAAGCTATGGCAAAGGTTTTAATTCTGGACCAATCAAAAAGCGTGCGAAACATTCTGCGCGAGCGGTTGGAGTATGAAGGGTTCTCGACGGAAGCCGTCGAGGACGAGGCTGCGGCCTCGGTATTGTGCGAGAAGATCCCGTTCGACGTGATTCTGTCCGACACGGAGTGCAAGGTTCCGGATGCCGGTATCCCGTTCATAGCTCTCTCGTCCGACACGTCGATCGACACGGCGGTCGAGGCCGTGCGCAACGGAGCGCAGGATTTCCTCACCAAACCCATCGACATGAACCGGCTGCTGCAATCGCTGCACCGCACCATCGACAATCCCAACCCCGCGCCCGCGCAGGCGCCCCCTGCCGCCGCACCCGTGCGCCGCAGCCGCCGGGCGCATCCCGCCGAGGCCGAACGGATCATCGGCGTCTCGCCCGAGATCGAGCACGTCCGCCAGCTGATCGACAAGGTGGCCCCGTGCGAGGCCCGGGTGCTGATCACGGGCGAAAACGGCACGGGAAAGGAACTCGTGGCCCGCTGGCTTCACGCCAAGAGTGTCCGCGCGGCGGCGCCGTTCGTCGAGGTCAACTGCGCGGCCATTCCCTCCGAACTGATCGAGAGCGAACTGTTCGGCCACGAGCGCGGAGCCTTCACCTCGGCCGTCAAGCAGCGCAAGGGCAAGTTCGAGCAGGCCGACGGCGGCACGCTCTTCATGGACGAGATCGGCGACATGTCGCTCGCGGCGCAGGCCAAGGTGCTGCGCGCCCTGCAGGAGAGCCGCATCAGCCGCGTGGGCAGCGACAAGGACATCGAGGTCAACGTGCGGGTGGTGGCCGCCACGAACAAGAACCTGCGCGAAGAGATCCATAAGGGCAACTTCCGCGAAGACCTCTACCACCGCCTCGCGGTGATCGTGGTTCGGGTTCCGCCGCTGCGCGAGCATGCCGGGGACATTCCGGCGCTGGTCGAGCATTTCATCCGCACGATCTCGGCCGAATACGGCTCCGTCCCCAAACCCATCGACGCCGATGCGCTGGCCGACCTGCAACGGATGCCGTGGAGCGGCAACATCCGCGAACTGCGCAACGTCATCGAGCGTCTGATCATCCTCTCCGGCGACCGCATCACGGCCCGCGACGTGAAGGAGTATTGCTGACGCCCCGCCCGCTTAAGAAGCGGGGTTTAATTGCGGCTGGCGGCTTCATCCCGCTCTCCGACCGGTTCTGCGCCCGGTTAAGAACCGGGATTTAGGGAGGGGGCCGTTTTGCGGGCCGGTCGCGATTCTGCGCCCGCCCGGTTAAGAAGCGGGCCGGCGTTACAGCAGCCCCAGCAACTCGTCGGGACGATCGACCAGATGCCGCGCACCGGCGGCAACCAGTTCCGCACGGTCGCGGAAACCCCACGTCACACCCGCCCCGCGGACCCCTGCCGCCGCCGCGGTCTCGATGTCCACTCCCGAATCGCCGACGTAGAGCACGCGATCCTTCGCCACCCCCGTCAGCGCGAGAATCTCCTCCACGACTGCCGGGGAGGGTTTCAGCGGCACGCCGGGACGCTGCCCGAACACCGCGGCGAACGTCACGCCGGGAAAAAACAACCGGATCAGTTTCTCGGTCCCTGCCTGGAACTTGTTCGACGCCACGGCCAGCCCGACGCCGCGCCGCGCCAGTTCGCCCACCAACTCCAGAATGCCGTCGTAGGGACGCGTATGGGCGTCGATGTGCTCGGTATAGTATTTCACGAAATCCGCACGTACCGCGGCGATGGTCTCCGGCGTGCGCAACGGTTCGGGCAAGGCCCGTTCCACGAGCCGCAGAATGCCGTTGCCCACGAAATGACAGTACTCCTCGTAGGTGTGCTGCGGCAGTCCCCGCACACCCAGCACGGCGTTGCATGCCACGGCCAGGTCGCCGATCGTGTCGAGCAGCGTGCCGTCGAGGTCGAAGATGACGAGTTCGGTTTTCATTTTTTCCGTTTTATGTTCCATCCCACGGCCGCCACGAGCAGCGACATCAGCGGGGAGACGATGTTGAAAATGCAGTAGGGCGCGTAGACGAAGGTCGAGACGCCGAGCACCGTGGCCTGCGTCATACCGCACGAGTTCCACGGGATGAGCACCGAGCAGACCGTGGCGGAATCCTCCACCGAGCGGCTCAACAGCCGCTCTTCCAGCCCCCGGTCGGCGTAGAGGTCGCGGAAAAGCCGCCCCGAGAGGATGATCGAGATATACTGGTCGGCGGTGCAGAGGTTGAAGAAGATGCCCGCGCCGACGGTCGACGCCACGGCCGAAAAGGTGCGGCGGACCCAGCGCAGGAAGATCGCCGTCAGCGACCGCAGCATGCCGCTGCCGGTCATCACCCCGCCGAAGCACATGGCGCAGATGATCAGCCATACGGTGTTGAGCATCCCGGCCATACCCCGCGTGGCGACCAGTTCATCCAGCGGCGCGCTCCCCGTCGGGATGGCCGTGGGGCCGAAGCAGGTCATCAGCACCCCCTTGAACCCCAACATGAAATCCAACCCCTCGACACCCGCCACCCGGGCCACCATTTCGGGCTGCGCCAGGAGCATCGCCCCGCAGGCGAAGACCACGGCCGAAAACAGCGTCACGATAGCCGGGAGTTTTCGCGCAATGAGTATTCCCGTGGCCAGCGGCACGACGAGCAGCCACGGCGTGATGCGGAACGTGGCAGCGAGCGCCGCGGCGTACATTTCAGCATGGGTCGAGGCTCCGTGGTCGAGCGCCAGGCCCGCGACGGCGAAGACCCCGAGGGCAATGAGCATCGACGGCACGGTGGTGTAGAGCATGTAGCGGATGTGGGTGAAGACCCCGACGCCGACCGTCGACGAGGCCAGCACCGTCGTGTCGGAGAGCAGCGAGAGTTTGTCGCCGAAATAGGCTCCCGAGATGATGGCTCCGGCGACCCAGCCTTCGGGAAAGCCCATCGCCTGACCGATGCCCATGAGCGCCACGCCGATGGTGGCGATGGTGGTCCACGACGATCCGGTCATCAGCGACACCACGGCGCAGATGGCGCACGAGGCGACGAGGAAGAACGACGGATGGAGGATTTGCAGTCCGTAGTAGATCATCGTCGGGACCACGCCCGAGACCATCCACGTACCGGCGATGGCGCCGATCAGGAGCAGGATGACGATGGCCGACGCCGAGGCGCGGATGTTGTCGATGATGGCTTCTTCGAGCACGGCCCAGCGGCAGCGGTAAATGCCGATCGAGAGCATCACGCAGACCGACGTGGCCGACAGCAGGGCGATCTGGCTTCCGCCGTTGATGGCGTCGCCGCCGAAGGCGCGGATCACGACGTAGAGGAGTCCCGTCAGCACCGCCAGCGGAATGGCCGACACCCACGGCGACGGCAGTTTTTCAGCGTTCGTCTTCATATTCTCTTTTTACGAGGGGCAAAAGTACGAAAATTCTTCGGACTTGCGCCATCGGAACGCCCGAAACGCGGTTCCTCACAGGTGACGACCGCGGTTTGGGCTGCGGGGCATAGCTACCTTTTGTACTCAAAAGCACTAAACGCAGTCTGCGACTGCACTCGGTACTTTTTACGAAAAAAGTACAAAGAATCCCAGCAGCCGCAGCATGCGCCTAAATCCCGGTTCTTGACCGGGGGAGGGTACGTATTTCCGTCCTTATCGTATCCCGGAATCGTTTTTTTCGGGCCGGGGATTTCCATATTTCCTTTTTTCTGCCTAACTTTGATAGAACATCCAACACGCAGCAAAATGGAGACGCTCCGCAAAGTGATCCGGTTTTACGTCGAGGGATTCCGCGAAATGACCGTGGGACGGACCCTGTGGGCCATCATCCTCATCAAACTCTTCATCATGTTCGCCGTGCTGAAAGTCTTTTTCTTCCCCGACCTGCTGGCGGGCAAAAGCCCCTCGGAAAAGGCCGGCTGCGTGCTGGAAAACCTGACCGATCCGAAGAACCGGCTATAAGGACGACATCCCCACACGAATACAAACGACTATAAAGCCAACCTTACACTATGCTTTCCGACTACCTATCCACCGTCGACTGGTCACGCGCACAGTTCGCCATGACAGCCATCTACCACTGGCTGTTCGTCCCGCTGACGCTCGGACTGGGCTTCCTCATCGCCATCATGGAGACCCTTTACGTCCGCACGAAAGACCCTTTCTGGCTCCGCACGACCAAATTCTGGATGCGCCTGTTCGGCATCAACTTCGCCATCGGCGTGGCCACGGGCCTGATCCTCGAGTTCGAATTCGGGACCAACTGGTCCAACTACTCCCACTTCGTGGGCGACATCTTCGGCGCCCCGCTGGCCATCGAGGGCATCTTCGCCTTCTTCCTCGAATCGACCTTCATCGCCGTGATGTTCTTCGGCTGGCGCAAGGTGAGCCGGGGTTTCCACCTCACGGCCACATGGCTCACGGCCTTCGGCGCCAACCTCTCGGCATGGTGGATTCTGGTCGCCAACTCGTGGATGCAGTACCCCGTGGGGTGCGACTTCAACCTCGAAACCGTGCGTAACGAGATGACCTCGTTCTCGGCCGTGGCGCTGTCGCCCGTGGCGGTCAACAAGTTTTTCCACACCGTCACTTCGTCGTTCGTCCTGGCGGCGCTGTTCGTCGTGGGCGTCAGCGCATGGTACCTGCTGCGCCGGCGCGAGCAGCAGATGGCCCGCAGGAGCATCGCCATCGCCTCGGCCTTCGGGTTCGTCTTCGCGCTCGTCACGGCCTTCACGGGCGACCGTTCGGGGGCCATCGTCGCGCGCGTGCAGCCCATGAAACTGGCGGCCATGGAGGCGCTCTACGACGGACAGGAGGGCGCCCCGCTCACGGCCGTCGGCATCCTGCGCCCCGAGGCGCAGCGGACGAACGACGACGACGCCTTCTATTTCAAGATCGACATTCCGAAGATGCTTTCGCTGATGAGTTTCCGCTCTGCCGACGCATTCGTTCCGGGCATCAACGACCTGGTTTACGGCAACGAGAAGTACGGCGTGATGTCGGCCGCAGAAAAGATCGAACGGGGGCGCGTGGCCGTCGAGGAGCTGGGACGCTACCGCACCGCCCGCAAGAAGGGCGACACGGCGGCCATCGCCGAGATCGAAGCCAAATTCGACCGCTCGACGCCCCGGGGTGCGGAGTTCCTGCGCGAGCATTTCGCCTATTTCGGCTACGGCTACCTCGATTCGCCGCAGCAGATCGTGCCCGACGTGCCGCTGCTGTTCTACTCGTTCCGCGTGATGGTAGGCGCCGGCTGCTTCTTCATCCTGCTGCTGGGCCTCGTTTGGTGGCTGAATCGCCGCGACCGCCTCGCCTCGAAACGCTGGCTGCTGTGGACGGCCGTGTGGACCGTCCCGCTGGCCTACCTCGCCTCGCAGGCCGGGTGGGTCGTCGCCGAGGTCGGACGTCAGCCATGGGCCATCCAGGACCTGATGCCCGTGGGCGTCGCCGCCTCGAAAATCCCCAGCGGATCGGTCTCCACGACCTTCTTCATCTTTCTGGCGCTGTTCACGGCGCTGCTCATCGCCGAGTTGAGCATTCTGTTCCGGCAAATCAAAACAGGCCCTAAAAACGACTAAACCATGGATACAATAACCCTACTCCAACACTACTGGTGGCTGATCATTTCGCTTTTGGGAGCCATCCTGGTCTTCCTGATGTTCGTGCAGGGCGGGCAGGCGCTGCTCTACACGATCGGCCGCACGGAAGAAGAGCGCAACATGCTCGTCAACTCGCTGGGCCGCAAGTGGGAGTTCACCTTCACGACGCTCGTGACGTTCGGCGGGGCGTTCTTCGCCTCGTTCCCGCTCTTCTACTCCACGTCGTTCGGCGGGGCCTTCTACGTCTGGATGGCCATTCTCTTCTGCTTCGTCCTGCAGGCCGTGGCCTACGAATACCGCCGCAAACCGGCCAACGTCTTCGGCGAAAGGACCTTCAACGCCTTCCTGCTGATCAACGGCGTGCTGGGCCCGCTGCTGATCGGCACGGCCGTGGGAACCTTCTTCACGGGGGCGGAATTCACCGTCGACCGGCTCAACCTGGCCAACCAGGGCGGTGCGGCGGTGATCTCGCAGTGGGCGACGCCGTGGCACGGGCTGGAAGCCGTCGCCGAGTGGCGCAACGTCCTGCTGGGCGTGTCGGTGGCGCTGCTGGCCGTGACGCTGGCCTGCCAGTACTTCATGAACAACATCGACGACGAGGTGATCTTCCGGCGGGCGGCACACCGCATGCGCACGTTCGCCGTCCTGTTCGTGGTCTGCTTCGTGACGTGGCTCGTGGCGCTCGTCCTTGCCGACGGCCGGGCTGTCGATGCCGCGGGCCGAATCTCCGTCGAACCCTACAAATACCTCCACAACCTCGTGGAGATGCCCTGCGTCACGGCCGTGCTGCTCCTCGGTGTGGTTTCGGTGCTGTGGAGCGTCTGGCTGGGGTGGCGCGGCAACCGCCATGCGATCTGGTTCGGAGGCGCCGGCACGGTGCTCACGGTGCTGTCGCTGCTGCTGCTCGCAGGATGGAACAACACGGCCTACTACCCTTCGCTCACGGACATGCAGTCGTCGCTGACGATCTATAACTCCTCGTCGAGTCTCTTCACGCTCCGCACGATGGCGTGGGTCTCGCTGTTCGTGCCGTTCGTGGCGGCCTACATCTGGTACGCCTGGCGTGCGATGAACCGCCAGGCGATCACCCGCGAGGAGATCCGCGGCGACGACCACCAGTATTGAACAAAAAAGCGGGGGCTTCGGCCTCCGCTTTTTTATCAACCCGCTCCCGGTCTATTTCTCCTCTTTGTCCCCGAACGGATACTGGTTCTGGTGCACGTCCTCGAACCGCATGCCCTTCTCGTAGGTCTTCATGGCGCGGCGCGACATGCCCATCGACGAGAATCCGCCGTCGTGGTAGAGGTTCTGCATCGTGACCTTGCGCGTGAGGTCCGAGAAAAGCGTCAGCACGTAGTCCGCACAATCTTCGGCCGTGGCGTTGCCCAGCGGCGACATGTTCTCGGCGAAACCCATCAGGTCGCCCAGCCCTAGCACGCCGCTTCCGGCCGTGGTCGGCGTCGGCGACTGCGACACGGTGTTGATGCGCACATGCTTCTCGCGGCCGTAGATGTAGCCGAAGCTGCGGGCTATGGACTCCAGCAGCGCCTTGGCGTCGGCCATGTCGTTGTAACCGTAGAGCGTGCGCTGCGCGGCGATGTACGAAAGGGCCACGATCGAACCCCAGTCGTTGATGGCGTCCTTCTTGCGGGCCACCTGGATGGCCTTGTGGAACGAGATGGCCGAAATATCGAGCGTCTTCGAGAGGTAGTCGTAATCCAGATCGTCGTACGTACGGCCCTTGCGGACGTTGGGCGACATGCCGATCGAGTGGAGCATGAAGTCGAACTTGCCGCCGAAATGCTCCATCGTCTTGTCGATCAGGTTCTCCAGATCCTCGACGCTCGTGGCGTCGGCCGGAACGACAATCGTATTGCATTTTTCGGCCAGCTTCGAGATGGTTCCCATGCGGATAGATACGGCAGTATTGGTGAGGACGATTTCGGCTCCCTCCTCCACGGCTCGTTCCGCCACTTTCCAGGCGATCGACTGCTCGTTGAGTGCTCCGAAAATCAGACCTTTCTTTCCTTTCAATAAATTGTATGCCATCGTAATTCAGTTTAAAAATTCGGACAAATATAACAATTATTTTTGAATTGGCCCACCGACCGCCCCCAAACGGCCCCGAGTGCTGTCCCTGCTGTGGCCGCCCGACATTCCTTCATTTGGGCTCGGCCTGACAGGCGAACGCACGAACAAAGCGTCTTCGCCCCTGTTCGTGTGCTCGTCTGTTCGTGGGGCACATTTCCTTTTTTCATACACTGCGCCTTTGCTGCGGCTGTTCACTGCCGCTTTTTGGTCGGCAGCTATTTGCGGCTGTCACCGCAGGGGGGGGGTGTACCTTTTGCCACCAAAAGGTACAAAACACCTTGCGG
>UQKD01000033.1 GCA_900541585.1 uncultured Alistipes sp.
AATGGGGCAGACTGTAAATCTGCTGTCTTTCGACTTCGGTGGTTCGAATCCATCTCCGCCCACACGGTCCGCCGGGCCGTCGCCTCCCCCGAAAGGACGGAAGCGAAGCCCTGCGGAGAAACGGAAAATTGCGGAAGTAGCTCAGTTGGTAGAGCATTAGCCTTCCAAGCTAAGGGTCGCGGGTTCGAACCTCGTCTTCCGCTCGATGCTGCAACGACGGTTGCCCGGTTCAGGAAACGGACCGGCTGTCGGACGGGTGCGGACGACGACTTAAAGGATATTGAGGGACAATTATTCCTAAAATAGATTACAGATATGGCAAAAGAAAAATTTGACAGGTCCAAGCCGCATGTGAACATCGGTACGATCGGACACGTAGACCACGGTAAAACTACTCTTACCGCTGCAATTACCACGGTTCTTGCAAAGAAGGGTCTTTCTGAACTCCGCTCTTTCGACTCGATCGACAACGCTCCCGAGGAGAAGGAACGCGGTATCACCATCAACACCTCTCACGTGGAGTACCAGACGGCTAACCGTCACTACGCTCATGTGGACTGCCCGGGCCACGCCGACTATGTGAAGAACATGGTGACGGGCGCCGCTCAGATGGACGGTGCGATTCTGGTCGTAGCCGCCACCGACGGTCCGATGCCTCAGACCAACGAGCACGTGCTGCTGGCGCGTCAGGTGAACGTTCCGAAAATCGTCGTTTTCCTGAATAAGTGCGATATGGTGGACGATCCCGAGATGCTCGACCTCGTCGAGCTCGAGGTGCGCGACCTGCTGAGCAAGTACGATTTCGACGGCGACAACGCTCCGATCATCCGCGGTTCCGCTTTGGGTGCCCTCAACGGCGAGCCCAAGTGGGAGGAGAAGGTCATGGAGCTGATGGATGCCGTGGACAGCTACATTCCGCTGCCCCAGCGCGATAATGAAAAGCCTTTCCTGATGCCTGTCGAGGACGTGTTCTCGATCACCGGCCGCGGTACCGTGCTGACGGGCCGTATCGAAACCGGAGTTATCAAGGTGGGCGATCCGGTGGAGATCATCGGTTTGGCCGAGAAGTCGCTGACTTCGACCTGCACCGGCGTGGAGATGTTCCGCAAGTTGCTCGACGAGGGCGAGGCCGGCGACAACGTAGGTCTGCTGATGCGCGGTATCGACAAGAAGGAGGTAAAGCGCGGTATGGTCGTTGCCAAGCCGGGCTCGATCACTCCGCACACGAAGTTCGAGGCCGAGGTCTATATCCTGAAGAAAGAGGAAGGCGGCCGTCACACTCCGTTCCATCACAAGTACCGTCCGCAGTTCTATCTCCGTACGCTCGACGTGACGGGCGAGGTAGAGCTTCCGGAAGGCGTTGAGATGGTGATGCCGGGCGACAACGTGACGATCACCGTGACGCTGATCTATCCGGTAGCCCTGAACGTCGGTCTGCGTTTCGCTATCCGCGAGGGCGGCCGTACGGTCGGCGCAGGCCAGATCACGAAGATCATCGAATAATATCGATACAGTTCTTTCCGAGGGCGGTTCCGACCGCCCTCATCTTACGAGTGTAGTTCAAGGGTAGAATAGCGGTCTCCAAAACCGTTGATGGGAGTTCGAATCTCTCCACTCGTGCCAAAAATCTACTGCAATGAGATTTATAAACTACGTTAAGAACGCCTATGCCGAGCTGGTTCAGAAAGTGTCCTGGCCGTCATGGAGCCAATTGTCGAACTCGGCGGTAATTGTTATGACAGCTTCCCTGTTATTCGCCGTGGTCGTGCTCGTGATGGATCAGGCGTTCGAAAACCTGATGAAGGCCATATATAGTATTCTTTATTAACCCTTTGTCGAAAGGAGAGGTAAAGATGAGCGAAAAAGAGCAGAAGCAGTGGTACGTGATCCGTGCCATTGGAGGCAAGGAGAAGAAAGTGAAGGAGTACATCGAGACAGAAGTCCACAACAATCATCTCGAAGACTTCATTTCTCAGGTTCTGATTCCGACCGAAAAGGTTTACCAGATCAAGAACGGTAAAAAGATCAGTCGGGAGAAAGTCTCTTATCCGGGCTATGTACTGGTCGAAGCGGCTCTCGTAGGCGAAATTCCGTTTATGCTTCGCAACACTCCCAACGTTCTGGGCTTCCTCGGAGACACGAAGGCATCCACGATGGAGGCGACCCCTCTGCGCCCCCAAGAAGTGAGCCGTATCTTAGGCCGTGTCGACGAACTGAGCGTAGGGGAGGAGGAAAACGAGGTTCCTTTCTTCGTCGGCGAAACCGTCAAGGTAACCGATGGCCCGTTCTCGAGCTTTTCGGGTACGATCGAGGCGGTGGACAACGACCGGAAGAAACTGACGGTTTCCGTGAAGATATTCGGACGCAAGACTCCTATGGAGTTGAGCTTTATGCAAGTGGAAAAAGAATAATTAACCAAGGAAAATTATGGCAAAAGAGGTTGCTGCGTTTATTAAACTGCAGATCAAGGGTGGTGCCGCGAATCCTTCGCCTCCGGTAGGTCCCGCATTGGGCTCGAAGGGAGTCAATATCATGGACTTCTGCAAGCAGTTCAATGCGAGAACTCAGGATAAGGCGGGGAAGGTGCTTCCTGTCATTATCACCGTATATGGCGATAAGTCTTTCGACTTTGTCATCAAGCAGCCGCCGGTAGCCGTACAGCTGAAGGAAGCCGCGAAGATCCAGTCGGGGTCTGCCGAGCCGAACCGCAAGAAGGTCGCCAAGGTATCTTGGGACCAGATCCGCGAAATTGCTCAGGACAAGATGACGGATATGAACTGCTTCACGCTGGAGGCCGCCATGCGCATGGTAGCCGGTACGGCGCGCAGCATGGGCATCGATGTCGATGGTGAATTTCCTAACGCGTAATGGCTAAAAATTACAGACAATGAGTAAGCTGACCAAAAATAGAAAACTGGTGCTTTCCAAGATTGAGCCGAACAAGGTGTACAAGCTTGGCGAGGCGGCCGCTCTTCTAAAGGAGATTACCTTTACGAAATTTGATGCTTCCGTCGATCTGGACGTGCGGTTGGGTGTCGATCCCCGCAAATCCAACCAGATGGTGCGCGGCGTCGTGACGCTGCCCCACGGAACGGGCAAGTCGGTCCGCGTGTTGGTTCTCTGTACTCCCGACAAGGAGAAGGAGGCGACCGAGGCCGGCGCCGACTACGTAGGTCTGGACGAGTACGTCGAGAAGATCAAGGGCGGCTGGACCGACGTGGACGTGATTATCACGACTCCCAACGTGATGGCGAAGGTCGGAGCGCTCGGACGTATTCTGGGCCCCCGCGGCCTGATGCCTAACCCCAAGACGGGTACCGTGACGATGGAAGTCGGCAAGGCCGTCAAGGAAGTGAAGGCCGGTAAGATCGATTTCAAGGTCGACAAGTTCGGTATCGTTCACTCGTCGGTCGGCAAGATCGCGTTCTCTGCGGAACAGATCGCCGACAACGCCAGCGAGTTCATGAATACGATTCTGAAACTCAAACCGACGACCGCGAAAGGCACTTACGTGAAAAGCATATTCCTCTCTACGACGATGAGTCCAGGCTTGCAGATAGATCCCAAATCGGTTGAAACTAAATAATTGAAAACAGATGAACAGGGAAGAAAAGAAAGTCATTATCGACAGTCTGGCCGAGAAACTGAAGGAATATTCTCATTTCTATATCACCGATACCTCCGAGTTGAATGCCGAGCAGACGGCCGCTTTGCGGAAGATGTGCTTCGAGCAGCAGGTAAAGTTGGTAGTCGTCAAGAATACGCTTTTCATCAAGGCGCTCGAGCAAGTCGAAAAAGCCGAGGCGGAGCTGATGCCGACGCTCAAGGGCGAGACGGCTGTCATGTTCTGCAATACGGGCAAGGGGCCTGCGAAGCTGATCAAAGAGTTCCGCAAGGCGAATCCGAAGCCGGTGCTGAAGGCCGCTTACGTAGAGCAGTGCGTATATCTGGGCGAGGGCGCCCTCGAGGAACTGGTCAACATCAAGTCCCGCGAGGAGCTTATCGGCGATATCGTCGCTCTGCTGCAGTCTCCTGCCAAGAACGTCATCTCGGCTCTGCAGGGATCTGCCGGACAGAAAATCGCAGGGTTGGTCAAAACCCTCGAGGCAAGGGGCTAAGCGTGCCGCCTGACCGGATCGGCCCGACGGCTCGTCCGGAACGGGAAGGGCGCGTTGCCTGAAAAAACAACAAAAACATCAATCATTTTAACGTAAAACATTTTAAAAACTTTATACTACGATGGCCGATATCAAGAAATTAGCTGAGGAGTTGGTAAACTTGACAGTTAAAGAAGTTAACGAACTTGCTGGTGTTCTGAAGGAAGAATACGGAATTGAGCCCGCTGCTGCTGCTGTTGCCGTTGCCGCTGCTCCTGCCGCCGAAGGCGGTGCCGCCGCTGCCGAGAAGACGTCGTTCGACGTGATCCTCGCCAATGCCGGACAGGCTAAGCTTCAGGTTGTGAAAGCCGTGAAGGACATCACCGGTCTGGGACTGAAGGAGGCTAAGGATTTGGTCGACGGTGCTCCGAAGGCAATCAAGGAAGGCGTTTCCAAGGAAGAGGCAGAACAGATCAAATCTCAGCTCGAAGAGGCTGGCGCTGAAGTTGAAGTTAAGTAGTAACTGCTTAGTTATCAGAACATATCGGGTGTAGAGTCTATGAAGGTAGACTCTATACCTTTTCTCGTTTAACACGTAGGGGAGCCGTCCCGGCATCTCCTTTAGAGAGGGATGTTTTGTGTGGCGCGGCGCGCTATGACGAGCGTCGGCGCATGCGGAATCGCCGGATTTTGTTCCTTGCAAAGTCCGGGCCGCCATGGAAAACGAAGCGGATTCGCATTTCAGGTCAGTTTCTTATCTTCAACTTTAATTATTGGATACAATGTCTTTAAAATCAGATAATCAGCGTATTAGCTTTTCCTCGGTGAAAAATCGGATGCATTACCCCGATTTTTTGGAGGTGCAGCTCAAATCATTTCAAGACTTTTTCCAATTAGATACCACAGCCGAGAACCGCAAGAACGAAGGGCTGTACAAGGTGTTCATGGAGAACTTCCCGATTACCGATACGCGGAATAATTTCGTATTGGAGTTCATCGACTACTATGTCGATCCGCCCCGTTACAGCATGGACGAGTGCCTCGAGCGCGGACTCACGTACAGCGTACCGCTGAAGGCGAAACTGAAATTGTATTGTACCGATCCCGAACACGAAGATTTCGACACGGTGATTCAGGACGTGTACTTCGGCACGATTCCGTATATGACTCCGCGCGGCACGTTCATCATCAACGGGGCCGAGCGCGTGATCGTATCGCAGCTGCACCGTTCGCCGGGCGTGTTTTTCGGACAGAGTATCCACACGAACGGGACGAAGCTCTATTCGGCCCGTATCATTCCCTTCAAGGGTTCATGGATCGAGTTCGCGACGGACATCAACAACGTGATGTACGCGTACATCGACCGGAAAAAGAAGCTGCCCGTCACGACCCTGCTCCGTGCGATCGGGTTCGAGAGCGACCGGCAGATCTTAGAGATATTCGACCTGGCGGAGGACGTCAAGGTCACCAAGACCAACCTGAAGAAAGCCGTAGGCCAGAAGCTGGCCGCCCGCGTGCTGAAGACGTGGGTCGAGGACTTCGTGGACGAGGACACGGGCGAGGTGGTTTCGATCGAGCGTAACGAGATCATCATCGACCGCGAGACCGTTCTCGAGGAGAGGCATATAGACGATATCATCGAATCGGGAGCCAAAAGCATTCTGATCCATAAGGAGGCTCAGAACGGAACCGATTTCTCCATAGTGTACAATACGTTGCAGAAAGATCCCTGCAACTCCGAGAAAGAGGCGGTCGTTTATATCTATCGCCAGCTTCGCAACTCGGAGCCGCCCGACGAGGCGACGGCGCGCGACGTGATCGAGAAGCTGTTCTTCTCGGACAAGCGCTACGATCTGGGCGACGTAGGACGTTTCAGAATCAACAAGAAGCTCAATCTGGATATTTCGCCCGAGGTCCGCATCCTGACCAAGGAGGATATGATCGCGATTATCCGTTATCTGATCTCGCTGATCAACTCGAAGACGGATGTCGACGACATCGACCACCTGAGCAACCGTCGGGTGCGTACCGTAGGCGAGCAGCTGGCCAACCAGTTCAGCGTCGGTTTCGTCCGGATGGCCCGCACGATTCGCGAGCGGATGAACGTGCGCGACAACGAGGTGTTCACTCCGGTGGACCTGATCAATGCGAAGACGCTGTCGTCGGTCATCAACTCGTTCTTCGGGACCAACCAGCTTTCGCAGTTCATGGACCAGACGAACCCGCTGGCCGAGATGACGCATAAGCGCCGCCTGTCGGCTCTTGGACCGGGCGGCCTGTCGCGCGAACGGGCCGGTTTCGAGGTGCGCGACGTGCACTACACCCATTACGGTCGCCTCTGCCCGATCGAGACGCCGGAAGGTCCGAATATCGGTCTGATCTCGTCGCTTTGCGTGTACGCCAAGATTAGCGACATGGGCTTTATCGAGACGCCCTACCGCAAGGTATCCGGCGGCAAGGTCGACCTGAACGATGCAGGCATTCAGTATTTCAGCGCCGAAGAGGAGGAAGGCCTCGTGATCGCTCAGGCCAACGCGCCGCTGAGCGACGAGGGCGAGTTCCTGCAGCCCGACAAGATCAAGGCGCGCTACGACGGCGACTTCCCGGTCGTGCCGGCTACCGAGGTGAATCTGATGGACGTGGCGCCGAACCAGATTTCGTCGATCGCCGCCAGCCTGATTCCGTTCTTGGAGCATGACGACGCGAACCGCGCGCTGATGGGATCGAACATGATGCGTCAGGCCGTGCCCCTGGTGATGCCGGAGGCCCCGATCGTCGGAACCGGCCTGGAGAAGGACATGATTGCCGACAGCCGCATTCAGATCGTGGCGGAGGGCAATGGCGAGGTCGTTTTCTCGGACGCTACGCAGATACAGGTGAAGTACGAGCGCTCGGAGGACGAGAAGATCGTTTCGTTCGATCCGGAAGTGACGACTTACATGCTGCCGCGCTATCGCAAGACGAACCAGAGTACGTCGATGACGCTCAAGCCGATTGTCCGCAAGGGTGAGAAGGTCGTGCCGGGCCAGATTCTGACCGAAGGCTATTCGACCCAGAACGGCGAGCTGGCTCTCGGACGTAACCTGAAGGTGGCGTTCATGCCGTGGAAGGGATACAATTTCGAGGATGCCATCGTGATTTCGGAGCGCATGATGCGCGACGATATTTTCACGTCGGTGCATGTCGACGAGTATATCATGGAGGTCCGCGATACGAAGCGCGGCGTCGAGGAGCTGACTTCGGACATTCCGAACGTCAGCGAGGAAGCGACGAAGGATTTGGACGAGAACGGCATCATTCGCATCGGCGCGAACGTGCATCCGGGCGACATCCTGATCGGAAAGATCACGCCCAAGGGCGAGAGCGATCCGTCGCCGGAGGAGAAGCTGCTTCGCGCGATTTTCGGCGACAAGGCCGGCGACGTGAAGGACGCTTCGCTGAAGGCTCAGCCGTCGCTGCATGGCGTCGTGATCGACAAGAAGCTGTTCAGCCGCGCGAACAAGGACGGCAAGAAGAGCAAGGCCGCCGAGAAGGCGCAGCTCGACAAGATGGACGCCGAGTTCGCCGTACAGGCCGACGCGTTGAAGCAGAAGCTGGTCGAGAAGCTGTGGGTTCTGCTCAAGGACAAGACTACGGCCGGCATTCACGACTATTTCGGCGTCGAAGTTGTTGCCAAGGGCACCCGTTTCACGCAGAAGATGCTCGGCGAGCTCGACTACCTGAACATCGGAGCCGACAAATGGACCGGGGACGCGCACCGCGACCATCTGGTCGAGCTGACGATCAACAACTATACGATCAAATACAAGGAACTGGACGCGATGCTCAAGCGTGAGAAGTACAACCTGACGAACGGGGACGAGCTTCCGACGGGCATCATCCAGCTCGCGAAGGTTTATATCGCCAAAAAGCGCAAGCTGCGCGTGGGCGACAAGATGGCCGGCCGCCACGGCAACAAGGGTATCGTGGCGAAGGTCGTGCGCGACGAGGACATGCCGTTCTTGGAAGACGGTACGATCGTCGACATCGTACTCAACCCGCTGGGCGTGCCTTCGCGTATGAACCTCGGGCAGATTTACGAGACCGTGCTCGGCTGGGCCGGCCGTGAGCTGGGGTTGAAGTTCGCCACGCCGATCTTCGACGGGGCCTCGCTCGACCAGATCAACGAATATACGGCGCAGGCCGGCGTTCCGCGTAGCGGTCGCACCTACCTGTACAACGGCGAGACGGGCGAGAAGTTCGACCAGCCGGCTACCGTGGGCGTGATCTACATGCTGAAGCTGGGCCATATGGTCGACGACAAGATGCATGCCCGTTCGATCGGTCCCTACTCGCTCATTACGCAACAGCCCTTGGGCGGTAAGGCGCAGTTCGGCGGTCAGCGTTTCGGCGAAATGGAGGTCTGGGCGCTCGAGGCGTTCGGCGCCGCGAACATCCTGCAGGAGATTCTGACGATCAAGTCCGACGACGTGATGGGGCGGGCGAAGGCCTACGAGGCGATTGTCAAGGGCGACAACATGCCGCCCGCCGGTATCCCCGAATCGCTGAACGTGCTGCTGCACGAGCTGCGGGGACTGGCCATCAGCGTCAAGCTCGACTAAGGATTGCGGCGGTTCGCAGGCGGGCTTCCGGGTGGCTGGCGATGCCTTCCGCCCTGTCAGGCTCCGCCCGTCGGGCCGGAAACGGATGAAAAAATAAATTGATTAAGAATATGTCATTCAAGAAAGACAACAAGGCACAGAGCGGCTTCTCCAAGATTTCGATCGGTTTGGCCTCGCCCGAGGAGATTCTGGAAAACTCGAGCGGAGAAGTGCTGAAGCCCGAGACAATAAACTATCGTACGTACAAGCCCGAGCGCGACGGTCTTTTCTGCGAGCGGATTTTCGGTCCGGTCAAAGACTACGAGTGCCATTGCGGCAAATACAAACGGATCCGTTACAAGGGCATCGTCTGCGACCGCTGCGGCGTGGAGGTGACCGAAAAGAAGGTGCGCCGCGAGCGCATGGGACACATCTCGCTGGTGGTTCCGGTGGTGCACATCTGGTATTTCCGCTCGCTGCCTTCGAAGATTGGTTACCTGCTGGGCATTCCGTCGAAGAAACTCGAGGCGATCATCTACTACGAACGTTACGTGGTGATCAACGCCGGCGCCGCTTCCGAGCAGGGCATCGAACGTCTGGCCACGCTTTCGGAGAAGGAGTACCTCGACGTGCTGGCCGCGCTGCCGAAGGGCAACCAGGCGTTGGACGATTCGGATCCCAACAAGTTCGTCGCGATGATGGGCGCCGAGGCCGTCTACACGCTGCTGAAGCAGGTGGACCTCGACTCGATGTCCTACGCCCTGCGCCACAAGGCCTCGACCGAGACCTCGCAGCAGCGTAAGTCGGAGGCGCTGAAATGCCTGAACGTCATCGAGTCGTTCCGCGCCTCGGAGGGCAAGAACAAGCCCGAGTGGATGGTGCTGAACGTAATCCCGGTGATTCCGCCCGAGCTGCGCCCGCTGGTGCCGCTGGACGGCGGACGTTTCGCCACGTCGGACCTGAACGACCTCTACCGCCGCGTCATCATCCGCAACAACCGCCTCAAGCGCCTGATCGAGATCAAGGCTCCGGAGGTGATTCTGCGCAACGAGAAGCGCATGTTGCAGGAGGCCGTCGACTCGCTGTTCGACAACTCGCGCAAGTCGAACGCCGTGAAGAACGAGTCGAACCGTCCGCTCAAGTCGCTTTCCGACTCTTTGAAGGGTAAGCAGGGCCGCTTCCGCCAGAACCTGCTGGGTAAGCGCGTCGACTATTCGGCCCGTTCGGTCATCGTCGTCGGTCCCGAGCTGAAGATGCACGAGATGGGCATTCCCAAGGACATGGCCGCCGAACTGTACAAGCCGTTCGTGATCCGCAAACTTATCGAGCGCGGCATCGTCAAGACGGTGAAGTCGGCCAAGAAGATCATCGACCGCAAGGACCCCGTGATCTGGGGCATTCTGGAGAACGTCATCAAGGGTCATCCCGTGCTGATGAACCGCGCCCCGACGCTGCACCGCCTCGGTATCCAGGCGTTCCAGCCCAAGTTGATCGAGGGCAAGGCCATGCAGCTGCACCCGCTGGCCTGTACGGCGTTCAACGCCGACTTCGACGGCGACCAGATGGCCGTGCACCTGCCGCTGGGCAATGCCGCCATTCTGGAGGCCCAGCTGCTGATGCTGGGTTCGCACAACGTCCTCAATCCCGCGAACGGTGCGCCGATCACGGTGCCTTCGCAGGACATGGTCCTCGGCCTCTATTACATCACCAAGCCCCGCAAGGGCGTGAAGGGGGAAGGCCGCGTATTCTACGGCGCCGAGGAGGCGATCATCGCCTACAACGAGGGCCGGGCCGACCTGCACGCCATCGTGAAGTGCATGGTCGACGACCTGGACGACGAGGGCAAGGAGGTGCGCGTGCTGAAGGAGACGACCATCGGCCGCATCCTCTTCAACCAGGTGGTTCCCAAGGAGGTAGGTTATATCAACGAGATTCTGACGAAGCGCTCGCTGCGCGACATCATCGCCGTGGTGATGAAGAAGGCCGGAGCCGATAAGGTGGCCGCGTTCCTCGACGACATCAAGAATATGGGTTACCGGATGGCCTTCCGCGGCGGTCTGTCGTTCAACCTCGATGCCGTGATCATCCCCGAAGAGAAGGAGAAGCTCGTGCAGGAGGGGTACGAACGTTCGGACTCCATCATGGAGGACTACAACATGGGTCTTATCACCAACAACGAGCGCTACAACCAGATCATCGACGTCTGGACGAATATCAATACCAAGCTGACGAAGGCCGTGATCGAAACGCTGATCAAGGACAACGACGGTTTCAATCCGGTATACATGATGCTCGACTCCGGCGCCCGTGGTTCGAAAGAGCAGATCCGTCAGCTGAGCGGTATGCGAGGCCTGATGGCCAAGCCGCAGAAGTCGGGCGTCGAGGGTGGTCAGCAGGTCATCGAGAACCCGATTCTCTCGAACTTCAAGGAGGGACTCTCGGTGCTGGAGTACTTCATTTCGACCCACGGTGCCCGTAAGGGTCTTGCCGATACCGCCCTGAAGACGGCCGATGCAGGTTACCTGACGCGCCGTCTGGTGGACGTGGCGCAGGACGTGATCATCAACGAGGAGGATTGCGGCACGCTGCGCGGACTGACGGCTACGGCCATCAAGCGCAATGACGACGTGGTGCAGACCCTCTACGACCGTATTCTGGGCCGCGTGGCTCTGAACGATGTGGTTCACCCGCTGACCGGCGAGGTGATCTGCAAGGCCGGCGAGGAGATCACCGAGCCGATCGCCGAAGCCATCGAGAAATCGCCGCTGGAGTCGGTGGAGATCCGTTCGGTGCTGACCTGCGAGTCGCGCCGCGGCGTCTGCGCGAAGTGCTACGGCCGCAACCTGGCTACGGCCCGCATGGTTCAGAAAGGCGAGGTCGTCGGCGTCATCGCCGCGCAGTCCATCGGCGAGCCGGGTACGCAGTTGACCCTGCGTACGTTCCACGTCGGCGGTGTGGCCGGCGGCACGGCTGTCGAGACCAACGTCGTTTCGAAATACGAAGGCCGTCTGGAGATCGACGAGCTGCGCACTGTCAAGGGTAAGAATGCAGCCGGCGAGGCGATCGACATCGTGATTTCGCGTCAGTCGGAGTTCCGCATCGTCGACCCCAAGACCGATATCGTACTCTATACGCACAACCTGCCCTACGGCGCGACGCTCTTCATGGCGGATGGTTCCGAGGTCAAGAAGGGCGACCTGATCTGTGAGTGGGACCCCTACAACGCCGTTATCATCTCGGAGTACGAGGGTAAGGCCTCCTACGAGAGCGTTATCGAGGGTATCACCTACCGCGACGAGCGCGACGAGCAGACGGGCCTTTCGGAGAAGGTCGTGATCGAGTCGAAGGACAAGACCAAGAACCCCGTCATCAAGATCGTCGACCGCGAAGGTCTGGAGGTCAAGCAGTACAACCTGCCCGTGGGCGCCCACGTGGTCGTGAAGGACAACGCCCGCATCAAGGCCGGCGACATCCTGATCAAGATTCCGCGCGCCGTCGGCAAGTCGGGCGGCGACATCACCGGCGGTCTGCCGCGCGTTACGGAGCTGTTCGAGGCCCGCAACCCGTCGAACCCCGCCATTGTATCGGAGATCGACGGCGAGGTGGCGTTCGGCAAGATCAAGCGCGGTAACCGCGAGATCATCATCACCTCGAAGCAGGGCGACGTGAAACGCTATCTGGTTCCCCTGTCGCGTCAGATCATCGTGCAGGAGAACGACTACGTGAAGGCCGGCAGCCCGCTGTCGGACGGTGCGATCACCCCGAGCGACATCCTCAATATCCTCGGCCCGACGAAGGTGCAGGAGTACATCGTCAACGAGGTGCAGGAGGTCTACCGCATGCAGGGTGTGAAGATCAACGACAAGCATTTCGAGGTCATCGTCCGCCAGATGATGAACAAGGTGAAGATCGAGGACCCGGGAGACACCCGTTTCTTCGAGGACCAGATCGTCGACAAGTGGGAGTTCATGGACGTGAACGACGAGTTGTATGACAAGGTGGTCGTTACCGATGCCGGCGATTCGACGTCGCTGCAGCCCGGACAGATCGTTTCGCTGCGTAAGCTGCGCGACGAGAATTCGAGCCTCAAGCGCCGCGACCAGCAGCCGGTGCAGGTGCGCGACATCGTGCCCGCGACTTCGACCCAGGTGCTGCAGGGTATCACCCGCGCCGCACTCCAGACTTCGAGCTTCATCTCGGCGGCTTCGTTCCAGGAGACGACCAAGGTGCTGAACGAGGCGGCCATCCAAGCCAAGGTCGATCCGCTGGAGAACCTCAAGGAGAACGTGATCTGCGGTCACCTGATCCCCGGCGGCACGGGCCTGCGCGACTACGACGACCTCGTAGTCGGTTCGAAGGCCGATCTGGAGTCGCTCCAGCAGGCGCAGTAGTCTGCGACGCGGGAGTGATCCCGCCTGAAATAGATTGGAAAAAATCCCCTTCCGGCTCTCTGGAAGGGGATTTTTGGTTGTCGGAGGGGCGAACCGGGTTGCAAAGACGCAGGAGCCGGGTGTTTGGAGACACGGAAAGTACGGGGCGGTCGGAAAGACCGGAATGCGGAAAGTCCGGGCCGTGACGGACCCGGACTATTGCCGTGTGTACTGTGTTTGCGTCCGGCCGTTTATTCGAATGCGACCGCCTGACCGTTGATCTTCACATTGCTGAAGACGGCTTCCGAGGTCTTCTTGCTGTCGCCGCTGTTGGCCGCCAGGCCGATCAGCAGTTTGTCGGGCAATCCGCTGATGGAGACGGACTTTTCCGCGCCGAACGTTGCGCCTCCGTCGAGCGAATAGGACGCCGTGAATTTGTCGCCTGCGCGTTCGAGCCGCACGATGGGCTTTGCCCCCTCGGTTGTGGCTGCCGGTGCGCCTAATGCGCCCTTGTTGCCCTTTCCGGCGGCTTCGGTCCGGTTGGAGTAGTAGAATCCCGTGAGGCTCCGGGCGGCCATCGCGTGGATGAAATCGCCGGTCGAGATCGTTCCTGCGTCAGGAGTGACCAGCAGCCCGGCCAACGCCTGGTTGGTGTCTTTCAGGGCGGAGAAGGAGTCGACCTGCGCGGTAGCCACGAAGTTGCCCGTGACCTCCCGGTAGACGAACCCGAGGGTCTGCGTGCCGCTTTCGAATTTGCCGCATGCCGTGAGCGCCAACTGGCCCCCGTTGCAGACGGCCGTTGCGGCGGTGGTGCCGTTGGAGAGCAGTGTCCAGCCGTTGCCCAAGTCGCTGCCGCCGGGTGTGGGATCGGTTCCCGGGTCGGGGGCCGGGGTCGTTCCGCCGCCCGTGATGCCGCCGTTGTCCACCTCTTTGGGCGCTGCGGAATAGCCCGTCAGTTTACCCACGCCCGAAGCCGAAGGCACGATCTCGGCGATCCGGCCGACGGGGTCTACGATATAGTTGTACGCCGGCTTGAAGTCGTCGTAGGTATACGGCGTCGCGATCTTCTCGCCGTTGTAGGCCTTGTACTCCACATTGGTGAAGGGGTAGGGCGACGTGGCGTCGGCGGGTTTGTTGTTGAAGAGGTTGCCGCGTTCGTAGAGGTATCCGGCCACCGATCCCGTGAGGTTCGACACCCAGCTGCTGCCGCTCGGTTTGGCCGGGTAGGTGCAGATGTCGGTCGGGAGTTTCACGCCTTCGAAACAGTTGTCCTCGACGAGCACCATCGCGCCGTAGGCGCTGCCTACGCCGTAGGTGGTCACCTGGTTGAAATAGTTGTTGTAGACGTGGGCGCGGCCGAAGCGTACGCGCGGATGGCGCGAACTCGACAGGTCGAAGAAATTGTGGTGGAACGTCACGGTGATCTTCGTGTCGGCCGTCTGGCTGTTCGAGTGGCCTACGAGGCACGATTTCTGGGTCTTGATGAAGTGACACCACGATACGGTGACGTTGTAGGTCTGGTGCGTCACGTCGCACGAGCCGTCCTCGTAGTCCTTCGTCTGGTTGATCGACTCGAAGGTGCAGTGGTCGACCCAGACGTTATTGCTCTCCTGCATCGAGATGCCGTCGGCGCCGTCGTCGGCCTTGGGCATCTTGATATAGATGTTGCGGATGATGATGTTCGAGGATTCGTTGATGAAGAACCCGACGTTTTCCATCAAGAAGTCGTTCGTGCCGTTGATCGTGAGGTTGCCCGTGCGCTTGATGTCGAACCAGGGCTTGCCCGAGCGGTAGCCGTCGTCCTTGTGGAACGTACCGCTCAACCAGACGATCGCGGGGGTCATGGTCTTGTTCTTCTCGCGCAGGTAGAGCCATTCGCCGAACTTCTTGCCGTCGTCGAAATGGTGGATGTTGGCCTCGGTGGCGCCGGCGCCGCCCGTCGTGCCTTCGGCATAGCCGTAGAGTTTGTCCAGTTCGACGTCGCCCGTGACGGGAGGCGTCGGAACGTCCGGATCGGGTTCCGGATCGGGATCGGGTTCCGGATCGGGGTTCTCGACCGGTTCCTTGCCGCCCTCCTGTTCGGTGACGTTGGCGATGCGCACGGAGCCGTTTGCCGCAACGATGTCGGCACGGAGCAGGACCTTTTTGCCGATCAGATCGGGGTGGTCGACCACGTTCAGACGGGCCTGAACGTCCGATTCATCCGGCAGTTCCACGCGGATGCACTTGTCGGGGCGGTACTCGTTGGCTTTCGAGGCCAGCAGGATGTTGCTGCGCGAGGGGGTGTCGGAACCGACGGAACGCACGGCGGCCTTTGCATCGGCTTCGGCCCCGGCGACGTAACCCCGGATCCAGACGGCCGATTTCCCGGCGGCGGCCGCGAGGTCGCCCACGCCGAAGGGATCGTCCTTCGTTCCCGCGGGCAGCGTCGTTGCGGGCGGATCGGGGGTATCTTCGGTGGTGGTGTCGTCGCCGCACGCTCCGGCGAGCAGCGGAACGACCAGCAGAAGCAGTAAAATTCGTTTCATACGTATTGTGGTTTTAGGTTGACGTTTGCTGATAACAAAATTAACCCGCCGGAGGTTGTCCGACGGGGAAATTTTATCCGTTTACAGGGAAAAATCGTCACACGCCCGAAAGGATGCCTCCGGCGTGCCCGGAACTTAACGTTTGAAGCGTTTGGCAAGGCCCCCTTCGGAGGTCTCGCGGTAGAGACTCGGCAGGGCGTGGCCCGTTTCGTTCATCACCTCCACGACCTTGTCGAAGCTCACCATGTGCGAGCCGTCGGAGAGCGTGGCGTAGGCGTTGGCGTCGAAGGCGCGGGCCGCGGCGATGGCGTTGCGTTCGATGCAGGGGACCTGCACCAGTCCGCACACGGGGTCGCACGTGAGGCCCAGGTGGTGTTCGAGACCCATCTCGGCGGCGTATTCGATCTGCGAGGGGGTTCCGCCGAAGAGCTGGCACGCGGCGGCGGCAGCCATGGCGCACGCCACGCCGACCTCGCCCTGGCAGCCTACCTCGGCGCCCGAAATGGAGGAGTTGGTCTTGGCGACGTTGCCGAAAAGCCCGGCCGTGGCCAGCGCCCGCAGGATGCGGACGCGCAGGAAGTTGCGCGAGGAGGAGAGGTGGTAGAGCACCGCGGGCATGACGCCGCTCGACCCGCATGTGGGGGCCGTCACGACCGTGCCGCCCGAGGCGTTCTCCTCGGAGGTGGCCAGCGCGTAAGCGTAGATTTTGGCCCGCGAGGAGAGCGAGTCGGTGTAGCTTTTCGACTTGACCCAGTAGGTCGAGGCCTTGCGGGCGACCTTCAGCCCTCCGGGCAGCACGCCGTCGTTGTTCAGGCCGCGCTGGATGGTCGCGCACATCGTCTCCCAGACCGTGTCGAGGTAGTCCCAGATTTCGGGACCCTCGCAGTCGCTCACATACTCCCAGAAGGTTTTGCCCTCGTGGTAGCACCACTCCTTGATCTCCGAAATGGTCGACAGCGGGTAGATGCTCTGCGGCGTTTCGAGGCGCGAGGCCTCGTTGGCCAGCGCGCCGCCGCCGACGCTGAAAATCGTCCACGCATCGACGACCTGGCCGCCTTTCAGCCCTTCGAACAGCATGCCGTTGGGGTGGAAGGGGAGTACGACCTCCGGTTTCCAGACGATCTGGGTCGGGGCGGCCGGTTCGAGGACCGAAAGGATCGCCACGTCCGTCAGGTGGCCCTTGCCCGTGGCGGCCAGCGATCCGTAGAGGGTCACGCGGTAGGCGTCGACGTCGCGGCAGCGTTCCGCAAACTGTTCGGCGGCCCGCTTGGGGCCCATCGTGTGGCTGCTCGATGGGCCGCTGCCGATCCTGTATAACTCTTTGAGCGATTCCATAATCGTGATTTTACGGGAGCAAAGATAGGTAAAATTCCATAAGAAAAGGAGGAATATTTATTCCTCCTTTTCTTGTAGCCCCACCGCGACTCGAACGCGAATTTAGGGTTTAGGAAACCCTCGTTCTATCCCTTGAACTATGGAGCCGTTGAAAACAATGCGGTGCGTCTGTCGCCAAACGCACCGGCAAAGATAGTAATTTTTTCTGTTTTTAGAAACGGAATCTTACACCGATCGAGAACGTGTGGGCATGCAGTGCATAGTTGCCCGAGAAGGGCTGGTTCGCGGCTTTGGCCGCCGATGCGGCCGCTTCGGTCTCCGAGGCGCCGGCAGTCAGAGCCTGTTGGTAAACGGCGCCGTAGGTCAGTGAGTTGAAGTAGGGGTAGGAACCCGTGCGCTCGGGGTCGGCCGATGCTACGTAACCGTAGGCCACGTCGATGGACATGCATTTTACCGGATTGATCGTCAGACCTGCCGTATAGGCGAGTTTGGTCATCGACGGGGTTTCGGGATTGAGGTAGTCGCTGCGCACCGGGCTTTCGTCGACATACATACCCATGCGCGCCTGGATCAGGTCGCAGGCCTTGTACTCGCCGCCGAAACGGAATGCAAGCGTATTCTTGTAGTTCTTCACCGAGTTGATGTCCTCGATCTTCAGTTCCGGCTCGTTGAACGATACGTTCAGTTCTTTGTAGGCGCTCCAGCCCACCCATTGCAGGTCGACGGCGAACTCCCACTTTTCGGCCGGACGGAATGCGACGGCCCAGGTGAGGTTGGTCGGCAGGGGGAGTTCGGCGTTGAACGTGCCTTCGTCCAGGCGCGGGATAAGTCCCGTGGCGCTCATGACCTGCTTGATCTCGGGCGAGTGGTAGTTCATCTCCGCCGTGCCTTTCTTGACTTTCATATTCAGGCGCGAACGGTAGTTGAAACCGAATGTCCATTGTTCGTGCACGTCCCACATGATACCGACGTTGACGCCTACGGCAACCTGTGCATCACCGGCCAGTTTGGCCGAAAGAAGCGCATTGTCGCCTGCATTCGTAAACAGCGGGGCGTATTGTCCCATACCGTTGGCCGTGAGAATCCCGGCGATGGTATTGTTCGTCGCGGCGCCTACGGGGAACATGGAGCGCGAAAGATCGAAGTTGCCCCAGGCGACGGTCAGACCCGCACCTACCGAGAGTTTGTCGCAGATTTTATACGACACGGTGGGCTGAATCTGGAATGCCGTGAGGTTGATGTCCTGAATGAGGTGCGCACCGGCCCAGTTCGACGGCCATTTCATGGCAGAGCCGAACGGTGTGGTGAAGCTGACGCCGATGCCCAGCCGCTCGGTGGGTTTGTAGTTGAAATAGACGTACATCGGGGTCGAAATCTTGTTGTCGGACTCCGCTTTGATGCGGTTTTCGCCCGAATAGTCGATGTTGCTGTATCTTACGTAGGAGGAAATTCCCGTGATGCCGGCCGAAATATCGAATTTGGAGGTCTGGAAAGCGGCTGCCGCAGGGTTGAAATGCAAAGACTCCGAGTTGAGTTTGAGCGCGGTGCCCACGTGGCCCATACCGTTCTGTTTCGAGGAGAGATTGTTTACCTGATAACCCTCGGCGTAAGCGCCGGAGGCGATGGCAGCGGCGGCCAGAACGAGGAAAAGTTTTTTCATAACGAATTGGTTTGGTTTATACTCGGCATGCCTCGCCGGCATGCAAAATCGGGGGCAAAAGTAGGAAAACTATCCCCACGGCCCAAACTTTTTGGCCTAAAATTCCCGAAAAATGTACTAAATGGCATAGCTTTGGCCGAATTGCCCGGTACGGGCCGGGGGCCTCGGCAAAACGGAAATGGGATACCTTTATAAAAAAGACCTGCTTTGCAGGGCAGGTCTTCCGTCTATTCTTTGTTTCGGGCGTTGTAGGCTTCGAGCGCCTTGCTCAGGATCAGCAAGGCCCGTTCGAGGTCCTCCTTTTTGAGGACATAGGCGATGCGGACCTCGTTGCGGCCGCATTCGGGATCGGAGTAGAAGCCTGACGCCGGGGCCATCATGACGGTTTCGCCTTCGTATTCGAAGTCCGAGAGACACCAGGCGCAGAACTTGTCGCTGTCGTCGACCGGGAGTCGTGCCACGGTGTAGAAAGCTCCCATCGGGATCGGCGAGTAGACGCCCGGGATGCGGTTCAGTCCGTCGATCAGGCATTTGCGGCGTTCGATGTACTCCTCGTAGACTTCGGTGCTGTATGACCGCGGTGCGTCGATCGACGCTTCGGCGACGATCTGCCCGATGAGCGGCGGCGAGAGGCGCGCCTGGCAGAATTTCATCACCGCATTGCGCAGCGTCTTGTTCTTGGTGATCAGCGCGCCGATGCGGATGCCGCACTCGGAGTAGCGTTTCGATACCGAGTCGATCAGCACGACGTTCTGCTCGATGCCTTCGAGGTGGCAGGCCGAAATGTAGGGCGAACCGGTGTAGATGAATTCGCGGTAGACCTCGTCCGAAAAGAGGAACAGGTCGTATTTCTTCACCATGTCGCGGATGCGGTTCATCTCGCGGCGGGTGTAGAGGTAACCCGTGGGATTGTTGGGGTTGCAGATCAGGATGCCGCGCGTGCGGTCGTTGATCAGCTTTTCGAACTCCTCGATCGGGGGCAGTGCGAATCCGTTCTCGATGGAGGCCACCACCGGGCGGATCACGGCGCCCGCCGATATGGCGAAGGCCATGTAGTTGGCGTAGGCCGGTTCGGGAACGATGATTTCGTCGCCCGGGTTGAGGCACGACATGAAGGCGAAAAGCACGGCCTCGGAGCCGCCCGTGGTGACGATGATCTCCTCGGGCGAGAGTTTGATCTGGTACTGCTCGTAATAGGTCACCAGCTTTTCGCGCAGCGAGCGGTAGCCGTCGCTGGGACTGTATTCCAGCACCTTGCGGTCGATATGTTTCAGGGATTCGAGCCCCTCCTTCGGCGAAGGGAGGTCGGGCTGGCCGATGTTCAGGTGGTAGATCTTCGTTCCCCGGGCGCGGGCCGCGTCGGCCAGCGGGACGAGTTTGCGTATCGGGGAGGCCGGCATCTGCTCGGCGCGGAGTGAAATTTCGGGCATGTTACGGTGTTTTTGCGGACGGGGTGTTACTCGACCTCGGCCGTAGGACGGAACTTGATGACCTTGCGGGGCGGAATCTTCACTGCGGCGCCCGTGCGGGGATTGCGCCCCACGCGTTCGGATTTCTGCTGCACGCTGAACGTACCCAATCCCGTCAGAGTCAGCCGTTCGCCCTCGCGGAGCGACTGCACCGTGACCCGGATCATGGCGTCGACGGCCTTGCGGGCGTCTACCTTCGAGATGTTCGCGTCGAGGGCGATGGCCTCGACAAACTGCGCTTTGTTCATGGTGTTGTGCGTGAAGAAACTAACCTCTCGGTCCTAACTCACTGACAAAGATATGCAATTTTCGGATAAAGAAGAAAATTATCGTCCGATTTTGATTTTCGCGCCGCCGTTGCGGACGATAAATCGCGGTAAAGATTTGGCGGAATGGAAAAACGATGCTACTTTTGTCCCCGGAAAGTTGGCGGAGTGGTCGATCGCGGCGGTCTTGAAAACCGTTGAACCGCAAGGTTCCGGGGGTTCGAATCCCTCACTTTCCGCATCAAGCGAAGAACAAACGACGGTTACTGCTTTGCAGGAGTCCTGTATACAGACATCACCTCGAAAGAGGTGATGCCGTCGTTTGTTTTTCGCTTGCAACTTGAGGAATCCGAGGGATCACGGAGCGAATGCGACGTAATTCCTCACTCCTGTCTGTAACCAGCAGCAGGGATGCCCCCCCCCGCTCGTTCGGATGATTGACCGCCTATTGCCGTTCGCTCAACTCTTTATAAAGCTCCAGCCGCAGCCCGGCG
>UQKD01000034.1 GCA_900541585.1 uncultured Alistipes sp.
AGGTTGGTCTTGGTGTCCCAGACGACCTCGCCGATCAGTTCGGCGAACTTCGAGGCGTGCTCGGCCTCCTCCCAGGCGTAACGTTTGTAAGCCTCGGCGATCTCGGGATAACCCTCGCGGTCGGCCTGACGGCTCATCGCCAGATACATGCCCACCTCGGTGCACTCGCCCATGAAATGATTCTGGAGACCTTCCCAGAGTTCCTTGCTGGCGCCCTTGCCGTCGCCGATCTTGTGTACCGTTACGAAATCCAGGTCGCCTTCAGCCTCAACGAGTTCTACGAACTTCTCCTTGCCTACCTTGCACATCGGGCACTGGTCGGGTGCCTCGGGACCTTCGTGAATGTAACCGCATACGGTACAACGCCATTTCTTTGCCATAATCTTCTACTGTTTAATGTGTGTGATTGTATTCTGTTTGTGATACAAAGGTAGCAAATCCGGGCGAAGTACGTATAAATTTCCGATTGTCTTTTCTGATGGCGGGATAGGCTGCGCTTATATCAGCTGCGGCGATCTATTACCTCTTCGATTTGGGCTACGTCGGTCGAATCCTTCACCAGCACCCGCTTGCGGCTGTCGAGCAGATACAGGGCCGGAATGGCGTGGAGGTCGTAAAGGCTCTTTTCGCGGACGACACACCCCTTGTCGTAGGCATTGATCCACGACGCCGGAATGCGGTCGCGGTAGTCGCGCCACTCTGTAAGGTCCTCGTCCGGGTAGAGCGCCAGCAACTTCAGCCGCCCCCGCTCGATCATCTCCGAAAGCATCGGCGACGAGGTGATCGCCTCGCGGATTTCACGGCACATCGCACAGCCGGGATTGTTGATGAACAGCAGCACGTATTCGGCTTTCAGCCCGTAGAGCGTCCCCGAGGCGCCCGAGGCCAGCGTGTAACGGAAATCGTTGGCGGGCTGGCCCAGGCGGTTCTGCATGGCCATTTCGAGGTCGTACTGCGGGGCGATGCGCTCGTACTCGTCGTAGAAGGGGCTGGCGAGCTGCGCCCGGAGCACGGGGATGTAGAACTCGTCGTTGCGCAGCGGCGAGTTGGGATCGTGGAGCACCGTCTGGGCGAGCATCGCGAAATAGTCGAGCATCGGCTTCGACGACGAAGCCCGGCGCATCAGCGAATCCATCGGCGCGGAATCCGCCGGACGGTCGGAGAGCACCGCAATGTAGCGCGCAAAGGACTCGATCATCTGCACGGTGTCGGCTTCGGAGACGAAAAGCGTGTCGGTGAAGTCGAAGCGGTCCCAGTAGTGCCGGCGGAGATAGTCGCGCTGTTCGTCCGGAGAGAGTCCCGCAGGGGCGATGGCCGGAAGAAAAACCCGCGGACGGGGTGCCGAAGCCGCCGTCTCCTGCGAGGGAGCGCTCCGGCGACGGCCGCACGCGGCGACGCACAGGGCCGCCAGAAGGATGATCAGGATACGTTGCATGGTCATGGATATTATTTGTACGCAAAGATAGAAATTTCCGGCAACAATCGTGCACCCGAGGCCGTAAAGGAGGCTTCCCGGCGGTTTTGCACGGTAGTTGCAACACCCAACAGCGACAAAAACCAAATCAATTCATTATGGATGTAAAGAAAACTACCACAAGCACAGGTTTCAAATTGAGTGTCATGACACTGGCAATTATGAACGTGACTGCCGTAGTGAGTCTGCGCGGGCTGCCTGCCGAGGCGGTCTACGGACTTTCGTCGGCATTCTACTACCTGTTTGCAGCCATCGTGTTCCTGATCCCGACGGCGATGGTCGCCGCCGAGCTGGCCGCGATGTTCTCCGACAAGCAGGGCGGCGTATTCCGCTGGGTCGGCGAAGCCTACGGCGCACGCACGGGATTCCTCGCGATCTGGCTGCAATGGATCGAGTCGACGATCTGGTACCCGACGGTGCTGACCTTCGGCGCCGTGTCGATCGCATTCATCGGCATGAACGACACGCATGACGCGGCGCTGGCCTCGAACAAGGTCTTCACGCTCTGCATGGTGCTGGCCATCTACTGGATCGCCACGCTGATCGCCCTGAAAGGTCTGGGATGGGTCGGGAAAATCAGCAAATGGGGCGGTATGATCGGTACGATCATTCCCGCGGGCCTGCTGATCGTGCTGGGCATCATCTACATTTCGACCGGCGGACACAACCACATGGACATGTCGCAGGGTTTCTTCCCCGACCTGTCGAAATTCAGCAACCTCGTGCTGGCAAGTAGTATCTTCCTGTTCTACGCGGGTATGGAGATGATGGGTATTCACGTCATGGACGTGAAGAACCCGTCGCGGAACTACCCCAAGGCCATCATCATCGGTTCGCTGGTCACGGTGCTGATCTTCATCCTGGGAACCTTCTCGCTGGGCCTGATCATCCCCGCCAAGGACATCAGCCTCACGCAGTCGCTGTTAGTCGGATTCGACAACTACTTCCACTACCTCCACATTTCGTGGGCCGGCCCGATCATCGCCATCGCCCTGATGTTCGGCGTGCTGGCAGGCGTGCTGACCTGGGTGGCGGGTCCCTCGAAGGGTATCTTCGCCGTGGGCAAGGCCGGTTACCTGCCCCCGTTCTTCCAGAAGACCAACAAGAACGGCGTACAGAAGAACATCCTGCTGATCCAGGGCTGCGTCGTGACACTGCTGGCGCTGCTGTTCGTCGTGATGCCCTCGGTGCAGTCGTTCTACCAGATCCTCTCGCAGCTGACCGTGCTGCTGTACCTGATCATGTACATGCTGATGTTCTCGGCCGCCATCGTCCTGCGCTACAAGATGAAAAACACGCCCCGTCCGTTCCGCCTGGGCAAAAAGAACGGCCTGATGTGGTTCCTCGGATGCCTCGGATTCTGCGGCGCACTGCTGGCCTTCGTGCTGAGCTTCGTGCCGCCCAGCCAGATTTCGACCGGCAGCAACACCGTCTGGTTTTCGGTGCTGATCATCGGCTGCGTGGTGGTCGTGGGCGCCCCGTTCGTCATCTACTCCATGCGAAAGCCGTCGTGGAAAGACCCCGAAGCCGCCGCCGACTTCGCTCCCTTCCACTGGGAAACGCAGGCCAAGGTCGCAGCGCCCGCCGCCGCTCCGGCAGCAGCAGCGCCGTCGCAGGGCCAGCCTTCCGCCAATAACAACCAATCAATGAAATAAGCAACGACATGATCCAGAAAATCGACAAGAAAGCGGTTCAGGATGCCGTGCAGATGGCATACGACCGCTGTAAAAACGAAACCGGCGGCAAGAACGCCGACTATATCCCCTACCTGGCCGATGTGCCGTCGAACCTCTTCGGCATCGCGGCCTGCCTGCCCGACGGCGACATGGTGGCCGTGGGCGACACAGACTACAGATTCGGCATCGAGTCGGTGTCGAAGGTTCCCACGGCGATCCTCGCCATGAACCAGTACAGCGGACAGGAGGTGCTCGACAAGATCGGCGCCGACGCCACGGGACTCCCCTTCAACTCGATCATGGCCATCCTGCTCGAAAAGGACCACCCCTCGACGCCGCTGGTGAACGCCGGAGCCATTTCGGCCTGTTCGATGGTCAAGCCCGTGGGCGACAGCGACGGCAAATGGAAAGCCATCGTCTCGTTCATCGCCGGACTCACGGGATCGGACGTCGAGGTGATCGACGAACTCTACAAATCGGAGACGGCGACCAACTTCAACAACAAGTCGATCGCGTGGCTGCTGAAGAACTACAACCGCATCTACGACGATCCCGACATGGCGCTGGACATCTACACGCGCCAGTGCTCGATCGGCGTGACGGCCAAGCAGCTGGCAACGATGGCCGCGACGATCGCCAACAGCGGCGTGAACCCCGTGACCAGAAAGGCCGTGTTCAAACCCGAGCTGACGCCCAAGATCGCCTCGATGATGGCGACCGTGGGATTCTACGAGCACACGGGCGACTGGCTCTTCACGACGGGACTCCCGGCCAAGACGGGCGTGGGCGGCGGCATCATGGGCGTCGTGCCGGGCGTGATGGGTATTGCGGCGTTCGCGCCCCCGCTCGACGAGGCCGGCAACTCGGTGAAGGCCCAGAAGGCGCTGGCGTTCATCGCCGGACACCTCAACCTCAACATCTTCGGCACGACGCGCTGCGTGATGGCCGAGAAAGAGGCCGTGAAGGCGTAAAACTCCCCGCGGGGAGACCCGCCGGCGAAAAGGGGCGCATCCCGCAAGGAATGCGCCCCTTTTTCCGTGTCCGGAAGGCGTGTCAGAAGCGGTAGCGAGCACCTACCAGCAGACAGCCCGACGTACCGATACCGGCCTCGGCATAGGCTGCGATGCGTCCCCCGACTTCGACACCGACGGGCGACACCTGGAAGGCGAACTGGGTGGATTTACCGCTCTCGCTCCCGACCTCGGACTTGGAGAATGTGGCTCCCGCGCCGAGGCGCGAATAGAACGAAACCACCTTGAGATTCATCCAGTTCCACTTCACGTTGGGCAGCAGCGACCAGTAGCGGTTCCGGATCTCCGAGCCGGCGCCCCTGATCTCCTGCGTGTTCGAGGAGTAGACGACCTGCGCGCCGAGGCGCAGGCTGCCGATCAGGCGGAAGCTGTAACCCACGGTGACGGCGCCCCACCCCTTGAGGTCGGTATTCGCATTCGTGAAAAGCCCGGTCAGCATATCGCTGTACGAGTCGATCCAGTCGGTGACGGGAGCGACGCCGTAGGACACCGAAACCTCGCTGCGGCGCGATCCCTGGGCAGCGGCGGGAACGGCCATCACGACAACGGCCGCCGCCATCAGCAATTTCTTGATCATTTTTCGCTGTTTTTCAGGTTTTACGACTACGAATATAGCAAAAATCCCGCAACGAAGCCAATCCGTTCAACGGACAGCCGCACAACAGGCACGGAAAGGGGAAAATTCATCACGAACAATCATTCGTCCGCGATCTCCCGCCGGATGGCTTCGAGATACCCGCGTCCCCATTTCAGGTCCGGCTCGACATAATTTCCCTCGGCCCATTCGTTCCAGGATTTCAGCAGGATGACCCGGTGTTCGGGAGCCTTCCCCCGGACCATTTCCACCGCCTCCCGGAGGTGTTTCCCGAACAGTTCGGGCGTGGAATCCGTCACGATCCACCCCTCTCTGCCGCTGCGCGGCGTATGGTCCCAGTTCGGAATGACCGAGGGGAAGACGTTCTCCCGGGTGTCTTCGTCCCTGTCGAGAAAACAGGCGGCCATTCGCTCATACGGGTAATTGAGCGGAATCTTCCGCCAACGGTCGAATTTTATCCGCTGCCGTTCGAAAAACGAATGCTTCACATTGAAATACCCGACCAGCCGCAACGGATTGACGGCGTCGACCCCCGTCGAGAAAACGGCCTCGATATTCGGAACCGGGGCGTTGTCGTGCCCGACGAAATAAATCCCCGGCAGGCCGTTCCTTTCGGCCAGTTCCCGCCACGTGGCGATGAAGACCTTCACCTCGGGATCCGCCAGCGGCTTGTAGATCATGAACAGCGGCTTGCCGTCCACCGTAATGTAACGATGGTCCCAGAAAGCGGGCAGCACGGCCCGGAAATGCGCCGTATAGTCTTCGACGCCTCCGTAAAGCTGTTCGATCAGCATGTTGCGGTTCGTGATCCCGTGGGCGAATCCCCGCCAGCTTTCGTTGGCCCAGGCCAGCGCGAACGGGAAATCGGGTTCGCCGCAGGCCAGCACCTCGTTGAAGGGGCGTTCGAGCAGCCGTTTGCCGTTACCGAACCAGTAATGCCAGTAGACGAAGCCCTCGACACCGTATTCGCGGGCCATATCCGCCTGCGCCTGCCGCGTCTCGGCGACCCGCAGGTCGTAATACCCCAGATCGGCCGGGACACGGGGCTGATAGTGATTCCGGAAATACCGTTGCGCCTTACCCACGTTCGTCCATTCGGTAAAGCCCTTTCCCCACCACAGGTCGTTCTCCGGGATGGGGTGAAATTGAGGCAGATACAATGCCAGTAATCGTGCTTTCATACGCTATTCGACAATCGTTTCCGGATTCCGGAGCGGATTGCGCCCCCCCCCGCACCGCAAGGCCGCGCCCCGTCAGGAAAAACGATGCGGAGGATTGTTCAGGATCCTCCGCATCGTATCCGGTTTGAGTGTGTTTAAAACTCGTTTTCGACGGCTTTGAACAGCGCGACGTCCTCCGTCGTGGAGTTCATCACGTAGGTATAGGCCTCCGAAATCTTCGCCTCGGCCATTTTGCAGAACACGCGCGCCGAAGCGGCATACTCCCCGACCTGGCCGGCCTGACGGGCCAGCAGGTAGGCGATGATGATGTGTCCGGCGGTCTCCACCAGACGGCGGGCATGGAAATCCTTGAATCCGCAAACCTCCTTGTCGCCGGCCTCGACGCGGGCCTGCATCTCCGAGAACTTCACGGTCAGCTCCTTGAGCTTCGTAACCACGGGGCACATGGCCTCCGGATAGCTCTCGGCGGCATAGCGCTCGATCTGCTCCAGGAACGTACCCTTCGTCACGGCGTTGATGGCCGCAACGACCTGCAGCTGCGAGGTTCCCTCGTAGATGTTCATGATGCGGGCGTCGCGGTAGAGGCGCTCGCAGGGATAGTCCTTCATGAAGCCCGAGCCGCCGTGGATCTGGATGGCGTCGTAGGCCAGCTGGTTGGCGTACTCCGACGAGAAGAGTTTCACCAGCGGGGTGAAGCCGTCGGCAAGGCGGTTGTAGAACTTCATCTCCTGGCGCTCCTCCCCCTCGAGCTGCCGCTCGTGGGCGATGTGGCCGTACTGCTTGTAGACCTCGACGAAACGCGCCGTCTCGTACAGCAGCGCGCGCACGCCCTGCACCTTGGCCTTCATGTTCGAGAGCATCTCCGAAACGGCGGCGAACCGGATGATCGGCTTGCCGAACTGGGCGCGCTCGTGGGCGTATTTCAGGCCCTCGCGGTAAGCGGCCTCGCAGAGACCCACCGACTGTGCGCCGATGCCCAGGCGGGCGGCGTTCATCAGCGACATCACATATTTGATAAGGCCCATCTTCCGGTCGCCGACCAGCTGCGCCGGGGCGTTCGTGAAGACCAGCTCGCACGTCGGCGATCCCTTGATGCCGAGCTTGTTCTCGATGCGGCGCACCTTCACGCCGCCGTCGCGCTTGTCATAGACCAACATCGAGAGGCCGCGGGCGTCGGTCGTACCCTCTTCGGTACGCGCCAGCACGAGCGAAACCTCGCCGTCGCCGTTGGTGATGAAACGTTTCACGCCGTTCAGCAGCCACGTCTGCTTCTCCTCCGACCAGGTGGCCTTGAGCATCACCGCACCGAGGTCCGAACCGGCGTCCGGCTCCGTGAGGTCCATGGCGCACGTCGCACCCGCCGAAACCCAGGGCAAATATTTTTGCTTGAGTTCTTCGGAAGCAAATTCGTTCAGCGTCTCGGCGCAGTCCTGCAATCCCCAGATGTTCTCGAAACTGGCGTCCGCACGGGCCACCATCTCGTTGGCCATCACGAAGCAGATGAGCGGGAAGTTCAGTCCGTCGTACTTGCGGGGGAGCGTCATGCCGCTCAGCCCCGCGTCCACGACGGCCTTCATGTTCTCGACCGTACCCGAAGCGTACTCCACGTGGTCGCCGACGACCCGCGGGCCTTCGTGGTCCACACCCTCGGCGTTGGGGGCGATCACCTCGCCGCAGACCTCGCCGGCGATCTCCAGCACGCGGCGGTAGTTGTCCATCGCGTCGTCGAAATCCTGCGGTGCATAGTCGTAGAGGTCCTTCTCCGCGAAACCGCGCTCTTTCAGCTCCACGATCTTGCGCATCAACGGATGCTGGAGGTGGAACTGCAAATCCTTGTTATCTGAAAAGAAATTAGCCATAATTAGTTGTTTTTAAGATTCGTAGGCTCCTGTTTTGGGGAAAATTCAATACCTATGACATAGAAGTGGGGAATGTTGCCGACAATTTCGCTCGACAGGTCCGGCGCGATCTCGTTCTCACCGCAGAAACGGAACAGATTGTGCTCCGCATCGAACCACATCGAACCGTAAAAGACCAGAGGAATGAACTTTCCGGCCTCGAACGAGTCGATCTCGAACGGACGGGTGCGATACTTGGTAAGCGTATAACCGCTCGACGAAGTCACGCTGCGGAGCTTGAGCCGCTGACTGGCCTCCCGCATCTCCGGGATACTGAAATTCAGCATCGCCGTCGAATCCGTCCCCGAAGGATAGAATCCGATCGTCAGTTTCTTCGCCAGCATGTAAATACCCGCCTGCGGATCAGCCATATCTTCGGGCAGGATTTCACCGCGCATCTCCTCGGGAAAATCGCTTACGAGCAGTTTGTTAGGCCCGCAGGGAAACTTCCGGGAATGAATCTCCCCGCCCGATTCATACTCCTTGATATATACCGTCATGTCATAGCGGCCCGGTCCTTCGAGTAGTTCCGACAAGTCGAAACCGAACGCCTCGTAACCGGCGGCTTCCAGCAGAGAGCGGAAGTCGTCGAACCCGACAGGCCGGCTCTTGATCTGCTGTCCGGAAACGGATACAGTGAGAAGAACCGTACAGATTACCGTCAGGAGCCTGCGCATCGCTATTTCGAGTTTTGTTTGTAGTATTTGATCATCTTGGGGATAATCTCGTTGACATCGCCCGTGATGGCGTAGTCGGCGATCTTGTTGATCGGGGCCTCGGGGTCCGAGTTGATCGAGATGACCATCGACGACTGGTCCATGCCGGCCGTGTGCTGGATCTGGCCCGAAATGCCGCAGGCGATGTAGAGCTTCGGACGCACCGTGACGCCCGTCTGGCCCACCTGGCGCGCATGCTCCGTGAAGCCCGCGTCGACAGCGGCGCGGCTGGCGCCCACTTCGCCACCCAATACGTCGGCCAGTTCATGCACCAGCCTGAAGTTCTCCCTGGAACCCATACCGTAGCCGCCGGCGACGATGATGCCTGCGCCCTTGATGTCGATTTTGCGCTCCTCGATCTGGCGGTCGATGATCTTCACCGCCAGGTCCGCGTCCTTGACGAATTTCTTCCAGTCGATCGCCTTCACCTCGCCCGCTCCGGGCTGTGCGGCGTACTCCTTGCGCATCACGCCCTCGCGGACGGTGGCCATCTGCGGACGGTGGTCGGGGTTGACGATCGTGGCGATGATGTTGCCGCCGAAGGCCGGGCGGATCTGATAGAGGAGGTTCTTATACTCCGTGCCCGTCTTGGCGTCCTTGTGGTCGCCGATTTCGAGCTGCGTGCAGTCGGCCGTCAGACCGCTGTGCAGGGCCGAAGATACGCGGGGTGCGAAGTCGCGGCCCACGGGCGTGGCGCCGAACAGCGCGATCTGGGGCTTCTCCTGCCCGATCAGACCGCACAGGACCGCCGTGTGGGGCAGCGTGCGGAACGGGGAAAACAACTGGTCATCGGCGACCCAGACCGTATCGGTCCCGTATTTGGCCAGTTCCTTTTCGATGCCGGCGAGGTTGTGGCCCAGCACGACGGCTTCGAGTTTCACACCGAGCGTCGTGGCCAGTTCGCGGCCTTTGGTAAGCAGTTCGAGACTCACGTCGGCGACCTTGCCGCCCTCCATCTCGATATATACGAATATGTTGTTCATCTCCGGAGCGTATTAACCGAGCGTGTGGCTCGCAATCAGTTCAACCATAAGTTCATTGATGTCATTGTCGGCGGCGGTGAGTTTCTTGGCCTCCTTGGCGGCGAAAACCACGTTCTCGATCTTTTTGACCTTCGTGGGCGAACCCTGGAGGCCGAGCTGTGCGGGATCGGGATCGACGTCGGCGGCGGCCCACTCCACGATCCGGAGGTACTCCTTCGCGGCGGCGCGCTGCGCGGCGGGCGACTCGGGAGCCGCGGCGATCTCCGAACCGGCCAGCGCGCCCTTGTACTTCATCACGCGCTTGGCGTTGCGCGGACGGCACTCGGCGGCCGAGGCGTTGACCGTCACAACGGCCGGAATCGGGCACTCGACGACCTCCGTGCCGTGCTCCAGGCGGCGCTTGATGACCAGCGCGCCTTCGCGGACTTCGAGAATCTCCTCGGCATAGGTCACCTGCGGAAGGCCGAGTTTCTCGGCGACCTGCGGGCCTACCTGCGCCGTGTCGCCGTCGATGGCCTGACGGCCTGCGAAGATCACGTCGGGGGCGATTTTCTTCAGCGCGCACGAAAGGGCGTAGGAGGTGGCCAGCGTGTCCGAACCGGCGAACTCGCGGCCCGAAAGCAGGTAGCCGCCGTCGGCCCCGCGGAACATCGCGTCGCGGATGATGTCGGCGGCGCGCTGCGGACCCATCGTAAGGATATGGACCGTGGAACCTTCGACGCGGTCCTTGAGCCGCAGGGCGGCTTCGAGCGCATTGAGGTCCTCGGGATTGAAGATGGCCGGAAGCGCCGCGCGGTTGACCGTCCCTTCGGGGGTCATCGCGTCCTTGCCTACGTTGCGGGTATCGGGAACCTGCTTGGCCAAAACGAGAATTTTAAGGTTTTGTTGTTGCATATAAGTTAAGTATGTTACAATTATTGTCTGTCATTTTTCTGTCGAGCGTCGTTATCGCGGCGTTCCGCCGCGTTTACAAGTCTGACCCTCCCCTAAATCCCCTCCTCGCGGAGGGGACTTGTCGCGACGCAGCCGGATTGTCAGCCGTAATACGGACGGAAATTACGCAAAAACGGCACAGCGCAACACCCCTAAAACCCGGCTTTTCAAGCGGGCGGGAGCGCGGAACCGAACGATAGCAAAACGACCTGCCGTCGTCCCAGAAACCCGTTCTTAACGGGTGATGGTTTCGCCGCGGTCGGGTCCCACGGAAATGATCTTCACGGGGACGCCCGTCTGCCGCTCGATGAACTCCACGTAGCGCTTGAACGCCTCGGGGAACTCCTCGTAGCTGCCGTACCGGCGCAGGTCGCATTTCCAGCCCTCGAACTCGGTGTAGACCGGGCGGAGGTCGTCGGTGATCTCATAGGGGAATTCCGAAGTGCTGCGGCCGCCGATCTCGTAGGCCGTGGCCACCTTGATCGTGTCGAAATCGTTCATCACGTCGGATTTCATCATGATCAGCTGCGTCACGCCGTTAATCATGATCGAATATTTCAAGGCCACCATGTCCAGCCATCCGCAGCGGCGCTTGCGGCCCGTCACGGCGCCGAACTCATGGCCTACGCGGCACAGTTCGTCGCCCGTCTCGTCAAACAGTTCCGTGGGAAACGGTCCGCTGCCCACGCGCGTACAATAGGCCTTGAAAATGCCGAAGACCTCGCCGATGCGGTTCGGGGCGACGCCCAGTCCGGTACAGACGCCCGCACAAACGGTGTTCGACGAGGTGACGAACGGATAGGAACCGAAATCCACGTCGAGCAGCGTGCCCTGTGCGCCTTCGGCCAGGATCGACTTGTTCTGCGCGAGGCAGTCGTTGACGAAATATTCGCTGTCGATGATGTGGAAGCGGCGGAGGTACTTCACCGCCTCGAACCACTGCTTCTCCAGTTCGGTGATGTCATATTGGTAACCGAGGCTTTTCAAAATCTTCTCGTGGCGCGCCTTGGCCGCAGCGTAGATGCTTTCGAAATCGGGACTCAACAGATCCCCGACGCGCATGCCGTTGCGGCTCACCTTGTCGGTATAGGTGGGACCGATGCCCTTGCCCGTCGTGCCGATCTTGGCGCTGCCCTTCGCCGCCTCGTACGCAGCGTCGAGCATGCGGTGGGTGGGCAGGATCAGGTGGGCTTTCTTCGAGATGCAAAGCTGTTTGGTCAGATCGTGGCCGCTGGCAGCCAGCGCTTCGGCCTCCTCGCGGAAGAGGATGGCGTCGATCACCACGCCGTTGCCGATGATGTTGGTCTTGCCGCCCTGGAAAATGCCCGAAGGAATCGAGCGGAGCACGTATTTCTCGCCGTTGAATTCCAACGTGTGACCGGCATTGGGACCGCCCTGGAAACGGGCCACCACCTCGTAACGGGGCGTCAGCACGTCCACGACCTTCCCTTTGCCCTCGTCACCCCATTGCAGGCCGAGGATAACGTCAACTTTTTTCATTGTATCCGGTTCTGTTTTATGTTTGCAAAAGACATTTTTTGCATCCAAAGGTACGAATTATTATCCGAAACGCCCAAGCCGTGCGGCGGACTTTTCAACAAATTATAAAGAAAAACCGTCCGGAAAGGACGGTGTTTTGTCGAAAAAGGGAAAACAATGCGTCCAAAAGCGGAGCCGCTCCATCCGGAACGAAAGTCCTCCCAACGGCCCGGCGGGTCGTTTCCTGCCGTGAAATCAGTTGCGGACGAGCTCGGTCGGACCGTTGAAGCCGACGTTCTGCGAGGCGAGGCAGTAAACCGTCGCAAGGGCAGGATTGCCGCGCACGTCGGCACGCAGCCCCGAGGCGCAGGAGGTCAGATCCAGCGCCCCCGCAAGGGCATTGTCCGGGCAAAGAAGCGTTGCGAGCGAGGCGTTCGACTGCAGGTCGAGGCGCGGCAGCGAGTTGCCGCCGCAATCGAGGTACGTGAGGCCGCGCAGGCCGTTCACGTCGAGCGACACGAGGTCGTTGTCCGAGCAGTCGAGCCATTCGAGGCGCGTCATCGTGACGTCCAGCTGCGTGAGCGCGTTGCCCCGGCAATCGAGCCGTTCCAGACGCGAGAACTCCTTCAGGTCGGAGAGCGACGCGATGCCCCGTTCCGGGCACTCCATGCCGCGGACACGCTGCGCCTCGTAGCGCGAGATGCGTCCGTCGCCATCGACGTCGAATGCGCCCAGGCAGTAGGCCTCGAACGCCTTGTCGTAAAATGTCAGGTAGATGTACTTGTTCTCCTCGTCGCGCTCGTCCTCGGCAAGGCCGCAGGCCGTCGAGAGCAGTACGAGCAGGGCGGGAAGGGCGCGAACCATAGGCAGCGTCAGATATTCACGTCGTCGTCCGAAGCGTCCGAAACATCCGAGCTGTCGTCGTCGCCCTGAATGTCGTCGGCTCCCTTGATCTCGTCGTCGTAATAGTCCTTATCGTCGTCTTCGTGCGAATTGTCGTCGATCTTCACGTCGACCTTCACCATGTAAGCGATCTCGTCCGTATCATAGGGGACGGCATAGAAAAAATCGCCGTTGGGTTTGTCGACACGGATCATCGCATCGGTGAACCCCAGCGGGTATTTCGCCTTCACAGCCTCCTGCAACTCGGGGCTGAGGTTATGAAAACTCGTCGCAATATGTTTCTTCACGATATTCTGTTTAGCCATGTTAGTGTCTCGAAATTTTTTGCAATTATAAGCAAAATTTGAATATCGCACCACATCTGCAATTTTTTTTTGCATTTTTTTTGATTTTACACCAAATTCACCCGTTGTTAAAGACAAAATATGTAACTTTACCCACGTTATTTTAGGATTATGATACGCGAACGGATCGAAGAGCTGCGCCGGCAGCTCGAACTGCATAACTTCAAATATTACGTCGAAAACGCCCCCGAAATTTCGGATTTCGAGTTCGACGCGATGATGCGCGAACTTCAGGACCTGGAGCGCGCACACCCCGAATACGCCGACCCCAACTCGCCTTCGGTGCGCGTGGGAAGCGATCTGACGGCCGAGTTCCAAACCGTCAAGCACCGCTACGCGATGCTGTCGCTGGGCAACACCTATTCGCTCGAAGAACTGCACGAGTTCATCGGCCGCATCGAGCGCGAAGCCGGGGCGACGGACTACGTCTGCGAACTGAAATTCGACGGCACGGCCATCTCGCTCACCTACGAGCACGGGCGGCTCGTGCGCGCCGTGACGCGCGGCGACGGTGTCGAGGGCGACGACGTGACGGCCAACGTGCGCACGGTACGCACGGTTCCCCTGCGCCTGCGGGGCACGGACTGGCCCGACCACTTCGAAATCCGCGGCGAGATACTGATGCCCTACGCCTCGTTCGACCGCCTCAACGCCGAGCGCGAGGCCAACGGCGAGCAGCTCTTCGCCAATCCGCGCAACGCCGCCGCCGGAACGCTCAAGCAGCAGTCGTCGGCCGTGGTGGCCCGGCGCGGGCTGGACTGCACGCTCTACCAGCTGGCGGGCGACGATCTGCCGTTCACGACCCACTGGGAGAGCCTCGAAAAGGCCCGCCAATGGGGGTTCAAGGTCTCGGACGCGGCGCGCATCTGCCGCAGCGTCGACGAGATCGACGCATTTATCGAACACTGGGACACGGCGCGCCGCCGCCTGCCCTTCCCGACGGACGGCGTGGTGATCAAGGTCAACGACTTCGCCGTGCGGCGCCAGCTGGGATTCACGGCCAAAGCCCCCAAGTGGGCCGTGGCCTACAAGTTCAAGGCCGAGCGGGCCGCGACGCGGCTCGACAGCATATCGTTCCAGGTCGGCCGCACGGGCGCCGTCACGCCCGTCGCCAACCTCGACCCCGTGCTGCTGGCCGGGACCACCGTGCGTCGCGCGACGCTGCACAACGCCGAGCAGATGGCCCAGCTGGACATCCGCCCGGGCGACACGGTCTACGTCGAGAAGGGCGGCGAGATCATTCCGAAGATCATCGGCGTGGACCTCGCGCAGCGTCCCGCCGACAGCCGGCCGTTCCGCTACATCACCGTATGCCCCGAGTGCGGAACGCCGCTGGTGCGTTACGAGGGCGAGGCCAAGCACTACTGCCCCAACCAGGGCGGATGCCGGCCCCAGATCATCGGGCGCATCATCCACTTCATCCGCCGCAAGGCCCTCGACATCGAGGGGCTGGGCGAGGAGACCGTCGAACTGCTCTACGAAAACGGACTCGTGCGCGACGTGGCGGACCTCTACGACCTGCGGGCCGAACAACTGGCTCCCCTGCCCCGGCTGGGCGAGAAGTCGGCCGACAACATCATCCGCTCGGTAGAACGCTCGAAGACGGTCCCCTTCCAGCGCGTGCTGTTCGGGCTGGGTATCCGTTTCGTGGGCGAGACGACGGCCAAATACCTCGCCGAGCATTTCCGCTCGCTGGACGCCGTGATGCAGGCCACGCGCGAGGAGCTGGTCGAGGCCGACGAAGTAGGCGGACGGATCGCCGACGCCATCATCGAATACTTCGCCGAGGAGGACAACCTGCGGATCATCCGCCGCCTGCGCGCCGCGGGACTGCAATTCGAAGCCGAAGCGCGCCGCCTGGCGTCGGAGGCGCTGGCGGGCCGGAGTTTCGTGGTCTCGGGCAAGTTCACGCGGAGCCGCGACGAAATGAAGGAGCTGATCGAGCTGCACGGAGGCCGGAACCTCGCAGCGGTGTCGGGCAGCGTCGACTACCTCGTGGCAGGCGACAAGATGGGACCGGCGAAGCTCAAGAAGGCCGAGAAGCTGGGCGTAAGGATCATCTCCGAGGAGGAGTTCATCCGGATGGTCGAGGGCGGCGGCCCGGCAGAGGAGACCGCGCAGCAGGGAGAGCTTTTTTGACAGGCGTAAGACGCCTGCTTTACGGACAACCGCGACAAACCGATATAACGATAAATAAGACATACACTATGCTACGACACAAACTTTCCGGCGTAGGCGCCGCCATGATCACCCCGTTCACCGAAGAGGGCCGCGTGGACTACGAAGCGCTGGCCCGCATGATCGACTACGTGATCGAAGGCGGCGTGGACTACATCGTCGCACTCGGAACCACGGCCGAAACCCCCACGCTCTACATGCCCGAACGCGCCGTGATCGCCATGTTCATCACCAACCAGATCGCAGGCCGCGTGCCGCTGGTGATGGGCTGCGGCGGCAACTCCACCTCGGAGGTGCTGGACCAGCTGCGCGAATTCGACCTGCGGGGCGCCGACGCCATCCTGAGCGTGACGCCCTATTACAACAAGCCTTCGCAGGAAGGTCTCTATCAGCATTTCCGCACCGTCTCGGAACATTCTCCCCTGCCGGTGATCCTCTACAACATCCCGGGCCGCTCGGGCGTCAACATGACCGCCGAGACCACGCTCCGCTGCGCCGCCGACTTCCGCAACGTCATCGGTATCAAGGAGGCGTCGGGCGACATCTGCCAGATGCAGCGCATCCTGGACAACCGTCCCGAGGGATTTCTCGTGCTGTCGGGCGACGACGGCATGACGCTCTCTCTGATGCGCCGCGGGGGCGACGGCGTGATCTCCGTGGCGGCGAACGCCTTCCCGCAGCGGTTCATGGAGTGTGTGAACCACGCCAAGGCGGGCGACTTCGACGCGGCGGAAAAAGCCTACGCCACGCTGGACGAAGCCGTGCACGCGCTCTTCGAGGAGGGCAACCCCGTGGGCGTGAAGTGCGCCCTCTCGGTGATGGGACGCATCGGCGACACGATGCGCCTGCCGCTGGTCGCCGGATCGGAAAAACTCCGCGCGAAGTTCGAACGACTGATCGCCAGATACGATTTGCGCTGATTTTGCGTTTGTACCGGAAACGACCGCTATGAAACGATTGCTGCTTCTCCTGTTGCTGGTTCCGGCGCTGGCCGCCGCCAGGGTCCCCGACGAGGACATGATCCTCGACCGGACGATGGACGTCCAGTCCGCGTTCTACTTCCCCGCGCTGATGATGCGCTACAACGCGGGCGACGCGACGCTGACCGACGAGGATTACCACTACCTCTACTACGGATACGCCTACCGCGACGACTACAAGCCGCTGGCCGTGAACCCCGACCTGGACAAAATGCTGATGCTGGCCTCGGGCATCGACCCCGACAAACCCGACAGGACCGCGCTGGAGACGATGGTCTCGGTGGGGAACGACGCACTGGAACGCGATCCGTTCAGTCCCAAAATCCTCAACCTCATGTCGTTCGCCTACGGTGCGCTGGGCGACAAGGAGCAGGAAAAAGCCTGGTCGGACCGCATGAACGGCGTCATACGCACGATCCTCGACTCGGGCGACGGATTCACGCAGAAGACCCCGCGCCACGTGCTGATGTTCGACCATGCGCTCGACGTGCTGGCCGCCGAAGGACTCTCCTTCGGCAAGGCGCGCATCGTCAGCCGCACGGTGGAGTTCGTGCCGCTGATCGTTCCCTATGTGGTCGAGGGCAAGAAGCGCAAGGGATTCTATTTCGATTTCAGCCGCGTCTATTGGAACAAGCCCGAAGGCTACACCTACCAGCGCGACCGCACATGGCAGTTCAACAACCTCAAACCCCGCACCTATAAATGATCCGCATTTTCCGGCATACGCTCTGCCTCGCCCTGCTGCTGACGCTCGCGGCCTGCGAAAAAGACCGCGAACCGCGAATCGAGGTCTCGACGGGAGAGGTTCATCTCCCGGGCGACGCTTCGTCCGGGGCGGCGTTCACCGTGTCGGCCGAAGAACCGTGGACGCTGTCGTATACCGGAGAGGGATTCACCGTGACGCCGGCCGGCGGCGCCCGCGGAGAAACGACGGTCACGGTGACCGCCACTGAAATCAACTCCGCCAAAGCGCGCCGGAAGCTGGGCACGATAACCGTCCACTACCCCGCCAACATGGGCGATTACCCGGTCGAGGTCTACCAGCGGCCCGCCGTGGCGACGCAGACCCTCCTGCTGTACATGCCCGGGCGAAGCCTGATCGCCTATTACGAGCACAACATCGAAGGCATCAGCGCAGCCGTGACGAACCGAATTCCGGGCGACGGGCGCATTCTGGTCTGCTACCAGCCCGAGAAACATTCGTCGGCCGTCCTGCAGGAGATCCGTTACGACCCGGCGACGGACCAGTGCCAACGCACGACGCTGAAAACCTACGACGGTTTCAACGCCGGCAATCCGGAAAAGGTGCGGCAGCTGTTCGCCGATGCGGCGGAAACGGCCCCGGCACAACGCTACGGGCTGATCATCGGCTGTCACGGCAAGGCGTGGATTCCGGCCGCCAGCGGTTCGATCCCCTACTCGTTGCAGCGTCCCGCAGAGGACGACGTATGGGCCACGGCCCCGGGAGCCAAGCAGACCCGTTCGTTCGGCGACAAGGGCTACGAGCTGGACATCACGGAACTGAACGCGGCGTTCGAAGCGCAGCGGTTCCGTTTCGACTACCTGATCTTCGACGACTGCTTCATGGCCAACATCGAGACGCTCTACGACCTGCGTTCGACCGTCGGCTACGTCGTGGCATCGCCCTGCGAAATCATGGGCGACGGATTCCCCTATGACCGGATTATCCCCCACCTGTTCGAGGAAACGGCTGTTTCGGAACGGCTCGCGAAAACCTGTCGGGAGTTCTGGAACCTCTACGAAAACGAATACCAGAACACAATCTGGAAGGAGCAGTCGGGCTGCATATCGCTGGCCGTCCTGTCGGAACTGGACGGCCTGGCCGGGGTGATGCGGCGCATCAACGAAAAGGAGAAACAACCGTTCGAACTCTCGGAATTGCAGTATTACAAGGGCGGCAGCACCCCGCTTTTCTACGACCTGGGGCACTACGTCGGATTGAGCTGCGGCGATCCGGCGCTCGTCGACGAATTCACGGCGCAGCTGGACCGGGCGTTCCCCGCCGACAGCCGTCTTCACACGGCGCGCTTCTACTCGGCATACGGGCAGGGCAACCACGAGGTTCATCACTATTCGGGCGTCTCGGTGAGCGAGCCCTCGCCCCGGTACGCCGCCGAAAACCGGTTGACGAACTGGTATCGGGACACGCATTAGACGCTCGGACAAATTCGGAATTCTGTTTCAGAGACGCAGGTTCCGGCCGCTTCCGATAAATTTCGATCCGTGCGGTGCAGATACCGTGCATCGTGAAAAATCCCCGGATGGGTGAATGGGCAGTACTTAAGGTACTTTCCATTCGCCCCGCTGGAGGGATGTGCGGAAACAGCCGCTTAAAACCGAAAACGTCAGAACAAATGGAAGGCGACGGTCAGTCCCGCCATCACGATCGAAACCATCGACATCAGTTTGATGAGAATGTTGAGCGACGGACCCGACGTATCCTTGAAGGGATCGCCGACCGTGTCGCCCACGACCGTGGCCCGGTGGCAGTCGGAACCCTTGCCCCCGAAGTGCCCCTCCTCGACCATCTTCTTGGCGTTGTCCCACGCGCCTCCGGCATTGGCCATGAAGACCGCCAGCACGAAACCGGAACTCAATCCGCCGACCAGAAGGCCCATCACGCCCGCCACGCCGAAGACCAGTCCGACGACGACCGGGGCGGCGATGGCCAGCAGGCTCGGGAACAGCATCTCACGCTGCGCACCGCGGGTCGAAATGGCGACGCAGCGCGCATAGTCGGGCGTTCCCTCGCCCGTGAGGATGCCCTTGATCTCGCGGAACTGGCGGCGCACCTCCTCCACCATGCTCTGCGCGGCGCGGCCCACAGCGTTCATCGTCAGCCCGCAGAAGAGGAACGACATCATCGCACCGATGAAGACGCCGATCAGCACCGTGGGGTTCATCAGCGAAACACGGTAGTATTCCATGAAATCGAGAATCGAGGCATCCTGCACGAAGCGCATCGTCCCGTCGGACATTTCGAGCATCGTCACTCCGTTGTGGATCAGCCCGATGCGGATCTCCTCGATATAGGAGGCCAGCAGCGCGAGGGCCGTCAGGGCTGCCGAACCGATGGCGAAACCCTTGCCCGTGGCGGCCGTGGTGTTGCCCAGCGCATCGAGCGCGTCGGTGCGTTTGCGGACCTCGGGACCGAGGCCGCTCATCTCGGCGTTGCCGCCCGCGTTGTCGGCGATAGGGCCGTAGGCGTCCGTGGCCAGCGTGATGCCCAGCGTCGAGAGCATGCCGACGGCCGCGATGCCGATGCCGTAGAGTCCCATCGACATGTTCTGCGGGGCCATCATGTTCTCGATGTCGAAACCGATGGCGCAGAGGTAGGCAAGGATGATCGCCACGCCGATCGTCACGACGGGGATGGCCGTGGAGATCATGCCCGAGCCGATACCGGCGATGATGACCGTCGCGGGACCCGTCTGGGCGCTCCCGGCGATCTTCTGCGTCGGTTTGTAGGAGTGCGACGTATAATATTCCGTGGCCTGGCCGATGACGATGCCCGCCACGAGACCCGTGATGACCGAGAACGACAATCCTACCCAGTTCTCGACGCCCAGCAGGTAGAGGATGCCGAAGGTGGCGGCGGCGATCAGCAGCGAGCTGAAGTTGACGCCCACGCCCAGCGAACGGAGCAGTTCGCGCATCGTGGCCCCCTCCTTCGTGCGCACGAAGAAGATGCCGAGGATCGAGAGCAGGATGCCCACCGCAGCGATCAGCATCGGGGCCATCACGGCCTTGATCTGCAACGCCTCGGAACCGGCCGAGGAGAAGGCCGCGGCGCCCAGCGCCGCCGTGGCGAGGATCGAGCCGCAGTAGCTCTCGTAGAGGTCGGCGCCCATGCCGGCGACGTCGCCCACGTTGTCGCCCACGTTGTCGGCGATGGT
>UQKD01000035.1 GCA_900541585.1 uncultured Alistipes sp.
GAGCGACGGTCCCGCGAAAGCGACATGCGGATGGTTTTGGTGCTACCTTTTGACACCAAAAGGTAGCTACACCCCGCAGACGAAGACCGCGGTTGACCGCCGACCGAAAAGCGGTAATAATCCCGAATCGCCCGACGATTCGTCAGTCACCTCCAGGGAGAGGCTGAAATGGCAAAGCGAATGCCAGGGCTGCCCGAAGGAAAGGTGCAGAAAAGCACATGGCCGCAAGCGGCGATACCTATTTGTGGGGATTGCAGATGTCGCCGCAAAATCGTATCTTTGGGCGCAAAAATACAGTAGAAAAAATGCGCTTATCCGAACTGAAGACCGGCGAATCGGCGACGATTGTCAAGGTGACGGGCCACGGAGGTTTCCGCCGCCGCATCATGGAGATGGGTTTTGTCCGCGGACAGCGGGTCGAAGTGATTCTGAACGCCCCCCTGAAGGACCCGATCGAGTATAAAATCATGGGCTACGACATCTCGCTGCGACGCAGCGAGGCCGATATGGTCGTCGTGCTCACCGACGACGAAGCCGGGGAGTACCTCGCGCGGCGCGAACACCACCGCCATCACCGCCACGCACACTCCGGGGAGTGCGGATGCCCCACGGCGGAGACTGCGCCCGCGGAAATCCGGACGGAGGAGTTCGGCGCGACGGAATCCGGCGAGGCATGCTGCGCGAGCATCGACGAGGTCGTGGCACGCCACACCCGCACCATCGCCGTCGCGCTGGTGGGCAACCCCAACAGCGGCAAGACCTCGCTTTTCAACGCCATATCGGGCGGCCACGAGCATGTGGGCAATTACAGCGGCGTGACCGTCGGGGCCAAGATCGGCCACCGCATCTACCGCGGCTACCGTTTCGAAGTCACCGACCTGCCCGGAACCTACGCCCTCTCGGCCTACACGCCCGAGGAGCGTTACGTGCGCCACCACCTCGCCACGAAGACCCCCGACGTGGTGATAAACTCCGTAGTGGCCTCAAATTTAGAGCGTAACCTCTACTTAACTACTGAACTGATCGATATAAACCCGCGCATGGTCGTGGCACTCAACATGTTCGACGAGTTGCAGGACAGCGGTGCGAAACTCGATTACGACAGCCTGGGCCGCATGCTGGGCGTGCCGATGGTTCCCGTCGAGGCGCGCAACAACCGCGGCATAGAGGCCCTGCTGGACACGGTGATCGACGTTTACGAGAACCGCGACGAGCGCGTGCGGCACATCCATATCAACATGGGACCCGTGATCGACGAGGGGCTGCGCAAGCTCAACGGCGACATGAGCGCCTTCCGCGACGAACTCCCGAAGGCCTTTCCGCCCCGCTACTACGCGATGAAGATGCTCGAAGGCGACAGGCAGGCCGAGGAGAGCCTCCGCGGCTGCGAGCGTTATCCCATATGGGCCGAGATTCGCGACCGCGAGGCCCGGCGCATCGCCGAGGCGCTGGGCGAGGACGTCGAGACGGCCTTCGCCAACCAGAAATACGGATTCATCCAGGGGGCGCTGAAGGAGACCTTCACCCCCGGACGGCGCGAGGAGGTCACGACGACGGCCGTGATCGACACCTTCGTGACGCACAAACTGTGGGGATTCCCGATCTTCTTCGCGCTGATGTGGCTCATGTTCTGGTGCACGTTCAGCCTCGGAGCCTACCCGCAGGAGTGGATCGACGCGCTGGTGGGATGGATCGGCGGCACGGTGGACGCGCTGCTGCCCGCGGGTCCGCTCCGCGACCTGCTGGTCGACGGCATCATCGGCGGCGTGGGAGCCGTGATCGTCTTCCTGCCCAACATCATGATCCTCTACCTCTTCATCTCGTTCATGGAGGATTCGGGCTACCTGGCCCGTGCGGCGTTCATCATGGACCGCGTGATGCACCGCATCGGGGTGCACGGCAAATCGTTCATCCCGCTGATCATGGGCTTCGGCTGCAACGTGCCCGCGATCATGGCCTGCCGGACCATCGAGAGCCGGAGCAGCCGCCTGATAACCATACTCATTACGCCGTTCATGTCATGCAGCGCGCGAATACCGATCTACCTCCTGCTGGCGGGCACGTTCTTCGCCGCCGACGCCGGACTGGTGATGCTGGGCCTTTACGTGCTGGGGATCGTGCTGGCCGTCGTTACGGCACGGCTGATGCGGCGGTTCCTCTTCCCGGTGGACGAGACGCCCTTCGTGATGGAGTTGCCGCCCTACCGCCTCCCGACGTGGAAAACCACGCTCAGCCACATGTGGGACAAGTGTGCGCAGTATCTCAAGAAGATGGGCGGCATGATCCTGATCGCCTCGGTAGTCGTGTGGTTTTTGAGCTACTACCCCCGAACGGACGCGACAGCCGGAAGCGAAGCGCACTATGAAAATTCCTACCTCGGACGGCTCGGCAAGGGCTGCGAACCGGTGTTCAGTCCCTTGGGATTCAATTGGAAAGCCAGCGTGGCCCTGCTGTCGGGACTCCCGGCCAAGGAGATCGTGGTGTCGACGCTCGGCGTGCTCTATTCCGAAGGCGCCACGGCAGCTCCCGCAGAGGAGGAGGTCGTGATCGGCGGCGCCGACGGAGTGACGGAAATCATCGTAGAAACGGATGAAACGACGCCGACAGAGGCGTTCCGGACCGCGGAAGACGAGGAGACGGCCTCGCTCTCGCAGCGGCTGCTCGCCAGCGGCGACTTCACGACGGCCTCGGCGCTGGCGTTCCTGGTGTTCATCCTGCTCTACGTGCCCTGCATCGCCACGGTGGTCGCCATCGGCTCCGAAGCCGGGTGGAAATGGGCCGCGGCGTCGGTCGTTTACAACACGGCGCTGGCCTGGTTCGTGGCGTGGATCGTATACCGGATCGTATACCGGATCGTACTGATATTCTAAACGGATGGGTTGGCAGGATTACATCGTCGCAGCCATCGGGCTGGCGGTCGCGGCCGTCGTCGCGAGGCGGCTGTGGTGCTTCGTCAGCGGACGGCGGCGGGGAGGATGCGCATCGTGCGTGTCGGCGCAATGCCCGCTCAAGAAGCGCACCGGCAGGAATTGATTCGCCGGACACGGGCTGCGCCGGGGAGATTCTCCGAATAAATTTGGCATTGCCCCCGGCATGCACTATATTTGTCGCCGCAAACGGCGGCAGGGTTCCGGGACCGGCTGAAAAGTCCGGTCCCGAACGTTCAAGGCCCGCCGCCAAAGTCGAACGACGATGACAGGACTTTTTCAGATTCTGCTTTTCTGGCTCATAGGCAATGCGTTGAGCCTTATCACCGGAGGTTACGTGTCGGGCAACATCATCGGCATGATCCTGCTCTTTGCTGCGCTGTGCCTGCGCTGGGTGCGGGCCGAGACGGTGCGTCCCGCGGCGCGGTTCCTGCTGGGGGCCATGGCGCTCTTTTTCGTGCCCTACGGCGTGGGGCTGATGGACTCCTACCGGGTGATCCTCGAAAACCTCTGGGCCATCCTCGTCTCGGGAATCGTCTCGACGATCCTCGTGCTGATCATCGCCGGCAAAACCTTCCAGAGCCTGAACCGCCGCGCCCGCCTGCGGCACATCAAACACCTCCGCCACGATGCCTGACGCCTCATTCCTCTCCTCGGACCTCTTCCTGCTGACCCTCACCGTGGGGCTTTACTGCCTCGGAGGGATGATCTACCGCCGCACGCGGCTGCCGCTGCTGCATCCCGTGCTGCTGACGTTCGTCGCCATGATCGTCTTCCTGCGCTGCGCCGGAATCGGCTACGAGCGTTACCGCGACGCCACGGGCATCCTCAATTTCGCCCTCGGCATGTCGGTCGTAGCGCTCGGATACCTGCTCTACGAACAGTTGGAACGTCTGCGCGGAAGCCTGCTGCCCGTGGGCATAGCAACACTTGCGGGGTGCGTCGCCGGGGTGTTGAGCGTCGTCTATATAGCCATGGCATTCGGCGCCGAACGGCAGATTCTCAACTCCATAGCCCCCAAGTCGGTGACCGTGCCCATCGCCGTGTCGGTCGCCGGACCGCTGGGCGGCAACGTCTCGGTGACGTCGGTCGTGGTCTTCTGCGTGGGGATTTTCGGCAGCATCTTCGGCGAATGGATCCTGCGCCGCTGCGGGGTCCGCGACCCCGAGGCACGGGGGTTCGCCCTCGGAGCCGCCGCACACGGCATCGGAACGGCCCGCGCCATCGAAATAGGAGCCGCCGAAGGCGCTTTGAGCGGTCTGGCCATGGCCCTGATGGGGCTGGCGACGGCGCTGCTCATGCCGCTGATGGAAAAATATCTGTATTAGATGCAAGGCTCCATGCGCGTGCGGCGAAGCAACGGGGCGCGGAGATCAATCCGGTTCGCCGTGCGGCGCAGACCGGGGAATTAATTCTTAAATTTTAATTCTTAATTTTTAATTTTATTGATTATTTCCCTATCTTTGCCCGGAAGCATAATCCCAAACACACTTGATACTATGGCAAAAGCAGTCAACATCGCCCGTTCACACCGGTTGGACGGCATCGGAGAGTACTATTTTTCGCGCCGTCTGCGCGAGATCGCCGAGATCGAAGCGGCCACCGGCCGCCAGATCGTAAAACTGGCCATGGGCAGCCCCGACCTGCCGCCCCACCAGTCCGTGATCGACCGCCTGGCGAAAGAGGCACAGCGCCCCGACGTGCACAAATACATGTCTTATCAGGGTGAACCCATCCTGCGCAAGGCTTTTGCCGACTGGTACAAGAAATGGTACCGCACCGAACTGGACTTCAAGTCGGAGGTGCTGCCGCTGATCGGTTCGAAGGAGGGTATCATGCACATCTGCATGACGTTCCTCAATAAGGGCGACAAGGTCCTCGTCCCGAACCCCGGCTACCCCACCTACTCGGCGGCCGTGCGTCTGGCGGGAGGCGAAATGCTCCCCTATGCGCTGAACAAGCAGACCGACTTCTACCCCGACTTCGAGGCGATCGAAAAGGCCGGGCTGGACGGTGTGAAGATGATGCTCGTCAACTATCCCAACATGCCGACGGGACAGACCCCCTCGATGGAGCTGTTCCAGAAGATCGTCGACTTCGGAGCCAAGCACAACATCCTGATCGTGCACGACAACCCATACAGTTTCATCCGCAACGCCGAGCACCCGATCTCGATCATGGAGGCCGAGGGCGCGAAGGACGTGGCGCTGGAGATGAACTCGCTGTCGAAAGGCCACTCGATGGCCGGCTGGCGCGTGGGTGTCGTCGTGGGCAAGGAGGAGTGGATCAAATCGATCCTCACCTTCAAGTCGAACATGGACTCGGGCATGTTCTACCCCATTCAGGCCGCTGCCGACACGGCGCTGGCACTGGGCGAGGAGTGGTTCAAGGAGCTGAACGACATCTACTACGGCCGCGAGAAGCAGGCCTACGAACTGCTCGACGCGCTGGGATGCCGCTACCGCAAGGGACAGGCCGGCCTGTTCGTGTGGGCCGAGCTGCCCGAGGGCTACGAGGGCGACAGCTTCGCGTTCTCGGACGAGGTGATGGAGAAGACCGACGTGTTCCTGACCCCCGGCGGCATCTTCGGGTCGGAGGGCAACGGCTACATCCGCATCACGCTCTGCTGCCCCGAGGCGCTGCTGAAGAAGGCCACCGAGAAGATCAAAATCGCCTTCGCCAAGTAGGCACGGAATTACGGCTTTACAGACACAGCCGCCCTTCGGGGCGGCTGTTTTTCGTTCGCGCCTCTCCCCGCATCTCTGTGCGTCGGGCGGAAGCCATTCGCCGCAAAACAGGAAGGTCCCCTCCAGAGCGAGGGGACCTTCCCGTATGGCGGAACGAACCGCAGCCTACTTCATCAGCCAGCGGCGCTTGAGCCATTCGCGGACGGGCAGGTCGTAGAGTTTCAGGCAGGCCCAGGCCAGACCGACGGCAAGCAGGAAAATTGCGACGTTCACGAAAATGCCCGTGCCGAGCGGGGCGTCGGGATTCCCGGCCACCCAGGCCATCTGCATATAGACCAGCGGGTAATGGGTGATGTAAAGCGGGAAGGAGATTTCGCCGAGGAACGTGCAGACGGCCACCGACCGGGCGCCGGCAACACGGCTTCCGGCCCCCATCGAGACGATCAGCGGGAAGACGAACAGGATGACCAGCGCCTGGTAGCCGCCGTCGATCCACGGGGTCAAAACGCTTCCGACATGAGGCATGACCAAAGCGGCCGCGATCAGCAGCGAGCACCACCAGAATCCGCCCCGCACGCGGATCGCCGCGCCGAGGCGCGAGAGCAGAAGGCCCGCGAAGAAGGGGTACAGCAGACGCGAGAAGCCGATGTAAATTTGTGTCGGATTGACGCTCCAGCCGCCGATGACGGTGTAGGCCGCGGAACGGTCGGCGGGAAGCAGACCGAAAAGATCGAGGTTCAGCGTGAGGTCCAGCGTCAGCACCGCGGCCCCGGCCACGAACAGCCCCAGCACGAATTTCGGGAAGCGCCGGATGACGAGGGCATAGAGGATGTTGGCGATGTATTCGTAAAGCAGCGACCAGGAGGGGCCGTTCAGCGGGTTGGTCTCGCCCCAGCCGCGGATGTCCCACGACGGCAGCGCGGGCAGCATCGTACAGCCCAGCAGGCAGATCAGCAACACCTTCCACCACTGTACGCCGGCGATCACCGGGAAGGCCGCGGCCCCGAAGTAGAAGAACAGCGCGCCGATGAGAGACCCCATGATGACCATCGGATGCAGGCGCACCAGGCGGCGCTTGAAGAAGTCCTTGAGGGACATGCGGTTCCAGCGGTCGTCGTAGGCATAGCCGATCACGAAGCCCGAGAGCACGAAAAAGAAATCGACGGCCAGGTAGCCGTGGTTGAGAATCTGGTAGGCAGGACCTTTGGAGTAGGTTTCCAGCAGGTGGAAGGCCACCACGATCATCGCCGCCACGCCGCGCAGTCCGTCGAGGATTTCGTAGCGGGGTTTCGAGGCCAGATAACCGGTTGCAGTCGCAGACATGGGAATCGGACGGGATTCGTTACTCCTCGACGATGCGGATCGAAAGGATCTTGTCGCCCGGGCGGATGTCGTCGATCACGTCCAGCCCTTTGACCACCTGTCCGAAACAGGTGTGGCGGCCGTCGAGATGCTGGGTGTTCTCGCGGTTGTGGCAGATGAAGAACTGCGACCCGCCCGTGTCGCGCCCGGCATGGGCCATCGACAGCACGCCGCGGTCGTGGCGCTGGCGCGGGGCCGACGTTTCGCACTTGATCGTGTAGCCCGGGCCTCCCGTGCCGTCGCCCCTGGGGCAGCCGCCCTGGATCACGAAGCCGGGAATCACACGGTGGAAGGTCAGCCCGTCGTAGAAGTTGTGTTCGGCCAGCTCGACGAAGTTGGCCACGGTTCCGGGGGTCTCGTCGGCATACAGCTCGGCTTTCATCGTCCCCTTCTCGGTCGAAATGATTGCGTACTTTTTCATGGATAGCATGTTTTATGGTCCGGCACCGGCAGAACGGCCTGCGGAAACCGCGGCCGAGCGGCCGGTGAGCCGGCGTTGTCGTTATTCCGTGACTTTCACTTTTGCAGCGGCGGCGCAAACCCGTTCGCGCAGGGCTTCGAGGCTGCTGCCGTGGGGTTCGTAGCCCACGACGACGCCCATGCGGCGGTTCACGCGCGCCGAGGGCTTGCCGAAGATGCGGATGTCGGTGCGGGGGTCTCCGGCGACGGCCTCCCCCACGCCCTCGTAACGCGGCGCGGAGGTCTCCACGCCCGAGAGGATCACCGCGCTGGCGCCCATGCGCTCGAAGGTGACCGCCGGAATGGGAATCCCCAGCACGGCCCGCAGGTGCAGTTCGAACTCATTGAGGTTCTGCGTCCCGGCCAGCGTCACCATGCCCGTGTCGTGCGGACGGGGCGACAGTTCGGAGAAATAGACCCCGTTGTCGCGGCTCAAGAAGAACTCCACGCCCCACAGCCCGGCCCCGGTGAGTGCCCCGGTGACGGCGGCGGCCATGCGCTGCGCCTCGGCGAGGTGTTCGGGCGCGACCTCGGGCGACTGGAAACTCTCGCGGTAGTCGCCGCCCTTCTGCACGTGGCCTATCGGCGGGCAGAAAAGCGTCGGGCCGTCCTTCTGGGTGACGGTCAGCAGCGTGATCTCGCTGTCGAAGCGGATGAACTCCTCGATGATCAGTTCGCGGATGTCGCCGCGCGACCCTTCGCAGCCGTAGTGCCAGGCGCGCTCCAGCTCGTCGGGACCCTTGACCAGCGACTGGCCCTTGCCCGAGGAAGACATCAGCGGCTTGACCACGCACGGGAAACCGATCTTCGCGGCGGCCTCGCGCAGTTCGCCGAGCGACGCGGCGTAGTAATACCGCGCCGTCTTCAGTCCCAGTTCCTTCGCCGCGAGGTCGCGGATGGCCTTGCGGTTCATCGTGAAGTTCACGGCCCGGGCGCTCGGGACGACCTGGACGCCCGCCCGCTCGAAATCGTAGAGCCGCTCGGTGCGGATGGCCTCGATCTCGGGAACGATGATGTCGGGACGGTGTTTTTCGACCGCCGCGGCCAGCGCGTCGCCGTCGAGCATGTCGAAGACCTCCGCGGCGTCGGCCACCTGCATCGCGGGAGCGCCCGCATACTTGTCGCACGCCACGACGGTCTGTCCCAGCCGCTGCGCCGCAATCGTGAACTCCTTGCCCAGCTCGCCGGAGCCCAGAAGAAGAATGGTTTTCATATCAGCATGTAGTTTAGTTACAGTATCGTTTAGTCCTCATGGTCAATCACCTGCGGCCTTTGGCCACATTTGCAAATCTGACCCTCCCCTAAATCCCCTCCTCGGAAGGGACTTATCGCATGCGACCGGATTGTCAACCAAAATGCGGGCACCGCTTATCGGGAATAGTCCCCCTGTTTTTTTGCAACGCAAAGATAGCTTTTTCCGCCGAATTTCGTATCTTGTAACGACAAAACTACGCAAGCCCAATGAAATACTCCAAAATCCTGCTGTGCTTCGGTGTGCTGTGGGCGTCATCGGCATTCCCGGCCCCGGCGCCCTGCGACACGCTCCGCGTCGCTTTCCTGACCGACATCCACGTGACACCCGGCAATGCGCAGGACTCGCTGTTCCGCGTCGCGGTAGCCGAAGTCAACGCCTCGCCGTGCGACATCGTGATCTTCGGCGGCGACCTCACCAACCTGGGCAGCGATGCCGAACTGGAACATGTCCACGGGCTGATCTCACGGCTCGAAAAACCGTGGCACGCCGTGCCGGGCAACCACGAAACCACGTGGTCCGAGAGCGCCTGCACGACCTTCGCCCGGATCTTCGGTCACGACGGGCGCACCGCCTTCCGTGCCGGGGACTACCTCTTTCTGGGTTACGCCTCGGGACCTTTCATGAAGATGGCCATGGGCGCGGTGCGCACCGAAGACCTCGCGTGGCTGGCCGCGGAGGCCGCCAAGGCCCGGCCCGGCCAGCGCATCGTGAGTCTCTGCCACTACCCGCTGAACCGCGACCTCACGAACCGCGCGGAGGTGACGGCGACGCTCCGGCGGCTGGGGATCCCCCTCACGCTGTTCGGCCACTACCACCACGCTCCCTCGCTGTTCAACTTCGACTCCATAGCGGGCATTCAGGGACGCGCCCTGCGCGGCAAGAGCGATTCCGACGCGGGCTACACGCTGCTCGACTTCTGGGGCGACTCGGTCCGCGTGCGCGAAAAGGTGCTGGGCGCGGCTCCGCGCACCCATTTCACGATCCGCATGCAGGACGATCCGCAGACGCTGGCCATCGCCTCCGACCCGATGCCCGCGGCGCCCGACTTCCATCCTCACGCGCAGTTTGTCCTCCAGGACAGCGCCACGGTCTACACCGGGGCGGCGTTCCACGGAGACCTGCTCTACTACGGCACGACGCAGGGCGTGCTGCGTGCCTACGACACGCGCCGCAACCGCGAGGTGTGGCAGAAACGCTTCGGCGGGGCGCTCTACACCACGCCCCTCGTGGCCGAAGGGCTGGTCATCGCAGGTACGACGACCGACGGACTGCGCGCCTACGACGCCCGCACGGGCCGCGAGCGGTGGCACATCGACACCCCGACGCCGATCATCGGGCAGGGACTCGTCGACGGCCGCGGCCGCGACGCCGCGCTCTACATCGGGCTGGGCAACGGCACGATGGCCAAAATCGCGGTGCGCGACGGGCGGATTCTGTGGCGTTACGACTACGGCCGCGGCCAGTCGCAGGGGCAGCCCGCGCTGGCGGACGGGAAGTTGGTTTTCGGAGCCTGGAACCGGCATCTCTACTGTCTCGACGCTGCGACGGGAAGCCTCCGCTGGAAGTGGACCAACGGCGCGAAAAGCCTCTTCCTGTCCCCGGGCAACATCGTTCCCCGGATCGCCGGAGGCCGTGTGTTCATCGACGCGCCCGACCGGGCCGTCACCTGCCTCGACCTCGCCTCGGGGAGCGTCGTATGGCGCTGCACCGACTACAAGGCCCGCGAAGCATCGGGCATGAGCGCCGACGGCAAGCGCTTCTATGTCAAGACTATGGACGGCGAACTGCTGGCCGTCGACACGGCCCCGGACGACTTCCGCCGGCTGTGGATCGCCCCCGCAGGCTTCGGCTACGACTACACGGCCTGTCCGGTGACCGTGAGCGGCGGCATCGCCTACCTCGCCGACCGCTCGGGCAATGTCGCCGCCGTGCGTGAAGACGGCACGCCGCTGTGGTGCGTCAAGTGCTGCAATTCGGCGGCGAACTTCATCGTCCCGGCCCCCGACGGCTCGCTGTGGGTGACTTTCGCCGAAGGGAAACTCTTCCGTATACCTAAATAACTGACTTTGAAGCCGAATTTGTAAAAAACGGACCGGAAAATTTGCTTCGGTCCGTTTTTTTCGTACCTTTGTCGCATGATATAACACTTCCGCCCAAAAGCCAAACAATAAGGCCCGAAAGCGGACGCAGACAGAAAACACCTTACATGCAAACAAATATGAAAAGAGCAGTCTATGCACTTTCAGCCTTGACGCTGCTGGGCAGCTGCGTCAAGAGCGTTTCGGACGACGGTCCGAAAACGACCGGGGCGGAGTTCAACGAATTCGACTTTACGACCGTGACGCCGACCACCCTTTCGGTGGATTACGGCTCGCAGGCCGAAGTCTATTTCGAAGTGTACGACGCCGAACCCGTCAAACCGAACGCCGAGGGTATGGCGTATGTGAAAGTCGAGGACATCGAGCCGTTGTACGCCGGCTACACCGATGCTCAGGGCCGTTTCTCGGCGAAAGTGGACCTTCCGGCCTACCTCGGGAAAGCCTATATCTACACACCCAACGTCCATGCGCGGACGCTGCTGACCGCCGAAAAGGACGGCACGGCCCTGACCGCTTCGGCCGTCATGCCCGAAACCGCCGCAGCCGCAGCGGTGACCCGCGCCGGCTACGAGTCGGCCGCCGTGACCGGCGACGGCTGGAAGACGTGGCTCGGAAGCTACGACAAGACCTACGGCCGGATCAACTACGAATACAAGTATTCGGGCAAGGGAATGAACCTCAAGGAGGAGAACTGGCAACGGCTCTACACTGCGGCCAACAAGGTTTTCGATACCAACAAGGCCTGCCCCGAGGAATACCGTTCGTCGAGCGATCTCTATCTGGAGGAGCCGGCCGAGGTGGCCATCACGTTCCTGATGAGCAACACCTGCTGGAACTGCTCGATGGGTTACTACTATTACGACGCTTCGGAGCACCCCGCGTCGCTCGAAGACATACACCCCGTGATGATCTTCCCCAACACGCAGGACGGATACTGGAGCAACGACCCCAACAAAGCCCGGAAATACAGGGGCGTGGAGCGCGGAACCGCCGTGCAGCTGATGTTCTACCCGAAAATCGCCGAGAACAGCATGGAAGGCGCCACCACCACCTTCCCGAAGGGCTACCGCATCGGATTCGTCCTCGCCACCAACGCCTGGGGCAACCGGCTGCCGGGATTCACGGGTGCCAAGATGTACCGCGCCGCGACGTCCAGCGGTTTGAGCGTCAATGACAGGGGCGTCGCCTACAAGCAGCCCCGCACGGCCGTCTACCGTTACACCAACTCGTCGCTCGGCCTCAATTCGGTGATCTGCTCGTTCGAGGACTACACCACCGACGAGAATTTCAGCGACGTGATCTTCACGATGAAGTCGAACCCGGTGGATGCTGTGGTCGACATCCCGTCGGTCGACGAAAAACCCGGCGCCGACGACACCAAGCGCGAGGTGCGCCTGCTCAAGGGTATCTACGCCTTCGAGGACCTGTGGCCCAGCCGCGGCGATTACGACATGAACGACGTGATGGTGAAACTCGACTATGTGAAGACGCTCGGCAACAAGGGCATCTACGAGGAGTCGTATCTCTTCAAGACCTTCAACAACCTCGCCGGACTTGAGAACGGACTGGCCTTCACCCTCGGCGGAGCCGCCGCGTCGGCCGACCTGGAATTCTCGATCCTCCGTCCCGCCACCCAGGACGAACCGTCGCCGGAATACGAGCCGTACGCCGTCGGGCGCGATGGCAGCGTGATCCTGCTGACCCCCAACGTGAAGCAGGACATGGGCGCCACCTATAAGGTGACGGCGAAGTACGCATCGCCGATCGCCGAGGAGAAAGCCGCCGTCGTCAAGCCCTTCATCTACCGCACGGACGACGAGGACCTCACGCCGGGCCTGCGCAAGGAGGTGCACCTCCCCTTCGAAGCCCCGACCGCCAAAGCGGACCCGAAATTCTTCGGCACGAGCGACGACAAGTCCGACCCGGCTTCGGGGCGCTACTACGTGCGCGCCGAGAGCTATCCGTTCGCCTTCTTCCTTTCGGGAGCGACGGAGGTGAACCTCGCCAAACTGCTCGACCCCACGAACGAGAAGACGCCCATCGACCGGCTCTACCCCGCCTATTCGGGCTGGGCGGCATCGAACGGTGCCGACAACGCCGACTGGTACAAATAGCCGCGGCGGAGATAACAGAAAAGGCTTCCCTTTGAAGGGAAGCCTTTTTCATTGGTTACGGTTGAGCAGGTCCTTCTGGGCGACGAACTGCGGCATCAGGCGGACGATGACGGGTGTCAGCAGCAGACAGACGGCGAGCGTCAGCGCCAGCAGGGCGACCGACTGCACCCAGCCGCCGGCGAGGAACCGCGAAACGACGGGACGCAGGAAAAAGAGCAGCGGGCCGTGGACACCCAGCGTGATGATCGAATAGCGACCCAGATAGGTGACGACCGGCACGCGCTTCACCTCCTTGCAGAGGAGCATGACGGCGAAAATCCCGGCGAAAGCCGCAAGATACACCTGAAAGAGGTTTCCCGGGTAGTCATTCGTCCGCATCCCCAGGGGCGTGGCGGTGAAATACATCGTCACGACGGCCAGCAGGATGAACAGCGGAATGAGTTTGTCGAAGCGGTGGTGCGGAAAGAGGAAAAAGTTATAGCGGCGAATCCAGAACCCCGCGAAATAGAAAGGCAGGGCCGTCATGGCGACGTCGATGTAGAACGGCAATTCGATCCGCTCCCTGCCCAGCCAGAATCCGGCGCCGCCGATCAGCAGCGTCGCGGCGAACATGGCCGGGAGATGCTTCTTGCGCAGGTAGTGGACGATGTAGAACAGCATGTTGCAGTTGAACAGCGCGACGAGGAACCAGATCGGGGGATTGAACCGGATCAGTTCGTGCCCCCGGAATACCAGCAGCAATTCGCTCCAGCGCACCGGAAGGCGGAACGTTCCGGGCAGAAGCTTCGAAATGCCGTACATCAGCAGGAACGAGCCGAGGTAGAAGACCAGGAAGGGGACGAGCAGTTTGTCGACCTTGCGGAGCAGGAAGCCTGCGAATCCCTCGTAGGACTTGAAGAAAAGCCCCGAAACGAAGAAATAGAGCGGCATGGTGAAACTCGACAGGACAGGTCCGTCTGCGAGGCCGTCGAAGGCTCCCCCGACGTGCATCATCACTACCAGCATGATACAAAGGCCTTTGGTGAGGTCTATGAAATCGATCCGCCGACCGAGCTGCTCTTCCATCGCGGCAAAGATAATGATTTCGGACCGAAATGGATTCTTCCGGCGGAAAAAATCATCGCAATAGAAAACGTTTCCGCCAATGCGAAACAAAAGCCAAGTGCCCGAAAGAGGCCGGTACTTCGGGGAATAAAGAGGGATGCGCCGAAAGCGCATCCCTTACTGTTTCTTGGCAACCGGGGATTTAGTCTCCGACGATACCCGAACAGTTTGCGCACATGCTGCAACCGAGGTTCAGTACATCCGCCTGCTTGCGAGCGATCGCATCGCAATTCTCATTGAGCAGGTTCTCCGCTTCCATAAGCATTTTAGCGTCTACGTTCATACAGCTAAATTTAAGAGTTAAACAATTGGGAAATAGGACTCAAATCTTCGGATTTGAGTTTTTCGACGGTCCGATAGCAACGCACGGCCGCTTTCAGCATCAACAATTCATCGTCGGTCAATTGCCGGCGTTTGGAACGCTGCATCAGATAATTTATTTCAAATGCACTCACGACCCGGGCTTCGGCCAACTGCATTCTGCAATTATTCGGATTGCGCCGGGCTATATCTCCTCTATCGAGATAGTTATAGCCGTAGCAAGTCCGGCAGGCATGGCGCAAAGGGCAACGGGCGCATTGTTCCGATACCAGTTTCGCGGGATCGGAGAAATCCAATGCAGCGATTTTGCGATGTTCTTCGCGCCCGTGAACGACCGGCAGAAACAAGTGGCAGGGATAACTGCGCCCGTCGATGTCATAGGTAACTATCGAAGTTCCCACACCGCAGCTTTTCACAGGCGTTTTTTCCGGATCGAGCATCTCCTTGTAAAGAAAATTGAACGGGTGTTCCGGGACGATTTCAGGATGTTCGAGATAATAACGTCCGATCTGCTCCAGTTGCTCCTTATAAATCAGGTCATCTCCGGGTTGCCATGCGATGCCTTCGGCCGGGGAACTGGCTATTCGGTAGCCGTGTTCCGTCAGAGAAATGACTCCGGCCGCAAAGTCCGGCAGCGTTTCACGGGAAAGTGTCATTTTGAAATAGGATTTTTCCCATGTATCGCGCACAAAGGCAATCGGAATGGCATCGATGTCGCATCCTCTGTTCCGGGCCTGCATCACCTCTGTACCGTCGACCGAAAGAATCACCCGGAAATCGTTTTTGCGCTCGGTGAGCCACGTTCGGATGTGCGGCGTGAGCAATGTTCCGTTGGTGGTGATCTGGAAAACGACCGGAAAATCCAATACCTGTCGTTTGACCCAGTCATAAACCGATTCTATCAACGTGAAATTAAGTAACGGTTCCCCTCCGAAAAATTCCACGGCGAAACGTTCTCCCTTGCGATAGAATGAGGCAAATCGGTTAAACTCTTTTGACAAAATAGCTGTTGCCGTACCGAGGTCCATCCGGCGGGACGGATCGTTCGATTTATGCTTTTCAAAACAGTAGGTGCATCGGAGATTGCACGCATGGGTTACCATCAGCGTACAGATTCGGGTCGTGTGTATACCATCCATCATATTAAAATTGGGATTGCGATTAACGGTATGTTCGTTTGTTTGCGAAAATGGTGTAGCGACTCCCCGAATTATATTCATCCCCCTGGCTTTTGAACCAGTCATTGGCATCGTTGCTGCTCATCGACAGAATATAGCCGTTTTCGTCGCATTGGCCATGCGACCAGTCGCAGAGTTGGTATTTGTAATATTTCTCGCATGCCAGTTCTTTCCAGGCATAGGCATAAACGCCATATCCATTCGGCCGGCCCGAAGAATCTGTTTCCCCCAAGTAATAGTCCGAGCCATAAACAATACAGGAGAGTCGGCTTCGTCTATTCAGCAAAGTGTCGATTGCATTTATGAACACCCGTTTATAGGCATCGGGCCATTCGTCGATGGCCCACGATGATCCGTTGAACAGCCGGTATTCGGCCATTTTCCGAACCCATCGTAACTCCTGAATACAACTGTCGATGTTGTTTGGATCGTAATCGCGACGGATAACGGTTCCTTGCGAGGTGCTGGAATCACGACTCCCTCCTCCGAATAATGCTTTGAACAGTCCCATTGTTTAGATTGTTTGAAGAGATGAACAATATTTTACTCTGAATCTGACGGTCAGACACTAACGCTCAATAAACCATCCTATAAGGAACCCTATTGCAAAACCGATTGCGGCACCTATATAGAATACCTCCCAGGAGAGTCCGCCGATAAACAAAGCGATTACTCCGATGATCAATGCCGAAACAATTCCTGCCATGGCCCCGCTTACAAAGCAGTGCGCCACGTCTTCATCGAATAAAAGATACAGAATGCCATAGAGAATAGCCAGCATGAAAATCAGTCCCAAGAGACCTGCAATCAAGCCAATAAGGCCCCACTCAACGAGTATAAACATGGTTATCGTTTTAGCTATCCCGTACCTCGGATAGGAATAACAATAAGAAAGCGTGGTACTGGAAGCCTATTTTAGTAGTGAGGTTCTGGAATACCCAAGCAATAAAATAAGCAACAGCCCCACGCCTATATCCATTGATGGATAAGACGTGAAAAGACGTCCGCCTATTCCTTTGCTTGTTGAATTTTCCAGATTCCACTACAGGAATAAACTTACACTTTCCGTGTTCGTTAATATGTTATCGCAAATATAGTAAACATATTCGGAAAATGCAATAGACACCTTCATTCGGGCTGTCGCTTAAACAAATTTCGGCAAAATTTTCCGGAAAATCAATATTGAAACAACAGAATGTTTATCATAACTTCCGGGAAATCATCAATCCTGATTTTGTGTAACGACAATCCCCTCCGCAATCTGTCAGATTACGGAGGGGATTGATCGAATCCATCTGATTTTCAGTGGAGGTGGCGGGAGTCGAACCAAATAATATATACACTGATAATCAACGATATACACAAGCACAAAAATTAACTCCCACGAAAACTCCAAGTATCTGCTATCGCGCAGACGATGTAAAATAATGCAAAATTAGGAAACATACGGCAAGGTTGCGGAAAATGTTTGGAAATGTCAAATTTTTTACAGACTTTTGCACCATCATCGTTTACAACGGGGACGATGAAAGATGCACCGGCCGTTGCGTAAGTCCGGAAAGCACAGTACCGTTATTCACGTCAGTATGGCAAAAGAAGCCGTAATTTGTCGTGGATTTTTTGTTGCCGTCGGTGACAAGGTTCTTTGACATGCGAAGAGAGCAGCCCGCTCTACTAAAAATAGGGCAATCGGAGGAATGGTCGCGCCATGCCTCGTAATGTATCACGTCGGGTAGCTCCTGACATAATACTTTAATGTTATGAAAAAATATTTTAGCAATCTAATTATTAATGACTTAACCAATTTTAATCATGAAAACGAGTAAGAATGAAACACACCAAGTAGAGCCGGTGGTTACGGGCATCTCTTCGAACGGCATATGTGCCGAGCGACTGGTGCAAACAACCAAAGAAGTAGCAATCAAGGACGATGTATATCTCGACTTAGCAGACCTTGAAAGGCTTTTGAAGGTGTCGCGCCGCACCTTGTTCAACTGGCGTGCAAAAGGTATTTTACCACTCACCGAGGTTGGTGGTAAACTTTACATCCGTAAATCCCGTCTCGATGCTATTATCGATGGCGAACCTAAGATGCAGAAAGGAGGTCGCCATGAGTAACGCATTGCAAGATTTCCAAGGAGCTGGTGATGTAGGGATTACGCCGGACGATAATCCCGGATTGGAAGCATTCTTACAAGGCGAAGCCTCGCCTACCGAGGTGGCCTCGCAACCCCAAGGGTTGCAACTTCAAAACTCAGGTGGAGACACTTTGATTGAGCAAATTGAATTGTTTTTGCGGGCAAAGTGGAAATTTCGCTACAACACCGTTTCACATAAAACTGAATTTAAGTCAGTTAGAACGGCAAATGCTCCATTTGTAGAGATGCGTGACTTTGATTACAATAGTATGTTACGCGACTTAAAGTACGCAGATTTAAAATGCTCGATGAGCACGCTGCGAACAATCCTCGCATCTCAATTTATGGAAGAATATGATCCCTTTATTGAATATACGGGAACTTTGCCTAAATGGGACGGACAAGTAGATTATATTAGCCAACTTGCTAATACAGTAGCTACTGGTAATCAGGATTTTTGGCAACGAGCCTTTAAAAAGTGGTTCGTGGCGATGGTTGCATCGTGGGCGCAGCCCGAGGTCGTGAACCACACTGCATTAATTTTAAGTGGAGCACAAGGCATTGGTAAGACAACTTGGTTAAGTAACCTTGTCCCGATTCCACTCCGCAAGTTCATCTACGCTGGAATGATTAACGTCCGGGACAAAGACTCGCAGGTAAAACTCTCGGAATGTTGCATCATCATCATGGATGAACTAGAAAATATGAGCCGCAATCTGGATGCTCTAAAAGAGCTTATCACCAAGAAAGACATATACTTACGTCGTGCTTATGCTTTCACTCACGAACGATATATCCGACGAGCTTCATTTGCAGGCTCGATTAACAACAAAGATTTTCTGCATGATATTACAGGGAATCGGAGGTTCTTGTGTTTTGAAGCCAAGCAAATAGATTACCAGCGCTTTGTTGATTTAGACAAGGCGTATGCCCAAGCTATCAACTTGGCCCAAAATGGGTTCCAATATTGGTTCTCGCAGGAAGAAATGGCCGAACTGGAACAAAATAATGAGGAATTTCGGGCCGTAATTCCAGAAGAGGAGCAACTCATGGCCTTTTACGAACCATGCAACGATGCCGATCCTGAGGCAGTTTTTATGAAAACAACCGATATTCTTAAAAACCTGCTTCGGCTATCTGGGCTACGCTCGTTATCTGAGCAAAAATTGGGACGCGTCTTGATGGCGCACTTTGAGCGGGTTAAACGGCAAGGCCGTTATGGCTATCTGATAAAATCGAAAACACAGGAAGTTCCAACCGCATAAAAATCGGTATTAAGGGGAGTGGCCATTATGCCTCTCCCCTATTTTTTGCTTTATGGGTAAGCAGGGTAAGCAGTCTGTAAAACTCAGCCCAAATTACAACGGAAAGCGGAGTATCAGATTTTCAAAATCGAGAATCCACTTTTGCTGTTCCATGAAAGAGCATCCTAAAAGGCCATGAATCTGTATGCCCGATTCTTCTTCCACTTTTCCAAAAGCTGAGGACAAGTCCATGACTGAGAAATTAGCTTTGTATTCCTGCTCCTCCAAAGAAAAAGCCAGTTTAACAACATCCGTAGTCTGGAGTTCTCCATCTATTCCAAACTGACGCTGTTTGGCTGTTCCTCCCGAGAGTTGGAAGAACTCAGCTACTCGTCTGTCAAGGACATTGATATTACTCCCCGTATCAAGCAAAAAGCACAGGTTCTTGGCCTGTGCTTTTACTATGAGGAAGGGTAAACCTGTTTTGAAAATACCAAAATGCAATGGGATAATCATTCTTCGATTGGTAATATTTTTCCAAAATCTTTCCACCCCCAAGCTGCTTTATACTTTTCAATACTCTGTTTAGGCACATACAACGTACATTCATTCAAATTATTTGGATAAAATATATTTTGATTGTTTTCACAAACAGGAGGTTGTATCTTATAACTTATGACTTGGGAAAGTTTTGTTGAATAGAAAGGGTAAGCACGGTCTCCTGTATGCCATGCATCATTATATGAATAATGAGTTAATAACTGACATGGTGTATTTGCTCCTCTTAAAATAATAGTTTCGAGATTAGAGCTACCATAAAACACAGAGCCTCTGATTGTCGTTAGATTTTCTGGAAGTTCTATGGTTTTCAATTTATTACACTCTGCAAAAGGGCCATATGTATGGCGAGTACTCATGTTATATATTGATATGTAACCAAATAATTCCGATATATTACAACTGTCTCTTATACACATCTCCGAGCCCACGAGACTAAGGCGAATCTCGTA
>UQKD01000036.1 GCA_900541585.1 uncultured Alistipes sp.
CCTCGAAGTTCGCCGAACTGATCGGCGAGGTCGTCTGGGACACCAAGACCAACCTCGAAAAGCGCATGAACGCCGAGTGCGGCGCCTGCGAGGACAAGATGCGTCTGGCCCGTATGGCGAAGGAGGAGAACCTCGACGCCGTTCACGACACCGTACACGAGATGGCCAAGGACGAGGCCCGTCACGGCAAGGGTTTCGAAGGGCTTTATAAGCGCTACTTCAAGTAGTTTTCGATTTGTAAGCGGCTATTTCCGCACATCCCTCGAACGGGACGAATGGAATGTACTTCAGTACTATCCATCCGTCCCGTTCTTCGCGACGTACGAAACTCGTTCGCTTAAAATCAGAAACTTATCGGAGCCGGGCGTCTGTCCCGCTCCGACCGGAAATCTTCCTGCTTGTTCGGGCCGGACTTCGTTATGCCGGAACCTGCTCCTCTGAAACCGCGGGTATCTCCGCCGTACGAAAAATCCGGATGCCGCCATGGCATCCGGATTTTTCACTCCCGACAGGCAAGGGGAGGCGGAACTTATTCTTTACGCAGTTCCTCGCGCAGTTTGAGAAACAGAGAGACCTTCCCGGCGAGCCATTCGTAACCAGTTTGCGCGGCACGGGCCACCTCGTAGACCGTTTCGGCCTGCCTGCGGATCTGTTCCACGGCATCGCGGATCGCGAACAGGTAGACGAGGAGTGCGAGGACGGCGAAAAAACCGCCTGCGATCAGCGCCGAGGCGATGAACGAACCCGTAACGGACGAAAGCCAGATAACCAGTGCCGTGAGCAGCAGCAGGATGGCAATGCCCGCAGTCGTTACGAAGAACAGCAGCGCGGCTATGAAGCGGCCGCCGGAAGGTTTATTCTCCATTGTTGCGTCGTGCAGGGAGGGTCACTTTTCGTCGCATTTGCAGCGGGCTTCCTCGATCTCCTTCTCGACTTTCCCGAGTTTGTCTTTCACCTTGTCGATCTCGTCGTCGATCGAATCCTTGATTTTCTGGCGCAGTTCCGGGCCGGACTGGGGTGTGAAAAGCATCGTGAGGGCCGAACCGATGATCATGCCGCCCACGAGCGATACGATGGCAATTCCTGTGTTTTTCATAGTTGCTGAAAGTTTAAATTCAGCAATGAGGCTTGCAAAGTCCGGGCCAAAGCCTTACCTTTGGACGCATGACTGCCGATCCCCGGACATCCGTCGCCTTTACCGGCCACCGCACCTATCGCGGCGGGGCTGCGGACGCTCTGCGCCGGACGCTGGAGGCGTTCTACGACCGGGGTTTCCGGACCTTTTTGAGCGGCATGGCCGTGGGTTTCGACCTCGCTGCCGCCGAAGCCGTGCTGGAGATGGGGCGTCGGCGTGCAGGCGTGCGGCTCGTCGCCGCAGTCCCGTTCCGGGGGCAGGAGAACCGTTTCTCCCCGGCCGACCGCGAACGTTTCCGCCGCGTGCTGGCTGCGGCCGATGCCGTCGAGGAGCTCTCCCCGGTTTACCACCGGGGCTGTTATGCCGTCCGCAACAACTACCTCGTCGACAATGCCTCGGTGCTGGTCGCCTGGTACGACGGTTCGCCCGGCGGCACGCACTACACCGTCCGCCGCGCCCTCGGCCGCGGGATGGAGGTCGTCAACCTCCACCCGGCAGCCCCTTCGCTGCCCGCTTTCGCCCCGACGCTCTTCGGATAAAAAGAAGCGGCCCGGAGGCCGCCCTTCTCTGTCGTGCGAATCGTTCTTATTCCGCCGTTCCTGTCGTCTCTTCCGGCTCCTCCGGCTGCGTCAGCTCGATGCCCCGGAGCAGTTCTTCGACGCGTCGGAGGGTACCCGTCCTGCCGTATTCCTTCGAGGGGTAGCTGATGCCGACGGTGATGAGCGACTGTCCCTGTTTGAGGTCGTAGGCCGTGAATACGAATCCCGGATATTCGGTCCGGCGGCCTTCGCTGTACAGCATGTCGATGCCGTTCGAGACGAGGGGGCGCGAGGCCTTGATGATCCCGCCGTCGTAGTAGGCCGAGTCGCGGCTGGCGCAGTAGCCCGAGAGGTCGGCGATGCTCTTCGCCTCGGGATCGAAGACATCTTGCAGGGCGTCGATGTTGAATTCCCATTCGCCGTCGAGGACGTACATCGTGTAGCGGGCATAGGTCGAGTCGGTCTCGGGTTCAACGCTCTCTTCGAGGACGGAGTACCCGGCCGGAATCCGGATTCGCAGCCCGAGGTCCGTGCAGTCATAGGTCTGCTCGGTGTCGAGCAGCGGCAGCTCGCCGTCTTCGTTCACCAGCTGCGTGGAGAGCACCGTGAGGTATCCGATGAGCAGGGCGGTGCAGACGGCTGCTGCGAGCATGCGCCAAAAGGCTGCGTATTCACCGGCTCCATGTTTGATTTTCAGCCAGACGTATAATCCCGTGATCGCCTGCCAGGCACCCCATAGGATGGCTCCCGTGGCGATGACGTAACGGCCCCCGGTTTCGGTGAGGTAGTAGGAGATGAAGCTGAAAGCCAGTCCGCCGACGCACCACAGCAGTCCGACGAGGATGTTCTTTTTCGCTTCGGCGAGCGATGCCGCCGGCTGTCCGGCGGATTCGGAGACCGTGGATGCCGGCTCCGCAGGTGTTTCGGGCATCGGCTCGAACACCGGTTTTTCGGTCTTTTTCATGATGAATTGGATTGCTCTGGGATGCAAATATACGAAATCCCCCCCCCGAGCAAATATTTTGCGAAAAAATCCCCGCCTTATCGGGGCGGGGATCGGAGTTATGGGATTGCTGCCGGATTATTTCCAGTTGAGAATCTTGTGGAAGTCGTACTCCTCGGGATTGGCCACGTATGCCTTGGCGGCTTCGTAGTCGGCCGGGGTGATGGCGTTGAGGATGGTCTCCACCACCGACGTGAACTTGTCCGACTTGATGTCCACCAGACGGGGCGGAATCTTGCCCGTCGTGGGGTCCTGCAGGTCCTTGAGGTAGAGCGGCGAGACGTTTCCCTCCGAATCCACGTAAACCATGCAGCCCGTCTTGCCCTCGGCGAAGAGCTTGTGCACGCCGATACCCAGCTCCGAGCAGTACGTCAGGTCGTAGGCGATCGGGGTCTGGCAGCGGATCTCGTAGCCCAGTTCCACCGGACGGCTCTTGACCTTGAGACCCAGCTCCTTGAGCTTCATCTCGATCATCTCGTTGAAGATGTGCGCCTTCGACACCTTGCCCAGCTCGGGATGTCCGTGCTCGTCGTAGGTGAAGTGGATGCCGCTCTTGCGGATCTCCTCGTCCGACAGTGCGTGGAACACGCCTTCGGAAATCACGGCGGCACCGTAGTCCATGCCCATGATCTTACGCTTGATGATCGACGAAATCACCAGGTTGACGATCTTTTCGACGGTGATCTCCGTCTTGTCGAACATCTCGGGGATGACGATCATCGGGTAGTGGCATGCCTCGCCGATGCCGAATGCCAGGTGTCCGGCCGAGCGGCCCATGGCAGCCAGCACGAACCAGTTGCCGCTCGTGCGTGCGTCGACGTAGACGGCGCGGGCGATGACGGCGCCCTTGTCCTTGGCCGACTCGTAACCGAACGTCGGCGTGCCCTTCGGGAGCGGCAGGTCGTTGTCGATGGTCTTCGGCACGTGGATGTTGGCGATGGGGTATTTCTTGGCCTCGAGGAACTTGGCGATACGGTTGGCGGTCGAAGCCGTGTCGTCGCCGCCGACGGTAACGAGCAGTTTGATGTTGTTGTCGGTGAAGAACTTGAGGTTGAAGTTGTTTTCGAAATCCGAGTCCTTGGGTTTGAAACGGCTCATCTGCAGGAACGAACCTCCCTGGTTGAAGATGCCGTCGGCCATCGGGTAGTCGATGTCTACGGTGCGGGGCGAGGGATTGAACAGGCCCGTGTAGCCTTCGTGGAGGCCGATGACGCGGTAGCCCTGGCGCAGGAACGTTTTGGCGACACTGCCCACTACGGTATTCATGCCGGGAGCCGGTCCGCCGCCGGTTAGAATTGCGATTGCTTCTTTCATGATTTGAGTTTTTATGTTTTGAGAACCTTTTTTTCGGTTTCGGACGCCCAAAAGTACTGTTTTTTTTCAAACGGGCAAGAAAAAAGGAGGCCTCCTGCATGAGGGGACCTCCTTTTTGATCTCTGTAATTATAGTTTGCGCGATTACTCAACTACAGTTACGTTAATAGCCTGTTCGCCCTTGGCCCCGGAGCCAACTTCGAACTCGACCGCCTGACCTTCGTTGAGCGACTTGAAACCGTCCTTAGCGATGCCCGAGAAGTGTACGAAAATCTCTTTTCCGTTCTCCGCCGTAATGAATCCGTAGCCTTTCTTGCCATCGAACCATTTTACCTTACCTGTCATAAAAATAGAGAATTAAAGTGTTAATGTGTTCGGCAAAGTAAAATAAAAATCATTGGCTTTCAAAACTTTTTGGCATGTTTTTTCGTCTTATGCGGAAAATTCTTATCTTTGCGTAGAGAATGTTAAACCACATGGCGTTATGAACAGAAATCTGAAACTCGCGCTGGCGGCCCTTCTGGGCTTCTCCGCGGCCTGCACATCGGTGAAAAACGCTCCCAAGGAGGACACCGCGAAGTCGCAGGACGCCGACACGACGGTCGTAAAGGGATACTCCGAGTTTCCCCGCCGTGTCGTGGTCATGTACGGCGTGCGTACGCCCCGTCAGGACAGCGTCCGCAACGAGCGGCTCAAACGCCTGGAACGCGAACGCCCCGATTCGCTGCCTCCCGTGGCCGAACGCCCGCAGGAGGAGGACCCTTCGGCCGGCGGGAAATAAGCCATGTCACGCCGCCGGCTGGGGCTTCGCAAACGATTGGCCCTCAATATTTTTTCCGATCTGTATGCTTCGAAGGTGCGCGAACACCGTCTCGATACGCTTTTCTGGGAGTGCACGCTGCGCTGCAACCTTTCGTGCCGTCATTGCGGCAGCGACTGCCGGGTTGATCCCGGCGTGGCGGACATGCCGCTGGGCGATTTTCTGAAGGTGCTCGACGAGGAGGTCACGCCCCACGTCGATCCCGCCGATGTGCTGATCATCTTCTCGGGCGGCGAAGTGCTCGTCCGCGCGGATCTGGAGGAGGCGGGCGCCGAGGTCACGCGCCGCGGTTACCCGTGGGGCATGGTGACCAACGGCATGGCCCTGACCCCGGAACGCTTCGGGCGTCTGCTCGACGCGGGCCTGAAATCGGTTTCGGTGAGCCTCGACGGTTTCGAGCGTGAGCACAACTATATCCGCGGGAATCCCCGCAGTTACGACCGCGCGCTGGAGGCCGTGCGGATGATCGTGCGCGAACCCTCGCTGTCGTACGACGTGGTCACCTGCGTCACGGGGGCGATGGTTCCGCAGCTGGAGGCCTTCCGCGACATGCTCCTTTCGGAGGGGGTGCGCCACTGGCGGCTCTTCTCGATTTTCCCGATGGGGCGTGCCAAGAACGATCCGACGCTGCGGATGACCGACGCCCAGTTCCGGGAGATGCTGGAATTCATCCGCCGCACGCGGCAGGAGGGCCGGATCGAGGTCAGCTACGCCTGCGAGGGTTTTCTGGGCGGTTACGAGGCCGAGGTCCGCGACCATTTCTACCAATGTGCCGCGGGTGTCTCCGTGGCTTCGATCCGGGTCGACGGGGCCATTTCGGGGTGCACGTCGATCCGCGCCAACTACCATCAGGGAAACATCTACCGGGATCAGTTCTGGAACGTGTGGCAGAACCGCTTCGGGCCGTTCCGCGACCGCGAATGGGCGCGCAGGGGCGAATGTGCCGATTGCCGGATGTTCCGCTACTGTCAGGGCGGCGGCATGCACCTGCGTGGTGACGACGGCGAATTGCTCTACTGCCACTACCACCGGCTGTGACGTTTGCCGGGAAATCGTAGCTTGATAATGTGGTTGAGGGGATTCTTACTGCTTCTTCTGTCGTGCGCTCTTCCGGGATTCGCACAGGATCGGACTTTCGGGGTCCGAAATCAGGACGGGGACCCCGTTCCGTTTGTTTATGCCGTCTGCGAGCGCACCGGCCGGTATGCGATGTCCGACAACCGGGGCCGGATGACGCTTCGGCAAGGCGATTTTGCCGACAGCGACACACTTGTATTCCGTTCCATGTTTTACCGGCCGTTGTATGTCGGGGCCGGTCGGCTCCGAACGATGTCCGAGGTCGTTCTGACGCCCGAAACGGTGGCGATCGCCGCTGTCGGCATATTCCCTGAAAAAGATGTGGCCGCGCTGGTCCGGAAAGCGGCCATGAATTTTTTGACCCATACGGCAAAAGATTATGCGGCCCGTGTGATCTGGCTTTCTTCGGTCGAGTGCCGAGGTAAATACCGGGAATTCATGGGCTATGACGGATTGTTCGCTTCCTGCAATTTCTCGCTTGCGGCTGCCCGCTTCGATTGGAACGACAAAAACAAGCGTTATTGGTTCCCGCTGACGGTTATGAAAAGCGATCCGCTGGCTGCCAACAGCGACGAAGTGCTGGAGATACGGGGTGTGTATTCCGGCGATGCAGGCGATGTGGGCAGTCTCAAGATACGTTACCAGAACGCGGAAAACGATCCCTGGAAGTGGAAACGGTCGCTCGAAATGTATTCTCCGCTCAATCCGAGACAGGTCCGGAATTTTACGTATCGCGTCGATAGTGTTTATACTGTCGGGGAGGATGAGGTGTGGGTGATTCATTTTCAAAACAAATCGGGCACTTTTCCGCGTAAAACGCGGATTTGCGGCGAGGGATTTATCCATTGTCTCTGTGATGAGGCCCGTGTGGTGAAAGTTCAGACGGAAAATCTCGAAGATCATTACGTCGCTTTTCCGCGCACGACGGTCGCGGCTTATCCGTCGGCGACGCGCCATCGGGTCGAAGTCGATTACGCGGTTTCGAACGGCGTGCTTTATACGTCGCAAATCACGGCTCGGGTCGCGTGGGTCGATCCGGGCATTGAGTCGGGCCGGTACTACTCCTTCGGGCAGAATCGGCGGCGTAATCCGGCGGCGAACGAACTCCGGGAATATACGTCGGTGCACTTTTTCGACCCGGTCATGCTCGGCGACTCGCTGAAAAGGCTCGTCGAAAAACATGCCATTCCTCAAAATGAATACGGGTTCGTTCTGACAGCGCCTTTTGAGCGCCGACGGTGGGAGCGGATTCCCATGCCCGGTATCGATCGGCCGCGGTTGTTCCGCGAGCTCGGCGTCAACGGCCGGACGCTCTATGAGCAGGCGCAGGTGCGTGCGTTTGTTCTTCCGGTATACAATTCCTCTTTGGGCGGTCCGGAACGTCTCGGTGCGGAGGAGGGGATCTATCGCAAACGCAGATTGCAATATTATAAAATCGGCCGGGAAATCATCTATCCGACATTGTACGGAATCGACTATGAATAGAATGTTATGCGTACTGCTCTTCGCCTTGCTTTTCATTTCGGGGTGCAGCCGTTCCGACCGGGCGGATGAATACGCCGGACTGGAATACCGGGGCGGCCGGCATGTTTCGCTCACGGCCTTTGCCGATACGGATACGCTGCTCATAGCCGCCGGTCCGACATCTCTCGACGGCCGGTGGATGCTTTCAGACGGCAGATTGTTGTTTCTGGACTATTACATGGTCGGAGTCCGTGAATACGATATGCAGGGCCGTTTCATTTCCCGGCATATTTCGCGCGGCCGGGGACCCGATGAGATGCTCTCTCCGGCCTTTGTGTCTACGATAGCCGGCGATGGCGGGTTGGTCATGCTCGACAGCAGCTGGTGGATTTACGTTTACGATTCTGTGTATCGTAGAACGGCCGATCCCTATCCGTTCCTGTCCGATATTCCTCTCGACCGCGACGACTGGATGCAGCTTCTGCACAAACCCGATCCGGAGGTGAAATACATGTATGAATTCAACGCTAACGTGCGGCGCATAAAAGTCGTAGACAGTCTGTTGGTCATGCCTGTCGTTACGGAACACGTACTTTACAACGGATATGAAACCGGAGGCCAGGCCCGGAAGTTCTGGAACGAGGCCTATAATTTTATCTTTGTCGATCTGAAAAACCGGACTACGGGCCGTTTGTTCGGGTCTTATCCGCCGGTATACCGGCAGCGGAACATCCCCGTTTTCTCGGCATTCGATTTCGATACCGATGCCGCCGGGAATAATATTTACGTGGGTTATGCTGCCGATTCCCTGATTTATGTCAGGAATCTGGCCGACGGCCGGTTGCTGTACAGTTTCGGTTGTGGGGCAGAAGGTGTAAGCTCCGATTTTCCCGCTACCGGTTCTTTCCGCGAATATGAGACCGTCTACCGATCCCATTCGCAGAAATACGGATATTACACCCATCTCGTGCGGGTCGGAGATTATTCGTTCCGGAGTTATAAAAAGGAGGGGAATGCCGGGTATGGAATCCAGATTTATCGCGGTACGGAGCTGATCGGCAATGTCGTAACGGATAGTCCTCTCGAAATTATCGGTCGGCATGACGATTGGTTTTACGGCATTCTGCCTGCGGATATGGATAACGAGTCTTTCAAAATTCTGAAATTTATGTTATGAGACGTTTCCTCTTGACTGTTTTAATATTGTTTTCGATGGCTGCCGTTTATGCCGGAGAAGGAAACGCGGAGTTGATTTTCTTGGATAAGCGGATTTTTCGGGTCCCCGATGTGAAATCCGGCGATGTGGTTGAGAAAATTGTACGGATTAAAAACGTCGGAGCGGTAGATTTGAATATTTTGAATTATAAACCCTCCTGTAATTGTACGAAGGTTGAATTGCCTCAAACGCTTGGACCCGGACAAACGGGGCAGATTAGAATAATAACGAATACGGTCGGCAAACAGGGCGAAAATACGATTACGGTTTTGTTTGATGCGAACACTTCGCAACGGGATTACGTCATCCGGATTGTTTTGGACATTGTGCCCTGATCTTTCACATACGCCTTAAATACCCCCGCCGGACCAGCTCCTCGTCGTTTGCGCACGGATAGGCTTGCCCGTCGGCCATCACGTAGAGACGGTCGGCGATGCCTGTCACGTGGCGGTACATGTGGTCGGTGAGCAGGATTCCTTTTGCCATTTTTTCCTGCCGTATAAGCGTCTGGAGTGTCTCCACGTGCAGGGGTGCGATTTGCGAGAACGGTTCGTCGAGCAGGACGAACTGCGTGCGGCTCCGCAGGATGACGAAACACTCCAATATGCGCTGTTCCCCGCCCGACAACTCCCCGATGCGGCTGCCGCGCAGGGGGACGAACAGCGGAAACCATCGTTCCAGTTCCTCCCGCGACAGTCCGAAATCGCGGAGCACGCGCTCCAGCCGGAGCCATCCGGGGATGAATGCGTGCTGGGGGAGGTAGCGGACCTCCTTTTCGGTGAACCGCCCGTGCCATTTCCCGTCGATGCGCATCGAGCAGAACCCGGCCTTCAGCGCCCCCGAGAGAATCTTCATCAGACAACTCTTGCCGCACCCGTTGCGTCCGAGCACGGCCGTCACGCAGCCCGTTTCGGCGAGCAGGTAAACTCCCGAGAGGATGCTCCGTCCGCCGAACGCCAGCTCTGCGGAGTCGATTTCGAGGATATGTTTTTCAGCGGGCGGCATACAGCAGGGCGGCGGAACCGTTCAGCAAAAGGCAGCACAATCCGAAATCCACCGCACAGCTTATGCCCAGCAGAGCACGGCGGCGGATGCCGAGGTTGCGGTAATAGTAGAATTCGTCGGAATAGCGCGGCACGATCCACACGTAGAGGAAAAGCGGGTAGATCAGGGCTTTCCCCAGCAGCAATGCCGGGACGATCGGCGCTCCGTGGACCTTGGCGACCCACGCCAGGGCGAGGCTCACCGCTCCGCAGAAGAAGAGCATTGCCGAGCGGTAGAAACGGAGTATGAGCAGCAGTTTGGCGGTCATTGTCTGAAAACATGAAAGAGCCGGGATGGCCGCAAAACCGGGTTGCACCCGGTACGGTTGCGCCGCCTGGCCCGTAAAAGCGTCGTTACGACGCCAATATACGAAAAAAAGCGGCACCTTGTTCCGAAAACCGGGATTTCCCGATGCCGCCGGGGCTGACCGGGGGCTGCGAGGCTTGCAGACGGGCGGCCGTGGCTGTCCGCAGCGGGGGCTTTTGAGGCCTGACCGTAATTTTAGGAGAATGTTTTTTCGGAAATATTTTGTCTTTTCGGATTTTAGACTTATCTTTGTGCGCTCTTAAAACGATAAGGGCACTTGTTCGGGGTGTAGCGCAGTCCGGTTAGCGCGCCAGCTTCGGGAGTTGGAGGTCGCTGGTTCGAATCCAGTCTCCCCGACAAATCGGCAGACTGCTCGATAGGGTAGTCTGCTTTTTTATTGAAATTCCGGCGGAAGCCGCAGCGTTCGGAGTGTAGCGCAGTCCGGTAGCGTATCTGGTTTGGGACCAGAGGGTCGCAGGTTCGAATCCTGTCACTCCGACAGACAATGTATGAAACGAGGCAACCCCTCCGATCACAGGATCGGAGGGGTTGTTTTGATTTATTCCTGCCTTTGCCCGACCGGCGGAGTCCCTGCCGGCGGTGCGGTTTCCGTGGTTTCTGCGGGTGATGCGCCCCCTGCCGCCGGCGCGGTGTCCGTTGCGTCCGGCAGATTGTCCGCCGGGAGGGCCGGACTGCCCGCCGCACCGGCGCTTCCCGCCCCGTTGGCGCGCTCGGTCCCGTCGCTACGCGCTGTCCCGCTGACGCTTTCCGCCGCACCGGCATCCTCCGGCTGCTGTTCCCCGATTTCGAGGGTCTCGCCGTCGACGCCCAGGGCGATCGTGTAGCGGTTGCGGCCCGTGTAGGCTGCAAGGGCCAGCGAGTCCATCGGTTGCAGACGGAATGCCGGGGGCTGGATCCCGTGCGTGCTGAACATATATTCTGCCAGTGCCTTGTCGCGCGAGGCCATCATCCGCCGGAGCTGTCCGAGTGCCTGCCCGCGGTAGAGCGCGAGGGCTTTGGCGTCCGGCGACAGGCCCTGCACCGGGCGCCCCTGCGCCGTGAGCAGCGAATCGGCGAAGGCCTCCACGGCGGGGGTGCGGATGTCTGTCTGCTGGAGTTTTTCGTATTCGAGCATCGAGAGCCGCGGCTGCTGTCCCGCCGGGTCGGCTGCCGCGAGGCTGTTGTGGTAGGCCAGCCGCAGGACGTTGGCGGCCTGTGCCGGCAGCGCGCGGGAGAGGTTGATGCGCTGGGTCAGTGCGACCTGCATCTCGGGTTTCTCCTTGAGCAGCTGGGCGATCTGGTCGAACGAGGCGTATTGTTCCGACGTAAAGGCGTACTGCGCCGCGTCGAGGGGGATGTATTCGAGGTTGTCGCGGCTGCCCGAGAGGAACGAGAAGGGCGCCGTCACGACTTTGAGCAGTACGTTGCCGATGGCCTTGAGCACGATTTTGCGGTAGGAGAACTCCGGCGAATCGAGGTCGCCGCCGACCGGAAGGTCCATCTTCACGTGACCCGTCTTGTCCTTGAGCACGTAAAGCCCCAGTTTGAGCGGAATGTTCATCTCGGGTTTGAGGTCCTTGCGCTTTTTGTCCACGCGCGGCTCGAAGACGTCGAGGTGGTTCGTGCCGTCGAGATACCGGTTGCGGATGACGTTCTGGCTGCGGAACGTGAGGTTGCCCCGCGTCAGGGGGTAGGCCGTGAAGTGCTCGCAGTAGGGCGAGAAGTCGCGCAGGTCGAGGTTCGAGAGCCAGAGCGTGATGTTCTGGTTGTTCATGTCGTCGAGTGTGCCTTCCCAGCGGAGTTTCGCCTGTCCGGTGCGTTGCATCCGCGCGTCGATCTCAAGGCGGTTGCGCTTCGAGGGGTCGAAGCCGCGGCTCCGCATCCGGATGTCGGTCACGGCGTATTCGAACGGGCGTTCCATCGTCAGGTCGCGCAGCGTCACCCGTCCTCCGGCGATTTCGAGGTCGGCGATCTGCAACGTCGGACCGGGGCCGGATACGGTCTTTGGCGCGGGTTCCTCCGGCGCGGTCGGGGCCGCCGGGGTCTCGGGCGAAGGCTTTATCAGCGCCGAGAGGTTGTCGCCCCCGGGCGTGAGTTCGGTCAGCAGGGAGAATCCTCCGACGTAGAGGCGGTCGAATCGGAAGCGCATCTTCCCCAGATCGCCCTCCGCGAGCTGTACGCCCAGCGTGTCGACCCCGGCCACGGGCCGCTGCTGCATGTCGACGAGCGAGAATCCCGCCAGCGAGGCGGTCCCTTCGGTGCGCAGCGAAAGCAGGTGCTCCGTGTCGCCCCGCAGGCGGATGTCGGCCGAGAGGCGTCCCGCGACGCCTCCGATGTCGAGCGACTGGCGGAAGTAGGGCAGCATTCCAGCAAGGGTCATGTCTTTGAGCTTCAGTCCGATGTCGAATTCCGACGAGGCGATGTCGTAGGCCACGCTCGTCGCCAGCGAACCTCCCTCGGCGAAGTTGAGCACGGCGCCCACGTCGGTCTTTTCGCCGCCGAAATAGACGCCCGGAATTTGCAGGTCGATGTCGTTCAGTCCCCACGTGGCGTTGAGTTCGAGGTCCTTGTAGAAGAGGCGTCCCCTGCGGATGCGGATGTCGTAAAGCCCGATTTCCCACGGTTCGGACGGTTCTTCGGCCACGGCCGTGGTGTCCGTCGTCATGAAACGGCCGAGGATGTCGTCGAAACTGAACGCATTGCCCTGCTGGTAAACCTTCACGTCGGGAGCGGTGAAGTGCAGGTGCTTCACCTCGACGCGGTTCGAGAGCAGCGGCAGCAGGCGCAGGCGCATGTCGAAACTGTCGAGCGCGAAGAAGACCGTCGAGTCGTTCGTGCCGCCGATCCGCAGCCCTTCGACGCGCAGGCGTCCCGTGAATATATTGATCCGCAGGCGCTCCATGCGGATCGAGCGGCCCAGCAGTTCGCGGTCGTGTTTCTCGACGTAGTTCTTCGTCACGGGCGAAACGGCCACGGCGAGGGCCAGTACCAGTACGATCAGTACGGCCGTGACGATCAGCGCGATTTTATAGGCTTTCTTCATAGCGGTTGAGATTTTCGAGTATGTGGCCGAAATCCTCCTCCGGGCCGGGCATGTATACCGAGAACCCGAGGGACTGTGCGGCGTCGACGTTCCTCTGTCCGTCGTCGATGAACAGCGTTTGGGCGGGAAGCATGCCGTCTGCGGCGATCATCTTGCGGAATATGGCCTCGGAAGGTTTCAGTTCGCACAGCTGGTAGGAGAGGTAGACGGCGTCGAAATAGTCGTCCATCGTCTTGCCGTCGGCCGTGAACATCCGGCGGATGTACTTCATCGACGCGGGGTTGTTGTTCGAGAGCACGCAGGTCCGTATTCCGCGCTCGCGCAGGGCGTCTATCTGGCGGAGTTTCGCGACCGGGATACGCACCAGAAACCGGCCGTAGGCCCAGGCGATCTGCGCGTCGGTGACCTCCTGCCGTCCGGATAGCTGCCGCATCTGGTCGCAGGCCTCGTGGAACGAGATGTCGCCGCGCTCCAGCCGTCCGATCATTTCGGCGGGGTAATAGGGGTTGATCAGATCGGCCACGGCATCCATCCCGAGGCTCCGGAAGGCGCCGATGCAGCGGTCCCTGTCCAGATCGACCAGCACGCCTCCGAGGTCGAAGACGACGGTTTTGATTGTATTCATAATTTATCGGTTATTTGCTTGTTGTGTGTTTTTTTGTCTTGTTTTTCGCCCTTCCCTGGGCGAACGACGGATCGCCGGGCGATCCGGGATTTATGTACTTTTTGGCCGCAAAAGTACCGAGCGCAGTCTGCGACTGCTTTTCTTTGCCGCTTTTTGGTCGTCAAAAAGCGGCGCAAAAACCGACC
>UQKD01000037.1 GCA_900541585.1 uncultured Alistipes sp.
CAGGCGAAGGCATCCGCCGGAGAGTTTTTGGTACTTTTTGCGGCCAAAAAGTACAAAGTATCCCGCAGGCGAAACCCGCGGTTGACCGCCGACCGAAAAGCGGCAGAAATCCGAACGGACAGCGCTCAAGACGTCCCGTCTGATCAGATTAGAAATGCCCCGGGATGCGCGGCAGGTGCGACGCAATCACCGAAAATCATTGGGGGATGAAGATATAAGTGATGGTCCCCGTCTGACGGGCGGGCGCCGAGTCGTCGATGTTGAACAACGAATTGCGGGCGGCGCGCAGGGCCGACTCGCGCATGCAGTCGTCGCCGCCCTCGGTGACGCGCGCGCCGGTCACCTTGCCCGCACGGTCCACCGTGACCGCAACCGTCACGTCGCCCCCGCCCTCGCACAGATAGGCCGGGACCTCCAGATAACGCGACGTGCGCACGGGATTGGAGATCGAGAACGACACCGTGACACGCCCCTTGACCTTGCGGTCCTGACGTTCCGCGCCGTCCTTCGTCCCGCGGCGTTCGCGGATGGCCCGCTCCTCGGCAAGCCCCTGCTCGTAGGCTTCGCGGTTGGCGCGCATCCGCGCCTCGGCCTCGGCCGCCGCCTCGTTCAGCGCCGCAGCGTTGGTCCCGCGGTCGTCGCGGAGCTTCTCGTTCAGGGCATTTTCGTTCGACGCCTGGTTGCGGATGCTCCGCCAGTCGATCTCCTCCTGCCGCTGGCGCTCGCGCACTTCGCGCTCCAGGCGGTCGCGTTCCTGCTCCATTTCGGCCAGCGTCTGAAGGTCGATATACATGCCCTGCTGATGCGTGCGCCGGCCCACGACGATCTTCGACGAAACGAAGCCGATCATCAGCACCAGGTAGGCGATCAACGTGACGCACAGGCCGATACGGTGGTCGTAGGTCCACGATCCCACATCCTCCCTGCGGTTGTCGAAGGGCAGTTTGATACGCGGCCTGCGGGCGGGTTTCGGTTTGTCGTCACGGGGTGTTTCAGTCATTGCGGTGTGTCGGAATTTTGAGCAAAAGTAGCGTTTTTTACCGAAAATTTCCTATCTTTGCGCGCAAATAATAGAAACACCGCTTATGTCAACCAAACAACAAACGCTGAAGGCGCCGATCTCATTCTCGGGAAAGGGCCTGCATACGGGCGTCAAAGTTACCATGACCGTGAACCCCGCCGAGGCCGGAACCGGAATCGTATTCCGCCGCACCGACCTCGAAGGACAACCCATAATCCCCGCCCTGTGCGACAACGTCGTAGACACTTCGCGCGGCACGACCGTCGAAGCCGGCGGACACCGCGTACACACCATCGAACACATCATGTCGGCGCTCTGGACCCTCGGCGTGGATAACGCCGTGATCGACATCGACGCCCCCGAGACCCCCATCATGGACGGCTCGGCCCGCGAATACGCCCGGGCCATCACCGAAACCGGACTGGCGGACCAGGACGCCGAGCGGCAGTTCTACCACGTGACCGAAAAGATGGTCTACACGATCCCCGAGAAGGGCGTGGCGATCATCCTCTACCCCGACGACGAATTCTCCGTCTCGGTGCACGTGGACTACAATTCGAAGGTCATCGGCAACCAGTACGCCACCTTCAACCCCGGCGACGACTTCGCCAGGAAAATTTCGCCCTGCCGCACGTTCGTCTTCCTGCACGAACTGGAGCCGCTGATCAACATGAACCTGATCAAGGGCGGTGACCTGGACAACGCCATCGTGGTGGTGGAGAACCCCGTACCCGACGAGCAGCTGGACAAACTCAAGAAGGTCTTCAACAAGCCCGACATCGAGATCAAGGCGGGCTATCTCAATAACCTCGAACTGCGCTGCAACAACGAGCTGGCGCGCCACAAACTGCTCGACCTGCTGGGCGACTTCGCGCTGCTGGGCGTACGGATCAAGGGCCGCGTCTGGGCCACCCGTCCGGGACACTTCGCCAACACGGAATTCATGAAGCAGCTCAAGCAGACCATCCGCCGCGGGGGCGAGAAACCCCGCTACACCTACGACTGCCGCAAGCCGCCGCTCTACGACATCAACGACATCCGCCGCATGCTGCCCCACCGTCCGCCGTTCCTGCTGGTGGACCGCATTTTCCACTGCGACCCCTCGTCCGTAGCGGGCATCAAGAACGTGACGATGAACGAACCGTTCTTCGTGGGCCACTTCCCCGAAGAGCCGGTGATGCCGGGCGTGCTGATCGTCGAGGCCATGGCCCAGTGCAGCGGCATCATGGTCCTGAGCAACGTCCCCGACCCGGAGAACTACTCGACCTACTTCATGAAGATCGACGGCGTGAAATTCAAGCGCAAGGTCGTTCCGGGCGACACGCTGCAATTCGAAATCCACCTGCTGGAACCGATCCGCCGGGGCGTCGCCCTCGTGGAGGCCAAGGCGTTCGTCGGCGAGACGCTCGCCTGCGAGGCCGTGATGATGGCGCAGGTAGTCAAAAACAAAAAATAGAGGAAATGATCAGCAACCTGGCCTATATCCACCCCGATGCCAAGCTCGGCGCCAACGTCACGGTGGAACCCTTTGCCTGCGTCGCGGGCGACACGGTGATCGGCGACGACTGCTGGATCGGTCCCGGAGCCGTGATCCACGACGGGGCGCGCATCGGCAGACGATGCCGCATCCACACCGCCGCTTCGGTCGCGTGCCTTCCGCAGGACCTGAAATTCGCTGGTGAAATCACCACCTGCGAGATCGGCGACGACAACGACATCCGCGAGTACGTGACCATCAGCCGCGGAACCGCCTCGACCGGAACCACGCGCATCGGGTCGAAAAACCTGCTGATGGCTTACGTCCACATCGGGCACGACTGCATCATCGGCAGCAACTGCGTGATCGCCAACCGCGTATCGCTCGCCGGCGAAGTGCACGTCGGCGACTGGGTCGTCATCGGCGGCCACGCCGCCGTCCACCAGTGGACCCACATCGGGGCGCACGCCATGATACAGGGCGGCGCGCTGCTGGGTCAGGACCTCCCGCCCTACGTCATCGTGCGCAACGACACGCTCCGTTTCGCGGGCATCAACAAGATCGGGCTTGCGCGCCGCGGCTTTTCGCACGAGCGCATCGCCGAAATCCACGACGCCTGCCGCATCCTCTTCCAGAGCGGTCTGAACTACCTGAACGGCTGCGACGAGGTCGAACGGCAGATTCCGCAAAGCCCCGAGCGCGATGCGCTGGTCGAATTCATCCGCACCTCGAAGCGCGGCATCATCAAACCTTACGAATCGCGGTGCAAAGAGGAGTAAATTTTGCGTATAAATATTGGTATATCGGAATTTTTCACTATATTTGCGGTGTCGAAAGACAGCGTGAAGGGTAAGGGGACGGGCAGTCCCCTTATTTTATACTTATACTCGACCGAAATTCAACGACTATGATAGACACGAAAAAGATAATCGAAGCGGCGGAACGTCATTTGGAAGGGACGGACATGTTCGTCGTGGATTGTACCTGCACGCCGGGCAACGAGGTCGAACTGACGATCGACAGCGACTCGTCGGTCGGCATCGACGCCTGCGCGGAGCTGAGCCGCGCCGTCGAGGCGCAGTTCGACCGCGACGAGGAGGATTTTTCGCTGACGGTCATGTCGGCCGGTATCGGCTCGGAACTGAAAAGCCTGCGCCAGTACCGCAAACTCGCCGGCAAGTCGGCCGAGGTGCTGCTCACGAGCGGCGTGAAGATCCTGGCCAAGCTGGAGGAGGTCACCGGCGAGGGCATCGTCCTCTCCTACGAGGAGAAGCAGGCCGTCGAGGGCAAAAAGAAGAAGCAGTTGGTGAAGGTCACGCGCAGCTACCCCTTCGATCGGATCAAGTACACGAAGGAGTGGCTGGATTTCAAGTAACAATTAAAAATCAGATAAAGCACACAATGGACAATCTCAATCTCATCAGCAACTTTGCCGAATTCAAAGAGCTGAAGAACATCGACAAGTCGACGATGATCGGCGTGCTGGAGGACGTTTTCCGCCACGCGCTGCAGAAACAGTATGAAACGGACGAGAATTTCGACGTCATCATCAACCCCGAAAAGGGCGACCTCGAAATCTGGCGCAACCGCACCGTCGTCGAGGACGGCGCCGTCGAAGACCCCAACGCACAGATTTCCGTCTCGGAGGTCAAGGCCATCGACCCCACCTACGAGATCGGAGACGAATACGCCGACGAAATCAAACTCGCCTCGTTCGGCCGCCGCGCCGTGCTGTCGCTGCGCCAGAACCTCGCCTCGCGCATCCTCGACCTGGAGAAGGCCAGCCTCTACGAGAAATACTCGGAGAAGGTCGGCGACATCGTCACGGGCGAGGTGTACCAGGTGTGGAAAAAGGAGGTGCTGATCCTCGACGACGAGGAGAACGAGCTGATCCTCCCGAAGGCCGAGCAGATACCCAACGACTTCTATCGCAAGGGCGACACGATCAAAGCCATCGTCAAGTCGGTCGAAATGAACAACAACCAGCCGCGCATCATCCTCTCGCGCACGGCCAACCAGTTCCTGGAACGCCTGTTCGAACAGGAGGTTCCCGAGATTTTCGACGGTCTGATCACCATCAAGAAGATCGTCCGCATCCCCGGCGAGCGCGCCAAGGTCGCCGTGGAGTCCTACGACGAGCGCATCGACCCGGTGGGTGCCTGCGTCGGCATGAAGGGTTCGCGCATCTACTCGATCGTCAAGGAGCTGCGCAACGAGAATATCGACGTGGTGAACTACACGGCAAACCCGACGCTGATGATCCAGCGTTCGCTCAACCCCGCAAAGGTGTCGTCCATCACCATCGACGAGGAGAAGATGACCGCTTCGGTCTACCTCAAGCCCGACCAGGTTTCGCTGGCCATCGGCAAGGGAGGTCTCAACATCCGTCTCTCGAAGATGCTCACCGGCTATGACATCGACGTCTACCGCGAGGTCGAGGAAGAAGACGTGGCACTCACGGAGTTCACCGACGAGATCGACGGATGGGTGATCGACGCCCTGAAAGCCGCCGGCTGCGACACCGCCAAGAGCGTGCTGGAACTTCCCGTCGAGGAGATCGCCGCCCGCGCCGACCTCGAACTGGAGCAGGCGCAGAAGGTCGTGGAGATCCTGAAAGCCGAATTCGAATAATCAACGCAAGACAAGAAAGGAAAAGAGACAAGATATGGGTAATGAAAGAAAATTAAGGCTCATTCAGGTTGCAAAGGAGTTCAAGGTGGGACTGAACACCGTCACGGACTTCCTGCAGAAGAAGGGCATCAAAAGCGACGGGTCGCCCAACACGCTGGTCGACGCGGAGACTTATGCCGTTCTGGAGAAGGAGTTCGGGGCGAACCGCAGCGCCGCCAGCGCACGCGATTCGATCCGCGAACGCATCTCCCTGAAGCAGACGACCGTAACCCTCGAAGAAGCCAAGAAGCAGGAGCGCGAGGAAGAGAAGGAGGTTGTCATCAAAAGCAACGTCATCAGCGTCAAGGACGAAATTCAGCAGCCGAAGTTCCTCGGCAAGATAGACCTCTCGCCCAAGCCCAAGGCAGCTCCGGCCCCCCAGCCCAAACCCGAGGCCGTGAAACCCGCACCCCAGCCGGCGGCTCCCGCCGCAAAGGCGGAGGAGGCTCCGAAAGCCCCGGAGACCGTGAAACCGGCTCCCGCACCCGCTCCGGCTCCCCAGCCGAAGCCTGCCGAGACGCCGAAATCCGCTGCGGCCGCAACGCCGGCCCCCGCGAAGGTCACCGCTCCCGCGCAGGAGGCTCCGAAGGCGGAAACGCCCGCCCCGGCTCCGCAGCCCAAGGCCGCAGAGACTCCCGCAGCCCCCGCTCCCAAACCCGCTCCGGCCCCGCAGGCAGCGCCCGCGGCACAAACGGCTCCGGCCCCTGCGGCGGAACCGAAGCCCGAGGCTCCGAAAGACAACATCTTCCGCCCCGAAACGGTGACCCTCACCGGTCCGCAGGTGCTCGGCACGATGGACGTGTCGGGCTTCGTCGCAGGCGGCAAGCACAAGCGCAAGCGTCTCCAGAAGGAGAAAGTCGACGTCAGCAAGGCCCCGAAAGGCAATGCGCAGGGCGGCGGCAACCGTCAGGGCCAGGGCGGCCAGAACAACAACGGCAACCGTCCGGGAGGACAGGGTCAGAACCGCGGCGGGCAGGGCCAGAACCAGCCCCGTCCGGGCGAAGGACGCCGCAACAAGGGCAAGAACGCCCCCAAACCGATCGTGCGCCCCGAAGTGAGCGACGAGGAGGTTTCGAAGCAGGTAAAGGACACCCTGGCGCGTCTGACGGCCAAGGGAGCCAAGAGCAAAAGCTCGAAATACCGCAAGGACAAGCGCGACGCCGTCGCCGAGCGCATGAACGAGGAGTTCGAACGCGAGGAAATGGAGCGTTCGACGCTCAAGGTCACGGAGTTCGTGACCGTCAGCGAACTGGCCACGATGATGAACGTCCCGCCGACGGAGGTCATCATGGCCTGCATGAACCTGGGTCTGATGGTGTCGATCAACCAGCGTCTCGACGCCGAGGCGCTCGTGGTGGTCGCCGAAGAGTTCGGCTACAAGACCGAATTCGTCTCGGTGGAGATTCAGGAGGCCATCGCCGACGACAGCGAGGACCGCGAGGAAGACCTCGTTCCGCGTCCGCCGATCGTGACGGTCATGGGACACGTCGACCACGGTAAGACCTCGCTGCTGGACAACATCCGCAAAACCAACGTCATCGAGGGCGAGGCCGGCGGTATCACCCAGCATATCGGCGCTTACAGCGTGGTGCTGAACGGGCAGAAGATCACCTTCCTCGACACCCCGGGCCACGAAGCCTTCACGGCCATGCGTGCCCGCGGAGCCGCCGTGACGGACGTAGCCATCATCATCGTCGCGGCCGACGACAGCGTCATGCCGCAGACCGTCGAGGCGATCAACCACGCGCAGGCCGCAGGCGTGCCGATGGTCTTCGCCATCAACAAGATCGACAAGCCCAGCGCCAACCCCGACCACATCAAGGAGCAGCTCTCGCAGATGAACTACCTCGTGGAGTCGTGGGGCGGCAAATACCAGGACCAGGAGGTTTCGGCCAAAAAGGGCCTGAACCTCGACAAACTGCTCGAAAAGGTGCTGCTGGAGGCCGAGATGCTCGACCTGAAGGCCAACCCCAACAAAAAGGCGCAGGGCACGGTCATCGAGTCGACGCTCGACAAGGGCCGCGGCTACGTGTCGACGATCCTGGTGCAGAGCGGCACGCTCCGCGTCGGCGACGTGATCCTCTCGGGAACCTACACGGGCCGCGTGAAGGCCATGTTCAACGAGAACGGCAAGAAGGTGGACGAGGCAGGACCCTCGACGCCCGTACAGGTGCTCGGACTGAACGGCGCACCGCAGGCCGGCGACACGTTCAACGTCATGGACGACGACCGCTCGGCACGCGAAATCGCCAACAAACGCGAACAGCTGGCCCGCATGCAGGGCATCATGACCCAGAAGCACGTGACGCTCGACGAGATCGGCCGCCGCATCGCCATCGGCTCGTTCAAGGAGCTGAACATCATCGTCAAGGGCGACGTGGACGGATCGGTCGAAGCCATGTCCGGATCGCTGATCAAGCTCTCGAAGGAGACCGTGCAGGTCAACGTCATCCACGCCGCCGTGGGACAGATTTCGGAGTCCGACGTGCTGCTGGCTGCCGCTTCGAACGCCATCATCGTCGGCTTCCAGGTGCGTCCGTCGGCTTCGGCACGCAGGCTGGCCGAGAAGGAGGAGATCGAAATCCGCCTCTACTCGATCATCTACGACGCCATCAACGACATCAAGGACGCCATCGAGGGCATGCTCGAACCGGTGATGAAGGAGGAGATCGTCGCTTCGGTCGAAGTGCTCGAAATCTTCAAGATCACCAAGGTCGGAACCGTCGCCGGATGTATGGTCCGCGAAGGCAAGCTGCAACGCTCGACCCCGATCCGCGTCATCCGCGACGGCATCGTGATCTACACCGGCAAGCTCGGTTCGCTCAAACGTTTCAAGGACGACGTCAAGGAGGTCGTGGTCGGGCAGGACTGCGGTCTGAACATCGAGTCGTTCAACGACATCCGCGTCGGCGACATTGTCGAAGGATACGAACAGGTGGAAGTGAAACGCAAGTAACCCATAAAACTAACAACTACTTACAATTTTTTGGCAGTAATGACTAACCCAATCCATTTTACGACTGCGGAAGAGGCCGTCAAGGTCATCAAATCGGGCGACCATGTCCACCTCAGCTCGGTGGCGTCGGCTCCCCAGTGCCTGATCAACGCCATGTGCAAACGCGGCGAGGCCGGCGAACTGAAGGACGTACATGTCCATCACCTGCACACAGAGGGTCCCGCTCCCTACGCCGATCCGAAATTCGAAGGCGTATTCCAGCTCGACTCCTTCTTCGTGGGGGCGAACGTCCGCAAGGTAACCCAGAGCGGCTATGCCGACTACATTCCGATTTTCTTGAGCGAGACCCAGAAACTCTACCGCTGCGGAGCCGTTCCGTGCAACGTGGCGATGATCCAGGTCTGCCCGCCCGACAAACACGGCTTCGTATCGCTCGGAACCTCCGTCGACGCCACCCTGGCGGCCGTGGAGTGCGCCGATCATGTGATCGCCGTGGTGAACAAGTACGTTCCGCGCGCCTTCGGCCAGGCCATGATCCACTCCTCGAAGATCGACTTCTTCGTGCAGGACGACACCCCGCTGATCGAAGCGAAATTCTCCGAACCGAACGAGGTCGAGACGGCCATCGGCAAGCACTGCGCCGCGCTGATCGAGGACGGCGCAACGCTCCAGATGGGTATCGGGGCCATTCCCAATGCAGTCCTCAGCCAGCTGGGCGGCCATAAGGACCTCGGTATCCACACCGAGATGTTCGCCGACGGCGTACTGCCGCTGGTGGAGAAGGGCGTGATCAACGGCGAAGCCAAAAAAACCGACCCCGGCAAGATGGTCTCGACCTTCCTGATGGGTTCGAAAGCCGTTTACGACTTCATCGACGACAACCCGGGCGTACTGATGATGGACGTCGGTTACACGAACGACCCCTACATCATCTCGCAGAACGACCGCTTCGTAGCCATCAACTCGGCCCTGCAGGTCGACCTGACGGGCCAGGTGTGCGCCGATTCGCTGGGCACGAAATTCTGGTCGGGTGTCGGCGGACAGATCGACTTCGTCTACGGTGCATCGCTCTCGAAGGGCGGCAAGGCGATCATCGCCATGCCTTCGATCACCAACAAGGGCGTATCGAAAATCTGCCCGACGCTGTTGGACGGCGCCGGCGTGGTGACGACGCGCAACCACATCCACTGGTTCGTGACGGAGTTCGGAGCCGTGGACCTCTACGGCAAGACCCTGCAGGAGCGTGCACGCCTGCTGATCTCCATCGCCCATCCTTCGGCCCAGGAGGAGTTGGACCGCGCGGCTTTCGAGCGCTGGGGCGAGCATCACCACTACATCAAGGGATACATGAAATAACCGGTTTCCCGAACGGAAACACCGGCAAAGGGCTGCACTGATTTCGTGCAGCCCTTTGCATGAAACCCTGTCCGCAATATGCTGGCGTCTTTCCCGAACGGGGAAGGCGCTTTTTTCGTATCTTTACGGCAGTCAATACCGAAGAGCCATGAAAAAACCCGCACTCCTCGTTCTCGCCCTTTCTCTTGCGGGCCGCGCCGCATCGCACCGTGCAGGCAGCTACCCCGCTGCCGCGGTCGTTCCAGAACCGGAACATCTACCTCATCCTCTGCCGCCTGCTGGGCATCGAATCCGCGCCGAACGACGGCGACTGGCGGGAGATCAAACGCATGTTCCGCGAACGCTAAAGCCCCGAAAGCGTCCCGAAATACGGATGTTTTCACTATCTTTGCCTCACTGAAAACAGGATACGATATGAAGAGACTTTTTCTTTTGTTTGCGGCGGCACTCCTCGCCGCAGCCTGCCCCGCGGGGGCTTTCGCTCAGTTCAAAATCGGCGGTAAGAAAATCGACGCCGCAAAACTGCTCAATGCCGGCAAGGACGTGGCCAAGGCCGTCACGCTCAACGATGAGGAGATCGCCCGGTTGAGCCGCGAATCGGTCGAATGGATGGATGCCAACAACCCCGTGGCCGCCGATACGACGACCTACGGAGCACGCCTCAAGCGGCTCACCGAAGGTATCACCGACGCCGACGGGCTACCGCTGAACTTCAAGGTCTATCTGGTGACCGATGTCAACGCCTTTGCCTGCGGCGACGGCTCGATCCGTGTCTTCGCCGCCCTGATGGACCTGATGGACGACGACGAACTGATGGCCATCATCGGCCACGAAATCGGCCACGTCGTGCATGCCGACACGAAACACGCCATGAAGAACGCCTACCTCGCCTCCGCTGCCCGCAATGCCGCCGGAGCCACCGAGGGCAGCGCGCTGGCCAAGCTGAGCCAATCGCAGCTGGGCGAGGTCGTGACGGCCTTCACCGATGCGCAGTTCTCGCAGAAGCAGGAGTACGAAGCCGACGAACACGGTTTCGAGTTCTGTGTGAAACACGGCTTCAGCCCCTACGGCATGGCCAACTCGCTCAATAAGCTGGTCGAGCTCTCCAAGGGCGCCAAAGCCTCCATCGTACAGAAGATGTTCTCCTCGCACCCCGACAGCGAAAAGCGCGCGGCCCGCATGAAGGAGAAAGCCGACGCCTACACGGCCGCACAGCAGCAGAACAGGTAGCCGAGCCTCCTCCCGCCGGAATCCGTAGAAAAGCCCGTGAAACCGGGTCCGGAAAGGGAACGCCGCAGCACAACTTTTAAACACACAAGCCGAAAAACATCCGGAATTCCGGATGTTTTTCTTATATTTGTACGTCACTAACAACTGAATCGCCGATGAAATAGCGCATAAAGTCGCAGTAATACAATAAAAAAGCGCCGATTGCGCACGAAAAGCGACGGCGCACACACATAAAAAGCGTTAGCTTTGTACCTTGCTTTCTGAAAATCTGGAAAATTTAAAGAGCAACCAAGGAATGAAGTTTGACGCTCACGTTTCCAACGTGGGCTTCATTCTGCATTTGGTTGCCAGGTTATTCCAGAGCCTCAGAAAGCAAATCAGAGTTTTGTCCCACGTTTTTTATGATCCTTTCCGAATCCGAACTTAATTCCATGCGCTGCGGGACAGGCGTACATCTCACCATGAAAGCCTACCTCCTGCTTCTCACGATCTGTTTCCTGCCTGCCGTCGCGGGCATCTTCGCCACGCGTCCGTTGTGGCGCATACGCCGACTTCCCAACGAAACGATTCAGGGCATCGGCCTCGTCGTGCTGATCGCCGTACTGACCGGCTGTCTCGTCCCGCTCTTTCGCGGCGATACAGGCGCCGTCGGATGCGCCTGCATCCTGCTGAGTCTGTTCAACCTCGTGATCTTCCAGCGCTATGAACACTGGCTCAACACCTCCCGCTGCCCGCAATGCCACACACGCAATCTGCGGGCACACAAATACGGCAAGGGAGTTTACAAACTCTACTGCTCGCATTGCGGCCTGCACAGCCGGTGGCGCACGTGGAGGTATTTTTCGGACGAGCCTTAAAGATTCATTTCAGCGGCTGGCAGCGGGGACAATAGTAGACTGCACCGCCCAGATAAGCCTCCTTGACGATTGATCCGCCGCAGACCGGACAAGGGTCCGCACAGGTGTTGCGCGAAAGCTGCACGGCATACCCTCCGCAATTCCCGAAAAGATCCTTCTCCGTATCGCGCCCGTTACGGCGGGTCATCTCTGTCAGGAGGCTTTTTACCGTTCTGAAAAGCCGTTCGGCATCCTCTTCGTCCAGTGTGGCGAGTTTGCGTTTGGGATGGATGCCTGCCCGGAAAAGAATGTCCTGCAACACCCCGTTCCCGAGTCCCGGAATGCATTGCTCCGTGGCCAGGAAAGCCTTTGCCGAGAGATTCGGCTTCGCACCGGCCAGCAGGCTCCGGAAATATCCGGTGTCGAACTCCGCATCGAGCGGTGAATATTTCGTCTTCGCACCCGGTAATAAGGATTCTCAAAATCACCCCGGAAAGCAAGGATACCTCCGTACATCGCAACGGTAAAAACCAGAAAACGCTCGTCGTCAAGCGTGACGAGCAGCTGGTATTTCGCGGGTATCCCGGCCTCGGAAGCATAAAGGCGCAGGTTCACACCGTCCGATAGGAGGAGGTGCACGTCGTCGTCCAGCGATATGTCGACAAATGCGCCGTAACCTTCCGCCCCGACGATTCTCCGGCCGGTCAGCAACTTCCGGTATTCGAGCGGATCACCCGAATACCAGGTGAACTTGTGCGGATGCGTGGCATTGAACACATCGGTCACAGTATGTCCCGCCAGCGTCTCACGGACCTGGCGCGCAACGGTTTTCGATTCGGGTATTTCGATCATAAGCGATGGAATATCAGTTATTCGGCTGAATAAAGGACCAATGCGTGTGGATAATTTTCCAACATCCGGAGGGATTCAACCGGTAAACCTCCGTGCAGTTCATCCGGAACACGCATCCGTCCCGGTAAGCCTCATAATTATAGGTCAGGACCGCAATGCCCAGAGACACCTGTACAACAGGGTCCAGCATTTCGTAGCGGTCTATCTTGATCTTCCCCCTGACTTGGTCATAATAAGTCTCCAAAGCCTTTTTACCTTCGAGTTTATGCTCGAAAGCCGGATCCATTACACGACATCTTCCGAGGATAATCCGATAAATCCGTCGGGATTCCCGTCGTTCCACCGCTCCAAAGCCTGCTTTTCCAAAGCGATGATTTCGGCCTTAACAGCTCCGTCATCCGAAGCATTTCGCACATATTCAGTCATAGGTCTTTTCAGGTTTTTCCCAATATAGCAATTATTCACGAATCTAAGCGGCTTTAAGAGAGTCGATTCGTACCCGCCTCACATAAATATTGGCGATTGACGAACCTTCCGATAAATCTTCTATAAACAAAAGCCTCCCTTTTCAAAGGGAGGTTTGGAGGGATTATCAATATAGTCAGCGGCTCGACCTCTTCAAGCCGACTTAAGAGGCCGGGGTTAAAAGATGAAACGTAACCATCCGAAATAAGCCGCCTTGCATTAATCCAAAATCGTTCGAAGTCCTT
>UQKD01000038.1 GCA_900541585.1 uncultured Alistipes sp.
AGATTCGCCTTAGTCTCGTGGGCTCGGAGATGTGTATAAGAGACAGATGCTGGGCAGCTTTCCGCCCAAGCGCATCCGCTGGTCGATGGAGTTCTTCTATCCCAATCTGCAAAACGACATGTGGCGGATCGTGGGTTACCTCGCGGCGGGTGACAAAATGCACTTCCTGGAACCGGGCGGACGGCGGTTCGACCGGGAGCGCATCGAGGCTTTCTGCCGCGAGCGGGGGATTGCGCTCTACGATACGGCCGTGGAGGTCATCCGACTGAAAGACAATGCGTCGGACGCGGCACTTCAAGTGGTGCGCGAGGTCGACCTCGAAGCCCTGCTGGCCCGCATTCCCGCCTGCCGGGCCGTCGTCACGACGGGACAGAAAGCCACCGACACGCTGCGCGCCATCACGGGCTGCGGCGAACCCGCCGTGGGGGAGTGCGTGCCGATGCCCTTTGCGGGGCGCGACCTGACGCTGTGGCGCATGCCCTCCTCGTCGCGGGCCTTTCCGCGTCCCGTGGAGTGGAAGGCGGAGTTTTACCGCAAAGTGCTCTCCGAGAACGGGATTCTCTGACGCTCCGGCGGAAAGAACCTGCCGGACGGGCGAAAAAAAATTGGTTGCCGGCTTTGCACGGCATCCAAAAAAGGCCTATCTTTGTTGTATAAATTATACAATATTCTATTTTGACTTCCGAAAAGAAAATCGACAAAAAATATGTCGAGACGCCCCTGATGAAGCAGTATTACTCCATCAAGGCAGTACATCCCGACGCCATTCTGCTGTTTCGCGTGGGCGACTTCTACGAGACCTTCGGCGACGATGCGATCAAGGCCAGCGGCATTCTGGGCATCACGCTCACGCGCCGCGCCAACGGATCGGCGACGTACGTCGAACTGGCGGGATTTCCCTACCATGCTGTCGACACCTACCTTCCGAAGCTGGTGCGGGCGGGTGAGCGCGTGGCCATCTGCGAGCAGCTGGAGGACCCAAAACTGGTGAAGGGACTCGTCAAGCGCGGCGTGATCGAATTGGTGACCCCGGGCATCGTGCTGGGCGACAACATCCTGGCCAACAAGGAGAACAACTTCATCGCGTCGGTCTACTTCGGCCGGCAGACGACGGGCGTGGCTTTTCTGGACATCTCCACGGGCGAGTTCTACGTGGCCGAGGGGACGGACGGCTACGTCGACAAGCTGATTTCGAACCTCCAGCCCAAGGAGGTCGTTTACCAGCGCGGCTACGAGGACCGTTTTTCCGGCTCGTTCGGGTCGAAACTCTACACCTACCGCCTCGACGAGTGGGTCTTTTCGGAGGACGTCAACCGCGAGAAACTCTGCAAGCAGTTCGGGACCAAGTCCCTCAAGGGTTTCGGCGTGGACCACTTCACCAGCGGCATTTCGGCCGCCGGGGCCATTCTCTACTACCTTGAATTCACCGAGCACCGCGATACGGGCCACATCGCCTCCATCGCGCGCATCGACCAGGACGACTACGTGTGGGTCGACAAGTTCACGATCCGCAACCTCGAACTCTTTTCGTCGAACGGCGCGCGCGAGAAGTGCAGTTTCGCCGACGTGATCGACCGCACGCTGACGCCGATGGGCGGCCGCCTGCTGAAACGCTGGATCGCCATGCCGATCAAGGACCCCGCGAAGATCAACGAACGCCTGGACGTGGTGGAACGGCTGATCAAAGACGCCGACCTGGCGGATGTCATCCGCGAGCAGGTGTCGCTGGTGGGCGACCTGGAGCGTATCGCCGGGCGCATCGCCGCCCAGAGGGTCACGCCCCGCGAGCTGGTGCAGCTCAAGAATTCGCTCGGGGCCATCGAGACGCTCAAGGCCGCGCTGGAGTCCACCGACGACGACCGCCTGCATGCGCTGGCGGGGCAGATCGACCCCCTGGCGGAGGTCCGCGAGCGTATCGCCCGCGAAATTTACCCCGATCCGCAGAACAACCAGATACAGAAGGGCGGCGTGATCGCCGACGGCGTCGATCCCGAACTGGACGACCTGCGCCGCATCGCGCTCCACGGCAAGGACTATCTCGCGCGCATTCAGCAGCGCGAGAGCGAAGCCACGGGCATCCCGTCGCTCAAGATCAGCTACAACAACGTCTTCGGCTACTATATCGAGGTCCGCAACGCCCACAAGGAGAAGGTCCCCGAGACGTGGATCCGCAAACAGACCCTCGCCAATGCCGAGCGTTACATTACGGGCGAACTGAAGGAGTACGAGGAGAAGATTCTCGGCGCCGAGGAGAAGATGCTCATCCTGGAGCAGCGCATCTACGCCGAGATCATGGCCTATATCTGCGGTTCGCTGGCTCCGATGCTGCGCGACGCTGCCGCGGTGGCGCGCATCGACTGTCTCCAGTCCTTCGCGCGCATCGCCTGCGAACGCCGCTACGTGCGTCCGGTGATCGACGACGGCAAGCGCATCGACATCCGCCAGGGCCGCCACCCGGTGATCGAGACGCTGATGCCCGTGGGGGAGGAGTACATCCCCAACGACGTGATGCTCGACGACAAACAGCAGCAGATCATGATGATCACCGGACCCAACATGTCGGGTAAGTCGGCGCTGCTGCGTCAGACCGCGCTGATCATCCTGATGGCCCAGATGGGTTCGTACGTACCCGCCAAATCGGCCCATATCGGCTATGTGGACAAGATTTTCACGCGCGTCGGGGCTTCGGACAACATCTCGCAGGGCGAGTCGACCTTCATGGTCGAGATGCTCGAATCGGCCAGCATCCTCAATAACATCTCCGACCGCAGCATCGTGCTGCTCGACGAGATCGGGCGCGGCACGTCGACCTACGACGGCATTTCGATTGCCTGGGCGATGGTCGAATACCTTCACAACCACCCCTCGGCCCGTGCCAAGACGCTTTTCGCCACCCACTACCACGAACTGAACGAGATGGAGCAGATGTGCTCCCGGGTGAAGAACTACCACGTCTCGGTCAAGGAGATGGGCAACCAGATCGTCTTCCTGCGCAAGCTCGAACGCGGCGGCACGGAGCATTCGTTCGGTATCCACGTGGCCCGCATGGCCGGCATGCCGGTGTCGATCGTCTCGCGGGCCGATGAAATCCTGCGCAACCTCGAACTGGTCTACGGCAACAACGAGATCGTGCCGAGCCGCAGCCTCAAGGAGCGGGGCCGCAAATCCGCGGCGCAGGCCGTGAAGGAGGCCGCCGAGAGCGCCGGGCCGCAGAACATGCAGCTGTCGATGTTCCAGCTGGACGATCCCGTGCTGGTGCAGATCCGCGACCAGATCAAGGGCCTCGACATCAACTCGCTGACCCCGATCGAGGCGTTGAACAAACTCAACGAGATCAAGAAGATAACCGGGATATGATGAAGTATGGCTTTAAGTGCGCTGCCGGCTGTTTTGCCGCCGCGGTATGATATACATCAATGAACCCGGACCTCTTGCGAAGTCCGGGTTTGTTTAGCGTGGCGGTTTGCGCCTTATTTGCTGCTCTGGATCAGCGAACGGATGTTCTGGATCAGCATCGACACGGCCACCGAGTTGAAGCCGCCTTCGGGAATGATTACGTCGGCGTATTTCTTCGACGGCTCGACGAACTCCTCGTGCATCGGTTTCACCGTCGAGGTGTACTGCGTGATGACCGACTGCATCGTACGCCCGCGCTCGCAGACGTCGCGCAGGATACGACGCGCCAGCCGGATGTCGGCGTCGGTGTCGACGTAAACCTTGATGTCCATCAGATCGCGCAGCTCCTTGTTCTCGAAGATCAGGATGCCGTCGACGATGATCACCTTCGAGGGCTTCACGCTCACGCTCTCCGACGTGCGGTCGTGGTCGACGAACGAGTAGACCGGGTGCTCGACGGGCACGTTGTTCTTCAGCGCCTTGATATGCTCCACGAGCATCTCCGTGTCGAAGGCCTGCGGATGGTCGTAGTTGAGTTTCGTACGCTCCTCGTAGGTGAGTTCGGGATGCGCCTTGTAGTAATAGTCGTGACAGAGCGTCACCACGTCGTCGCCGACGAACGCTTCCTGCAAACGCTTGACGAGCGTCGATTTTCCCGAGCCGGTTCCTCCGGCGACGCCGATTACCGTTACGTTCATAAGATCAGTAAGTTTTTGATATTATAGACCGTTTCATCGCATTTGATTGTCTTTATTCGCCGCCTCCGGCGTCGTTTGCAAATCGGACCCTCCCCTAAATCTCCTCCTCGGAGGGGACTTTATAGCATCCGTCGTCAGGATTATTCTCAACAATGCGATTTTGTGGTGGTTATTAAAAAAAGAATCACCCTCCTGAAGAGAGCAATCCTTTTTTGACTGTCGTTTATGCGTCGATATTCGCGTAATGCGCATTCCGCTCGATGAACTCGCGGCGGGGCGGAACCTCGTCGCCCATCAGCATCGAGAAGATGCGGTCGGCTTCGGCGGCGTTCTCGATGTTCACCTGGCGCAGGATGCGCGTGTCGGGGTTCATCGTCGTCTCCCACAGCTGGTGGGCGTTCATCTCGCCGAGACCTTTGTAACGCTGCACGTGCGTGCCTTTGCCGAACTCCGAGGTGATCTCGTCACGCTCCTTCTCGGTCCAGCAATAGCGCTCCTGCTTGCCCTTCTTCACGAGGTAGAGGGGCGGGGTGGCGATGTAGACGTGGCCGTTTTCGATCAGTTCCTTCATCTTGCGGAAGAAGAACGTCAGCATCAGCGTCGCGATGTGGCTTCCGTCGACGTCGGCATCGGTCATGATGATGATCTTGTCGTAGCGCAGTTTTTCGAGGTTCAGGGCCTTGGAGTCCTCCTCGGTTCCGATCGTGACGCCGAGGGCCGTGAACATGTTCTTGATCTCCTCGTTCTCCCACATGCGGTGCTCCTGGGCCTTCTCGATGTTCAGAATCTTACCGCGCAGCGGCATGATGGCCTGGAAATTCCGGTCGCGGCCCGATTTGGCCGTACCGCCTGCCGAGTCACCCTCGACAAAGAAGATCTCGGCGATCGAGCGGTCGCGGCTCGAACAGTCGGCGAGCTTTCCCGGAAGGCCGGCTCCCGACAGCACGGTTTTGCGCTGCACCAGTTCGCGGGCGTGGCGCGCCGCATGGCGGGCCGTAGCCGCGAGGATCACCTTCTGCACGATGGCCTTGGCATCCTTGGGGTTCTCCTCCAGGTAGTCGCCCAGCGCCGAGGCCAAGGCCTGATCGACGGCGGCGGCAACCTCGTCGTTGCCCAGCTTGGTTTTGGTCTGCCCCTCGAACTGCGGCTCCTGGACCTTCACCGACACGACAGCCGTAAGTCCTTCGCGGAAGTCGTCGCCGTTGATGTCGAATTTCAGTTTGGCGAGCATGCCCGAATCCTCGGCGTACTTCTTGAGCGTACGGGTCAGCGCACGGCGGAAACCCGTCAGGTGCGTACCGCCCTCGATGGTGTTGATGTTATTTACATAGGAGTGGACGTTCTCCGAGAACGAATCGTTGTACTGCATGGCCACCTCCACCGGGACGCCGTTCTTCTCGGTGTCGAGGTAGATGATCTGCTCGACGATCGGCGTGCCGCGCGTGGCGTCGAGATACTTGACGAACTCCTTGAGCCCCTCCTCCGAGTAGAAGTGGTCTTCGCGGGTCTTGCCTTCCTCGTCCGGACGCTTGTCGTAGAGGTTCAGGCTGATGCCCTTGTTCAGGAACGCCAGCTCGCGCAGGCGGTTGGCCAGGATGTCGTATTTGTATTCGGTGGTGTGCGTGAAGATCGTGTCGTCGGGCTTGAACGTGATGGTCGTACCGCGGTCCGTACATTCGCCGACGACCTCGACCTGCGAGGTCGGGGCGCCCTTGCTGTACGTCTGGCGGTAGATCTTGCCGTCGCGGCTGTGGATCTCGGCGATCAGCAGCGTCGAAAGCGCGTTGACGCACGAGACGCCCACGCCGTGCAGACCTCCCGAGACCTTGTAGCTGCCCTTGTCGAACTTGCCGCCGGCGTGGAGCACCGTCAGCACCACTTCGAGCGCCGATTTGCCCTCCTTCTCGTGGTAGTCGGTCGGAATACCGCGGCCGTTGTCCCTGACGGTGATGGAGTTGTCCTCGTTGATCGTCACGTCGATGTCGGTGCAGTAGCCCGCCAGCGCCTCGTCGATCGAGTTGTCCACGACCTCGTAAACCAGGTGGTGGAGACCCTTCTCGCCGATGTCGCCGATGTACATGGCGGGACGCTTGCGCACCGCTTCGAGGCCCTCGAGGACCTGGATGTTCGACGCGGAATATTCTTCTTCTTGTTTTTTTACGTTTTCTAATTCGGTACTCATCGTAGTCTTTAAATATCGTACAAATATACGAAATATTTCCGGATAAAACAAGCGTCCGGAAACGGCTTTACAGACGATTTTTTTGCCTGTTCGTTCGCTTTGCGGCCCCGGCGCGGAATTTACGCCAGCTCGGCCTTGAGGTCCACCTCGCGGATCCGGCCCTTGGAGAAGAGCACGGCGCGGGCGGGGTAGTTCTCGATCAGGGCGGTGTTGTGCGTCGACATCACCACGGCGCAGCCCTGCGAGGCGATCTTCTGGAACAACTGCATGATGCCGTCGGCCGTCACCGGGTCGAGGTTGCCCGTCGGCTCGTCGGCCAGCAGCACCTGCGGGTCGTTCAGCAGCGCGCGGGCGATCACCAGCCGCTGCTGCTCGCCGCCCGAAAGTTCGAAGGGCATCTTGTAGCTCTTGGCCCCCAGTTCCACCAGTCCCAGCACCCGGTCGATGCGTTCGCGGATCTCCTGCTCGCGCTTCCAGCCCGTGGCCTTCATCACGTAGTAGAGGTTCATGAAGACGTTGCGGTCGGTGAGCAGCTGGTAATCCTGGAAGACGATGCCGATGCGGCGGCGCAGGTAGGGGATGTCCCTGCGGCGCAGGCGGCGCAGGTCGAAGCCTGCGACATATCCCTTTCCCGTAAGGAGTTGCACCTCGGCATATAAAGTTTTGAGTAAACTGCTTTTTCCGCTCCCGACACGGCCGATCAGGTATACGAATTCGCCCGGGGCCACCGAGAGGTTGACCTCCGAGAGAACCATTTCGCCCCGTTGCAGGAGTTTCTTCTCCGAGCAGCCGCCGAAGGGATCGTCGGCGTGGTAGATAGCCACGTCGCGGAGATTTACGACATATTTTTCATTCATAGCGTCTCGCTCTGTTTTCCGAATAAATAAACAAAAAATAGCAAAAAGCCGGGAGGGTGCAAAACTGAATCACGGGCAATTTCAGTAAAACGTTCTGACTCCGAAAAGGGTTGTTACGACCCCGCCCCCAAAGATACGAATAAGCCGAATACAATGCCAAATTTATTTGAGCATTGTTGAAGCGGAGTATCTAAGGCGAAGCCAAAGATAAGCAAAATATTCGTATACCCTTCTTCCGTCCGGCGAAAAAGCGCTCCGTTTTCGCCCGGAGGACGGCTGTGGCCGGAATGTGTCTTGCACAGAACGGATTTGTGTCTAAAAACGCTACCCATTATTTGCATATTCCGGCCTCAATGCCTACTTTTGTTAGATGCCTTTTTCCAGGGATTTGACAAAATTATGAAAGAACACGAGATTCTGCAAGCGGTCATGCGGGATATGAATGCCGGCTGGTGGGAAGCGGACATGTCCCGCCGGGTTATCCGCATGTCCGGTTTTTTGCAGGACCTGCTCCGGTTTCCGACTCCGGAAATCGGATTCGACGAATTCAAAAGCCATATTCCGGAGCCTTACATGCGCTATTCCGGCTCCGAAACTTGCCTGTTCCACGGTGATAGCACGCTCGAACGCACGCTCCCGTTGGTCCTGCCCGACGGGCGGCAGCAGTGGTTCGTGTGGAAATTGATTCACCGCGAGACCGCACCCGATGGCGATATGCTGATCGGTTACGTGCGGCCTGCCGGACCGGCGCAGGGGGAGGGGACGGTCGGGCCTGACAAGGCGCGTATCGACGATTTGCTCTACCGCCTCACCAGCATTTCGCACACGCTGCTGTCGCTGCTGCACACCGGGAAGACCGGAGACACGGTGAACAAGATACTCCACGAGGTGCTCACGATGTTCCGCGGCGGACGCGCCTATATCATCGAGTTCGACTGGGAGCGGCGCACGCACGACTGCACCTATGAAGTGACGGCGGACGGGGTTTCCAGCGAGCAGGACCGTTTGAGTTCGCTCCCGATGGACGATTTCCCGTGGTGGACGGAGCATATCCAGCAAAACCTGCCGATCATCCTTTCGGATCTCGACGAACTGCCTCCCGAGGCGTCGGGCGAACATGATCTGCTGGAGGTGCAGGATATCAAGTCGCTGATCATCATGCCGCTGGTCTCCCGCGACAAAGTGTGGGGGTATGCCGGTATCGACATCGTCGGGGAGCACCGGAGCTGGACCAACGAGGACTGCCAGTGGTTTGCCTCGCTGGTCAATATCATCGGTCTGTGCCTCGAATTGCAGCGTTCCGAGCAGGCGGCGCAGGACGACCGGCTCTATCTGCAAAGCCTCTACCGCCACATGCCCCTGGGCTACGTCCGGATGAAGCTGCTCTACGGCGAGGACGGGGCGCTGTGCGACTACCGGATCGTCGAGACGAACGACGCTACGGACGAAATCGTGGGCGCTTCCCGGGAGACGTACATCGGACGCACGGCCTCCGAACTGGGCATCGACCTGGAAAAACACCTCGCAGGCCCCGCCGAGGTGCTCCGGACGGGCAGTTACGTCGAAGGCGACATCTGCGCCGACCCCGGGGACCGTTACCTGCACTACGTTCTCTACTCCACGGGCGAGGACGAGATCACGGGCTTTTTCCTCGACCAGACCGAAATCCATCAGGCACACGAGACGATCCAGCGCAACGAGAAACTGCTGCGCAACATCTTCGACAACATCCAGGTCGGCGTGGAGCTTTACGACCCCGACGGCAGGCTGGTCGACATCAACAACAAGGACATGGAGATCTTCGGCGTCTCCCGGAAGGAGGACGCCGTGGGACTGAACTTCTTCGAGAATCCGCTCGTGCCGCAGGAGATCCGCGAGGGCGTCCGTCAGGGGCGCGAACAGGCCTTCCGGCTCAACTATCCCTTCGACCGGCTGGGCGGCTACTACACCTCGGCGAAAACCGGATTCCTGGAGATTTACACCACGGTCAACATGCTCTACGACTCGCAGGGGCGGCTGGCCAACTTCATGCTGATCAACATCGACAATACGGAGATCAACCGCGCCCACTCGCGGCTCGCGGAGTTCGAAACCTCGTTCTCGCTGGTGAGCCGCCTGGGGAAAATGGGCTACTGCCGTTTCGACCTGCTGACCAAGGAGGGCGACGGAGTCCCGCAGTGGTATCTGAACCTCGGGGAGAAGCCCGAAACGCCGCTCCGGGAGATCATCGGCATCTACCCGCATGTCGACCCGGCCGACCGCGACGCGATTATCCGGGAGATCACGCGCGTCAAGGCGAACGAGTCGGACAGCTTCAACCTCGACCTGCATATCCTGAACGACGACGGCTCGGAGAACTGGACCCGGATCAACGTGGTGCGCAACCCGATGAACAACGATCCGAAAAAGATCGAGATGGTCTGCGTCAACTACGACATCACGGAGCTGAAGATGACCGAGAAACGGCTGATCGAGGCCAAGAACAAGGCCGAGGTCAGCGACCGTCTCAAATCGGCCTTCCTGGCCAACATGAGCCACGAGATCCGCACGCCGCTCAACGCCATCGTGGGCTTCTCGAACCTGCTGGCCGAGACCGACGACCCCGTGGAGCGGAACGAATACATCCATGTGGTCGAGGAGAACAACGACCTGCTGCTCCAACTCATATCCGACATTCTCGACCTTTCGAAAATCGAGGCCGGGACATTCGACTTCAACTTCGGTTCGGTCGATGTCAACCAAATGTGCGAGGAGGTCGTGCGGTCGCTGAGCCTCAAGGTGCAGGACCGCCCCGTCGAGCTGCGTTTCATCCGCCGCGAGGAACAGTGTTGCATCCTGGGCGACAAGAACCGGCTGACGCAGATCATCACCAACTTCATCAACAACGCCCTCAAATTCACCGCCGAAGGCAGCATTACGCTCGACTATGCAATCGAGGGGGACAACGTGCGTTTTTCGGTCGAGGACACCGGTACGGGCATCGACCGGGAACATCTGAAAAATATCTTCGAACGGTTTGTCAAGCTCAACAATTTCGTGCAGGGCACGGGGCTGGGGCTGTCGATCTCGAAGTCGATCGTCGAACAGATGGGCGGGCATATCGGCGTCGAATCGGAACTCGGCAAGGGTTCGCGTTTCTGGTTCACCGTGCCGGTCGGCTCGTGCGCCTGCGCGCCGGAACATCCGGCCGGGACGCCGCCTGCGCTCGTGCCGGCGGCCCGCGACGGCAAACGGCCTTTGCTGCTGGTCGCCGAGGACACCGACAGCAACTACCTGCTGGTGTCGCTGATGCTCAAGAAGGAGTACGACGTGATCCGCGCCGGCAACGGCGCGGAGGCCGTGCGGCTCTGCGCGCAGACGGACCCCGATGCGGTGCTGATGGATATTCGGATGCCCGTGATGGACGGACTGGAGGCCACGCGGCAGATTCGCAGCAGCGGCAGTCAGGTTCCGATCATCGCCGTGACGGCGTTCGCCTACGACCGTGACCGCCAGAAGGCCCTCGATGCCGGGTGTAACGAGTATCTCGCCAAACCCCTCACGGGCGACAAACTGCGGCAGACGCTCCGCCAGCTGCTTCGGAACGGATAAGCGGGGACGGTTTCCGGCCGCGGAGGCACCGGATCCGGGAAATCCCACAGCCGATGCCTTCGGTCCGGCGGGGCTGCGCACGGCATTTGTCAAATAAATTTGCGAATGCCCGCGGTTTGTACTATCTTTGCACCGTTTCCGATTGACTTTGCGCGGAAAGACCGGGGGTGCCTGGTTTTGACAGCAGGCAGAGTTTGATTGTAAGCACGCCGAGCGCTGTGTGGCGGCTCGTTAATCCCGATGCTCAAACTACAAATGGCAATAACAGCCTTGCACTCGCTGCCTAATTTTCAAGGAAAATTGGCTTAATCGCCGAAGCCCAGGCGCTTTGGCGACGAGTATCCCGAAGGGACGTTCCGCTCTTTAACGGCTCTTCATACGGGGTATCATCCATTTAGAGATAGTGCGCCGGAGTGTTCCGGCCGGTGCGCGAAAATCAAGGAACTGGGCCTCGTGTTCGGTCGCTGCCTGCCAGGCACGGGGAGAAGGATCAAATGGCGGCTAAGCGTGTAGAAAGCTTTCGGGTTCCCTGTTTGGACGCGGGTTCGACTCCCGCCACCTCCACTGAAAATCAAGCATTTATGAGAAAAATCCTGTAATTCTGAGAATTACGGGATTTTCTTTTTGTGCCCTGTATGCAGTTCTCGGCAGGATTCGGAAAGAGTTTACTTGGAGAATTCATGGGAGTTGCAGTTGGACTTCCTAAGTCCAAGTAAAAGTCCAAGAGAGTGCTGTATATTTCTCTGTATTGCAGTATTTTACACTTGCAAAACTCGTTTATTTTACTTATCTTTGTACCATCGGATTTCCCGATAAATTCATCGTAACGATGCTATCCATTTTATTTTTTGTTAAGCGGAGGAAACCGCTTAAAGATGGCTCTGTGCCTATCTTTATGCGTGTCTCCTCCCATCAGGAGTATGTTGAGTGCTCGCTTCGGCGGAGCACTATGCCGTCCCAATGGGTTACGGCCAAAGGCAGGGTAAGGAACAATACCCTCGTAAACAAACAGTTGAACGAGTATCTCGACCAGCAGGAGTTTCGTATTTACGACATTGAAAAAGGGTTGTTGGCCAAGGGTAAGCAGGTAAGCGTTCAAGAGGTAATGCGGCAATACCGAGGTGTTGAACAGCCGGAGGGTGAGATGCTGTGCAAACTTTATGAGGAGCACAATTCCCGGATGAAAGAATTGATTGGAAAGACGGTGGCTGCCAATACCTATAAACGGCATCTGACCTCGCTGAAACTGTTCCGGGAGTTTTTGACAGCGACTCGCGGCATCGGCGATATAGAGGTTAAAGCGTTGGATGCACAACTCATGGAGGAGTATCAGCATTACTTAATGACGGTTCGGAGTAACAATAACAACACGACGGTCAAGTATTTGCGTAATCTGAGCAAGATTGTGAATCTTGCAAAAACGCGGGGATTTATTCAGACCAACCCAATAGATTTGCTACCTCTTAAAATGCAGACCGTTGAACGGGAATTTTTGACGCAGGATGAGTTGAAACGGCTGGAAGAAAAGCAGATCGGTATTTCGCGTTTGGAACAGGTTCGGGATGTTTTTCTGTTTTGTTGTCTGACCGGATTAGCTTATGTCGATGTGGCCTCTCTCAGCACGGAAAATATCGTCGAGGGTAAGCGGGGTAGGCAATGGTTGCGAAAAGCCCGAAACAAGACCAACAATATGTGTAACATCCCTTTATTGCGTCCTGCATTGCGTATTTTGGAGAAATATGCGGAATATCGGGCTGCGACGGGAAAGCTATTGCCTGTACCGAGTAATCAGAAGATGAACGCTTACCTCAAAGAGCTGGCGACGTTGTGCGGAATAACTAAAAACCTGACGACACACTGTGCCCGGCATACTTTCGCCACGACGGTTACTTTGGCAAATGGAGCTTCATTGGAAAATGTTTCGAAAATGTTAGGTCATAGTAGCGTGCGCATGACCCAGCATTATGCCAAGATTCTGAATAGTTCCATTGAACGTGATATGGATAAAATCGAATCAGAGCTGATAGGAGAAAATGAATAAGCATACGGGCTGGAGTATCTAACTCCTGCCCTTTCCTTTCTAAACTCAGCCCTAAGCCGTGAGTAAGTATATTATTAATAAGACATAATTTACGGACTATAAGGAATCCAAAAATTTTATTTTTTAATTTTTTTTTTCAGCTTTATCCGCACAAATCCATTCCAATCCTCACATGACCCCTCCCCGCCTACGGCGTGGGGGATAGTCCCCCGTCACAACTATTTAAAATCAAATTTTGGTATGGAAAGTACTTTGAAATTCATCAAGACGTGGGA
>UQKD01000039.1 GCA_900541585.1 uncultured Alistipes sp.
CCGTAGCGTGCGGCGTTGTAGGGGTTGGAGAACTTGTCGTTGTACTCCTGCTCCTTCTCGGCGATGAACTTCGACTTCTCCTCCGGTTTGTCGGCCAGCTCCTTCAGCTCCTTGCCGTAGAGCACCTCGACGGCGCCGCTGGCGCCCATCACGGCGATCTCGGCCGTCGGCCATGCGTAGTTGATGTCGCCGCGGATGTGCTTCGACGACATGACGATGTAGGCGCCTCCGTAAGCCTTGCGCAGCGTCACGGTGATCTTCGGCACGGTGGCCTCGCAGTAGGCGAACAGCAGTTTGGCACCGTGGGTGATCACGCCGCCATACTCCTGGGTCGTACCCGGCAGGAAGCCCGGAACGTCCACCAGCGTCACGATCGGAATGTTGAACGCGTCGCAGAAACGCACGAAGCGTGCGGCCTTCCGGCTGGCGTTGATGTCCAGCACGCCGGCCATGAACTTGGGCTGGTTGGCGATGATGCCCACCGACTGTCCGTTGAAACGGGCGAAGCAGGTGATGATGTTCTTGGCATAGCCTGCGGCCGATTCGAGGAACTCGCCGTTGTCGACGATGGCCCTGATGACCTCGGTCATGTCGTAGGGTTTGTTGGCGCTGTCGGGGATGATGTCGTTGAGCGAATCCTCCAGACGGGTGATCTTATCGGTGCAGACGGCCAGCGGGGCGTCCTCCATGTTGTTCTGCGGCATGTAGGAGATCAGTTTCTTGATCAGATCGATACCCTCCTCCTCGGTGTCGACGGCGAACTGCGCCACGCCCGACTTGGTGGTGTGCATCAGGGCGCCGCCCAGCTGCTCCTGCGTCACGTCCTCGCCCGTGACGGTCTTCACGACCTTCGGGCCGGTGAGGAACATGTTCGAGGTCTCCTTCTTCATGATGATGAAGTCGGTCAGCGCGGGCGAGTAGACCGCACCGCCTGCGCAGGGGCCGAAGATGGCCGAAATCTGCGGAATGACGCCCGACGACATCACGTTGCGCTGGAAAATGTTGGCGTAACCGGCCAGGGCGTTGACGCCCTCCTGGATACGGGCGCCGCCCGAGTCGTTCATGCCGATGCAGGGCGCGCCGTTGCGCATGGCCATGTCCATCACCTTGCAGATCTTGTCGGACATCGACAGCGACAGCGAACCGGCCGTCACGGTGAAATCCTGTGCGAAAACGTAGACCAGACGTCCGTCGATCGTGCCGTAACCCGTCACTACGCCGTCGCCGAAGGTGTGCTTGCGGTCCATGCCGAAATCGTAGCAGCGGTGGGTCACAAACATATCGAACTCCTCGAACGAACCTTCGTCGAGGAGCATCTGAATACGTTCGCGGGCCGTGTACTTGCCCTTCTCGTGCTGTTTGTCGATCGCCTTCTGGCCGCCGCCGAGACGCGCGGTTTCGCGGTTCTCGATCAGTTTGTTGATCTTTTCCTGTATCTGGCTCATAATCCTATTTGTTTTTGTTTTCGCAAAGCTCCGTCAGGATGCCCTGGGTCGATTTCGGGTGCAGGAATGCGATGGTCATGCCCTCGGCGCCCTTGCGGGGAGTCTTGTCGATCAGACGGATGCCCTTGGCCTCCGCGTCGGCGAGCTGCTCCTCGATGTTCTCGCAGGCCAGCGCCATGTGGTGAATGCCGACGCCGCGGTTCTCGATGTACTTTGCGATCGTCGAATCCTCCGAAGTAGGCTCCAGCAATTCGATCTTGGTCTGACCCAGCATGAAGAACGCCGTGCGGACCTTCTGGTCGGCGACCTCCTCGATGGCATAGCACTTCAGGCCCAATACGTTCTCCCAGTAGGGAATCGCCTCGTCGAGACTCTTCACGGCAACGCCAAGATGCTCGATATGAGAAACTTTCATAGCAAAATTTAAATTTAAGTTAGTGGATATTCGTATGTTGTTCCGTTCGTTGTTATTTTGCGAACACAAAGATAGACGAATCTTTCAGAACCGCCAAAATTCGGGGAACTTTTTTTGGCAATAACTTCGGGTTCGAAATTCGCAGGAAATGTCCGGAAAGGCGATTCGCCCCGGCGGAGCCTCCGGCGACTTGCGGTTCGAAAGCCGGGAGTTACAGCGACGTGTAAATCTGCACAAGCCGTTCCGCCACGGCGTATTCGGAGAAAAGCTCCGCACGGCGGCGTTCGCGCTCCTGCATCGTGCGGCGCCACGGTTCGTCCTCCAACGCATTTTCGAGCGCCGCGCGGACCTCGCCCTGCGCCTCCGGACGCACGTAGGCGGCGGCATTCCCGGCCGCTTCGCGGTTGACCTGCGTGTCGCTCAAGACCATCGGCAGCCCCGCACGCAGGGCCTCGACCACGGGGACGATCGACGCCTCGGCATCGGCGTCGGGCAGGTAGGCGAAGACCCGTGCCAGGCGGAACAGGGCCGGAAGGTCCGCAGGGGTCAGTTCGTAGATGAAATCCACCCGCGCGGCGACGTGCCGGGCACGGGCATAGTCCAGCAGATAATCGGACCAGGCCGTGCGGCGGCCGCAGACGACCACCCCGGCCGGGAACGCGGCGTCGACCAGGGCGGTGAGAACCGCCTGGTGGTTGTGGCGCGGCTCGACGGTTCCGAGCATCAATATAAAACGCTCTGGAAGAACATACTTGCGACGCACGTATTCAAGTTCCGCTTGAGATGGATCTGCACGCGGAACCGGAACCGCCAGCGGCATCACGACCTCGATCTTCGAAGGGTCGATGCGCAGGCGTTCCGACAGCTCCTCGCGGGCCGGAGCGCTGACCGTGATGACCCGGCTGGCCCGCCGCAGCGCACGGCGGTAGAGCTTCAGGGCGAAAAGCCGTTCGGCGAACGTATAGAGATGCGGGTAGCGCAGGAAATTGAGATTCGGAACCGTCATCACCGAAGGCACGCGCCGCAAATGCACGGACAGCGGCAGCGACGACTTAAAGCCATGGTAAAGGTCAACATGTCTATAATCTTTTTCGTCAACGACATACTCATGCTCCGGAGCGTAATGCGCCAGTACGTTGGCAAGGTGCTGGGAATAGGTCCCGCGGGGTGTGGCGGGAGCTGTGTCGAGTCCTATTTTCATAACTTGGTCTTAAAAAATTGGTCTATATGGCAAATAATTGTTATCTTTATCGAATAAAACAAGGCTCTCTTATGAAGAAAGTGCTGCTTATATGGCTGTTGGCCGCGGGTTTCGCATCCGCGGGAGCCACGGCCCAAAACATCGCCCTCGGCGAACGCGCCCCCGAACTCAAGATTCAGGCGTGGCTCGACGACCGCCAGCCCGCACCGGCCCCGATGACCTACATCGAGTTCTTCCATTCGACGAACCCCGCGTGCAAGACCTCGCTCGAACGCCTGAAAGAGCTCACGGGCAAATTAGGGACCAAACTCCGCGTGATCGTCGTAACGAAGGAAGACGCGGCGAAGATCGCCCCGCAATTGCGCCCCTACCTCTCGGAACGTATTTCCGCCGGCCTCAACGCCGAAAAGGGTTTCACGGCGTTCGGTGTCAGCTACCTGCCGTTCGGCGTGCTGACCGACGCCAAAAACCGCGTTCTATGGATGGGCAATTCCCTGCAAATCAACGAAAAACTGATCGAACAATCAACACGCTGACACACCATGTCATTCACCAAGATAGACCATTACGAAAAAGAATACGCAGACACGCACCACGGCACAGCTCTCAACGTTACGCAAGGCGTTGAAGAACAACCGATAGTAAGCCCTTACTTCAAGCGCCGCAAGAAGCGCGCGCTCTCCACCGGGGAGTATGTCGAGGGCATTCTCGCAGGCAACATCACCACCCTCTCGCAGGCCATCACGCTCGTCGAATCGGCGAACCCCGACCACTATGCGCAGGCGCAGGAGATCATCGAGGCGTGCCTCCCGCATGCCGGGAAATCGGTCCGCATCGGCATCACGGGCGTCCCGGGAGCCGGCAAATCGACCTTCATCGAGGCCATTGGCAACATGGTCGCGGGGCTGCGCCACAAGCTGGCGGTGCTGGCCATAGACCCCTCGTCGGAGCGCAGCGGCGGCTCGATTCTCGGCGACAAAACCCGCATGGAGAGCATCTGCAACAACCCTTCGGTCTTCGTGAGGCCCTCGCCTTCGGCGGGGTCGCTCGGCGGAGTGGCCCGGAAGACACGCGAGACGATCGTGCTGTGCGAAGCCGCAGGATTCGACGTCATCTTCATCGAAACGGTGGGCGTCGGGCAGTCGGAAACCGCCGTGCACTCGATGGTGGACCTTTTCATGCTGCTGCAGATTTCCGGCGCGGGAGACGAACTGCAAGGCATCAAGCGCGGTATCATGGAGATGGCCGACCTGATGGTCATCACCAAGGCCGACGGAGAGAACATACACAAGGCCGAACTGGCGCAGACCCAGTTTCAGGGAGCCTTGAGGCTTTTCCCCGTGCCCGAATCGGGGTGGCGGCCCAAGGTCTACACCTCGTCGGCGGTGACCCGGACGGGGTTGGAGGAGGTCTGGAAAGGTGTGGAGGAGTACCTCGACCACATTCAGAAAAACGGCTATTTCCAGCACAACCGCAACCGGCAGAACAAATACTGGATGTACGAGTCGATCAACGAGGCGCTGCGCGGGAGTTTCTACCGCGACCCGGCCGTGGAGGCGCGCATCGGAGAGTACGAGAAGCGTGTGCTGGAGGACAAAATCTCGTCGTTCATCGCCGCCAAGGAGTTGCTGGAGATCTATTTCAAGGATACCCGGACGCTGGAATGACGCCGCGTCACGGTCCGGCGGGCGAGTTGCCGGCAGGTACATGTGCCCATAATACAGCCCTTATAATCTTTAAAATTTCGAGCCATGAAACAAGGACGCTTTTACCTGGCCGCGGCGATATTGCTGCTCGCTTCAGGTTGTGAAAAAGAGGACGGAGAGAACACGGACGGCTCTAAATGGACACACCCGCTGACAACAACCCTTCACAGGACCGATCCCGGAGGAGAGCAGAGTACATATGTAATAACGTACACCTACGACGCAAAAGATCGGCTGACCGGAACACGGGACTCGAGAGACGGCGTTACGGAAACGACAACTTCGGACTACGTATATGACGGCAAAACGGTGACATACACGGAAAAAACATGGGCCGGTGAAATCCTGTGGAATTCGCAAAAATTCAAACGCACTTATCTGGATGACGCTCTCGAAAAGGTTTTAGAAGAACGGATAACGGACAAGGACGACCAGATCATCCAACGGATTTGCAACGAATACGACCAGCAGGAACGGCTGGTGCACAGTTTGGAATATTCCAGAGGGAATAGTAAAGTATCCGAAACAAAATACACCTACGACGGGAAACTGGTAATCTGTGACAAATATTGGCTCAAGAATACAGGCGAAGTATCGGCTGTAAGCAAATACATAATCACATACTCCGACGATGAACTGACGAAACCGCTTATTCACGGCTGCTTGGCTTCCGAAGAAACGGCCGAACGCCCATGGGATTGGGTAAAACATTACAGTTACGATTACCGGGGACGCCTCAACGGAATTACGTACGAAGCGGAAGGTAAGCTCGTCTGGGAGACCCGCAACTACGTATACGGGAACAAATCCCTCACTTGCGAAAACCGGGAGGTGCATTACGGCACGGATATTATAACCATATCTGAAACAACCTACAAATACTGACACCGATCTCCGGCAAAACAGCCCCGCCCTCTTTTCGAGAGGGCGGGGATTTTCATACAGGAACGGCTACAGGCACACCGACCGGACCGAAGCCGACAGCATTACATAACCGCATCGTTACACGGAACGGACAGACGTGCAACCGCGTAATGGGTCGCAGAGCGCGACCAGACGAGGCGGTGCGAAACGGGCCGGAGATGGAGTGGGCCGGATCGGAATATGGGTGAATCCGAGCAAGAGCCAACCGGAGCCGCAGCGTACGGCCGGGAAAGGCCGGGAGCCAAAAGACCGGAAGCGGAAGACCGGGAGTCAAAAACCGAGAAAAGCCGGGAAAGGCGGGCTACGCTTTCCCGGCCGGGAGAGGTTCGGACAACTCTTCCGCAAAGGCCGCACGCAGGCGGTCGGCCAGCTCGGGAACGCCCTCGGCGGCGCGTTTGCGGATCACCTCCAGCGGATTGCGGACACCGCGGATCGCCGGGCGGCCCGGGTCGACCACATAGACCGGGATGTCGGGACGCACGCAGCGCACCAGCGACGCCGCAGGATAGACCGCCAGCGACGTTCCGACCACCACCAGGATGTCGGCCCCGGCGGCAAGTTCCGCCGCACGGTCGAACTCGGGAACCGGCTCGCCGAAGAAGACGATGTGCGGACGCAGCAGCGAACCGTCGGGAGCACGGTCGTCGAGACCCTGCTCGACGCCGTCGAACGGCAGGACGAGCGACGGATCGTCCGTCGAACGAAGTTTGGTAAGTTCCCCGTGCAGGTGGAGAATATGCGTCGAACCCGCCCTTTCGTGCAGGTTGTCGACATTCTGGGTGATGACCCGGACATCGAAATCGCGTTCCAGACCGGCAATAGCCCGATGGGCGGCGTTCGGCTCGGCCTTGAGCATCTCGGCACGGCGCTCGTTGTAAAAACGAATGACCCCCCGACGGTTGAAATCGAGCGCTTCGGGAATGCAGACCTCCTCGATCCGGTAATTTCCCCACGTCCCATCGGAGTCACGGAAGGTCGCCAAACCGCTGTCGGCGCTGACGCCGGCGCCGGTAAAGACAACAAGTTTTTTCATAATATGATGTAGTTTCGCCCCGTAAAGGTAGCAAATTTATGGCATAGTTCATGCAAGATCGGTCCGATGTAAACCAAATAAATATTTTTACGTTATGGATCAACAGAAACACACCACCGAAGACACGCTGACCGACATTTTCGGCTCGAAAGAGATGCGCTCGCCGGCTCCCACGGAATTCATCCCCAAGAACAAGACCGCACCCGAAATCGCCTATCAGCTGGTCAAGGACGAGACCTATCCCCAGACCCAGCCGCGGCTGAACCTGGCGACGTTCGTGACCACCTATATGGACGACTACGCCACGCGTCTGATGAACGAGGCCATCAACATCAATTATATCGACGAGACGGAGTATCCGCGCGTCGCGGTGATGTGCGGCCGTTGCCTCAATATAGTGGCCAACATGTGGAACTCGCCCGAAAAGGCCGAGTGGAAAACCGGTGCGCTGGGCATCGGATCGTCCGAGGCGTGCATGCTGGGCGGAGTGGCCGCGTGGCTGCGCTGGCGGGCACGCCGCAAGGCCGCAGGCAAACCCTTCGACAAACCCAACCTGGTGATGAGCACCGGATTTCAGGTCGTGTGGGAGAAGTTCTGCCAGCTGTGGCAGATCGAGATGCGCACCGTGCCCCTGACGCTGGACAAGCCGACGCTCGACATCGACGAGGCGCTGAAGGTCTGCGACGAGAACACCATCTGCATCGTGCCCATCGCCGGCGTGACGTGGACCGGTCTCGACGACGACATCGAAGGCCTCGACAAGGCGCTCGACGCCTACAACGCCAAGACGGGCTACGAGATCCCGATCCATGTCGACGCGGCTTCCGGCGGTTTCATCCTGCCGTTCCTGCACCCCGAGAAGAAATGGGACTTCCGCCTCAAATGGGTGCTGTCGATCTCCACGTCGGGCCACAAGTACGGACTGGTATACCCCGGACTGGGATGGGTCGTATGGAAGGACAAGAAGTACCTGCCCGACGAAATGTCGTTCTCGGTCAACTACCTCGGCGCAAACATCACGCAGGTGGGCCTGAACTTCTCGCGTCCCGCGGCGCAGATTCTCGGCCAGTACTACAACTTCATCCGGCTGGGATTCGAGGGGTACAAGGAGGTTCAGCAGAACTCGATGGACATTGCCAAGTACTGCCACGAGCAGATCGGCAAGATGCCGTGTTTCCGGAACTACGCCAAAGAGGTCGTCAACCCGCTGTTCATCTGGATGATGAACCCCGAGTACGACAAGAAGGCCAAATGGACGCTGTTCGACCTGCAGGCCGCCTTGCAGCAGAGCGGCTGGATGGTCCCGGCATACACCATGCCCAAGAACATCGACGAGATGATCGTCATGCGCATCGTGGTTCGCCAGGGTATGTCGCGCGACATGGCCGACATGCTTTTGGGAGACATCCGCAACGCCGTGGCCGAGTTCGAGAAACTCCAGTACCCCACTCCCTCGCGCATCAAGTACGAGAACAAGGTGCATCAGAAAGGCAAGGTATATACGCATTGATGCGGCCGGAGGTCACCGGACCTCCGACGGCCGGAACGTTTCCGGGAGGTGCCGCCACGGCCTTTGGCCGTGGGTGCAGACCCGCCCCGTCCCGAAGCTCCCGCCCCGGCGGGACTTCGGAGCGGAGTTTGAACGGGTCGCGGGCACGAATCGGACCCCGGACCGCAATTTCGGCCGCCGCATCCGAAAGCGGCTTCTCAAGCCGCCCCTGAAGGGCGCTTTCTCGCGGCCGGTAACGGCTGACCGAATATTCAGGGACCTTCCCCGCGACACGCGCCCCCTCCGGGCGGCAGAATGCCGGACGGCTCACGCTTCACCCCCGAAGCGGGGCCGTCTTTTTATTTGCGGCAGGAGTCTCTTCCGGGCCTTTGCCGGCGGCACTTCGTCCGCCGGCAGAATCCGGAGCCGGGGAACCGCCGACCTCACCCGTCTTCAGCCACTCCAGGTCGATCTGCGGAAAACGCGCGTGGATCAGCCGGGCCAGATCGGGGGCCAGGCGCGCCTGGCCCAACAGCACCCTGCGGATCCGCACGCTGCCGCGCAGCCCGAGCCACCGGGCAAAAAGTTCGAGATTGAGTCCCGACGCACCGACTACGAACCGCATGCGCTCGGCGTCGTGGAAATGGTACTCGCCGCGCGGACCGGCATCGTTCGTTTGCTTCATAACACAATGGTTTTAAGCGTCCGGCCCGAAAACACGAACGCGGACTACTGTTACTTACTCGCACTGTGGTTCTGGTAAACCTTTGACCAAGTAAGCACATATAGCCCGCGCCGTTGTGACGTAGGATCACATCCCATGCCATTCCGGCGCGGGGCCGCAAACAGCAGGAATATGTGCTTAACAGGGGTCAACAAAATTTACCAGATTCCAGTGCCCACGTTAAGCCAACCCGCTATCGGCGGATTGCAGTGCAAATATAACTAAAAAAACCGCCCGGTGCAAATGCGAGGCTTTTTTATCCGGCACGCACGCCCGGGCCGCGCCAAAACCGGCTCCGCAACGGCACGACGCAACGGACAAAACATAGGGCGCAAAGGACTTGCCGGGACCGGAAAAAATGCGTATCTTTCGTGCGTTTTATCCCTAACCGTCTATGAAAGAAAATTTCGACATTTTCCTGATCGTCATGGCTCTCCTGGCCGCCGTGGTCTACGCCGCGCTGCACTTCTTCGAAGCGGGCTACGGCTACCTCTTCGACCGCCGCTACGGACCTCCCGTGCCCAACCGCGTGGGATGGATGGTGATGGAATCCCCGGTTTTCATCCTCATGTGCGTGCTGTGGGCCTCGTCCGGGCGGATGTGGCAGGCCGGACCGCTGGCGCTGTTCTGCCTGTTCCAGGCCCACTACCTCCAGCGGGCCTTCATCTTCCCGCTGCTGATCCGCGGCAAGGGCCGCATGCCCCTCGGCATCGTCGTGATGGGCATGGTCTTCAACACGCTCAACGCCCTGATGCAGGGAGGATGGATCTTCTACGTCTCGCCCCCGGACTACTACGCCGGATGGTTCGCACAGCCCTATATCTATATCGGCGGGGCGCTGTTCGCGGCCGGAATGGCCGTAAACCTCCATTCGGACCACATCATCCGCCACCTCCGCCGACCGGGCGACACGCGCCACTACATCCCCCGCGGGGGCATGTTCCGCTACGTATCGTCGGCCAACTACTTCGGCGAGCTGATGGAATGGGTGGGGTTCGCCGTGGCCTCGTGGTCGTGGGCCGGAGCGGTCTTCGCATGGTGGACCTTCGCCAACCTCGCACCCCGCGCCGCGTCGCTGCGCCGCCGTTACGAACAGGAGTTCGGCGAGGAATTTTCGCGCCTCCGACGCAAACGCATCATACCCTTCATATATTAACCGCCTTAAAAGACGGATTTAGGTTGCGGACGGTCTGTCACAACGTTTTTCACCCAACTCTGCGCCCCAACTGTTTAACTTCCAACTTTTAATATAAAATGTCTTCCCTTTTCACCCCTTATAAATTAGGCCCCGTCACGCTGCGCAACCGCACGATACGTTCGGCGGCCTTCGAATCCATGGGCAAGGACTTCGGTCCCACCGAGCAGCTCAAGGATTACCACGTCGCTGTGGCCCGCGGCGGCGTGGGCATGACCACGCTGGCATACGCCGCGGTGTGCCGCAGCGGACTGTCGTTCAACAAGCAGCTGTGGCTGCGCCCCGAGATCGTCCCGGGACTGCGCGGAATCACCGACGCCGTGCACCGCGAAGGGGCCGCCGCAGCCATCCAGATCGGCCACTGCGGCAACATGACCCACTGGACCACCGCCGGACAGATGCCCATCGGCGCCTCGACGGGATTCAACCTCTACGCCTACACGCCCGTGCGGGGCATGAAAAAACGCGAGATCGAACAGGTGGCCCGCGACTTCGGCAAGGCCGTGCGCACGGCCCGCGACGCCGGGTTCGACTCGGTGGAGGTGCACGCCGGGCACGGCTACCTCATTTCGCAGTTCCTCTCGCCCTACACCAACCACCGGCACGACGAATACGGCGGTTCGCTCGAAAACCGCATGCGCTTCATGCGCATGTGTCTGGGCGAGGCCGTAGAGGCGGCCCGGGCGTGCGGCATGGCGATCACCGTGAAGCACAACATGTACGACGGCTTCAAAGGGGGCATCGAAATCCCCGAGAGCATCGAGATCGCACGGGTCATCGAATCGTTCGGCGTGGACGGCATCGTCCTCTCGGGCGGGTTCGTCTCGAAAGCCCCGATGGCCGTCATGCGGGGGCTGATCCCGATCTACACCATGAGCTACTACTCGCCGCTGTGGCTGCGCTACTTCATCCGCTGGTGCGGACCCTTCATGATCAAACAGTTCCCCTTCGAGGAGTGCTATTTCCTCGAAGACGCCAAGAAATTCCGGGCCGCGCTGAAAGGTCCGCTGATCTACGTCGGGGGACTCGTCAGCCGCGAGGGCATCGACCGGGCGCTGGACTCGGGATTCGAGCTGGTTCAGATGGCCCGGGCGCTCGTCAACGACCCGGCGTTCGTCGCAAGGCTCCGCGAGGGCGACGCGGCGACGCGCAGCGCCTGCGACCACCGCAACTACTGCATCGCGCGGATGTACTCCGTGGACATGAAGTGCTGCAAGCATTGCGACGACCTGCCGCGCCGGATCGTCGAGGAACTCAAACGCCTGCCGTGATGAAAAGCGAAGCAATCACGACGCGCGGAGAGCGCAGCGCCTCGCCCGCCGCCGTTTCCGGAAGCGGCCGCAGCGCCGGCCGGCGGGGAGCCGTCGCCCCGGGGAGCGCCTGGGCGCTGGTCACGGGCGCGGGATCGGGCATCGGGCGCTGCTATGCCCTGCGGCTGGCGGCGCTGGGTTACAACCTGGTGCTGGCGGGCAACCGCCGCGAACCGCTGGAGACGGTATGCGGCGAGATACTCGCCGCCGCGGGAACGGGTCCGAACGGCGACGCCCCGAAAGCGACATCCGCCGCCGGATTCCGGCCCGACGTGCGGATCGTGGAGATCGACCTGGCGCGCACCGAAGCCGCCGCGGAGCTGTGGGAGGCCGTGCGGCGCGAAGGCGCCGCCATCGACGTGCTGGTGAACAACGCCGGGATATTCTCGTTCCGCGATATTCTGCACACCCCCGCCGAGCGCATCGAGCGCATCATCCTGCTGCACGACCTGACGAACACCCAGCTGTGCCGAATGGCGGCGGCCGACATGGTGCGCCGCGGCTGCCGGGGTCATATCCTCAACATGTCCTCCTACTCGCTGTGGATGCCCTTTCCGGGACTGGCCCTGTACAGCGCGTCGAAGGCCTACCTGCGGTCGTTCTCGGTGGCCTTCGCGAAGGAGGTCCGGGAGCACGGCATCCGCGTCACGGCGGTCTGCCCGGCGGGCGTGGCGACCGACCTCTACGGACTGACTCCCCGCTGGCAGCGCATCGGCACACGCCTCGGGGTGCTTATCACGGCCGACTCGTGCGCCCGTCGCGGACTGCGTGCCCTGTGGCGGGGACGCCGGTGCATCGTCCCCGACTGGTGGAACCGCGTGTGGATTCCCCTCTGCAAGATACTGCCGATGTGGGTGCTGCGTCCGGTGCGCAGGTTCACGATGAAGTTTCAGAAATAGGCTCTTTGAGATTGTACTTTTCCGCAGTCTGCGGCTGATGGAATTCTTTGTACTTTTTGGCCGCAAAAAGTACCAAAAACTCCCCGGCAGATGCCTTCGCCTGCTTCGTCCCGTCTAACGTTCGAAACGGGCGCCTATTCGCGGGGGGGGGCACGCGCCCCTGCCCCGTTTCCTGCCACTTTTAACCGGGACTTCGTTTGACAGCTCCGGCATCGAGCCGGAATCATTCGCCGCCTGTGGCGGCGTGAGAATCCCGCCTGGCAAAAAGGCGTCAAGAAAGAGGCGGACTAAAAGCGCGAGCGCAGGCGTAAGACGCCTGTTTTATGAACAACAGTATCTATTTTAAAAACCCGCTTCTTAAGCGGGCGGAGCCAGCGTTAGACCGCGTCTTTCAGCCTTTTTTGGCCGCGGGTCGGTTTTTGCGCCGCTTTTTGACGACCAAAAAGCGGCAA
>UQKD01000040.1 GCA_900541585.1 uncultured Alistipes sp.
GGACGCCTTTCGTCGACGAATCCCAACTTGCAGAACATCCCCGTCCGCGACGACATGGGCCGTCGCATCCGCAAGGCGTTCATCCCCTCGGACGACGACCACCTGTTGCTCTCGGCCGATTACAGCCAGGTCGAATTGCGGCTGATGGCCCACCTCTCGGGCGACGAATCGCTGATCGCAGCCTTCGAGCACGGCGAGGACATCCACTCGGCCACGGCCGCCAAACTGTTCAACAAATCGCTCGCAGAGGTCACCTCCGAGGAGCGCCGCCGGGCCAAGACGGCGAATTTCGGCATCATCTACGGCATTTCGGCTTTCGGGCTGAGCCAGCGGCTCGAAATCCCGCGCAAGGAGGCCAAGGAGATCATCGACGGCTATTTCGCCTCCTATCCCGGGGTCAAGAAGTATATGGACAACGTGGTCGAGAAGGCCAAGGAGGAGGGTTTCGTGTCTACGATTTTCGGCCGCCGCCGCTACCTCAACGACATTTTGTCGCACAACGCCATCGCCCGCGGCCTTGCCGAGCGCAATGCCGTGAACGCCCCGATCCAGGGTTCCGCGGCCGACATCATGAAGATCGCCATGATCAATGTCCACCGGCGTTTTGCCGCCGAAGGCATCCGCTCGCGGGTGATTCTGCAAGTACATGACGAATTGGTCGTCGACATGCTCCGCTCGGAGCAGGAGCGTGTCACGGCGATCGTCACCGAATGCATGGAGTCCGCCGCGCAGCTCAAGGTCCGGCTGATCGCCGACGCCGGTGTCGGCGGTAACTGGCTGGAAGCGCATTGATTGTGGAAAAGCCGCAATCAATGCGCTTTACGCATCTATTTCGAGAAGACCTTTGAATCTCCCTTCGAGAAGGGAGACTTTTGAACGTTCAATTTTACAGCCATGATCGAATCACCCTATCGACCTTCGCCCGATCGCTACGACGACGGCATGGTCTACCGGCGCGCCGGGCGCAGCGGCGTGCTGCTGCCGGCCTTTTCGCTGGGCCTGTGGCACAATTTCGGCAGCGCGCAGACCTTTTCCAACGTACAGCGGATGGCCCATTATGCCTTCGACCGCGGAATCACCCATTTCGATCTTGCGAACAACTACGGTCCGGCCTACGGAACCGCCGAGGAAAATTTCGGCCGCCTGATGGAACGCTCGTTCCGCCCCTACCGCGACGAAATGTTCATCGCAACCAAGGCGGGCTACGATATGTGGCCGGGTCCCTACGGTAACTGGGGATCGCGCAAATACCTCACGGCGAGTCTCGACCAGAGCCTGCGCCGCATGAAACTCGACTACGTCGATGTCTTCTATTCCCACCGCCACGACCCCGAGACACCCCTTGAGGAGACCCTCCAGGCGTTGGTCGACATCGTCCGCCGGGGCAAGGCACTCTATGTCGGGCTATCGCGCTATCCGCTCGAAGCGGAACGTTTCGCGTTCCGTTATCTGGCCGAGCGCGACGTTCCGTGCCTGCTGTTCCAGGACAGATACAACCTCTTCGACCGCAAACCCGAAACGTCGGGCGTGCTGTCGCTTTCCGCCGCGTCGGGTTCGGGCTTCGTAGCCTTTTCGCCGCTGGCGCAGGGCCTGCTGACGGGTCGTTACCTCGACGGCGTTCCGCAGGATTCGCGCATGGCCGCGGGTCGTTCGTTGCAGCGCGAGGTGCTGACTGACGCGATGCTGGAACGGCTCCGCACCTTGAACGACATCGCCCGGCAGCGCGGCCAGACGCTGGCTGAAATGGCGTTGGCATGGCTCCTGCGCGATAAGCGCGTCACGTCGGTGATCGTCGGGGCCAGCTCCGCGGCCCAGATCGAAGACAACCTGCGGGCGTTGGAAAACGCCGCTTTTTCCGACGACGAGCTGGCGCGCATCGACGCCCTTTCGCGGGAGTGACCTTCTTCCGGAACCGAAAAAAGAGGCCCGATTTCGCAGGAAATCGGGCCTCTCGTGTAATGGGAAGGCGCTACCGTTTCCGGCCGATGTAGAAGACGTATCCGTAATACGATCCGTATTGCCGGTAATGCGCTGCTTCCTCGTGCATCAGTTCCGCGAACCGTACGGCGACCGGGCTGTGTCCCTGCTCTTCGAGGAAGGCAGGGAGGCGGGCGGCCGTCAGTGCGAAATAGTTCTCCGTCCAGCAATGCGGCGGGAGTGCGAAATGTGCCAGCGGAGCGTACCCGGCCTCTTCCAGGATGTGTACCTTGGCCGAAGGGGTGTCGATGTCGGGGAAATTCTCCCGGATGAATTTCGATTCCGGGAGCCGTGCGCCCGAGAGCCACGAGCATTCCGTGACGGCGATTACGCCGCCGGGTTTGAGGAACCGCCTCCATTCGGCGAGGCCCCGTCCGAAACCGATGTTGTAGATCGACCCTTCGGCCCAGATGAGGTCGAACTCCCCGTCCCGGAAGGGAAGGTCGTCCATCGACCCTACGAGGCCTGTGACCCGGTCGTTCAGCCCGGCGCGCTGCATGCGGGCCTCCAGGCCTTCGATCATCTCGGGCAGCAGGTCCACGGCCGTGATCGTGCCGCCGAGGTGGCGGGCCAGCACTTCGGTCTGATGGCCCGTGCCGCAGCCGATGTCGGCGATGCGCAGGTCCGGACCGGTTTCGGGGAGGAATTCCAGTGCCCGGAGGGTTTGTTCGTCGCCACCGGGGCCTTGCCGGTCGATGTCTCGGAAAAAGCTGGCTATGAAGGATAAATCGAATTCGAAAATCGGTTCTTTGTTTTCTTTGTTCATGGTTTTGGATGTTTTGGCCATTCTGTCGGATGGCCGGAATAGGATATACGAAAAATCTGCCGGACAGACTTGCCCGGGTGTGCGGAGAAAACGGAATCCATTTCAAGGCATGGATTCCTACGATGCCGTATCCTTTTTAAACATCCACTGGTTTTGGTCCCGCAAGATAGTTTTTTAAACCGGAACCGCCAAATCCGGGTGCATGAAAACGCCGAACCCTGCAACGGGTCCGGCGTTCCGGTGAGGCGTCACCCAATGGGCGTCAGAAGGAAATACCGACGCGGATACCGAAATTGTTGATGTTGTCCATCGAATAAGTCAGCACGTCGCCGCTGTTGGTCGAGTAGCTGTAATAGAGCGCTACGTGGAAGCCCAGCCGGTAGTCGGGCCTCGGGAAGATCGACACGCCGATTTCAGGCGAGAGGTAGAATCCCCAGGTGTCGGTGTACTGCTTGATGATGTAGTAGTACGACGACATTTCAGCGTAGTTGGCACCCAGCTTCAGACCTGCATAGGGTTGAAAAACACTGTCGGTAAGCCAGTTGTAGCGTCCCGTGACGCCGAACGGCAGCTGGAACAGCGCGTGTTTCTGGTTGGTCGTCAGCGCCGATCCGTTGCCCAGGTCGAGCGTCTGGCGCGAAATGCTCTGGAGGTTGGTCTGGTAGGAGATGAACGGACCGACGGTGATGGCCGGCGTGACGAAGTATCCGCCTTCGAAGTTCATGCCCCAGCCCGAGGCCTTGTCGGCGAAATCGGCGCCCAGGGGCACGCCCACCTGCCAGTCGATGTTGATGTAGGTGTTGGGGAATACCTGCGCTTTGCCCGGCAAGGCCGCGGCGAGCATGAAGGCGCAGAAAGCGATGGTTTTGAGGTATTTCGATGTTTTCATAATCGGACGATTTTTTTGCTGTTAAACTATTTGGCCAGATAAGGCGACTGTTCGAACGCCTGCTCGACGGCGGCGATCGTGCGCTGCTGGTTGAGTTCTGCATCGGAGGTCAGCAGGCCGCCGATGAAGCTGTCCCATACGATAGGCAGTTTCTTGCCGCTCTCCTGGTCGGCCTGGAGGTCGAGCATTTCCATCAGCAGCGAACCGGCCGTGTACCCGTAGTAAACGCTGTAAGGATAGTGCCAGCCTACCCAGTCGCCCCAGTAACCGGGAGCCCAGTAGTAGGGATAGTACCACCACCAGTAGGGATAGTCGTAGCCCACGAAGTAGGTCACTTTGCGGACGTAGCTGAGCTGGATACCCACGCTGGCGGCATCCTTGTCTTCGGTGCGCGTGTATCCCGCATCGTCCAGTTTGCCGACCACCGTGCCGATGATCGCCATGGCGTCGGCGTCTTTCCAGTATTCGGTTTTGTCGCTGTTCCCGATGACCAGGATGCTGTCGGGAACGTAGTAGGTGTCGATCGCGGCGAAGTCGGTGCCGGTATCGTGGGCGGTGTAGACCAGATAATCCCTGTGGAGATCCGACGTCGAGGGTTCTTTCTGGCACGAGCAGAACGCAGCTACGACGAGTGCGAGTGCAATGTAACGGATTTTTTTGACGTTCATGATGTTTGAAATTTTTTTGGTTTGCTGTCCTGTGTGTCGTTCCAAATTTCGTTCCCCGCGCGGGCGTTTCCCGGCTCGTTGCCCGAAACGTGTATAAATGAACCGTTTTCGGGGCGCAAAAAAACCGGAACTCCCCGCAGGAAGTCCCGGTTGAACAGGGGCTTTTTGTCGGTCAGAAGAACGACTGGCCGTCGCTGGTGCAGATCGGTCCGCGTCCGGCGCGGAATGCTTCGGTGATTTCGTCTTCGCCCTTGGCGATCTTGCAGCGGGCCACGTCGGGATTTTTCATAGGATTCAGTTTGTTTGCGGCATAAAAGTACTGTCTTTTCGGTTTTTCCGGCGGATTCCGGACCGGCCGCGAATGATTTTACGTTCCGGGATCGCTTTTTTTGCAAATTGTGCTACCTTTGTTAAGAACCTACTGCAATAATTGAATGAATATGAGCCGATATGACGACTGTTCCCGCGAGGAGCTGATCCGCCGGATCGAGGAACTTGAGCGGCAGCTCGGACCGGCGGACGGGAGTGCCGGGCGCTTCCGGGATCGCTATGCCTGCAAAATACTCGATTCCATACCCGACATGCTGACCGTCCTCGACCGGCAGGGGCAGCTCGTGGAGCTTGTTTCCGCCGAGGAGACCAACCATGTCGGCGTTCCGAGCGGCGAGATCGCCGGGCAGAATATCCGGGAGATGCTCTCCTCCGAGGCCTACCGCAACGTGCGCAACAACCTCGAAAACGTCTTCGCCACGGGGTGCGGTTCCTCTTCGCACCACGACATCACGCTCGACGGCCGGACGCGCAACTACGAGAACCGTATTTTTCCGCTCGACGGCGAGCACGCCCTCTGCATCTGCCGCGACATCACCGACGCCGAGGCGGCCAAGCACGAGCTGGAGATGGTCAAATACGCGCTGAACAACGTCGACGAGGAGATTTACGCCTGCGACCTCGACGGCACGATGGAGTACGCCAACGAACAGTACCGCCTGCGCCACAACATCACCGGCGAACTGTCCTCCCACAAGGTCTATGAATTCTGGTCGTTCAAGGGCACGAAGCGGCAGTGGGAAGACCGCCTGCGGAAGATCCGCCGCGACGGGGGTTCGCACAAGTACACGATCCGTTTCAAGGACGAAGGGGGCCGCATCGCGGCGTGGGACGTCGTGGCCTACATCATCTACGACCATTTCAAGGAGCGCGAGATCGTCTGGTTCTTCGGGCGCGACGCCACGCTGCGCATCGAGCACGAAAACAAGGTCAAGGAGATGAATTCGATCCTCGACAGCATCCTCAACAACATTCCGGTCTACCTTTTCGTCAAGGATCCCGGCAACGACTTCCGCTATCTCTATTGGAACCGGGCGTTCGCCGAGTATTCGGGCATTCCGGTCGAGAAGGCGATCGGGCACACCGACGCGGAGATTTTCCCCAGCCCGAAGGATGCCGAACATTTCCGCCGCGATGACCTGGAGCTGCTGCGCACGGGCGAGCACGTGACCTTCATCGAGGAGTATGTCAACACGTCGGGCGAGACGCGCATCGTCAACACCTCCAAGTCGCTGGTTCCGGTCGAAAACCGCCTGCCGCTGATCATCGGCGTGTCGTGGGACATCACGGACCTGAAAAACGCCGAGCTGGAGATCGTCGAGGCGCGCATCCGGGCCGAGGAGTCCGACAAACTCAAGTCGGCGTTCCTGGCCAACATGAGCCACGAAATCCGTACGCCGCTCAACGCCATCGTGGGTTTTGCCAAACTGATCGGATCGGCCGAAACCGAGGAGGAGAAGGAGCAGTTCGCCGAGATTATCGACACCAATTCCGAGTTGCTGCTGCAACTGATCAACGACATCCTCGACCTTTCGAAGATCGAGGCCGGGACACTCGAATTCCGCTTCCGGCCGATGAACCTCAACGAACTGTGCCGTTCGGAGTACGAGGTCCACAAGACGCGCGTGAAGCCGGGCGTGGAGCTGGTTTTCGAGGAGAAATACGACGATGTGCGGATCGTCTGCGACCAGAACCGTCTGGCGCAGGTCATCACCAATCTGCTGAACAATGCGGCGAAGTTCACCGAGAAGGGGTCGATCCGCTTCGGGTTCGACGTTTGCGGCGACCGGGTGGAATTCTACGTGCAGGATACGGGCATGGGCATTCCGTCCGATAAGGCCCGTGCGATTTTCGACCGCTTCGTCAAGCTCAACGACTTCGCGTCGGGAACGGGTCTCGGACTGGCCATTTCGAAGATGATCGTCGAACGGATGGACGGCGAAATCAGTGTCGATTCGGAGGAGGGCCGGGGAACGCGGTTTCGCTTTTCGATTCCGGTGGAGCACCGTGACCTTCCGTCGGAGGGCGCCGCCGGTGCGTCTTCGGGCGAATCCGGCGCCGCGACCCGCTGGACGCTGCTCGTCGGCGAGGATTCCGACCGGAGTTTCCGGTTGATCGAAGCGGTGCTGAACCGGAGTTTCAAGCTGGTGCGCGCCGTTACGGGAACCGAGGTGGTGGAACTGTTCGGCCGCGTGCGGCCCGATGCCGTACTGATGGACCTGCGCCTGCCGGTGATGGACGGTCTCGAAGCGACGCGCCGTATCCGGGCCTTGTCGCCCGGCGTTCCCATCGTCGCCATGTCGGCTTATTCCTATGTCAACGATGTGGGGCTGGCGAAGGAGGCCGGATGTAACGAATTTCTGATCAAACCCCTGTCGCAGTATTCGCTCAACAAGGCGCTGAACAGCGTGCTGGTGGACCTCAAGAGGAGGTGACGGCCGCCGGGAAACGAAAAAGTCCGCACGCCCGAAAGGGGTGCGGACTTTTCGTGCGGCTTCCGGTTTACCGGTAGCGGTGCGAAATCAGGGTCATGAACTCCTCGCGGGTGCGGTGGTCCGAGAGGAAGATGCCCGTGAATGCCGACGTCGTGGTCGCGGACTGTTGTTTTTCGATGCCGCGCATCTGCATGCACATGTGGCTGGCCTCGATCACCACGGCCACGCCCATCGGATTGAGCGCCTCCTGGATGCAGTCGCGGATCTGCACCGTCAGCCGTTCCTGCACCTGCAGGCGGCGGGCGAAGCACTCCACCACGCGCGCGATCTTCGAGAGTCCAGTAATGTGTCCGTTGGGGATATAGGCCACGTGGGCCTTGCCGTAGAACGGCAGCATGTGGTGTTCGCACATCGAGTAAAGTTCGATGTCCTTCACCAGCACCATCTGTTTGTATTCTTCGCGGAAAGTCGCCGAGCGGATGATTTCCAGCGGATTTTCGTCGTATCCTTTGGTCAGGAACGACATGGCCTTGGCCACGCGTTCGGGGGTTTTCAGCAGCCCTTCGCGTGCGGGGTCTTCGCCCAGCAGGCGCAGAATCTCGATGTAATGGCCCTTCAGCGCCTCGACGGTCGCCGGGTCGAACCGTTCCTCCTTGTCGTAATTTTTCAGCTCCATAAGGTGCAAAGATAACGATTTTATTCGGATATGATCCGGTCCATGACCCGGGATGTTCTCGCGGCCGAAGCTCCCGTCGAGGGACAACGCCCCTCGCCGCGCAGTTCGGCGACGATCGTTTCGATCAGCGGACCCTGGATGTGCTCCGGCGGGTCGATCCGGAAACGCTCCGTGCCGCCGGCTGTCGTCAGTTCGATGGGGCTGAATGCGAAGGTGCTGAACCGGACGATGCCCTTGCGGCCCGTGATGGTGACCGAATCCTCGGCGGCCTGGGGCGGGGCGACGAAGCACCACGTTCCGGTCCCCGCGACGCCCGAGCGGAAACGGAACGCCGCCGTGACCGTATCGGCCACATCGTAGAACCCGCCGAGGTTGGTCTTGCAGCCCCGGGCGTCGGCGATCTCCCCGAGCAGGAAATCGAGAATGTCGAGCGTGTGCGGCGCGAGGTCGCAGAAATAACCCTCGCCTCCGACCTCCCGGCGCAGCCGCCACGGGAGGTTCGCCGCATCGCGGTCTCCGGGACTTTCCGGACGGAACAGGCGGACTTCCGCCGTCAACGGCTTCCCGACGGACCCTCTGTCGAGCAGTTCCTTCACTTTGAGAAAATAGGGCAGCGCCCGGCGGTAGTAGGCCACGAAGAGTTTCTGTCCGGCTTTCGCGGCCGCGTCGTTCATCGCCCGGCACTCGGCTCCGGTCATTGCCATCGGCTTCTCCACATAGACGGGTTTTCCGGCTTCGAGGGCCTGGATCGTCAGCTCGCGGTGCGTGCCGGGAGGCGTCGCTATGTAGACGATGTCCACCTCCGGATCGGCGATCAGCGCCGCGGCGTCGGTGTAGCTTTTCGCGACGTTGTGGCGCCGCGCGAAGTCGGCCGCCTTCTCCGCGTCGCGGCGCATGACGGCCACGAGTGCCGAGTGTGCGGTCTTGTACATCGGTGGGCCGCTCTTGCGCTCGCAGACGTCGCCGCAGCCGACGATTCCCCAGTTGACGGTTTTCATACGGCTATTTTTCAATCGAATGGAGGAATTCGGCCAGCTTGCGTACGGCGCGGGCGCGGTGCGAAACGGCGTTTTTCTCTTCGGTGGTCATCTCGGCGAAGGTTTTCGCGTAGCCGTCGGGCACGAACAGCGGGTCGTAGCCGAATCCCTCGTGTCCGGTCTCGCGGTCGATGATCCGCCCTTCGACGACGCCTTCGAACAGGTGCTCCTCGCCGCCGAGAAGCAGCGAAATGACCGTCCGGAACCGTGCGCGGCGGTTTTCGGCTCCTTCGAGGTTCCGGAGCAGCAGACGGTTGTTGGCCGCGAAGTCGTGGCCGTCGGTGGCGTAACGGGCCGAATGTACGCCCGGGGCGCCGCCGAGCGCTTCGACTTCGAGTCCCGTGTCGTCGGCGAAGCAGTCCAGCCCCGTGCGGTCGTGCAGGTAGTGTGCCTTCTGCGAGGCGTTTCCTTCGAGCGTCTCCTGCTCTTCGGGGATCTCCTCCGTGACGCCGCAGTCGCGGGGCGTCACGAGCGTATAGGCGTCGCCCAGCACGGCCTGCACTTCCGTGAGCTTGTGGGCGTTGTTGGTGGCGAAAAGAATTTTCATCGGTTGCTGTTTTGTGCAAAGGTACTATTTTCCCGCGAAACCCGTCTCCCGGGCCGCGCGTTGGAATTCATAATGTTCGTAACGCCCCCGGACGCATCCGCCGCCGAGCACGTAGAGGTCGTCGCAGATTCCGTCGAGCGGCGTGAGCGAATCCGCTGCGACGAGCAGCGTCCGGCCCTCCGTGCCGAGTTGCAGGATCAGCCGCTGTACGGCGAAGAGGCTTTCGACGTCGAGTCCCCGGAACGGTTCGTCGAGCAGCAGGACCTGTTTGTGCCGCATCAGCAGCAGGACCAGCGCCAGGCGTTTCCGCTCGGCCGGAGACATCCCCGACGCCTCGGCGTCGGGCGGCACGGGCAGGCGCTTGAGCAGCGGTGCGGGGTCCGATGCGGGGTTGCAGCGGCGTACGAGGTCGATGCAGTCCCGGGCGGTCAGCCCCGGCCAGAAGTGCGGCTCCGCCTCCAGATAGGCCATGTCGCGCCGCCGCAAGGGGCGTCCGCCTGCCGAGATGCGGCCCGATTCGGGCGTCAGAAGTCCGTATACGGCCCGGAGCAGGACGCTTCGACCCTCGCCTGCGATGCCGTGGACGGCATTGGCCGTGAGGAGCATCGTCACGCCGTCGAGCGGCGTCTGCTCTCCGTCGCGGACCCGGAGTGCGTCAATCGTAATCATGGAGGTAGCGGTTGAGGTTGCGTTCGGCCCTGAAGGCGTAGCTCACCGTCAGGCAGAGGGTCAGCGGCAGCAGCGGCGGAACGAGGAATCCCGCCGTGCCCAGTTTCGCGGCCAGCGGCAGGCGGGGCGTCCGGTCGGGTTCGTAGCGGGCGTATTTCGCCGCAACGAAGTAGAACAGCGCCAGCGCTGCGAACGGGACCCATGCCGCGGCCATCCAGGCCGAACGGGGGTGCGCTGAAACCGTCAGCAAGGCGAACGGCGCCGCCAGCAGGAAATAGTTGCGCCAGGCTGTGAAGGTCTTCCGTGCGAGCAGCCGCGCGGCCCCTGTCTCGGGCAGCAGCAGGAGTTCCAGCGGTTCGCAGTCCGCATAAAACCCGCCGCACAGCAGGGCCGCGAGGCAGAGAGCCGGGAAACCCGCGTAGGGCACGCAGGCGCAGGCCGTGAGCGCGGCGGCAACCGCTACGGCCGCGGTGGGACGTCGCCGCAGGGCAGCGGTCCACTCGGGCGATCCGCCGAGCAGACCGACGCTCAACAGCCGCCCGGCGTAAATGCGGCTCTGTTTTTCGGTTGACATGGTTATCGGACGACCTCCAGTTTTTCGAGCCGGTCGTCGAGGTCGATCTTGTCGATGATGGTCTTCACGAGCACGTCCATTTCCGACCCCGGGGAGTAGTCTGCCGGGCAGACGTGGCTCACGCGGTTGTCGTGGATCAGCGAGGCCATTTCCTTGCGTGCGCCCTTCTGATCGGGGTTGTAGACGGCGATCGAGTGTCCGCCGGAGTTCTTCACCAGCCGCATGCAGGGGATGTCGGTGGTTCCGTCGCCCACGTAGATCATGTGCTTGAACGGCACGGGGCGCTCGTTCTCGGGGATGTAGCGGTTGACCAGCTTCGAGTCGAAGACCGATTCGACGCCCTTGTTGATCTTGAAGATGAACTGCGTCTTGTTGGTGTAGTTGACCGCCACGGCGGGCCAGTAGGCGATGCCGTCCACGTCGTAGAGGAACGAGCAGGCGTAGATCTTGCGGAA
>UQKD01000041.1 GCA_900541585.1 uncultured Alistipes sp.
AAAGCGACATGCGGATGGTTTTGGTGCTACCTTTTGACACCAAAAGGTAGCTACATCCCGCGGGCGAAGACCGCGGCTTTACTACTTTTTGCGGCCAAAAAGTACAAAAAATCCCAGCCGCCGCAGACTGCGCCTAAATCCCGGCCGATCCCTTTCAATTAAATCGAGAAAGCGTCGAACCCGCCGTCGACGACGGCCAGCGCGCCCGTCACGAACGACGAAGCGTCGCTGACGAGGTAATGGATCGTACCCAGCAGTTCCTCCGGCTCGGCGAAGCGTCCGGCGGGCGTGTGCGCGATGATCGTCCGCGCACGGTCGGTGTACGAACCGTCCTCGTTGGTCAGCAGGGCGCGGTTCTGGTTCGTCAGCAGGAAGCCCGGGACAATGGCGTTGACACGCATCTCGGGGCTGAACTTCATGGCCAGTTCGGCGGCCATGTACTTCGTGTAGTTGGCGATGGCGGCCTTGGCGGCCCCGTAGCCCACCACGCGGGTCAGCGGACGCAGCGCCGATTCGGAGCAGAAGTTGACGATCACGCCCTTCCGGCGCTCCGTCATGGCCTCGCCGAAGACCGTCGTGGGCAGCACCGTGCCGAACAGATTGAGGTCCACGACCTTGCGGAAGGCCTCGATCTCCAGGTCGAGGAACGACTTGTCGGGGGCGATCGTCGCACCGCCCATGTTGCCGCCCGCGGCGTTCAGGAGGATGTCGATGGCGCCGTAGGCCTTGAGAATGGCCTCGCGGTTCGCGACGAGCACCTCGCGGTCGAGCACGTCGGTTGCAAGGAACAGCGCATCGCCGCCCGCGGCGCGGATTTCGCCGACGAGCGCTTCGCCCGCCTTTTCGTCGCGATCGAGCACGGCGACACGTGCGCCCTGCCCGGCGAGGTAAGCGCAGATCGAGCGGCCCAGAATCCCGGCTCCGCCCGTCACGACGACGACGCGGTCCCGGATGTCAAAGAGATTTTTCATGTTTTTCAGATGATGTTGTTTTTATAATACGGTATGTTCTCTTTCAGCAGGATGTCGATGGGCATGTTGTTGACCTTCGACGGGGCGCGGCCCTCGACGAGCCATTCGCACAGGGCCATCACCGCGCGGTAACCCTGCGCTTCGGGACGCTGGGCCACGAGCGCCGTCACCACACCCGCGGAGAGCATCTCCCCGTTGCGGCGGATCACGTCGTAGCCCACCAGCCGCACGCCGGCACGCCGCCGAGCCGCCAGATAGCCCGCAAGGATGTAACACGTCGAATTGAAGGTCACGGCCCCCGCGACAGACGGATTTCGGCCGAAAAGGTCGTCCAGCACGCGGCCGTTGTAGGTTTCGTCGTCCAGCCGCAGCGCGGCGTAATACAGCCGGCCCCGGAAGGCGTGCGCCTCGAGGTAACTGCGGAATCCCGCCTCGCGGTTGCGGCTCTGGTTCGAACCGGCGTCACCCCTGTGGATGATCCGGCCCACGACGATGTCGGCCCCGGGATCGAGGCGGTCGAACAGCAGCCGTGCGGCGACCGCCCCGGCGTCGAACGACGACGTGCCGAAATAGGCCAGCCGGTTGCAGGCCGGGAGGTCCGAATCGACGAAGACGTAGGGCACGCCCCGTGCGTCGAGTTCGCGGGCGAACGGTTCGACCATCTCCGCGAAGAGCGTGGCGATCACCGCGCCGTCGTACTCCTCGCGGCGCAGCGTCTCCAGCAGGCTTTCGAACGACGAACGGTCGTACTGGTCGAAGCAGACGCGGCGGACCACGACGTTGTAACGCGCGGCCTCGGCCTCGGCGCGGGCGATTCCGGCCTCGAAATCGGCCCAGTACTCGCCCGGCGCGAAACGGGGCATGACCGCGCACAAGGTGTACCTGCGGCCCGACGCCAGCGAACGGGCGATCAGGTTGGGACGGTAGTCGACCCGCCGCAGCACCTCGTTGATGCGCGCGAGGTTCTCCTCCGAGACCTTGCCCCGGTTGTGGATCACGCGGTCGACCGTCGCCACCGACACCCCCGCCATGCGGGCGATGTCGACGATGCGGACCGTGGTATGTTCGTTGTCGGACATGGTTTGCGCAGTTCTTCGGCGTTACGCCGGCAAAGCTATGCAAAATTTTCGAAAATAGCAAGTGTGTGCGCACACACCTGATGATTCAAGGCAAAAAAAGCCGGACCCATTTCGGGTCCGGCCCTCTCTTTTTTCCGGCTGCGCGCTACCCTGCCGGGGTCTCCGGTCCGGCCGCGGCGCACCGCTGGTAGAAATCGCGGGCCACGACGATGCGGATGGCCCGGTGGAGAATCGAGAATTCGAGCGGCGTATGGCCCAGCGGCTCGCCGTCGATCTCGACCGACACCTCGGGCGAGGATTCGATGCGGATGCGACTTCCGCGCTCCTGGAGGATATGGCGGATGCGGTAGATGCCGCCATTGAACAGGTAGTGGAAGCGGAACAGCAGGTGCCAGAAGTGCACCGGGCGGATCAGCGACAGGTCGAGCATGCCGTCGTCGGCCACGGCCGCGGGCAGCTGCTGGATGCCTCCGCCGTTGAACTTGCAGATGCCGATGGCGGCCGACAGCAGCAGGTTGTTGTAGACCAGCCGGTCGTCGACCCAGACCTTGACGCCAGTGGACTTGTAGCGGAAGAAATTCTTCACCAGACACCACGTATAGCGCCAGCGGCTCCGGTGACCCTTCTTCTTCAGGTGCGAGAGTTTGCGCACGACATGCGCGTCGAACCCCGCCCCGGCCACGTTGGCCATGTAGCGGCTCTGGCGGTAGTGAGCCTCCTCGTAGGAGACCACCCCGACGTCCTGCAAAAACGAATAACCCTCGCTGATGGCCTTCACGGCGTCCTGATAGCGGTTCGAGATGCCGAACGTGCGGACCCAGTCGTTGCCCGTGCCCACGGCCACCACGGCTACGAGCACCTCGTCGGGACACACCTCCTGCTGGATGAACAGCCCGTTCACCACCTCGTGCAGCGTCCCGTCACCGCCCACGACGATGATCCGGCGGTAGCCTTCGCGCACGGCCGTGACGGTGAGCTCCGTGGCGTGGAACTTATGCTCCGTGAAGACCGGCTCGCAGAGGATGCGCTCGTCGCGCAGGTGTTTCGAAATCTGCGGAAAATGGTCAAGCCCGCGGCCGCCTCCGGCCACGGGATTGACGATGACGAACCATTTTCCAGAATCGGTCGCCACGCTGCGGTTATTTTTCAGGAACGTTGCGCAGCGTATCGACCAGGAAGTCGTAGAACTTCCCGACCGAGGCGATCTCCACCTTCTCGTCGGGCGAGTGGGGGTAGCAGATCGTCGGACCGAACGAAATCATGTCCAGTTTGGGGTAGGTGCTGCCGATGATGCCGCACTCCAGTCCGGCGTGGATGGCCGTCACGGCGGGTTTCCGGCCGTACAGCGCCTCGTAGGAGGCGGTCATGGCCTTCAGGATCGGCGACTCCATGTCGGGATTCCAACCGTTGTAGGCGCCCGTGAGTTCCGTCTTGGCCCCGGCCAGCGCGAAGACGGCGGCAATGGACTCGCCCAGCGCCTCCTTCTCGGTGTTGACCGAACTGCGCAGCAGGCATTGCAGTTTCACCGTCCTGCCATCCGACACCACGCGTGCGAGGTTCGTCGAGGTCTGCACCAGCCCGGGCATGGCCATGGACATCTTCTGCACCCCGTCGGGACAGGCGGTCACCGCCTTGATCAGGTTTCCGGAAACCTCTTTCGGCAGCATTTCGGCCGGTTTTTCGACCTCCTTGACCTTGATCGACACGGCGTCCTCGATACCGGCATACTCGGCCTTTACGGTTTTCTCGTAGGCTTTCACCGCCTTGGCGAACACCTCGTAGTCCTTGGTTTTGACCAGCACCACGGCCTCGGCCTCACGCGGGATGGCATTGCGAAGCCCGCCGCCGTCCACCGACGCCAGTAGCACGTCGCACGGCGCGGCGTTCAAAAAGCGGAACAGCACCTTGTTGGCATTGGCGCGCTGGCAGACGATCTGGATGCCCGAGTGGCCGCCCTTGAGTCCCTTGACGCTGATCTTCGCAGCTGTGCAGTTGCGCGCGGGGGTCGGCTCGACCTTGTATCTGAAGGTCGTGTTGGCGTCGAGTCCTCCGGCGCAGCCCACATAGAGTTCGCCCTCCTCCTCGGAATCGAGGTTCAGCAGGATGTCGCCGTGCAGCAGTCCCTTTTTCAGCCCGTTGGCGCCGTCCATGCCGGTCTCCTCGGTGGCCGTGAACAGGGCCTCCAGCGGCCCGTGCTCCAGCGTCCTGTCCTCCAGCACCGCGAGGATCGCCGCCACGCCGATACCGTTGTCGGCACCCAGCGTCGTGCCGTCGGCCGTCACCCAGCCGCCGTCGACGTAGGCGTCGATGGGATCCTTCGTGAAATCGAATTTCTTGTCGTTGTTCTTCTGCGGCACCATGTCGAGGTGGGCTTGCAGGATCACGCCCTTGCGGCCCTCCATACCCTTCGAGGCGGATTTGCGGACGTAGACGTTGTGCGCCGCGTCCTCTTTGCATTCGAGGCCCTGCGCGCGGGCGAAATCGAGAATATACCGACGAATCTTCTCCTCATGGGACGAGGGGCGCGGGATGCGGACGATCTCCGCGAAATGCTTCCAGACAAGCGCCGGTTTCAGCGCCGTTAAATTACGATCCATAATATTGAAGTTTAAGTTATTTGTATATTTTTCAAATCTCTTTTCCTATCCGACCGCCGTTTTCGCAGCCTGTGGCTGCGTTTACAAGTCTGACCCACCCGGCTAAAAGCCGGGATTCAAGGGGCGATGCACGGCCATCGGACTTCGATTTCAACATTGCGTCTCCACCTTCTAAAAGACGTTTCTTAAACGGCCCTCGGCGGGCGGGGGCTTAAATATAAAGCGTCATTTGACAGGTCCGCCCGGTTCCTCCTTTTCAACATTTCTGTCGAACGCTTCGACGATGTGTTTCACGAGCGGGTGGCGGACGATGTCGCGTTTGTCGAACTCCACGATGCCGATGCCGTCGACGCCCCGCAGAATCCCCATCGAGCGCACCAGGCCGCTGTCCGACTTGCGCGGCAGGTCGATCTGCGTCACGTCGCCCGTGACGATGAACCGCGCACTGCGGCCCATGCGCGTGAGGAACATCTTGATCTGCGAAAGGGTGGTGTTCTGCGCCTCGTCCAGGATGACGAAGGCGTTGTCCAGCGTGCGGCCGCGCATGTAGGCCAGCGGCGCGATCTGCACGGTCCCCTCTTCGAGAAACTTCTGGAGCTTGACGGGCGGGATCATGTCGTTCAGCGCGTCGTAGAGCGGTTGGAGGTAGGGGTCCAGCTTCTCCTTCATGTCGCCGGGCAGGAAGCCCAGCTTCTCGCCCGCCTCGACGGCCGGACGCGTGAGGATGATGCGCCGCACCTGCCGCTCCTTCAGCGCGCGGACGGCCAGCGCGATGGCCGTATAGGTCTTGCCCGAGCCGGCAGGCCCCACGGCAAACAGCAGGTCGTTCTTGTCGTAGAGTTTGACGAGCCGCTGCTGGTTGACGGTCCGGGCGCGGACGATCGTGCCGTTGTTGCCATAGACGATCACGTCCTTGTCGACCGGGGCGTCGTCGGGCGCGATGCCGCCCGCGAAGCACTGGTCGATGACCTCGGCCGAAACATGCCCGTATTTGATGTAATAGGCCGCAAGCCCCTCCATGCGCCGGGCGAACCGCTGCGTGTCGGCCTCCGGGCCGAGGACCTTGAGCGACTGCCCGCGCGCGACGATCTTCAGCGTGGGATGCAGCGATTTGATCTGTTCGAGGTAGACGTTCTGCGCCCCGTAGAGTTCGCGGGGATCGACGCCTTCGAGTGTGATTTCCTTTCCGACAGTTTCCGTCATAGACCGATCAGAATAAATAGCCGAAGCTCAGCGCCACGTTGTAAGTACGGAGTTTGTCGAGCTGCCGCCCGTCGGGCAGCACCACGTCGTGTTTCGAGCGGAACTGGCCGTTGTAGCGCAGGTCGATCAGCAGGTGGCGCATCAGCACGATGCCCGCACCCACGGTGTACGACACCGAGGGGCGCACGCGGCCGAAGTCCAGCAGGTCGCCGCCCGACTTCTGCTTGCAGTCGTTCATCACCGTGAAGACCGGACCGGCGTAGATCCGCACGGGGTGCAGCAGCCGCAGCGACGCCAGCACCGGAACGTCGATCGAGTTGGACTTGAGGTTGATCTCGCCCTCGCCCTCGGGACGGATGCGGAGACCCTGGCGGACGTAGAGTATCTGCGGCTCGACGGCGAAAGCCCCGAGGTTGATAGCGGTAACGATACCGGCCTGCCAGCCCAGTTTGTTCTTCACGTCGGTGGCGTCCATGTTGGTCGAGTAATCGGGGATGTTGATACCGCCGACCACACCCCACTCCACCCGGGTGCGGGGGCGTTGTGCGGCGGCGTTCAACACGGCGCCCGCAAACAATAGGGTCAATAGTATTTTGCGCATTACGGCTATTTTTTAAAATTTCCGATTCTTAATTTGAAGGAGGCCCAAAGCATGTAGGCCACGCACGCGGCGACGAACAGCATGCCGAGGTGCGGATTGCCCCAGACGCGGATGATCGCCCCGCAAACGGGTCCCGAGACCGCTCCGGCGGCGATGGCCATGATCATCAGCCCGGCCACCTCGTTGGCGTTCTGCGGAACGGCCTTGGTGGCCACGGCGTAGAACGTGGCGAAGACGCACGCCATGGCGAAGCCCAGCGCTCCCACGGCGGCGTAGATCGCCGCCTCGTTGCGCACGAACAGCAGCGCCGCGCACAGCGCCAGCGCCCCGGCCATGTTCCAGGTCAGGTATTTCACGTCGGAAACCTTCACCAGCACCCACGCGCCGACCAACGTCCCGACGATGCGGCAGGCGTAGAAGCCCGTGGTGGTGAGGATCGACGAGGGGTTGTCGATCAGCCGCACCGACAAAAAGCCGATGCCCACGTCGGCGGCGATAAAGCACGCCACACCCAGTGTAGAGAGCAGCACGGCGCGGTTTTTCAACAGACGGAAGCAATCGGACAATCCGGCGGCGCGCCCCGCTTGTGCGGGCTCCGGAACCGTGGTCAACTGGAGCCAGACGCCCCCGGCGACCGTGAGGCCCGCATAGATCGGCAGCAGGAGCCGCCACGAACCCGTCGCGGCGACCAGCCCCGTGACGATGGGTGCCAGCAGCAGCAGCGAGGTGTTGCGGAAGATCTGCCCGACGGTGAGGTAGCTGGTCATCCGCTCGCCGGGAACGATGGTCGCCAGCAGGGGGTTGACGGCCACCTGGATCGCCGTATTGCCGATGCCCAGCAGGCCGAAGCCCGCGAAATACCACCCCAGGGCACAGTCCGCGCCGGCGGCGTAGGGAAGCATCAGCCCCGCGACGGTGAAGCCGTAGCCCAGAAGCGCCGTGGCCTTGCGGCCCCAGCGGTTCATCAGCGCCGCGACCGGGGTCGAGAGCACCAGAAACCAGAGGAAAACCATCGTCGGCAGGAAGCTCACGGCGGCCTGCTGTCCGGGCGGGAACTCGGCGGCGATGCGGCCCGTGATCGGGGCCACCATGTCGCAGAAACCCATGATGAAGAAGCCCGCAAGCACGGGTCCGAGCAATCGTTTGTCTACTTTGTCTACGCTCATCCGAGACGGAATTTCGGGTTCCAAATTTTTCAAAGTTACATTATTTTCCGCAAAAAACGCGCTTCCGGCGGCGATTATTTCACAATCGCCTCTCTTCGCCGCACGATAAACACATTCCAATAAACAAAAAACGTGCGAGATACGCAGCGGCGGCGGGACTGGTCACCGTCATGGCCGCGGCGGCCGGACCGCCCGGCGAACAGGAGGCCGTTTTTTCCCGAAACAGCCGCTCGCACGCGAAAAAGCGGCCGCCGTATCGACGGATTAGTCCGCAGCGCGAGAAAACGCCGCGCACCGTTTGGACGGGAACGCAGATTTTATTATATTTGGTGTCGTAACGACACCCTTATCCGTCGGAAAGCCCCGCCGAACCGCTTCGGATTCGGTTTTGCGCTCCTCCGGCCCTTACGCAGCCCCGGCTGCAAAAACAACCTGCGCCCATGTTGCTCTTCGCACACATAAACCTGACGCTGCCGCTCGAAGACCCGATCCTGAAATTCCTGCTGATCCTGGTCATCATCCTCACGGCTCCGCTCCTTCTGAACAAACTCAAAATCCCCTATTTGCTGGGGCTGATCATCGCAGGTGCGGTGATCGGACCCCACGGCCTCAACCTCGTGCTGCGCGACAGCAGCATCATTCTCTCTGGTACGGCCGGACTGCTCTACATCATGTTCCTCTCGGGGCTGGACATGGACATGTCCGATTTCCGCCGCAACAGCTGGCGAAGCCTCATCTTCGGACTCTACACCTTCTGCGTCCCGCTGGCCTTCGGCATACTGGCCGGTTACTACCTCCTCGGCTTCCCGATCTACTCCTCGATCCTGCTCGCCGGACTGTTCGCCTCGCAGACGCTCATCGCCTACCCCATCGTCAGCAAACTGGGCATCGCCCGCGACAAGGCCGTCACGATAGCCGTCGGCGGCACGGTCATCACCGACACGCTGGCCCTGCTGCTGCTCACCGTGATCGTCGGCATGGCCACGGGCAACGTCGACGACATGTTCTGGTGGCGGCTCGGCGGCTCGGTCATCCTCTGCATCGCCATCATCGTCTTCCTCTTCCCGCTGCTGGCCCACTGGTTCTTCAAGCAGGTCAGCGACAACGTCTCGCAGTACATCTTCGTTCTGGCGATGGTTTTCCTCGGAGCCTACCTTGCCCACATGGCCGGGCTGGAACCGATCATCGGCGCGTTCCTCTCGGGACTCGCGCTCAACCGACTGATCCCCCGCACCTCGCCGCTGATGAACCGCATCGAGTTCGTCGGCAACGCCATCTTCATCCCCTTCTTCCTGATCGGCGTGGGCATGCTGATCGACTACCGCGCCTTCTTCCGCGACTGGGAGAGCCTCGAAGTGGCGGCCATCATGATCGTGCTGATCACGGCGGCGAAATTCGTCGCCGCATGGTTCACGCAGAAGACTTTCCGCCTCTCGCCCGACCAGCGGACCGTCATCTTCGGCTTGAGTTCGGCCCACGTGGCCGCGACGCTGGCCGCCGTGATGGTCGGCTACAACATCATCCTGGGCCACACGCCCGACGGCGAACCGATCCGCCTTTTGAGCGAGAGCGTGCTCAACGGCACGATCCTGATGATTCTGGCCACCTGCACCGTGTCGACCTTCGCCACGCAGCGCGGCGCCCACAACATCGCCATGCGCAGCGCCCAGGCCCCCGAAGACAAGCAGCCGCGGCAGGAGGACCACATCCTGATCCCCGTGTCCGACGAACGCACGGCCGACGAACTGGTCTGGTTGAGTTCGATGCTCAAGCGCGCCAAGGAGCCGAACGGGCTATACGCCCTGCACGCCATCGACAACAAGGTGGAGGACCCGAACGTCGAGAAACGCGCCCAGAAAATCCTCGACGCCGCGGCGACGGCGGCCGCGGCGGGCGACATCTACCTCCAGGAACTGATGCGTTACGACGTGAACATCTCGAACGCCATCGTCAGCGTGGTCCGCGAACGCAACATCACCGACATCGTGATGGGCATGCATCACGCCTCCCCGGCCGTGCCGGGGCTGACGGGCATCCCCGGGGCATCGGGTCCCGGCATCGGGAAAATGGCCGCCGACGTGCTGGCGCAGAGCAACGTCACGACCTTCATCTACAACCCCGTGCAGCCGCTGAACACCATCAAGCGCCATCTGATCGTCGTGCCCGAGAAGGCCGAGCAGGAGGCGGGATTCCAGATGTGGCAGCGCCGCATCCGCCGCCTGGCCGAAAACTCGGGGGCCAGAATCGTCGTGTTCGCCCCGGAGGCGACGCTGGAATACCTCCGCCCCAAAGGCCGCAAGCGTCCGGCGAACATCGACTTCGTGCCTTTCGCGCAATGGGACGACCTGCCGTCGCTCGAACACGACATCCGCGCCGACGACTGCCTGTGGTTCGTGATGAGCCGCCGCGACCGCGTCTCGTACAACCCCGTGATGAGCCGCATCCCGGCCTATCTCGAACATTTCTTCTCCGGATACAGCTCCGTGCTGCTCTACCCCGTGCAGGCGGGCGACACCGAAAGCCGCTATATCTGACAGAAATAAATTTGGCATTGCGCCCGGTTTGCGTTATCTTTGCAAATAATTCATGGTGGCATTCCGGTCAGAATCCCGGTCGCGATGCGACAAGCCCCTCCCGAGGGAGGGGTTTGGGGTGGGGTCAGACTTGTAAACGCGGCCACAGGCCGCGACTACGGCCGTCGGAATTGTAAAACGGAGCAAAAACAGAATAAGACCAAAATATGAGCCTTGTAGCAATCGTGGGCCGTCCGAATGTCGGCAAAAGCACCCTCTTCAACCGCCTCGTGGGCGAACGGAAGGCCATCGTCGACGCGACGGCCGGAACCACCCGCGACCGTCATTACGGCAAGACCGACTGGAACGGCAAGGAGTTTTCCATAATCGACACGGGCGGGTACACCGTCAACTCGGAAGATATTTTCGAGGACGAAATCCGCCGTCAGGTCCTGCTGGCCATCGACGAGGCCGACGTGATCCTCTTTCTCGTGGAGGTACGCACCGGCATCACTGACCTCGACATGCTGATGGCCGACATCCTGCGCCGCACCTCGAAGAAGGTGATCCTCGTCTGCAACAAGGTCGACAACAACGACCAGATCTACTCTTCGCACGAGTTCTACGCCCTGGGACTGGGCGACCCCTACTGCATCTCGTCGATGTCGGGAAGCGGCACGGGCGACCTGA
>UQKD01000042.1 GCA_900541585.1 uncultured Alistipes sp.
CCCTTCGGCAGCGCGGCCAGCACGTCGAGGTACTCCTTCTCGGCGAGCGTCTGCAAACGCTCGATGCCCTGCTCGGCCGCAGCGCCGGGGTTGATGACCACGTAACGCTCGTAGTAGATGATCGCTTCGAGTTTCTTCGAAGGGATACCCAGCAGGTAGCCGATCTTCGAAGGAAGCGAACGGAAATACCAGATATGCACCACCGGAACGACCAGCGAGATATGGCCCATGCGCTCGCGGCGCACCTTCTTCTCGGTCACCTCCACGCCGCAGCGGTCGCAGACGATACCCTTGTAGCGGATACGCTTGTACTTGCCGCAGTGGCACTCGTAGTCCTTCACCGGGCCGAAGATACGCTCGCAGAACAGACCGTCGCGTTCGGGCTTGTACGTTCGGTAGTTGATCGTTTCCGGTTTGAGCACCTCGCCGCTCGACTGGGCGAGAATCTCCTCGGGAGATGCCAGTCCAATCGAAATGCGATTGTAGCCGCCAGCCGGTTTGTTATCTTTGTTGAATGGCATAATGATTCAGTTTTTCTTTCTCGTTTTACTACCCTTTACTCCAGTTTGACCGAAAGCGCCAGACCGCGCAGCTCGTGCAGCAGGACGTTCATCGCCTCCGGAATGCCCGGCTTGGGCAGGTTGTCGCCCTTGACGATCGCCTCGTAGGCCTTGGCGCGGCCCGTCACGTCGTCCGACTTGATCGTCAGAATCTCTTGCAGGATGTTGGCGGCACCGAAGCCTTCGAGCGCCCAGACCTCCATCTCACCGAAACGCTGACCGCCGAACTGGGCCTTACCGCCGAGCGGCTGCTGCGTGATGAGCGAGTAGGGACCGATCGAACGGGCGTGCATCTTGTCGTCGATCATGTGGCCCAGCTTGAGCATGTAGATCACACCCACCGTAGCCGGCTGGTCGAACATCTCGCCCGTGCCGCCGTCGTAAAGGTACGTACGGCCGCTGTGCGGGATGCCCGCCTGTGCGGTGTATTCGTTGATCTGGTCGAGCGAAGCGCCGTCGAAAATCGGCGTGGCGAACTTCATGCCCAGCTCGCGGCCGGCCCATCCGAGCACGGTCTCGTAAATCTGGCCGAGGTTCATTCGCGAAGGCACGCCCAGCGGGTTCAGGCAGATGTCGACGATCGTTCCGTCCTCCAGGAACGGCATGTCCTCGTCGCGCACGATGCGGGCCACGATACCCTTGTTACCGTGACGTCCGGCCATCTTGTCGCCCACCTTCAGCTTACGCTTCTTGGCGATGTAGACCTTGGCCATCTGGATGACGCCCGTCTGCGGAAGCTCGTCGCCGTTGGTGATGTTGTACTTCTCGCGTTTGATGGCGGCGTCGGCCTTCTTCCACTCGATGGTGTAATTATTGATGGTAGCCTCGATGAGCGTGTCGGTGTGGGCGTCGCCCGTCCAGTTGCACGACCCGAGGTTCAGATATCCCATCACCACGCCGGTCTTCTCGTCCGTCGACTTGCGGGCGATCTCCTCCAGCATCTTCTGCGAGAATTTCGTCCCCGCGGGATAGAGTTCCACCCCGAAATAGTCCGTAACGCCCGTAGTGGTCTTACCCTGGAGCAGTGTCCACAGCTTGCCGACCAGACGCTTCGTAAGCTCCGCGATTTCGGCTGCGAACTTCTCGTCGAGTTTGTCCAACTGGGCCTTCTCGGCGCTCTTGCTCTTCTTGCCCTCCTTGTTGGCGCGGCTGTAAAGACGGGTGTCGATCACCACACCGTGCAGCGACGGCTGGGCCTTCAAAGAAGCGTCCTTCACGTCGCCGGCCTTGTCGCCGAAGATCGCGCGGAGCAGCTTCTCCTCAGGCGAAGGATCGCTCTCGCCCTTCGGGGTGATCTTGCCGATCAGGATGTCGCCCGGGTGGATGTTGGCGCCGATACGTACGATACCGTTGGCGTCGAGGTCCTTCGTAGCGTCCTCCGAAACGTTGGGAATGTCCGACGTAAGCTCCTCGACACCGCGCTTGGTGTCGCGGACCTCCATGATGTACTCGTCGACGTGCACCGAGGTGAAGATGTCCTCCCGCTGGATGCGCTCCGAGATCACGATGGCGTCCTCGAAGTTGTAACCCTTCCAGGGCATGAACGCCACCTTGAGGTTGCGGCCCAGGGCCAGCTCGCCGTGCTGCGTCGAGTAGCCTTCGGTCAGAATCTGCCCCTTGACGACCTTGTCGCCCGTCAGGACGATGGGTTTCAGCGTCACCGAGGTATTCTGGTTGGTGCGACGGTAGCGCGGCAGCGTGTAGGTCGTCACCTCCGGCTCGAACGACGCGAGGATCTCGTCCTCCGTACGCTCGTATTTGATCTGAATCTTCGTCGCATCGGCGAAAACGACCTCGCCGTCGCCCTCGGCAACGATCTGGATGCGGCTGTCGGAGATCATGTCCTTCTCGATACCCGTGCCGACGATCGGGGCTTCCGAAGTCACCAGGGGCACGGCCTGGCGCATCATGTTCGAACCCATCAGCGCGCGGTTGGCGTCGTCGTGCTCCAGGAACGGGATAAGGCTCGCGGCGATCGAGGCGATCTGGTTCGGAGCCACGTCCATCAGGTCCACTTCACTGGCCGTAACCACGGGGAAATCGGCTCCTTCACGCGCCTTGATACGATCCGGCTCCAGGAAGTTGCCTTCCCCGTCGATCGGGGTGTTCGCCTGTGCGGCGACCAGGTCCTCCTCCTCCTCGGCCGAATAGTAGTGGATGTGCGAGTTGTCCATATCGACCTTGCCGTTCTCCACGCGGCGGTAAGGCGTCTCGATGAATCCCATCGGGGAGATCTTCGCATAGACGCACAGCGACGAGATCAGACCGATGTTCGGGCCTTCCGGCGACTCGATCGGGCAAAGGCGTCCGTAGTGCGTGTAGTGCACGTCTCGCACCTCGAAACCGGCGCGGTCACGCGACAGACCGCCCGGGCCGAGGGCCGACAGACGGCGTTTGTGCGTGATTTCGGCCAGCGGGTTGATCTGGTCCATGAACTGCGAGAGCTGCGAGGTTCCGAAGAAGGAGTTGATCACCGACGAAAGGGTCTTGGCGTTGATCAGGTCCACCGGGGTGAACACCTCGTTGTCACGCACGTTCATGCGCTCGCGGATCGTACGCGCCATGCGCACGAAACCGACCGAGAACTGATTCGACAGCTGCTCGCCCACCGTACGGACGCGGCGGTTCGACAGGTGGTCGATGTCGTCGACGTCGGCCTTCGAGTTGATCAGCTGGATCAGGTATTTGATAATGGCGATGATGTCCTCGCGCGTCAGCGTGCGGATGGCCGGATCGGTGTCCAGGTCCAGTTTCTTGTTGATGCGGTAACGGCCCACATCGCCCAGGTCATAGCGTTTGTCCGAGAAGAAGAGCTTCTCGATGACGTCGCGCGCCGTAGCCTCATCGGGCGGCTCCGAAGCGCGCAGCTGCCTGTAGATGTAAACCACGGCCTCCTTCTCGGAGTTGCACGGGTCCTTCTGCAGGGTATTGTAGATGATCGAGAAGTCGATGCCCGAGAGGTTCTCCTTGTGCAGCAGAATCGTCTTGGCGCCGCTTTCGAGGATTTGGTCCACATGCTCCTCCTCGAGAACCGTCTCGCGGTCCACGATCACGTTGTTTCGTTCGATGGAAACCACCTCGCCCGTGTCCTCGTCCACGAAGTCCTCGACCCACGTCGAGAGCACCCTCGCGGCCAGCTTGCGGCCCACGGCCTTCTTGAGGTTGGCCTTGTTGACCTTCACCTCGTCCGCCAGGTCGAAGATTTCCAGGATCTGCTGGTCGGCCTCGTAACCGATGGCACGCAGCAGCGTCGTGACGGGCAGTTTCTTCTTACGGTCGATGTACGCATACATCACGTTGTTGATGTCCGTAGCGAACTCGATCCACGAACCCTTGAAAGGAATGATTCGCGCCGAGTAGAGCTTGGTTCCGTTCGTGTGCATGCTCTGTCCAAAGAACACGCCGGGCGAACGGTGCAGCTGGGATACGATGACACGCTCCGCGCCGTTGATGACGAACGTACCGCGTTCGGTCATGTAGGGGATCGTACCGAAGTACACGTCCTGAACGACAACGCCGAAATCTTCGTGTTCGTCGTCCGTGCAGTAGAGCTTCAGCTTGGCTTTCAGCGGAACGCTGTACGTCAAACCGCGCTCCAGGCACTCCTCGATCGAGTAACGGGGCGGATCGATATAGTAGTCGATAAACTCCAGAACGAAATTGTTCCGGGTATCCGTGATGGGGAAATTTTCCTGGAAGACCTTGTAGAGGCCCTCGTTCTTACGGTTTTCGGCCGTGGTGTCCATCTGGAAAAAGTCCCGGAATGATTTAAGCTGTACCTCCAGCAAATCCGGGTACGGAACCCGGTTCTTTACTGTCGAAAAGCTAATTCTTTGTTGTGTTTTTGCTGCGGACATCGTAAAATCCAAATTAGTTGAAGTGTAATGGGTTACGCTCCCCAAAATGTGCGGGTCATTATCCCGGCAATGCTCCCGTATGAAGGCGTCATACGCCCCGGGAGCATCCTATATTCCAAAAACCGGACACAGCTCCTGATCGGCACTTCCGGTCTTTAGACCAAGAAAAGGCATAGAGCTTACACACCGGTAAGCCCTATACCTGTTCGTCTTCTATTGACGCTTAAGCAGCAATGCTACTTGAGCTCAACTTCAGCACCTGCTTCCTCGAGCTGGCCTTTGATCTGCTCAGCCTCCTCCTTGGAAACACCCTCCTTAACGGCCTTGGGAGCACCGTCAACGAGTGCTTTAGCATCGCCCAGCGAAAGACCTGCGATGTCCTTCACTACCTTGATAACCTGGAGCTTGGCCTGACCTGCGGCCTTCAGGATAACGTCGAACGACGTCTTCTCTGCAGCAGCAGCCTCGCCTGCGCCTGCAGCGGGGGCTGCAACGGCAACAGCGGCAGCAGCCGGCTCAATGCCATACTCCTCCTTGAGGATCTGTGCGAGTTCGTTTACCTCGGTAACCTTCAGGTTTACCAGTTCTTCAGCAAGTTTCTTTACGTCTGCCATAGTTGTAAGCTTATTAATTTGTTTTTGATTCTTGTTTGTGAAATTAGTTGTTTCTCGATTCGAGCGTCTTCACGAGGCCCGCAATCTTTTGGCCTGCATTAGCCTGCAATGCAGAGATAACATTCTTGGCCGGGGACTGGAGCAGTGCGACGATGTCGGCGATAAGCTCTTCCTTCGACTTGATGTTACACAGAGTGTCCAGCTGATTGTCACCCACGTAAACGCAACCCTCGGCGAAAGCCGCCTTCAGAACGGGCTTCTCCGACTTCTTGCGGAACTCCTTGATCAAAACAGCGGGAGCTTTCGCAACGTTGGCGAACATAATCGAGGTAGGACCCTCCAATACTTTTACCAGATCAGCATCGGCCTTCTCCACCTTCTCGAGGGCTTTGCCCAGGAGGGTGTTCTTAACGACCACCAGCTTCACGTCGCTCTCGAAGCACTTGCGGCGCAGGGCAGCGGTCTGCTCTGCGTTCAGCGACTCGATGTCGGCGATATAGAAGTGAGGATAAGCCTGGAGCTGCTCGGCAAGGCTGTCAATTACAACCAGTTTTTCTTCCTTAGTCATCTCTTCTCTCCTCCTTCTTATTTGGTTTCTACTGATTTGGAATCAATCTGCACGCCGGGGCTCATGGTGGTCGAGAGATAAACACTCTTCACGTAAGAACCTTTGGCAGCAGCCGGTTTCAGCTTGAGAATCATATTCAGCACCTCTTTCGCGTTGTCCACGATCTGATCTGCCGAAAACGAAACCTTGCCTACCGTCGTGTGGATGATACCGAATTTGTCGACCTTGAAGTCGATCTTACCGGCTTTCACCTCCTGGACGGCCTTGCCGACTTCCATCGTAACCGTACCGGTCTTGGGGTTCGGCATCAGTCCGCGGGGACCCAGAATACGGCCCAGCGCACCGACTTTACCCATCACATTGGGAGTACAGATGATCACGTCAACGTCGGTCCAGCCGGCCTTGATCTTGTCAACATACTCGTCCAGACCTACGTAGTCTGCGCCTGCAGCCTGTGCCTCGGCCTCCTTCTCGGGAGTACACAGCACCAGCACGCGCACCGTCTTACCGGTTCCGTGGGGAAGCGTCACCACGCCGCGGACCATCTGGTTCGCCTTGCGGGGATCGACACCCAGACGCACGTCGATATCCACCGAAGCGTCGAATTTCGTGAACGTAATTTCCTTCAGAAGAGCGGCAGCCTCCGAGAGCTTGTAAGCCTTACCGGCTTCCACCTTAGCGTAGGCGATCTTTTGATTTTTTGTCAACTTACTCATCTTCTTCGCAATTACATATTAGGAAATTCTCCGACGACACTGATACCCATACTGCGGGCAGTACCGGCAACCATGCGCATAGCGGATTCCAGCGTAAAGCAGTTCATATCGGGCATTTTGTCCTGCGCGATTTCGCGGATCTGATCCCACGTCACCTGACCGACCTTGTCGCGGTTGGGCTGTGCGGAACCTTTCTGCACTTTAGCTGCTTCCTTGAGCTGGATAGCTACGGGCGGCTGTTTTACAACAAAGTCGAACGACTTATCACTGTAAACCGTGATGATGACCGGAAGAACCTTTCCCGCCTTGTCCTGCGTACGAGCATTGAATTGCTTGCAGAAGTCCATGATATTGACTCCCTTAGAACCCAATGCGGGACCAACCGGGGGCGAAGGATTGGCGGCACCACCTTTGATCTGCAATTTAATAAATGCAGCAACCTCTTTTGCCATAGTTTTCCTTGGTTAATTATTCTTTTTCTACTTGGGTGAAACTCAACTCCATAGGAGTTTTGCGCCCGAATATCTTCACCGATACCGTGAGTTTCTTGCGCTCGTTGTCGACTGCCTCGATAGTACCTTGGAAGCTCGAGAAAGGACCGTCCGTAACTTTGACAGTCTCGCCGACAAAGAAGGGTATTTCGTTTTCCTCCTCCTGTGCGTTCAGCTCGTCGACGCGGCCGAGGATGCGCGCTACCTCCTGCGGACGCAGGGGCGTGGCGTTCATCTTGCGGCTGTCCTCTTTGGTGTCGCCGAGGAAACCCAGCACGTTGGGGGTATTGCGAATTATAATCGGAATCTGGCCTACGAACGCAGCCTCCACCAGCACGTAGCCCGGATAAGAAACCTTCTCCTTGGAGACCTTCTTTCCGTTGCGGATGGTATAGACTTTTTCAGTAGGGATCAGCACCTGGGAGATGTAGTCCTCAAGGTGGTTGTGGCGGATTTCAGCCTCGATATACTCTTTGACCTTCCCCTCCTTGCCACCGATTGCGCGGACGACATACCATTGTTTCTTAATCTCGCTCATCGTTCTGCAAACAATTAACGGCCAAGACCGCCCAGGGTCTTGTAAATGCCTGCCATCACGTTCTCGAACGTCACGTCCATCGCCAGGACGACCACGGCGAAGATGACCGAAGCCACCATCACGACGATCGTAGAACTCTGGAGCTGCGGGAACGTAGGCCACGTCACCTTGTTTACAAGCTCGTTGTAAGATTCTTTAACGTATTTGAACATATCTTCGTCTTTTACTCTTGGCAGGAGCAGAGAGATTCGAACTCCCATCAACGGTTTTGGAGACCGCTATTCTACCCTTGAACTATGCTCCTAAAAGAGGGAGGCGATGCGGATGACCGCCTCCCGGAATATTCGGATGTGAATTACTTCACGATCTTCAGGATCTGGCCTGCACCTACCGTACGGCCACCCTCGCGGATTGCGAAACGCAGACCTTCGTTGATAGCTACGGGGTAGATCAGCTTCACGGTGATGGTCACGTGGTCGCCCGGCATAACCATGTCGACGCCTGCGGGCAGGTGAACCTCACCCGTTACGTCCATCGTACGCAGGTAGAACTGGGGACGATAGTTGTTGTGGAACGGCGTGTGACGGCCACCCTCCTCTTTCTTCAGGATGTAGACCTCGGCCTCGAACTCGGTGTGCGGAGTGATCGAACCCGGCTTGGCGACTACCATACCGCGCTTAACCTCCTTCTTGTCGATACCGCGGAGCAGCAGACCTACGTTGTCGCCGGCCTCGCCCTCGTCGAGCAGCTTGCGGAACATCTCGACGCCCGTGCAGGTCGACGTGAGGGTCTTCTCCTCAAGACCTACGATCTCGACGGGATCGCCTACGTGGATGACACCGGTTTCGATACGGCCCGTTACGACGGTACCGCGGCCGGTGATCGAGAACACGTCCTCGACAGGCATCAGGAACGGCTTCTCGTTCTCACGCGGAGGAACGGGGATATATTCGTCAACGGCAGCCATCAGCTCCATGATCTTCTCCTCCCACTGCGGCTCGCCGTTCAGGCCGCCGAGTGCGGAACCGCGGATGATGGGAGCGTTGTCACCATCGTACTCATACTTGGAAAGCAGGTCGCGAACCTCCATCTCGACCAGGTCGAGCATTTCGGGGTCGTCCACCATGTCGCACTTGTTCAGGAAAACGACGATGCGCGGCACGTTCACCTGACGGGCGAGCAGTACGTGCTCGTTGGTCTGGGGCATCGGACCGTCCGTAGCGGCAACGACCAGGATAGCGCCGTCCATCTGGGCAGCACCGGTAACCATGTTCTTCACATAGTCGGCGTGGCCCGGGCAGTCTACGTGCGCGTAGTGGCGGTTGGCCGTCTGGTACTCAACGTGCGAGGTGTTGATCGTGATACCACGCTCTTTCTCCTCGGGAGCGTTATCGATCGAGTCGAACGAACGGAGTTCCGACAGACCGTTCTTTGCCAAAACAGTCGTGATAGCAGCGGTAAGGGTGGTCTTACCGTGGTCAACGTGACCGATGGTACCGATGTTTACGTGCGGTTTCGACCGGTCGAATTTTTCTTTTGCCATAGTATTAAGTATTTAAAGTATTGTTAAAAATTGTCCTAAAGTTTTAAAATTCATTTCGCAGAACAAGCGAGCGACACAAACTCCCCATCATCGCTGAACGGAGGCGTTCGTATCACACGCTGCTGCGCACTGGAGCGGAAGACGAGGCTCAAACTCGCGACCCTCAGCTTGGAAGGCTGATGCTC
>UQKD01000043.1 GCA_900541585.1 uncultured Alistipes sp.
CCTTCGAAGATCGAGATTCAGCAGATCATCCGCGACGGTATTAACTTAATGATCAGGGAGGCTTAAAGATGGGACTTCGTAAATTCATGGACAATATCAAGCCCACCTTCTCCAAGGGAGGCAAGCTGGGCTTTCTGGAGTCGACGTTCGATGCGTTCGAAACGTTCCTCTTCGTACCCGACACCACGACCTCGAAGGGCGCGCACATCCGCGACTGCAACGACATGAAACGTACGATGATCATGGTCGTCGCGGCGCTGATGCCGGCTTTTCTGTTCGGTTGCTACAATACGGGCATCCAGGTCGGACTCGAAGGCTTTGAGGCCTTCTTCTACGGACTGGTCCGCGTGCTGCCGATGGTCTGCGTTTCCTATATCGTGGGTCTGGGCATCGAGTTCGGGTTCGCGCAGGCGCGCGGCCACGAGGTCAACGAGGGTTTCCTCGTCACGGGTCTGCTGATCCCGATGATCTTCCCGGTGTCGACGCCGCTCTGGATGGTCGCGCTGTCGACGGCTTTCGCCGTGGTCTTCGGCAAGGAGGTCTTCGGCGGTACGGGCATGAACGTCTTCAACCCCGCGCTGCTGGCGCGCGCCTTCGCCTTCTTCGCCTACACCCCTTCGATGTCGGGTGAGACGGTGTGGTACTCCGACTGGACGATGATGGGCGCGCAGGTCGACGGCATCACCGGCGCCACGGCCCTCGAACAGCTCGGCACGACCGGCGCGATGAACTTCTCGCCGCTGGACGCCTTCCTGGGCTTCATCCCCGGATCGTTCGCCGAGACTTCGACGCTGGCCATCCTTCTCGGCGGCGCCATCCTCCTGTTCACGGGCATCGCCTCGTGGCGCACGATGGTGTCGGTGTTCGTCGGCGGACTGGCGATGGGCTACCTCTTCCAGGCGCTCGGCGTGACGGCCTATCCCGCCTGGTATCACCTGATCGTCGGCGGCTTCGCCTTCGGTGCGGTCTTTATGGCCACCGATCCCGTGACTTCGTCGCAGACCGATACGGGCAAGTACATCGTCGGCCTGCTGACCGGTGCGCTGGCCGTGCTGATCCGCGTGGTCAACCCGGCCTATCCCGAGGGCATGATGCTTTCGATTCTCTTCATGAATGCGCTGGCGCCGCTGGTCGACTACTACGTGGTCGAGGCCAATATTTCGCGCCGCAGGAAACGTGTCAAACTCGCAAAATAGGGGAGATAAGCTATGGCAACGAAAAAATTCAAATGCAACGTCTGCGGCTACATCCACGAAGGAGACGCCGCGCCCGCTAACTGCCCCGTCTGCGGAGTTCCCGCCTCGGAATTCACCGAGCTGAAGCCGGAGAAGAAGGGCCTGCTGAGCGACAAGAACGGCAACGCCTATATTATTATGTACTCGACGGTGATGGTCGTCGTCGTGGCCACGCTGCTCGCGCTGGCCGCGCTGGGACTCCAGAAACGTCAGTACGAGAACGAACTCAACGAGAAGAAGCACGCCATCCTCGCGTCGCTGTCGGCCGGGGACCGGTCCTACGACGAGTTCATCGACGCCTATGTCGTCGACAAGGACGGCCGGCGGATCGACGGCGAGGATGTCTTCGCCCTGCTCAACGACCTGCCGGGGACCTTCGGGGCGGGCAAATTCCCGATCTTCGAGGCCCGGGACGGCCGCGTGGTCATTCCCGTGACCGGGATGGGTCTCTGGGGTCCCGTCTGGGGCTATGTGGCTCTCGAGAAGGACATGAACACCGTCGCCGGCATCATCATGGCCCACAAGGGCGAGACCCCGGGTCTCGGCGCCGAGATCGCGACGCCCAAGTACCAGGCCAATTTCGTCGGCAAGACGATCTTCGAGGGCGACAAGTTCGTCTCGGTGACGCTCCGTAAGGGCGGCGCCAAGGACCCCGCACACGAGGTGGACGCCATTTCGGGCGGTACGAAGACCTCGGACGGCGTGACGGCGATGCTCTACAACAGCCTGGAGAACTACCTGCCCCTGCTGGAGGCCAAGCGCGGCGCTGCGGCCCCCGCTCCGGCCGAAGTGTCTAACGAAGAAAACGTAGAAAACAATGAGTAAGATGGAAAAAGAGCCTTTGTTTTCGGCAAAGAACCTCAAATACCTGACCGGCCCCTTCTCGGCGAACAACCCGGTCATCGTGCAGATCCTCGGTATCTGCTCGGCGCTGGCCGTCACCGTACAGCTCAAGCCCGCCATCGTCATGGCACTCTCCGTGACAGTCGTCACGGCCTTCTCGAACCTGGTGATGTCGCTGCTGCGCAACGGCGTTCCCTCGCGCATCCGCATCATCGTCCAGCTGGTGGTCATCGCCGCGCTGGTGATCCTCGTCGACCAGGTGCTCAAGGCCTTCGTCTACGAAGTCTCGAAACAGCTGTCGGTCTACGTCGGACTGATCATCACCAACTGTATCGTCATGGGCCGCATCGAGGCCTTCGCGCTGGCCAACAAACCCTGGGCGTCGTTCCTCGACGGCATCGGCAACGGTCTGGGCTACGGCCTGATTCTGGTCATCGTGGCCTTCTTCCGCGAGCTTTTCGGTTCGGGCAGCCTTCTGGGTTACCGGATCATTCCCGAGAGCTGGTACATGGCCGAGGGCGGATTCTACGCCAACTGCGGACTGATGCTCTTCCCGCCCATGGCGCTGATCATCGTGGGCTGCATCATCTGGGTGCACCGTTCGCGCAACAAGGACTTACAGGAAAAATAGGAGGATAACGTATGGAATCATTGAATATCTTTATCCGGTCGATCTTTATCGACAACATGGTCTTCGCCTTCTTCTTCGGCATGTGCTCCTACATCGCCGTGTCGAAGAGCGTGAAGACGGCCCTGGGACTCGGCGCCGCCGTTACGTTCGTGATGGTGATGACCGTTCCGCTGAACTACCTCTTGTACGAATACGTGCTGAAGGCCAATGCGCTGATCGAGGGCGTGGACCTGAACTTCCTGTCGTTCATCGTCTTCATCGCCACCATCGCGGCGTTCGTGCAGCTGGTGGAGATGATCGTCGAGAAATTCTCGCCGACGCTTTACAGCCAGCTGGGCATCTTCCTGCCGCTGATCGCCGTGAACTGCGCCATCATGGGCGGCTCGCTGTTCATGCAGCAGAAGGTCGACGGCGGCGAACTGACGTCGCTCTGGCAGACGATCGTCTACGGACTCGGCTCCGGCCTGGGCTGGTGGCTGGCGATCGTGATGATGGCCGCCATCCGCGAGAAGACGACCTATTCGCACATCCCCGCGGCGCTCAAAGGCCCCGGCATCGCCTTCATCATCACCGGTCTGATGGGTATCGCCTTCATGATCTTCTCGGGCATCCAGTTCTAACCTTTAAAAAGAGATTCCGATAAATGACTACAACGATTTTAATTGCGATTGCGGCCTTTTTGGCCATAACGCTCGTGCTGGTCGCACTGCTTCTCTATGCGAAGGCGAAACTGACCTCCTCGGGCGATGTCGTAATCGACATCAACGGCGGCGAGAAGGTCATCACGACCGAAAGCGGTTCGACGCTGCTTTCGACGCTGGCCAACAACAAGGTGTTCCTGCCGTCGGCGTGCGGCGGCAGCGGTTCGTGCGGCATGTGCAAATGCCAGGTGCTCGAAGGCGGCGGCGACATCCTGCCCACCGAGACGGGTTTCATTTCGCGCAAGCTGGCCAAGGACCACTGGCGCCTCGGCTGCCAGGTGAAGGTCAAGGAGAATATGAAAATCCGTGTTCCCGAGGCCGTGCTGGGCGTCAAGAAGTGGGAGTGCACGGTGGTCTCGAACCGCAATATCTCGACTTTCCTCAAGGAGTTCGTCGTGAAGCTGCCCGAGGGCGAGAACCTCAAGTTCCGCAGCGGCGGCTACATCCAGATCGACATTCCGAAGTACGACGCCATCAAGTTCTCGTCGATGGACGTGGACGAGAAGTACCGCGCCGACTGGGACAAGTTCAAGATGTGGGACCTCGTCGCCACCAACCCCGAGCCGACGTTCCGCGCCTACTCGATGGCCAACCACCCGGCCGAGGGCAACATCATCATGCTCAATATCCGTATCGCCACGCCTCCGTTCGACAAGGCTACGGGCGGCTTCATGAAGGTCAACCCGGGCATCTGCTCGTCGTATGTCTTCTCGCGCAAGCCGGGTGACAAGATCACGATTTCGGGTCCTTACGGCGAATTCTTCCTGCCGGACAACCTGCCCGATACGCAGGAGCTGATCTTCATCGGCGGCGGTGCGGGCATGGCTCCGATGCGCAGCCACCTGATGCACCTGTTCAAGACCGAAAAGACCAGGCGTCCCGTGTCGTTCTGGTACGGTGCGCGCGCGCTGAAGGAGGTTCCCTACCTCGACGAGTTCCATCAGATCGAGAAGGATTTCCCCAACTTCAAGTTCAACCTGGCGCTCGACCGTCCCGATCCCGAGGCGGACGCTGCCGGAGTGAAGTATACGCCGGGCTTCGTGCACAACGTGCTCTACGAAAACTACCTCAAGAACCACCAGGCTCCCGAGGACTGCATCTACCTCATGTGCGGACCTCCGATGATGATCGCGTCGGTCGTCAAGATGCTCGACAACCTCGGCGTGCCGCCGGAGAATATCCTCTACGACAACTTCGGCAGTTAGTTTTTCGATTTTATAGGGTATCTTTCGCCCTGCCTTGTCTGCCCCGAATGGGAAATAGGAAACTATGTCCCATCCGGGGCAGTCTGCGTTAGGACAAAATCTGCTCCTCTAAAATCAAAAAACGTACCTGCATCGCTCTGATGCCGAAACGCTTTCTTCGGAGGATATGGCGTTTTCGTTCCGGAATATTGAGGGACATAAACACATTGACAAGCGCTGTACGCTATATAGTATATGGGGCGTATGATTTTGAATATTTAAAATATTTGGAATACGAATATCAAGGCGCATTGTCAATAACCTCTAACCATTGATATACAGAACCTATAATTGAGTATGTTCGGTAGTTAATACCTCTTTTGTATCTTGTTCGAACGGGAGTTTCCGACGCTGTTTGAACTCTTTTTTCAGTATGGCTTTACGGTAGTTTGCCGTGAAGTCGAAATAACGCTTCAGGGGTGATTTCCGGAACTGCCCGTTCAGAATCCGGTAGGCCTGGAAATGCCAGGTGTCCGCAGTAGGAATTGATCACGGCCGGCATTTCCGCGAGTCGTTCGGGCTGCGGCTCTTCCCTTTGGCATTCCCGTTCTAGTTTGCGGATCGCCGCATGGAACATGTTGACGGTTCGTGTGGCCGGATAGTATCGGTGCGGCCTGATGCAGGCCCTTAAGAACAAGACGCCCTTCGAGTAGTGTTGCAGTACGATTTTGTCGGGGTGGAGCGTCAGCTTCAGTTCCGGGAACAAGAAGTCGTTCAGACGCGGGATCAGCCCTCGCAGGTGGTTCCGGAATGCCGAGGCGAAGATCTCACCTTTGCCCGGATACTCCGTAATGAAGCACATGCAGGGCCGGAGGCGGTATGTCCGCTCTCGGATCTGTTCGTGTAACGCGACGAGGTTATGTTCCGGATCCATTTCAAAGGAGAGTTGGCTTTTCGTGTTCTTTTTATGTTTTCTCGCATCGAAATAGGCTTGGAAAATATCGGTTAGCAATTTTTCGGATCCGATATCCATACAGGCAAGAGTGGTTTGAGCCGTGTAAATTCTTGGACGGGGCACACGGGGAAGCCGTCGGAGCGGTTGTTGTTCAACGGGTTGACGCTACCCGAGTTGAAGTTCAGTTTGCGCCCGTTCGTCGTCGAGTTCGGCACCGCCGTCCACGAATAGCCGTTGCCCGTAACGTTGTTCAACGCGCCGGATGTGTTGTTGCGGTAGCCCGAAACCGGGATACAGTAATCGCTTGCTAAATGCAGAGGGGTATCCAACAAGAGTGGGACTATAGGAATGCAACGGCTTGGTTTATCGAGTCGCTACATGTTTGTAGATAGAATAGGTAACGAGAAGGTAACGGTTTATTTTCAGTTAATTGCACGAAAATGCCGTATTTCAAATAGCCTCTTGCAAGATAGGGAAAATCTTCGGGATCGCAAATTCTATTCGATCGAAGAAAAAAATGGCTGAATCAACAAGCTATTGCAATAGTAACTTAAAAATTGAAGGATTTATTTTTTAGATAAGAGCTTTCCAAGCTTTTGAACCATTCCGAAGCCATTCTGCGCAGAATCGCCAACGGAGAACTCGGCAGACCTTCGGCTGAAGAGTTCGCCGCGATGGAAAAGATGCCCATCACGGTGGTGCTGGACAAGGTTCGTTCGACCCAGAACGCCGGGGCCCTTTTCCGCACGGGTGACGCTTTCGCCGTGGAGCAGATCTTCTGTGCGGCATCACCGCCACTCCGCTCAGCCGTGACATCCACAAAACGGCTCTGGGGCCAAGATGACCGCTGCTGTGGAGCAGTATGTCCGCGACGTGAAGGAGTGCGATTTCCCCAACGAGAGGTAACCATCCGAAATAAGCCGCCTTTGACAATTCTATTTTGCGAGCGAACTTTGC
>UQKD01000044.1 GCA_900541585.1 uncultured Alistipes sp.
CACGTATTCTAACCAGCTGAACTAACGCACCATTCCGGTTATTGCGAGTGCAAAGATAGTGTAATTTTTTTAATCGGCAAATGGTTTCAGGGCTTTTTGAAGAAAGAAAATTGCACGCTTCCGTAACTCCTTAATTGCCAGAACTCATTGAAATCCGAAAAATCCATTTTTTTCGAATGTTCGAAGACCAGGATGCCGCCCGGACGGAGCAGGCCGCGTTCCAGGACCAGCTTCACGACCTGCCCGCTGCCTTCCAGGTCGTAGGGGGCGTCGGAGAAGATCACGTCGAACTGCTTGGCACAGCTTTTCAGGTAGAGGAATACGTTGGCCTTGACGGGATAGAAGTTTTCGATCCCCAGCTGTGCGGCCGTCTGGCGGATGAAACTGTAATGCACGGCGTTGATCTCGACCGCCGTGACGCTCCGTGCGCCGCGCGATGCGAACTCGTAGCTGATCGACCCCGTGCCGGCAAAGAGGTCGAGCACGTCGCACTCTTCGAAATCGAGCAGGTTGCCCAGCACGTTGAAGAGGTTCTCCTTGGCGAAGTCGGTCGTGGGCCGCGCCCGCAGGTTTTTGGGCGGGTTGATCGCCCGGCCCCGGTATTTTCCGCTGACTATTCGCATGTCGTCTGTCTGAATCGTTTGCCGAGCAGTTTGCGCGCCGCTTTCGGATTGTCGCCCGCAATGCGTAGTTCGTATTCCTTGAGCGGGAAACAGCCGTCGAGCCGTTCGAAAAAGTAGGCGACATCGGTGTCCGTCGCCGCAGGAATCACTTCGGCAAGCTGCAATTCGCCGTTGTCGTATACCTTAATATATAGAAGTCCCGCCCTGCGGCTCATCCATACGGTTTTGGCGGCATTCGCGGGGGTATGCAGCAGCGGGGTGGTGAACCGCGCCCTGTCGCCCAGCTTCTCCTCCACCTGCCGCAGCGCCTCGCGGTCGATAGCCGTCACGGCCACCGTCTCCGCTTCCGGGTCGCTGGCGACGACGCACTCCTCCGCCGTCGGCGGCATGCCGTTCGCCGCGAGCATCTCCGCGCCCCGCTCCGCATCGAAGAGTTCGCCCGGCACGAGCATTGTGCGGGGCAGCAGCAGTTCGACCTTCACCGAAGCCCCTCCGGCGGGCAGTTCCGAGAGCGCAGGGACCGAAAAAGAGTGTCCATCCAACGAGAGCTGAATGGACACCTTATTGCCTGACTGCGGCGTGTTACTCCCAGTTGCCTGCCTCATTGTTACCGGAATCCATTGATCCGAACTTGACGCCGGGATAGCGGTTGAAGTTGTTCTGCTCGTCGTCGATCAGGTTGATCACCTCCTGGCGGTAAGCCACCGTGTCGAGGAACATCTTGTAGGGTGCGCGGCACTCCACGACGGGAATCACGACCTTCGACTCGGTGGTGATGATGCCGGCCTCCATGATGAACTGGGCCTTGTTACCGGTTCCGGGAATGTAGCGGAAATTCTCGACATCCTGACGCGTCACCTTTTTGGGGGCGAAAATGGTGTCGATCACAGCGATCTTGAACTTTTCAATATTCTTTTTGCCCGACTTCTTCAGCATGGCCATGGCCACCGAGTCGTCTTCGTCGACAATCTTGCGCTCCAGTTCGAGCGTGTCGGTCAGCACGAATGCCGTCAGCGAGTCGAAGCTGGCCGTGAAATGCTGGTACTTGGATTTGAAGGCGCGCTGGGCCGTACGGATATCCTTGATGCGGTCGATAACCTGGGCTTTCTTCGCCTTCGTTTCTTTGTCGAACCGGATCGGGGTGGAGATCTGGACGTAGATGACGTAGATCAAACCCACGATTGCTACGGCAAGAATGATTTGAAAGAGTTTTTTCATTTTAAATAAATATTTGTTATTAATTTTGCATCAATTAAAAACCGACGCATGTTCAGCACACGTATCGCGACCCAAATTTACGCTAAAATTTGTTTCGAAACAACTCCCGGACAAAAAAAAATTATAGAAAAGTTGTCCGAATATCTCGCAGACGACGATTTTTCGAGGATTTTCGTGCTGAACGGCTATGCCGGAACCGGAAAAACGACGCTTATCGCCGGGCTTGTCGGTGCGCTTAAAGACCTGGGAATCAAACCCGTGCTGCTGGCCCCCACGGGGCGTGCCGCCAAAGTGCTGGCCCAATACGCTCAGGAAAAGGCACTTACCATCCACAAACGCATTTACCGTCAGCGCACGAACGCCGATTACGAATCGAAATTCTCGCTCAACATCAACCCCGAGCGCGGAGCGGTGTTCATCGTCGACGAGGCCTCGATGCTTTCGGACAACTCGCAGGGCGGAGCCGTTTTCGGCAGCGGATCGCTGCTTTCGGACCTCGTGGAGTACGTCCGCAGCGGCCGCGGATGCCGCCTGGTGCTGGTCGGCGACAGCGCGCAGCTGCCGCCCGTCGGGGCCGATTTCAGCCCGGCGCTCGACCCGGCGTCGATGGACACCTACGGTGACATCGTCTACGGCACGATGGACGAGGTGGTGCGGCAGGAGGCGCAGTCGGGCATCCTCTTCAACGCCACGCTGGTGCGCTGCATGCTCGAAAACGGACTTTATGAGATTCCCCGTTTCGAAATGGATTTCCCCGACATCGAGGCGGTCGAGGGCGGGGAGTTCCTCGAAAAGCTCCAGGACTGCTACGCCCGGTACGGCCGCGACGAGACGATCGTCATCACGCGCTCGAACAAGCGGGCCAACCGCTACAACGAGGGCATCCGCCGCAACGTGCTCTATGCCGAGGAGGAGATCGAGAGCGGCGACATGCTGATGGTCGTCAAGAACAACTACTACTTTCCCGAGCACACTGAGGACTGCCCGATGAATTTCATCGCCAACGGCGACATCGCGCGGCTGAAGCGCCTCAGGCGGTTCGAGGATTTCTACGGCTTCCGCTTCGCCGACGCCGTGCTCGAATTCCCCGACTATAACGATGCGGAGATCGAGTGCAAGATTCTGTTGGACACGATCGCCTCGGAATCGCCCTCGCTCACGCGCGAAGAGTCGACGCGCCTCTTCTACGAGGTGGAGAAGGACTACACGGACATCAAAAGCAAGTTGAAACGTTTTAAGGAAATCCGTGAAAATCCGCATTTCAACGCCGTTCAGGTGAAGTTTTCCTACGCCGTCACGTGCCACAAGGCGCAGGGCGGGCAGTGGCGGGCGGTCTTCGTCGACCGCTGCCTGTTCGGCGACGAGCCGATGACGCGCGACATGCTGCGCTGGCTCTACACGGCGCTGACGCGCGCCACCGAAAAACTCTATCTGGTAAATTTCGATCCCCGATTCTATGAATAACCCGTCTTCGGAGGTTCATCCTCTCGCCCCGTTCCTGCCCGACGGCGCGCGCGTGCTGATGCTGGGCAGCTTTCCGCCCAAGCGCGTGCGCTGGTCGATGGAATTCTTCTACCCCAATCTTCAAAACGACATGTGGCGGATCATGGGGCTGCTCTTTTTCGGCGACAAGGCCCATTTCCTGGCCGATCCCAAGCATTTCGACCGCGAACGCATCATGGCTTTTTGCCGGACGGTCGGGTTGGCGCTCTACGATACGGCCAGCGAAGTCGTCCGCCTTCGGGACAACGCCTCGGACAACTTCCTGCAAGTCGTGCGACCGACCGACGTGTGCGGTCTGCTGGATCGCCTGCCCGAATGCCGGGCCGTCGTGACGACGGGCGAGAAGGCGACCGAAACATTGG
>UQKD01000045.1 GCA_900541585.1 uncultured Alistipes sp.
AGTAGGCGATGCCGTCCACGTCGTAGAGGAACGAGCAGGCGTAGATCTTGCGGAATTCGTGGGCGATCTCCGTTCCCTCGATGATCTCTTTCAGCCCCGACGAGTTGATGTAGTGCAAAATGCGGATGCCTCGCTCGGCGCCGTAAGCGTTGATGCGCGAAAACCACTCTTTGACTCCTGCGAAGAGCGTCACGCGGCGTCCCGAATCCTGAAACGCCTCGCGGCGCAGCGACAGCCCCTTCGATTTGGCCTCCTGGATCATCCGCGCCATGTACGTCAGGACCATGTCGGCGTCCTGCTCCTCGGCGAGCGTGTTGGCCTCGGTCCAGAACTCCTTGTTGCTCTTGCCGACGGCCGGAATGAAGTCGTACTCCTGCATGTTGCCCGGAGCCAGCGTTCCGTCGAAGTCGTAGATCAGGGCTATGGTGAATCTGAATTCCATCGTTTTCAATGTTTTGGTTCTAAAGCTGCTAAAAATCAGACGGCTGCAAAACCGGATGATGCACGGTTCGGTAAAACCTTCCGACAGGTAACAGGGTTGTTGCGACCCCGACACCAAAGATAGCTTTTTTTTCGTATTTTTGCAAAAACAGCGCAAACTGGCCCCGATGCCGGTCGCTTTCGTGCCGGTCCGGGGTGCAGTCTGTCTGTCCCGGAGGCTTGTTTCCGGCAATAACGTACGTAAAAACAACTGATTATGGAGTTCAAGGAATTGATTGCAAAACGCCGTTCGGTCCGTAAATTCACCGACCGCGAAGTTCCCCGCTCGACGGTGGACCGCATCCTTCACGAGGCCCTTTCGGCCCCTTCGGCACGCAATACGCGCACGACGCGTTTTTTGGCGGTCGACGACCCCGCGCTGGTGGCCCGCATGGCCGAAATGCGAGATTACGGGTCGGCGTTTCTGAAGGGCGCGCCGCTGGCGGTCCTGGTGCTGGGCGACACCTCGGCGAGCGACCTGTGGCGTGAGAACGCCGCAATTTCAGCCACGGTGCTCCAGCTGGCCTGCGTCGACGAAGGGCTGGCTTCGTGCTGGGTGCACGTTAACGGACGGCCCCGCCGCAAGGACGTTCCCGACGGTGAGACGGCGGCCGAGTACCTCCGGTCTTTCCTGCCCGTCCCTGCCGGCTGCGAACCCCTCTGCGCCATTGCCCTGGGCTATTCCGACTTCTCCCCCGCCCCGCTGCCGCCGGCCGACGACGAGGCGCGGATTTTCCGGCTCGAATAACGGAAAAGGACACCCGACAGGGGTGTCCTTTTCGTTTTATATCAGCGTGATGCGTTTCCGCAGGATGTCGAGAATCTGTTTTTTGAGCTGCGGGGCGTTGATCGGCTTGGGCATGTAGCCCGTGAATCCGTTCTGCATGATCTTCTGCTCGTCGGAGGCGTAAGCGTAGGCCGTGACTGCGACGATCGGAATATCCGCCGCGAATTTTCGGATTTCCGCCGCCGCTTCGTAACCGTTCATCACGGGCATGTTGATGTCCATGAGGATTACGTGAGGATGCTCCTTGCGGCACAGTTCGACGGCCTGCTCTCCGTTCCAGGCGTGCAGCAGGCGGTAGTCGCGGCGCAGGATCGTTTCGAAAAGACGGTAGTTGCTGTCGTTGTCCTCGGCAATGAGGATCGTCAGTTTGTCCTTTTCGACCGAGACCGTCGGAACCTCCCCGCACGGGGTTTCGCAGGGTTTGCCCGCGATGTAGGGAAGCGTGAACCAGAAGGTCGTGCCGCGCCCCTCTTCCGACTCCACGCCGATCTCTCCGCCGAGATGTTCGACGATGCTTTTGCAGATCGGAAGCCCGAGTCCCGTGCCCTGCTTGAAGGAGTTGAGTTTGACGAACCGTTCGAAAACCTGCCGCTGCCCTTCGGGCGGGATGCCGCAGCCCGTGTCGGTGACGTAGAAATAGAGCCGGCTGCCTTCCGCCCGGTAGCCGAAGCGGATCGACCCTTTGCAGGTGAATTTCGCGGCGTTGGTCAGCAGGTTGATCATCAGCTGCGAAAGTCGGTTGCGGTCGGAGTGGAACAGGCATTCGCCAAGCCCCGGTTCGAAGATCAGTTCGACGCCTTCGGCGGTTTTCAGTAACCATCCGAAATAAGCCGCCTTGCATTAATCCAAAATCGTTCGAAGTCCTT